>CAKUPC010000084.1 GCA_934675095.1 uncultured Bacteroidales bacterium | reverse complement strand
ATACCATTGTTCAACCATTTTAAAACCATTTCATTATGAAGTACATTCCATCAATCGCCTTCGAGGAGATGTCAGGCTCGGCGAAGGGCGTGACCGCGGCAAAGGTCCGAGGTCGCAAGTACATCCGCAACCGCGGTTACGGCGGCGGTTTCAAGACGGCTGCGCAGTCTTCCGTCAAGGCAATCTTCAAGCAGCTCTCGCAGGGCTGGAAGGGTCTCACCAACGCGCAGATCCTCGCGTGGAACGCATTGGCGAACACGCAGAAGGGCAAATCGGTTCTCGGCACGTCAAGCAAGATCTCCGGGGCGAACCTCTATTCGAGGCTGAACTTCTGGATAGTCAAGGCCGGAGGTGTGGCACTCACGACTCCGCCGGTGCTTACGGGTGTCGATGCGCCTTGCGAGGCGGATCTCTCGCTCACCGCTGCGAACTTCCACTTCCAGTTGCCCGACCCGCCGGCTGAGAAGGATGACCTCCGGCTTGTCATAATGGCTTCGGCTCCGCAGAGCAAGGGAGTGACTAGGGCCTACAGCAAGGCCGTGAGCATCGGAGCTCCGAGAACCATCGTCGATGACCAGATCGACATCCTTGCCGACTACAAGGCCGTGCACGGAGAGGTTACGGCAGCGGCCCCGAAAGTGTTCCTGAAGTATTTCTTCATCAACGTCAAGACGGGTGAGAAGTCCGGAGAGATGCTCGGTGAGATTTCGCTGTAGCCGTCGTTTAGAGTTCATCATCGCCCCGTCACTTGGATTGTCGTCAGGAATAGCGGACTCCAGTGGCGGGGCTTTGATTACTCTCACGATTAAGAAATCAAACAAACAGAAAACGCTCAATATTATGAAGGCAAGCGAGAAAGCATATTCATTAATGCGGCAGTTCGAGGGGCTGAGACTGACTGCTTACAGGTGCCCTGCCGGAGTCTGGACTGTCGGCTATGGGCATACATCTGGAGTAGTGCCGGGCATGGCAATTACGAAAGAACAGGCGGAGGCGTTCTTGCGACAAGACATTGTTGCGGTCGAGAATGTCGTCAATGCGGAGTGCCTGAATCTTCGTCAATGCCAGTTCGATGCCCTTGTGTCGTTCGTGTTCAATGTCGGAGGTGGAAACTTCCGTAAATCAACGCTCCTAAAAAAGGTTAAGGCGAATCCGGACGACAACACCATTATGGACGAGTTTCTGCGGTGGGTGTATGCGGAAGGTGTTGTCTTGCCGGGACTTCAGAAACGCCGGCTTGCGGAGATGAGACTTTATTTTTCGGAGGGCTGACGTATGGAGACATTGGCATTCATCGGGACTTACATCATCCCCTTGTTCACGGCAGTTGTCGGCTGGTTGGCCGGTTCACGAAAAAGAAAGAACGACTTCCTGAAAGACCTTCAGTCATCAATTGACCTGCTGTCTTCAGAGAACAGGAAATTACTTACGGACATCACAGCCGTGAACTCGGAGATTGTGGCGGTAAGAAAGGAGAACGAGGAACTGAAGGCTTCCGTCGATAGGCTCTGCACGGAGAACTCTCAGCTGAAGGACGAGATAAGACAACTTCGGGAACAGATTAAGCAACAGAAATGAATA
>CAKUPC010000083.1 GCA_934675095.1 uncultured Bacteroidales bacterium | reverse complement strand
GGGAGGCCCTCGAGATGCCCGTCGGGTACTGCAACCCGTTCCGCCTGGAGACCATAGACGTGCTCGCCAAGGCGAAGGCGGCCTGCCCGGACTCCGAGCGGCCGTACTACTACCTCGGCAACCTGCTCTACAACATCCAGCCTGACAACGCGATGAAGGAGTGGCACAGATGCGTTGAGATGAACCCGAACGACGACCTCGCGTGGAGGAACCTCGGCTGGGCGAACTGGCTTCACACGAAGGACTACGCGGAGAGCGTGAGATGCTACAGGAAGGCGATAGAGATTAACCCGAACGCCGCCCTCTACCTTGAGGAATGCGACCAGGCGATGGAGGCGAACGGCACTCCGGTTCCGGAGAGATACGAACTGCTCAAGAGCCACCACGCGACCTGCGAGAAGCGCTACTACCCTCTGAGTCAGGAGGTGGTCCTCGGCACATGGTGCGGCGACTACGACCGCGTGCTCGCGCTCCTCGACCGGTGCTACTTCCCGACGAGGGAGGGCGTGGCGAACTTCCATGACAACTTCGTGGACGCGTGCGTTCTCGCCGGCAAGGCAAAACTCGAAAAGGGTGACGCAAAGGGGGCTATAGCGCTCTACGAGAAGGCGTTCACCTACCCGGAGAACCATCAGGTATTCCTTGTCGATGAGAGGGCGACGCACGACGCGCAGATAAACTACGAGCTGGGCGTTGCCTACGAGAGCATGGGAGACACTGAGAACGCGACCAAGTACTACGAGCTGGCGGCTAACCAGGACTTCAAGCTCAAGGGGAGCAGGGACTTCCGCTACTGGACTGGCCTCGCGCTCCATAAACTCGGCAGGAAGGCCGAGGCCAAGGCGCTGTTCACTCAGATGGTGGAGGACGGCAAGGCGGCCGTTGTGACTGAGTACCGGAGCTTCTACGGGGCCGAGGGCACGACCGCGACCACGACGGAGTCAAAGAACGCGGCGGCCTACTTCACTCAGGCGCTGGGCGAGCTCGGTCTCGGACACAAAAAGCAGGCTGACAAACTCTTCAAAAAAGTTCTGGAACTCAAGCCTGATCACCTCTATGCTTATGAGTTGACGAAATAGATATCTCGCTCTAAATGACACAAAGGAATGAAGAAAACAATAAAAATACTCTCAACACTCGCCCTTGCGGCGACACTCGCCACCGCCTGCAACGACAAAAAACCGGTTGCGGGGCGCTGGTCCGAGGAAAAGGCCAACGCCTGGTATGCAGAGCATGACTGGCCTGTGGGCTGCGACTATGTCCCTGCCTACGCCGGAAACCAGATTCAGATGTGGCAGCCATCCACCTGGAACCCTGCTGAAATCGACAAGGAACTCGGCTGGGCCGAGGAACTCGGATTCAACAGCGTCCGCATATTCCTTCATGACAAGGTCTGGAGCGCCGACCGTGACGCATTCTTTGCCAATGTGGAGGAATTTCTGAAAATCGCCGACAGCCACGGCATCAGCAGCCTCGTGACCCTCTTCACCAACGGAGGGTCGCGCGACCGCAGCGTCGATGAGGACATAGCACCGATTCCGGGCATCCACAACAGCATCTGGGCGCAGACCCCGGGCATCGAGGCCGTCAACGACCCGTCGCAGTGGGGCTGGGTGAAAGAATATGAACAGGATGTGCTCCGTCACTTCAAGGACGACAGCCGCATCATCGCGTGGTGTCTCTACAACGAGCCTGAGAACGTCCCTGCCTGCCACACCTACCCTCTGCTCAAGAAGGTCTTTGAGTGGGCCCGCGAAATTGACCCGTCCCAGCCTCTCACGGCTCCGATTTACACCCGTCCCCTCAGCGGCAGCGGCAACCTCACCACCCGCTTCCCGACGGTGACCTACCTCTGCGAGAACTGCGACGTGCTGAGCATCCATTGCTACCAGCCGGCTGACGAGATGCAGCGCTTCATAGACCTTATGAAGACTTTCAACCGGCCGATTTTCTGCACCGAGTACCTTGCCCGTCCGTTCGGCAGCACCTTCGAGACCGTGCTCCCTGTCCTGAAGAAGGAAAAGGTGGCGGCCTACGACTTCGGACTCGTCAAGGGTGCGATGCAGTGCCACTACGAGTGGAACAAGGCCGATGCGGACGGCAACAAGATTCCGTTCACCGAGGAGCCTGAGCTCTGGTTTCATGACATCCTCTACCCCGACGGGACCCCATACAACGCCGCCGAGGTCGAGTTCATAAAGTCAATGACTAAGAAATAGTTAAACATATTTTTCCTCGGTGACGCCGTCTCATTTCGCGTGTCGCCGGGGATTTTATTCATATAGTTTTGAATTATTGGCTTGCCGGTCTGACG
>CAKUPC010000082.1 GCA_934675095.1 uncultured Bacteroidales bacterium | reverse complement strand
TCGCGGAGGACGGCCAGTGGCGTTTCCCTCCAGCCGACACCGTCCCGAGGCGCTATGCCGTGTGCCTCGTCCAGTTTGAGGACAGGCATTTCTATGCCCATCACGGGGTCAATCCTGCCGCGATAGCCCGTGCGGCAGTTCAGAATCTCCGTTCCGGCCGCACCGTCAGCGGCGGAAGTACAATCACCATGCAGGTCATCAGGCTCAGCCGGGCCGCCGGAGCACGCGCTGCCATGAACGGCTCCTCCAAGAAACAGGGGCATTCTGAAAGCCGTCATCAGGGGGCAGTCCAAGTACCTGAAGGCAGTCATCAGAGGGCAGTCCGGGAGCCGGAGCGCACATTACGGGAAAAAATGATAGAGGCATTCCTTGCAACCCGTCTCGAACTTCGATGCCAGAAAGAGGAAGTATTGGCTCTGTATGCTTCCCACGCCCCGTTCGGCGGCAATGTCGTCGGCATCGAAGCCGCATCCCGTCGCTATTTCGGCCGTCCGGCCTCCGAACTCTCCTGGGCCGAGGCGGCCACGCTCGCCGTTCTTCCCAATTCCCCCTCGCTCATTCATCCCGGGCGTAACCGCGCCGCCCTCGAACGGAAGCGCAACCGTCTTCTCTCCCGCCTGTATAATATAGGTGTAATCGACTCCATGACTTTCTCCCTCTCCTGCGCGGAACCCTTGCCCGACCAGCCGCAGCCTTTTCCCGACTGCTCCCACCATCTCGTCGAGCGGTATTGTCGGACGAATCCGGGCGAAACAATCCGCACAGACATAGACTTATCCCTTCAGACGCGTCTGGAAGCCCTCGCTGCCCGTTGGAATGATGAATTTTCACGCATCGGAATCCGTGACCTTTCGGCGGTCATCGTCGATGTCCGTACCGGCGCGACGCTCGCATACTGCGGCAATGCAAGCCATTCCGACAACCGCGACGGCGCACTCGTTGACATCGCCGACTCCCCGAGGAGCACCGGCAGCGTCCTGAAGCCGTTTCTTTACGGGGCGATGCTCCAGTCCGGTGACATACTTCCGCACACCCTGATTCCGGACACGCCTCTGAACGTGAACGGCTTCACTCCTCAGAACTTTGACCTCCGCTTTTCCGGAGCCGTCTCTGCCTCCGAGGCTCTTGCCCGTTCTCTCAATGTCCCTTATGTCAGGATGTTACGCACATACGGAATAACTAATTTTCATGATTTCCTGAAAAAGTCCGGGATGACGACCCTCACCCGTCCCGCTTCGGACTATGGCCTCTCGCTGATTCTCGGCGGCGCGGAGGGAAAGCTTTTCGAGATGACGAGGATGTACGCGGCGATGTCGGCATTCTATCAGCATCGGACAGACTGGATTCCGCAGGAATGGCCGCTTATGTCGCGCTGTGCGCTCTACTGGATTTTCGACTCTCTGAAGGAGGTGAACCGTCCGGACGAGATGGACTGGAGAATCGTGCCGTCTCTCAGAAAGGTGGCATGGAAAACAGGGACGAGCTACGGGTTCCGTGACGCGTGGGCAATAGGCGTGACGCGGGACTATGCCGTCGGGGTCTGGGCGGGAAACGCGAACGGGGAGTCCGCTTCCGGGCTTGTCGGGGCTCGTACCGCCGGTCCCGTCCTCTTTGACATATATAATATGCTGCCGCCGTCGGAATGGTTCGACGAACCGGAGCGTGAGGAATATGTATATGCGGAAATATGCCGGAAGTCGGGACATCTGTGCGGGCAGTTCTGCGAGGAACGTGATTCTCTGATTATACCTCCGGCAGGACTGGGAACCTCCGTCTGCCCCTATCACAGGAGCGTCCTTCTGTCTCATGACGGCGCCCACCGGCTCTCCTCTCCTGCGCCGGGAAGCGCAGTGAGAAACTTTTTCGTGCTTCCTCCTGCAATGGAATGGTACTATCGCCGCTCCCATCCGGACTATGTCCCCCTGCCTCCGCCGCTTCCGAGTTCCTCCGTTCCCGAATCCTCATCACCGCTGGCGTTCATCTATCCCGAGCCGGGCAGCTCAATCTTCATCCCGGCGTCTCTCGACGGCTCTCCCGGCGAAGTCGTCTTCACCGCCGCCCACCTCAATCCCGAAACAGAAATCTTCTGGCACCTCGACTCAGACTATGTCGGGCAGACCCGCTTCATCCACCGCCTCTCCCTCCGCCCTTCTGCCGGCAAACATACCCTGACCATCGTGGACGCCGCCGGCAATTCCGCGTCAGTAGGCTTTACCGTCGAGAACTGAGGCTCTTCGCCCCGTTTTCTTTAACCTCGTGTCCTCCAGTCGATTAGCCAAGAGTCGGTATTTGCCGTCTGAAAAAAGATGAAAAAAGTTTGAAAAAAGTTGCGAAAAAGTTTGCAGGTAAAGAAAAAAGGCGTACCTTTGCAATCC
>CAKUPC010000081.1 GCA_934675095.1 uncultured Bacteroidales bacterium | reverse complement strand
CCCAGTCGTTGGTAAGAATCACGATTTTCGGGGAAAGAGCCATAAGAAACATCACATCGAGGTGCGACTGATGGTTGCAGACGATGACTGCCGGCTTGTCGAATTTCTCTCCGGAGAGGTTCTTCCACGAGAATTTCACTCCTGGTATGTGATTGACTATGAAACGGCTGAGTCTCTGGAGAAAGCGGTGGTAGCGCAGGCGTTTCTTCTCGGACTTGCCAGTAAGGAACCAGAATTTCGTGCCAGGGACGAGGAAAAGCACCGTGAGCAGGAAAAAGGAGACTGCAAGCAGCGAGTTCCAGAGACGGCGCAGGGTCACGGGGCATTCGCGAGGCTGTCCGTCCCTTGTTGTCAGGAAACGGAAGATGAACGGCGGGATGAGGTAGGCAAGAAGCACGACGGAAAGCATCCCGATGATGGTAACTTCCGCGAGTGAGCGCATTGCGGGGTGCCGCGCGACGATGAGAGTGCCGATGCCGACGAACATTATCATCGCCGAAAACGCGACGCTGCTGCGATAGGAGTCGAGGATTTTGCGGCACGTGGCGTATTCGGACATGAGGCCTTCGGTGATGAATATCGTGTAGTCGTCGCCCTGTCCGAAGATGAATGTGGCGAGGATTATGTTCACGATGTTGAACTTTATCGAGAATATGCCCATGAGCCCCAGAATCCACACCCAGCTGACGGCGAGCGGAAGAAATGCGAGGACGCTGAGTTCGAGGCGGCCGAATGAAATCCAAAGGAATATGAATACGATGAGTCCGCAGACGAGGCCTATGTAGTCGAACTCGTCGGAGAGCATGGATACGAGCTGAGTTCCGACGTCGGAGGCGCTGAAAAAGAATGTTTCATCGTCGGAAAAACTTGTGTTCCAAGCGGTTTCATATTCTGAGGCGGTCGCCGAGGGGACATGAATGTAATTGACGATGGTTACGGCGTCGGAAGCGGCTGTCGCCGATGCGGCGGCGGAGGAGGTAGCAGGCGCTTTCAGGATAAAAGACTTGCCGAGAGTTTCAGTAAGCGGCAGGAAATAGTCAGCCGGCTGCGGCTGCCAGTCCTTGGCAGCACACTCAACGAATGGTCGGAATGCCTTTGAGGAGAATCCCTCGGCGAGGGCTGCCGCCTCCAGCTCGTCCGTGAGGCTCCGGTGCCGGTTCCAGAAGTCGAGCCAGAGAGCGAGCCGTTTTTCCAGAACGTCCTTCGACGGCACGACCGTGCTTATCGTGCTTATATCCAACGGATTCCCTCCCGTCAATGTCTCCGCTCCGTCCTGCAGTTGCCGCCGGCCGCCCTCAATGGCTCCGAGCAGGCGCTCATTCTTCACGAGGGCGCCGTCAAGCGTCGCGGCCGAGGTCACGGCATAGACGAGCTCGGTGCCGTCATGCCGAGAGCCAAGCTCCGAGAGGGCGGCGAGGTCGGCGCGCTGCTGCCCCGTCATGTAGTTGATTCCGTGCAGGTCAGGGTCGAATCCGGTGAGCCTGCCGGTGAAGGCAAAGACCACGGTCAGCAGCAGGAAGGCCGCTGCCAAAGCCTTCCGGAGCCGTTTAGGGACATTCAGACCGCCGAACTTCAGTTTCAGCGCCCTGTCGCTGCGCCGGCGGCCGGCCGGCATGAGCACCGGCAGGAACACGAGGACAAACACAATCGTCCCGACGAGCATCAGCGCCCCTACAACACCGAAATCCCGGAGCGCCGAGGTCTTCATGAACGCGAGCGAAAGGAAGGCGAGCACGGTCGTGAGGTTGCCGACGGTAAGCGGCGCGATTATGTCCTTCAGCGCCTTGCGCGTGTCGGGCTGATATTTCAGGTAATCGACATAATGCAGCGGGTAATTGACCGCGATTCCGAGGATTATGCTTCCGATTCCGAGGATTATTATCGAAATTGAGGATTTGAAAAGGGATATGAGTCCGAGCGAAAAAAGGCTTCCGCAGAGTATTGACAGGCCTATCCAGAGCATATCGCGCAGACTGCGGAACTGGAGATAGAGCAGCCCGAAGATGAGCAGCAGGGCGATTGTCACGGCGACGATGCTGTCCCGCTTTATCGTCTCCGCATTCTCAACGGCTATCACAGGCCCTCCCGTGAAGCTGACCTTCACCCCGTCAAACTCCCCCTCGGTCTCCTCCGCCGCATTTTCAAGCATCCGCAGCAGCCCTGCATTCCTCCCGCTCTCGCTTCCGCCGTAGGGCGAACTGAGAAACGCGACGCCGGCGCTCCCGTCAGGCAGGAATATGTGTCCGTCAACAAGGCTGCCGTTCCCGGCCGGATTAAGCCCCGAAAGGTTCCGGAAAACCGGAGTAAAAAGGTTCAGAGGGTCGTGCCTGAGATTTTCAGCCGTGAAGGCGGAACCGGGATAGAGCATGGCTCGGTGCGCGGCCGAGAGTCTTTCCGGGATGAAGTCCGGAAGGGCAAGCAGCGAATCCGCCCTCCGGTAGTCGTCCTCCGTCAGAAAATAGGGACAGTTTCCCCTTATGAAATCCATCACGTCCAGAACCGCGCCCTCATCAGCTCTGATCTGCAAGTCCCGAACGACATTCCCCGTGTCCGCCTCTTCCAGCAGCTCCCCGAATCGGTCCATCGCCCCGCATATCCCCTCGGCATCCTCTCCACGGAAGAGCACCGCAATCTTCTCCTGCCC
>CAKUPC010000080.1 GCA_934675095.1 uncultured Bacteroidales bacterium | reverse complement strand
AGAACTGGTCTGAAGCATCCCGTCCAACTGCCTTATAATGTGAACGATGACTGCCATCACGACTGAAATCCACAATAAAATATCCTCTTGGGGCACCACAGTTCATCCTCGCGTTCGGAACAGTACCCCGCTTCTCGACCGCGGCCCCACCCCGGATAAGTGCCGGCTCGCGGACTCCGCGCCACCAGCTCCCGCAAGTCGCTCCGACACCGATTTCCTCGACTTCAACACCGTCCTTCACCGCGATGTCCAAGCGGAAAACCTGATGCAGATGAGCCGAGACAAGGAGCAGCCTCGGATGCTGTCCGACAATGGCATAGAGACTGTCTCGTCCCTTGCAGTATTTCAGCGGCACATGGGTCGCTAGCACGATTTCCTGACTCTGCGGCGCACTGGCTATAATCCCCGACAGCCATAGTTTCTGCCCTTCCGAAAGCCCTGAACTGCGGTCGTCGCGGTTGTTGTTCATCAGGATGAACCTCACGCCCTTGCCCGAGTCCGGAACCAGCCTCCATTTCCCGGACTTGCGGACGGCCACGAAAGTCGTGTCCATGTAGCCGAATGTCCTTCGGAATGTCTCCCGCTCGTCGTGGTTGCCGGGAATGCACAGGTACGGAAAGGGGAGCGAGTCCAGAGAGACCCTGCTCGGAGCCATCAGCTCCGGCTTCTCGTTCACGATGTCGCCCATTATGACCGCAAGGTCGATGTCCCGCGACTCCCTCAGCTCCCGATAAATCGTTCTCCTCGCGTAGTCAAGTTCCGTGGAGTCATCGACCTGCGGATCTCCGACGAGGGCGACGCGAAAATCACGCGCGGCGGCATAGGAAGCCGTCACGCAGAGCAGCAGGGCCGCATAAAACGCAGGGGAGACACCTTTCAATATTCGTAACAACATTGTTGTACCTTCAAAAACATAATATCATCGACGAAAAAGGGATGCGCCATCCGGCACATCCCTGCAAAGTTAGTGAAAGTTTTGCTGTATCCGCAGAATTATTCCGCAAGATTGGTGCAGACCGCATACTTAAAGGTTGTCGCATCCTGATATACAATGTATCCGGTGCCGTCGGCTCCGAACTGGATGTCGATTCCCGAAGTCTGATTTGCTTCTACTGCAACAGGCTCGCTCCAAAGTTTGGTCTTGGAGTTTATGTATCTTACATAGCTCGGCGCTCCTTCAGTGAAGGTGTTTCCATAGACAACATAAGGAACATCGTTGTCATCGAGCGCCATGCTCAGATAGCGGCATTTCGTTGCCAAGACACCGGACATCACGCCTCCGACGATTGAAGTCGTCTTCTTGTTGATGTCATATTTTATGACTCCAATCTCATTGTCGTCGCTTGCATAGTTTGCCGCAGCGATAAGATAGACATCTCCGTTTGAAGCGATGTCAAAGTTCATTGCTCCATATAGGTATGCAGCGGTTGTTATAGGCGTTTCATTGTCTGTCTTGAGCGGATGAACCGCCGCGCACACTGTCTGCCATGCATTGTCAGTGTATTTGTAGATGTTAAATTCAGCTTTCGCGAAATTAAGGATAAAGACATAAGGCACCCCATCAATCCATTTTACACGGGTGTTGTATGTGGTACTACTTCCTTCCCAGTCCGGAAGTGTGCCGAACTGACTCCATTCCTTTCCGTCATAATGACATACATTAAGGCCTCTCTTGACAAGTCCAGTGGCTGCGTTTGCCTTGTTGCTCATGAGAAAAAGATAGACATTGTTCTCGGCAATCGGGACAATGCTGCTCGAACCTACGGAATTTCCGGTTGGCTGAAGTATTGCGGAAGCGTCTCCGACAGCCTCGGCCTTGCCGTTTTTGTAGGCATAGACCTTGACATGTTTGGATGTCTTGTCATAGAGTGCTCCGTAAGGAACACCGTCAGGGGAACATCCTGATGCAATATATTGAGCGGCTTCCGTCCCTGCCTCTCCAATCTGCGCGAGAGCCGCGCCGTCATAGGCGAGCATCACAGGATGGCTGCCTTCCTTGTCATATCCGAAAATGTAGAGGTTCTTTCCGTCCGGAGAAAGGGTCATTGCCGGCTCCGAGGTGAACTCAACAGAAGACTCGGCCTTCTTTACCCATTTGGCAGGTTCGCCGACCGTAACGGTGACGGTGTAGAGCGCGTTGGATTTCTCGTTCACGGTGACGAGGATTTCAACAGGGTAGGTAAAATCCAATGCGGTGACACCGCTTTCAATCTCCTCCTCGCCTACGGTCACGGCTGCGCCCTCAGTGACGGTGAATGTCGGGACGAGGGACTTGAGAACCTCCTCGTCAGTTCCGTAAGGGAGAGTGACGCTGATTGCCGACGACGGATTTTCAACCGTCACGTCAGACTTCAGCGCCGCGTTCTTTTCGGCAGTGAAGCCGAATGAAGACATGGTGACTTCAACGACCGGCACTTCTTCCTCGGCCGGCTTGCAGGCAAACGCACACGCGGCGATTGCCATAAAAAACAGAAGCTTTTTCATAATACCTTTATTTATAAAAACTTGATGATGTTTCAAATATCACGTTCAAACACCCCACAGCCCCATTTGGGGGAGCACCCCAACTACTTGGTCTTGGTGATTTTTATGGAAATGTTCCTCTTCGACGGCCCCGGCATTCCGAGGATGATTCCATCGTCGGAGCAGGCACTCAGCCTGAGGGTCAGCGAATTGTCCTTAGCCGGATCAAGCTCGTGCGGCAGCCATTCGATTATGAATGCCTTGTCATACACTCCGGGAACGAATTTCACCGATGTCGGGGACACCACCTTGTAGTCAATCCCCTCGGTCAGTCCGTCGCCGGCCTCGACCTCGATTTCCACAGACACCGTGTCGTCCCTCTTGACGGTGCAGAAATGAATCATGTACTGCCCCACGAC
>CAKUPC010000079.1 GCA_934675095.1 uncultured Bacteroidales bacterium | reverse complement strand
TCCTTTCAAACAAGTTGTCGGCAAGCTGCTCGAACTTTGCACGGGTAAGCGTCTTTACCAGATGCTTAGGAATACCGCCTACCGGCATGATGTACGGAAGGTTGATTTCCGTCGAAGTCTGGCTTGAAAGCTCAATCTTAGCCTTCTCGGCAGCTTCCTTAAGTCTCTGGAGAGCCATCGGATCGGCCTTGAGGTCAATCCCGCCGTTCTCCGCCGCGAACTCCTGTGCCAACCAGTCGATGATTACCTGATCGAAGTCATCACCGCCGAGGTGCGTGTCACCGTTGGTTGACTTAACCTCGAACATACCGCCTCCGAGGTCGAGGATTGAAATATCGAACGTACCGCCGCCGAGGTCGAAGACCGCAATCTTCATATCCTTGTGCATCTTGTCAAGACCGAACGCAAGCGCTGCGGCAGTCGGCTCGTTCACGATACGCTTGACGTCAAGACCCGCAATCTTGCCGGCTTCCTTGGTTGCCTGACGCTGTGAGTCAGAGAAGTACGCCGGAACAGTGATGACAGCCTCGGTGACATCCTGACGAAGGTAGTCCTCGGCTATTTTCTTCATCTTCTGAAGAATCATCGCAGAAATCTCCTGCGGAGTGTAGAGACGGCCGTCGATATCGACACGCGGAGTGTTGTTATCGCCCCTTACAACCTTGTAAGGCACACGCTCAATCTCCTTGGTGACCTGATCGTAGGTCTCACCCATGAACCTCTTTATTGAATACACCGTCTTGTGAGGGTTGGTAATGGCCTGACGCTTTGCAGGGTTACCAATTTTCCTCTCACCGCTGTCGGTGAACGCAACGACTGAAGGCGTGGTTCTCTGTCCTTCCTCGTTTATGATTACGGTAGGCTCGTTGCCTTCCATCACGGCTACGCATGAGTTCGTAGTACCGAGGTCAATACCAATAATTTTTCCCATAATATTTTCTCCTATTTTATTATCAAACTTAAATTCCCGCCGTCCGTCGGGCTCGTGCCTTTCGGACGACGCAAGAGGAATAAACGAAACTTGTGCCACCGGAATTTAATGGGCGACATAATGACATTTTGTCAGTTTTATCGAATATTTTCGGGATATTGAATGACAATTTGTAATTTTGTCGTTCGTCAGGATATGACAGAGACGGCGGAATATCCCGCAATGACGGAGGCAGGGAAGAATGCCGGGGATATACAATAAAGAATATATAAACCCAAAGTATATGATATACAGAGAATTGAACGATTCCGAGTACGAAGACCTGAAATCGAGGATACTTTATGAGGACAACCACATTCTGATTGTCAACAAGAAATGCGGGGAAATCGTGCAGGGCGACAAGACCGGCGACGAGCCGATAAGCGAGGCCTACAAGGCGTTCATTGCGCAGAGGGACGCGAAGCCCGGGCAGGTTTTCGTCGGAGTTCCGCACCGCCTCGACAGGCCTGTCAGCGGCATTGTCATTCTCGCCAAGACCTCCAAGGCGCTCGAAAGGCTGACCGCGATGTTCCGTGACGGCAGCATCCACAAGACCTACTGGGCACTCTCGTGCGCGGAACCGCATCCGACAGAGGGAGAACTCACTGACTGGATGGTCCGCAACGAGAAACAGAACAAGTCGTATATATGTAAGGAAAGACCCGATGCCAAGCTGGCACGCCTGCGCTATCGTCTGGCCGGGCGCTCTCAAAGATATTTCCTTATCGAAGTACAGCTGCTCACAGGCCGTCATCACCAGATACGCTGCCAGCTCGCGAACATCGGCTGCGTCATCAAGGGCGACCTCAAGTACGGTGCCCCCCGTTCCAACGCCGACGGCGGCATCTGCCTCCACTCACGCAGCGTAAGGTTCATCCACCCGATAAAGAAAACGGAGGTGGTGGTAACCGCCCCCGTTCCAGTTTCATGGCCACCGGCCGAAATTCAGAACGCATAAAGCGCCCGATGTATTAAAAGAATTATCGGGTTCTTCCCGTATAGGCCTCGGCTGCCGAGTTGTCAATCTGAGACTTGAAGAAATCCTGCTGTGCTTTCCAGAGAAGCGGATTCCAATCCTTTGGGCCACTGGAAATCTGCACGACCCAAAGACGGAGCTGCTTCTTGTGCCAGTTCACCATGCAGCTCGTTCCCCACGCGCCGCCATGGCCGAACCATGCATCCTCATTGTCCTGTCTGGGAGCCGTCAGACCGAGAGAATAGCCTTCCATGCCCTCAGGACGTGTGCTTACAGCAAGTATTGACTTCACGGTTTCCTCCTTGAGGATACGGACGCCATTTTCCCCCATGCCGAGGTTCATGAGCATCCTGTAGAATTTCAGCTGGTCGTCAACCGTCGTCCAGAGACCTGCTCCGGCAGAGGCGAAGACATGGGAGTCGTTGTACGGGCGCTGCTGCCACGGATTCTCCATCATATGCTTTGCCGGCGCGTCCTTATAGACCTCATACATCTCAATCTGTGTCCTGAGCTGCCTGTCCGTAGGCCAGAACCATGTCGATTTCATTCCGAGCGGGTCAAGTACGGTCTGCTTCAGGTACTGCTCCCATTTCATTCCGGTCACGACCTCAATGACGGCGGCAGCGATGTCAATGCCGGTGTTGGAATAGCGAATCTGTGTTCCCGGCTCGAACAGTATCGGGCTTGCCGCGGCAACGGAAGCAATCTGCCTGAGCGGACCGCCGCCCGACCAGCCTCCGCCGCGCACGTCACGGCGCTTAGCGCTGCACTCGAACGGGAAACCGCCCGTATGGTTGAGCACCATTCTGATTGTAAGGACATTATGTGCCTTCTTCAAGACTATGGTGCTGTCAGTCTGTGTCTCCTGTATCCAAAGCGTGGCAAATTCCGGAAGATACTTCGACACCGGGTCGTCAAGGCTGACCTTACCCTCCTCGACGAGCTTTGCCATCGTCACTCCGCAGAAGCCCTTGGTCTGCGAGCACTGCATGAACACGTTGTCGGTACGAATCGGTCTCCTTGCCTCGACGTCGGCATAGCCGATGCAGCAGGTTTCCTGAACGCCGTTGCTGTAGAGCACGCTTATCGCCCCCGGAAGTATGCCCGCATCAACCACCGGCTGAAGGGCGTCG
>CAKUPC010000078.1 GCA_934675095.1 uncultured Bacteroidales bacterium | reverse complement strand
ATCTTCAACAGCGGCTACAGCGCCGGTTACTACAGCTACCTCTGGGCCGAGGTCCTCGACAAGGACGCCTTCGAACTCTTCCGTGAGCGCGGCATTTTCGACCCTGCCACCGCCGCTTCCTTTAAGCACAACATCCTTGAGGCCGGCGGCTCCGAAGAGCCGATGGTGCTCTACGAGCGCTTCCGGGGCGCGGCTCCCGATCCGCAGTGGCTGCTGAAAGCGAGAGGGTTGAAATAATTAAAAAAGTCAGGCGATTCGCCTGACTTTTTTAATTTTATATCAATGAATTACCTGTCATGGCGGCGGGCTGCGGAATGCCCATAAGTTTCAGGATTGTCGGTGCGACGTCGGCGAGGCGGCCGTCCTTCACGGTCTTCACCTCGTCGCCGGCATTGATGACGATGAACTGGACGGTGTTGAGGGAGTGGGCGGTGTTCGGCGTGCCGTCGGCATTGACTGCATGATCGGCGTTGCCGTGGTCTGCCGTGAGAAGAATCGCGTAGTCCTGTGCAACCGCGGCCTCAACGACCCTTTTCACGCACTGGTCAACCTTTGCAACGGCGCGGCAGATTGAAGTATAGACTCCCGTGTGACCCACCATGTCGCCGTTCGCGAAATTGAGGATAATCATGTCTTCCTTGCCGGTGTTGATTGCATCCACAAGCTTGTCGGTAACTTCCGGCGCACTCATCTCCGGCAGCAGGTCGTAGGTCGGGACCTTAGGCGAGTTCACGAGTATGCGGTCCTCGTTCTCGAACTGCGCCTCGCGTCCTCCGTTGAAGAAGAAGGTCACGTGGGCATATTTCTCCGTCTCCGCGATGCGCAGCTGCCTCTTCCCGGCCTTTGCCACGGTCTCTCCGAGAGTGTCGGTGACGTTCTCCTTAGGGAATAGGATGTGGACTCCGGTGAAGGACGAGTCGTAAGGGGTCATGCAGCAGTAGTAGAGAGGAAGAGTGTGCATTCCATGCTCCGGCATGTCGGTCTGGGTGAGCGCCGCGGTGATTTCGCGCGCACGGTCGTTGCGGAAGTTGAAGAAGATGACTGCGTCACCCTCCTCAATCTTGCCGAGAGCGTTGCCGGAAGCGTCGGTGATGACCGTAGGCTTGATGAACTCGTCGGTCACGTCCTCGTTGTAGGAGGCCTCAATCGCCTCGGTAGCCGACGTCGCCTTGATGCCTTCGCCCTCGATGAGCATATCGTAGGCGGCCTTCACGCGGTCCCATCTCTTGTCGCGGTCCATCGCGTAGAACCTTCCGCAGACGCTGGCAACCTTTCCGCAGCTCTTGGCCATCTCGCCCTCAAGCTCCTCCACGAAGCCCTTTCCGCTGTGCGGGTCGCAGTCGCGCCCGTCCATGAAGCAGTGCACGAACACATCCTTCAGGCCGTATGACTTTGCTACGGAAAGGAACTCATAGACGTGCTCCTGTGACGAGTGCACGCCGCCCTTTGACATCAGTCCCATGAAATGGAGCTTCTTCCCGCTCTTCGCCACATAGTCGTAGGCGGCCTTGATTTCTGGATTCTCCAGCAGCTTGTGGCCGCGGCAGGCCATGTTGATTTTCACAAGGTCCTGATAGACGACCCTTCCGGCGCCGAGGTTGAGGTGACCCACCTCCGAGTTTCCCATCTGTCCCTCCGGCAGTCCCACGGCCTCTCCGCAGGCCTGAAGGTGCGAGTGCGGGTATTTCGCGCGGAGCGAGTCGATGTACGGCGCTCCCTGCGTATAGATTGCGTTTGTCCAGTCATGCTTGCCCTCGCCCCATCCGTCGAGGATCATAAGAAGTACTTTTTTGCTCATATTACTTTATTTTACTGTCATTTCGAACGAAGTGAGAAATCTTTCTGCATATAAATATGCCCAAGTGTTTTATTTTAACTAAATTTGTGCCGCAAAGATAATAATTTTATGTCAAGGAAAAGAAAATTCGGTGCGCGGAAGGTCCGCGAAAAGAGGCAGATTCCCGTGTTGGAGGGAACGGTGCAGATGACGAGGGAAGGATATGCCTTCATCATTGTCGAAGGAGAAGAGGACGATGTCTATGTGAGGGCGTCGAAGATTGGCGGCGCGCTCCACGGGGACCGCGTCAAGGTTGCCGTGACACGCGAGAAGACGGAAAAGTCGAGGAGAGAGGGATATGTCGTGGAAATCGTCGAGAGGTCGAAGCGTCCGTTCGTCGGGATTCTCCACATCTTCGACGGGCAGGCCTGGGTGCTGATGCAGAGCCGGAATATGCCGTACGACATCATCGTTTCCGACCTTGACAAGCATCCTGATGCTGAGACTGGAATGAAGGTCGCCGCAGTCGTGGATTTCTGGAAGAAAGGGGACACCTGCCCGACTGGACACATTGTCGATGTGCTCGGAATGCCGGGCGAGAACGAGACCGAGATGCACGCGATTCTCTCCGAATTCGGGCTGCCTTACAGGTTCGAGCCTGAGGTGGAGAATGCCGCCGACAAGATTTCCGAGAAGATTCCGGCAGGGGAGTACAAGATTCGCCGCGACTTCACCAAGACGCTGACCTTCACCATAGACCCTGCGGACGCGAAGGACTTCGACGACGCGCTGTCGTTCAAAAAGCTGGACAACGGGAACTACGAGGTCGGCGTCCACATCGCCGATGTCTCCTATTATGTGCAGCCGGGCTCTATTGTAGACGAGGAGGCCCGCGTTCGCGGAACTTCGGTCTATCTCGTTGACAGGACAGTGCCGATGCTTCCGGAGAAGCTCTGCAACAAGCTCTGCTCACTCCGCCCGCACGAGCGCAAGCTCACCTTCTCGGCCGTGTTCGAGATTACCCCTCTCGCGAGGGTGGTCACGAGGTGGTTCGGCCGCACGATAATAGACTCCGACTATCGTTTCGCCTACGAGGGCGCACAGACCATAATTGAGGCGGGGAAGGTTGTCAAGGGATATGAGACGTCCGTCGATGGCGTGACGACCGTCGTGCCTGACGAGGTGCAGGAGGCCGTGCTCATCCTGAACAAGCTCGCCTCCAAGTTCCGCAAGAAGCGCTTCGCTTCCGGCGCCATCAGCTTCGAGCGTCCTGAGATGAAGGTTGAGGTCGATGAGACAGGGAAGCCTGTCGGGGTTTATCAGAAGATTTCCAAGGAGGCCAACTGGCTCATC
>CAKUPC010000077.1 GCA_934675095.1 uncultured Bacteroidales bacterium | reverse complement strand
GGCCTGGGCGGGTGGGGACGGCATGGCCGTACGACGCCGCCCGCGACCTGGCGCTGCACCGCCTCCTCCTCACCGCCCTGGGAGACGCGAGATGACCAATCCCTACCGCGGGCTGCTGCCCGACCTGCCCGCCTACGCCTGCACCAACTGCGGGCACTGGCAGCGCGGGCCGGCGCCCGGTCCGCTGGTGTGCCCGGTCTGCGCCGACGACCCCGACACGATCCTCGGCGTCGTTCACGTCAAGCAGGCCATTGCCGTGACCGCGCCGGCTCGCGGGTCACGGCGGAGGTGCTTCGCGGAGCCGACACCCTCTCTCTTGGCGTGGCCGTCGATACCCTCGGCAGAATCGGCGTGTTCACGGCCATGCCGAACATTCAGACGAAGACATACGGCTTCTTCGAGGCCATTCCGGCAGGCTTCTCCTACACCTTCACCACCATCGGCGACTATCTCAAGGACATGAAGCTCGTCTTCACCCCGAGCACCGAGGCCTACAAGTCCGTCGGAAGCTTCATCGCCATAGGGCAGGTGTTCCCTTCCGCATGGAACTGGTACGCCTTCCTCAACATCCTCGCCCTCCTTTCCGTGATGCTCGGCGTGATGAACCTCCTTCCGATTCCGGCGCTTGACGGCGGTCACATCGTCTTCACGCTCTATGAGATGCTCACGGGGAAGAAGCCGAGCGACAAGTTCCTCGTCGTGATGCAGATTGTCGGGATGATTCTCCTCTTCGGCCTGATGATTCTGGCCTTCGGCAACGACATAATGCGGCTGATTCGGTAGTTGTTTTGAGTAAGATAAATCGCTTCGGATTTTGTGATATTTTTGAAAATACATAATACTTTAAGGATATGAAAAAGTTCAGATTTGTTCTCTCCATTGCCCTCGCGGCAATTCTGTGCATCTCATGCGGTGAGCGAAAGAAAGCCCTTCTGCCGAATGTCAGCGGGAAGGCCGGCGAGGTGCTGGTGGTGATTGAACAGGCTGACTGGGAGGGAGCTCTCGGCACGGCCATCCGCGACACGCTCACTTCCGACTGCCCCTTCCTCCCCCAGAGGGAACCGCTCTACTCGGTGGTGAACATTGTCCCGACGGCGTTCACCAACATATTCCAGATTCACCGCAACATCCTGATTTGCAACGTGAACCCCCGTGTCTCCGAGCCGGGAGTGCGATTCCTCAGCGATGTCTGGGCACGTCCCCAGTGCGTGATTAAGATAGATGCGATTGACGAGGATTCGGCCGTGCAGCTGTTCGAGGACAACAAGGTGAAGATTGCCACGATGATAGAGCAGGCCGAGCGCAACAGGGTGATTGCCAATTCGATACAGTACGAGGAGAAGGGAATTCGCCCTGTTCTTGAGGAACGTTTCGGCGGCTTTCTCCATTTTCCTGTCGGCTACGCGGTGCGCAAGGCGTCCGACGACTTCGTCTGGGTTGCCTACGAGACCCAGTACACCAACCAGGGCGTCTTCATCTATAAATATCCCGCCGGCGAAGCCCCTTTCACAGAGGAAAGTCTCGTGACAAAGAGGGACGAGTTCCTGAAGAACTACGTGCCAGGAATGTTCGACAACACCTACATGATTACCAGCCCGATTGTTGCCCCTGCCGTCCAGTATCTGAAATATCAGGGACGCGACTTCGCCGAGATGCGCGGCTACTGGGAGGTCTATGGCGACTACATGGGCGGCCCGTTCGTCTCCCACTCGTTCTACAGCCCGGACGGAAAGTGGATTGTGACCCTCGACGCCTTTGTGTATGCCCCGAAATACGACAAGCGGCACTATCTCAGGCAGGTCGAGGCTCTGCTTTATTCATGGGAGTGGAAGAATAATGAAAATTAAAGGTAAAAATATTTTGCTCTCTGAAAAATATTGCATACCTTTGCAATCCCTTTGGAAAAAGGCTTTTGAAATCTCTCGGGATTTCTGTGCGGTGGGTTCGTATAACGGTTAGTACTCAAGATTTTCATTCTTGCAATAGGGGTTCGATTCCCCTACCCACTACTAAAAATATAAAAAAGTACAATAATGGCACAGCATGCATCAGCAGACAAGCGCAATCGTCAGAACGAGAGGCGCCGCTTGCATAACAAGTATTATGCAAAGACTACACGAAACGCGATTCGCGCGTTGAGAGCGATGACCGTAAAGAGCGAGGCCGAGGCTTCAGCGCCGAAGGTCTATGCGATGATTGACAAACTCGCGAAGATCGGCGTCATCCACCAGAACAAGGCAGCGAACCTCAAGAGCGGCATTCAGGTCTATATCAACAAGCTCGCCTAATCGCTCTTCCAACACCGAAGAGGTTTCAGCCATACTCTACGGAAGCCTCCCGCGCTTCCGTTTTTCATTGAAATTGTGAAGTTTATTTTTGGATGGATGCAAGGAAGACGAGTGAGGAGGAAGGGAGTTACCTTATGGTAATGACCGACCGACGATGCGAAGTCTGACGAAGCAGACGCCAAAAAGAAACGAGCAATCGGGATGTAGCGCAGTTGGTAGCGCACTACGTTCGGGACGTAGGGGTCGGGCGTTCGAGTCGCCTCATCCCGACAAGAGCCAGACAAGCAAAATTGTCCGGCTCTTTTTTATGCATATATGCGCCAAGGCTCATCAGAGCCGTGCGGAGAACAGCGAAGCGCAGGCCTGTGCGATAGTGCGCACGGAGCACGACTTCCCCTACGAGGGGACGGGAGGGGTCAAAACACAGGAGGGGTCGGGCGTTCGAGTCGCCTCATCCCGACAAGAGCCAGACAAGCAAAATTGCCCGGCTCTTTTTTATGCATATATGCGCCAAGGCTCATCAGAGCCGTGCGGAGAACAGCATAAATTTTTCAAAATTTTTGTTGCTCACATGGGAAATAGTGAGTAAATTTGCGACCGTGTTTCCGGGGGAATGGAAGATAATCCGGGGACGGTTGTATGACATATATGGTTGTATGTTGAGAACTATCTCAAATATATCTGGCATATCGAGGCTCATGAAAGTTCCGGCAGCGCTGTTCGCGGCGCTTGCCCTGTTTTTCGTGTCCGGCCATGAGGTCTCCGCCCAGATACATGAGAACTCCGTCGAGATATACTTCCGTGTCGGGTCATCCCGCTACGAGCCGTCCTTCCGCGGCAACGGAGCACGCCTGTCCGAGTTCACGGAGCGCTTCAACAGCCTAATCGACACGAACTCCTGCATCCGCTACGAGGTGGAGATAGTGGGCGGC
>CAKUPC010000076.1 GCA_934675095.1 uncultured Bacteroidales bacterium | reverse complement strand
CCCGCCGCTGCGGTCAGTGAGCCTTTAGGCTCACTTGGGGCTTTTCCTTGCGGAATTATTTGAGAGGGCACCAGAATGCCTCGATGGCTGACGAGTTGTTGTCTATGTAATAGAGGTTAATTCCACCTTCTGCGGCTTCGATGATAACATCTGATGAAGCTGCAAGACCCTCAAGTGTCTCTTCTTCCTGAGGATAAGCTGATGTGTTGGCGGTGAAAACAACCTGACCGTTTGACAAATCCGAAATCGCGACAATGGCAACACCACTCCACTGCGGGAAGAACGGAGCTGCACAAGCGGCGCCATAAGGTTTGCCGTTTATATTACGAATGTCCATTGAGTTAAGGCCGTGGTTACTGTCAGCTGCCTGTTCTTCGCTTACAAGCTGGCAAGCACCCGTGCCATTGAAAATATAGAGTTTATTCTCATCATAAACGCCCATGAGACCTCCGTTGGCAATATCGGCAGACATAAAGCCCAGAGCCGGGATATTATTCGGTGCCATATTCCAACAACCATTCGCCCAATTAAGACCGACAAAACCGGTCAAATCGAGAGTTTCCGGGGCAGAAACCTTACCGTCAGTTATAGCCCAATACCCGACTCCATTAGCAGCAGAAATATCTGGGATGCCTTCGTACGGAGTCGCAAGGAGGCCATTCTTTGTAACGTCGCCACGAGCAATAATGACGGCACCTGCAGGACCATATTTTGCTCCCGAAACAAATTTAACCGGAGTTGCCGTCTCTGAAGTCATATAATAAGCCTCAAACGCATTAGTCCACCAGCTTGTTCCCTTATCATATGCATTTCTGTTAGAAAGAACCAGGTTACCGGCATCGTCATTTGTCACGGAATAAACCTTTATATCACCAACAGCAAGGGAACCCTTCTTCTCTCCAGTCTTCTTATCAAGCAGCACAGGAGCGGAACCATCACCCTGGCAAACTACCAGTTTATCTCCCAAAACTGCAATCGAAACAACAGAAGTGTAGTCCGTGACAGTACCGATAGTCACTGTAGCCGACCTTTCAATCACCGTTCTGAGGTCAATGCCCCAAAGCTTTGATTCAGGACCTTTCTGAGTAACAGTAAAAGTAAGACTCTCAAATCCGTCAGCCTTTACAGTAAGGTCTGCTGTACGCACGCCATCAAGTTCATCGAAGGCATTCACCGTAAGCTTCGTAATCTGCTCGCCGTATGCTTTGGTAGCGGCCTTGGTAATCCATGTTGCGTCCTCAGGGATAGTGACCTCGTAAGGAACGTTGGTCATGACCTTCAGCTCGACTTCACCGCCCTTGCAGTCAAGTTCTGCGGACTCCTCAACGAGAGAGAATGCATTGACCTGCCCCTGAGTGACCTTGAATTCCTTCTGTGCAGTTCCGGCCGTAACGAGAACGACACCCGTGCGAGGCTCTTTCTCCTGACTTGCCTCTGCAATGAGCTTAATCTGCCCCTTGTCGGCAGTTCCCTTTGACGGAGTGATGGTGAGCCACTCCGCATCCTTGACTTCAGCCGTCCAATCGACGTTTGCCTTGAAGGTGATGAATACATCCTCCTCAGCATCCTCTGTACCGGCGACAGGGATCGTGACCTCGGTCGCGTCCGCCTTGATTTCAGGAACAATCTGCTCCTCCTTTTTGCAGCTGACCAGAGCGACGGCAATGGCCATCAGCGAAAATAGAATCTTTTTCATAATAAAATGTGTTTGTTAGTGTGTAGTTTTTATGTTGTAGTTTATAACATACTATTTTACGGTTGCGAGGTACTGGTCGAAGGCCGTCCTGAAACTGCTCCAATAGTCGTACATCCGGATGTGGCAGAGGTCGAAGACGAAAAAGCCGTCCGCGTTGTTTATGCACGCATCTACGATGTCTGGCATGAGAGCGCCCTGACCGCCGTTCTCAAACCCGGTGGAGTTGCCGATGTCCGGACCGCCGTAGTAAGGGACATCTCCCTTGAAAAGGTTTGCCGCACGCTTGCAGAAACCCTCCATGGTCCATTCTCCTGAGCCGTGGATGCTGTCAGAGGCGGCATATGCGCCGATAATCATCACGTCGCAGTGGTCGGCATACCCGTAGTCCTTGTAGTCCGCGGAAGCCCATCTGTAGCCGTCGGCCTTCGGGTCGTACTTAGGGCTTGCCCAGTTCACCCCGCTGTTGTAGTAGCTTGAGTACCAAGCGCCTACATAGGCTCCAAACTGGCAATCCTCGTTCAGCGAGTGCACCTTGTCGGAGACCTTGACCACGAAGTCGTGGATGGTCTTGGCACGGAACGCGAGCCATGACTTCTGCATATCCGTGACGGTGGATTTCAGTTCATCCTGTCCGGGAGAGAAGATGTCCGCAGGCCAGTTCGTGACCTTCTTGCCGAGATAGGCCTCGAATTTCTCACGCGAAGAGTCAGAGAAGTCGCTCTGGAGGCTGTAGTCGTCGAAACGGCAGCGGTCGAGGATTATCCCGTCGACATCGTAGGCGGCAAGTTCGCCGATGAGGCGAAGAAGATAGTCCTGCACTTCGTCGTTCGCCGGGCTCAGGAACTTCGCTCCGTAGTCCTCCTCGTCATTCTGCAAGTCCATCGTGTTCACAAGCCCGTCAGACGCGTTTATGACGCTTGCCCATGATTTCGGAGCGGAGCCTCGGTAGAAAATGCCGTCGCTGCCGAGGCCGTAAGGGCACAGATAGCCGCCGACAAAGGTGTTCATGCTGGCGAAGACCCTGAGACCGTTCTCATGTCCCGCATCTATGAATTTCTGGAGATAGTCGAAAGACGCGGTTCTGTTGAGCCAGACATATCCACCGTTCACCCATGCATCCACCTTGTCAAGCCCGTGCTCGACGGAAGACTTGAAAAGCACGCCGGTAGTGGTAGGGCGGACATCCACGACGATGTGCGTGAAGCCCATGTCCGCGATTCTCTTCACATCCGAGGCAATCTTGGACTCGCTGTTCGCATATTCATTGAAATTGGCCGCCGCGTCAATCCACACGAGCCTCGGCTTGCCCTTGATTTCGGGCAGGTCCGGAGTTGGCTCAGGCTTGGGTTCGGGTATCGGCTCCGGTTCTTTCCATTCGTCCCGCCACAGAAACCCGGTTTCAGGCTTCTCACAGCCCACAATGCCCCCGCAGACAAGCGCCAGAGCCATAAGGAGATGATTCGTCTTAATCTTCATCATTCGATTTCGTCAATAATGTATTTGTATGTTTCAGTTTTCCCCTTGGCACGCTCATTTGAACATCACAGCGCTTGCGACGGCTCTCTGATGTCCGTCAGAAACCTTTATCGTCTCCTGCCCTCCGATGAGCATACA
>CAKUPC010000075.1 GCA_934675095.1 uncultured Bacteroidales bacterium | reverse complement strand
GGCGCGGGTGAAGGCAGTGCTGCGAAGGAGTGCATCGGCAGTGAAGGAGCGCTCTGGGGATTTGATTGACGAGGGGGCGCTGAAGATTGACCGCAAGTCCAAGATGGTCTATGTCGATGGGGCTCCGGTGGTTCTCTCCCGAAAGGAGTTTGAGCTGCTGTCGCTTCTGGCCGCTCAGCCGGGCAAGATTTTCTCCCGTGAGGAGATTATCGACTTGCTGTGGAAGGACGCCCCCTATGTGCTTGACAGGACGATAGACGTGCACATCGCGAGGATAAGGGCGAAGCTGGGGCGCATGAAGTCATGCATCACCAACCGCTCGGGATTCGGGTATAGCTTTCAGGTTCAGCCATGAGTACGCGCCTTGCACCGGAGTCCGCCCGCGGAACATTCAGAGGGCGGCTGATAGCCAGCTTCGCCGTGGCCTTTGCCGTGTTTGCCGTGATGCTGGTCGTGTTCCAGGTCAGGCTTGACACCCAGACCAAGGTCCAGTTTGTTCAGAACGACCTCGATGCCTATGCGGAAATTCTCTCGCGGACGGATGATTACAGAGCAGTCACGGCCCTTTTCCCCTCAGACCTGCGTGCCACGGTGCTCGACACGGCGGGAACCGTCCTTTTTGACAGTGTGGATTCCCTCGGCGGGGTGAACCATTCCGATCGGCCGGAAGTCAGCGCGTCAAGGCGTGAAAACGTGGCCACGAGCGTCCGGAAATCGGCGACGACGGGAATGAAGTATCTCTATTATTCAAAGACTTACGGCGACAGAATCATACGGGTCGCCCTGCCTTATGACGATGACGTCAAGCCGCGCATCCGCCCCAACAACATTTTCCTGCTCGTCTCGGCGCTGCTCTTCGCCCTGTCCCTTCTGATAATCATACTCCTGTCCTCCCGTTTCGGCTACGACATACAGAAGTTTCAGACGCAGTACAAGGACGACAGCGACAGGGCGGTCGCGACGCTCAAGCAGCAGATGACCAGCAACATCTCCCATGAACTGCGGACGCCCGTGGCCGGGATAATGGGCTACCTTGAGACTTTGGAGGCCTGTTCGGACATGGACCCCGAGCGCCGCAAGGCTTTCATCCACAGGGCGTATATGCAGTCGGTCAGGCTCTCCGACCTCATCCGGGACGTAGCGATTATAAGCCGTATCGAGGAGTCGCCGGAGAAGCTTGTGAAGCAGATTGTCAGCGTCGGTGAGATTGTGGATGACGCCGTCTCGGAGTTTGCCGCGCGCATGGAGGAAAACGGGAACCGCGTGGAGAACAGGCTCTCCCCCGATCTCAGGATATGCGGCAACAGAACCCTGCTTCATGCGCTGTTCCGCAATCTGCTGGAGAACACCCTGAAATATGCCGGCAGGGGAGTCATGATCCGCATCGACCGCTGCCCTCATTCCGAAGCCGGGTTTGATGATGCCGGAGATTCAATATGCCTGCACTACAGTGACACCGGCAGTGGCGTCCCTCCGGAGCACCTTCCAAGGCTGTTCGAGAGGTTCTACCGCATTTCCGAAGGCCGCACCCGCGATGACGGAGGCTCCGGTCTCGGACTTTCAATCGTGCGCAATGCCGTCGCCTTCCACGGCGGGGAAATCAAGGTCTCGAATATGCAGCCGCATGGACTGCAGTTCTTCTTCACGCTGAAGAAATAGTGGCCGTATCGCAAAATAAAAGCGCCCGCCGAACAAAACGGCGGGCGCTTTCTGTTCCATCTCTTCAGGAGACTACCTCTTGGCAAGCTCAGCATCCACGAAGGTCAGCCCTGCCTCTCCGGCGTGCTTTACCTTTGCGAGAACTGTGTCGGCGGTTGCCTCTTCCTCGACCTGCTCGCGGACGAATCCCCAGAGGAAGTCCTGAGCCGCGTTGTCCTTCTCGTCGTGAGCCACTGCAACGAGGTCGTCAATAAGCTTTGACACATGACGCTCATGCTCAGCCACATGCTCGAAGACTTCAAGGACGCTGCCCCAGCCGCAAGGAACTACGTCAATCATCTGAAGCTTGACCTCACCACCTCTCTTGATGACGAAATCGGCCATTGAGCAAGCGTGCTCCTTCTCCTCTTCGGACTGTTTTTCCATCCAGTGCGCGAAGCCGTCCCATCCCTCTTTCTTGAGGAAGAACGCCATCTGAAGATATAACTGTGAAGACCACAACTCAGCGGTAATCTGCTCGTTGAATTCTTTCTGAAGTTTTTCTGTAATCATAATCTTATAGTTTTAAAAGTTTAACATCAAAACCGCGTCGGGATGTTGCAAAAGCAGTGCCATCCGCTTAGAAAATGTAAGCGTTCGACGACATAAAAATTTTGTTGGCACAAATGCGAGATATATCCGAAAATGATTCATAAATTTGCAGGATATGTGCCTTGGGAACACTGTCTCTCTCGGGAGAACGGGCGCGGTCTTCATGGCGGAACTTACTCAAAATCGTGAACTTATGACAGATGTAGAGAATATATTGACGAACCTTGTTCGTGCAGGACTGGGTGACGGCTCCGTATGCGATGACATCGTGACGAAGGCGCAGGAACTCATCCCGGAGGATTGGGACGCGCTTGTCGCCCTTGCCGGGCCGCATCATCTGAGCGGAATTGTCATGGACGGGGTGACAAACTGTCGTTCCGCCGCACAAAATGGCAGTGAGCCGACGATTCCTGACACCGCCTGGCTTCGTCTTGTCGGAAGGGCAGCCGTGGAAGAGGAGAAATATGAGGCCAGGCAGAACGCCGTGGCGGAACTTGCCGATTTCTTCTCGTCGAACGGAGTCCCTTTCATGCTTCTGAAAGGCTGGGGACTGAGCCTGTACTATCCCGTTCCTAAGCATCGCAGTTTCAGCGACATTGATATATGGAATTTCGGAGAGTACCGTCGGGCGGACGAACTGGTTTCGGGAAAGTTGGGGATAAAGATTTCCAATGACGTGCATCATCACACCAAGTTTGTCTATAAGGGGCTGCTTGTCGAGAACCACTACGATTTCGTGGCCCGCCACGCCCGCCGCAGTGACGCGAGGTTCGACGATCTGCTCAAGGCTGTCGTGCGTGAGGAAAGCGGCAGGGAAGTGACCGCCGTGGGAGAAAACGGAGTCGAGGGCAGTCTTCTTCTTCCCGGCCCGACTTTAAACGCGCTTTTTCTCATGAGGCATCTTGCCGCCCATTTTGCCGCGGAGCGGGTGAGCATGAGGCACCTGTGCGACTGGAAGCAGTTTGTCGAGCGCGAGGGACGCAATGTCGATTGGACGCGCATCAACGGGATTTATGCCGATTTCCGCATGAAACGCTTTACCGATGCCGTGACGGGCATCTGTGTCCGCTACCTCGGCCTTGACGGCTCCATTGTTCCGGACCGCGTGCATGACGAGTTTCTTGAAGACAGGATTCTCGCGGATGTCCTCAATCCCGAGTTTCCGGACCAGACCATGCCCGCTGACGGTTTCCTCAAGACTGTCATCTGGAAAATCAGGCGTTTCCGCGCCAACAAGTGGAAGCACCGGATTGTCTATCCCGAGCCGTGGGCATGGACTTTCGTCCAGTCCTCCTTCTCCCATCTTCTCAAGCCCAAGACCATCGCGCACTGAGCGAGGAACGACTGCCGCCGATTGGCGCACTGTTCTCAAAATACCCATTTGTGGGTATTGCCGTCCCCGCCGCGTTGCGCTACCTTTGCAGCATCAATAATCGTTTAGCCATTTTTATGAGATTTGCCGAAAGGCAAGAAAAAAACCGCTTGTGAAGGCGGTTTTTTCTTTTTTCCGCTATCCTTTCGGCGGATTCCCGGCACATGAGACAACAGCCGGGAGGGCGGGGCGCAGAAAAGGATGGGATGCAAGGCGGGCGGCGAAGATGAAAGCGCAGCAGCCTTGGCG
>CAKUPC010000074.1 GCA_934675095.1 uncultured Bacteroidales bacterium | reverse complement strand
CGGACATAGGAGGTGCCCGAATCCTTGACCTTTTCCCTCGCCGACGCACTTACGCACGGAAGGGAAAGCACTAAAAACAAAAGAAGAAACGTTCTTTTCATCATCTGATAATTATATGATTATTAGTAAAATTATTCAGCCTTCACAGCCTCGTTGTAACAGTGGCGGCAGAGAGGTTCGTAGATGTCCTTCTCGCCGAGTTCCACCAGACTGCTGCTCTTGGAAAGGCGGTGGGAGAACTGCGCCGGGCTGCCGCACTTGACGCAGATGGCATGGACTTTCTGAACATCCTCGGCAACCGCCATGAGCGCCGGCATCGGGCCGAACGGCTTGCCGAGGAAGTCGGTGTCAAGTCCGGCTATGATTACACGGATTCCCGAATCCGCCAGCTTCTGCGCGACCTCGACGAGAGACGCGTCGAAGAACTGTGCCTCGTCCACGCCGACCACATCCGCGCCCTTTGCCAGCTCAAGCATCTTTTCCGGAGAATCTACCGGGAACGAGCGTATGTGCTTGCTGTCATGAGAGACGACGTCCTCCTCCGAATAGCGGACATCTATGCATGGCTTGAACATGGCGATTTTCTGGTTCGCGAACTGGGCACGTCTGATTCTTCTTATGAGTTCCTCAGTCTTGCCCGAGAACATCGAGCCGCAGATGACCTCGATTGAACCTGCGGTTTTAGCTTTTTCAAGAAACATTTCCGTGATTATTTGATGTATTTTATCTAATTTTGCGGTTTGCAGTTGCAAATATAGAAATTTGAAAGGAATAAATCGCCTCAGTTTGAGGATTATTTTTTGAATATGGAAAACAATCAGACGCAGTTTTTGACTGACATTCTGGCGCAGATACAGTCACTGAAAGAACAGTTGGAGAAGTTGGAGTCAACGGTCTCAATGTACCTCGGCAGCGCGGAATCCGGTGATGTTCAGGGGGATGATGCCCTCGATGAAGACCTGCCGGAAGCAATCGGTGAGATTCCTGTGCCGGCCGGGGTCAAGACTAAGCCGGAGGAGACGCCGATGCCGACGGACGAGGAAGACCTTCCTGAAGCTGCTGTTCCTGAAGCGGAGACAGTCCACGAGGAGAAGACAGCCCGTGGGGAGACGACAGTCCACGAAGAGGAGACTCCGATCATCAGCCTTTCGGGGACTTCCGAAGAACCCGACCTGCCGGTGTTCGGGATTGAGGTTGATGACGAGATTGACGTGGTTCCCATCGGGGAGGCGCACGCGGCGACCGGAGCCGTCATGGACAAGATGGCCGAGAAGGAGAGCTGGAGAACGGACATTCCCGGCTCAAGCGTGAGCGACATCCGCAGCGCGATTTCCTTGAACGACCGCATACTCTTCATAAATACTCTCTTCCATGAGGATCCGATTGACTTCAAGGACACCCTCTCGGCGCTTAACGCTATGCCGTCCTTCGACGAGGGTGTGAAGTTCATAAGGGAGCGGCATCCGGAGTGGAACACGGAGTCGGACGTCGTCTATAGGTTCATGATGGCGGTGAGGCGCAAGCTGAAATAGCGGCAGGCACCGGGTCCAAGCCGGAAACGCCGTAAATACTGTAACGGAAAACAAAGAAGATGGCAGGAATATTATATATAGTCCCGACACCTGTCGGCAACCTTGAGGACATGACCTTCCGCGCCGTCCGCGTGCTTAAGGAGGCGGATCTGATTCTCGCGGAAGACACGCGGACAAGTTCCGTGCTGCTCAGACACTACGACATCCGCGGACGGCTTGAGTCCCATCACAAGTTCAACGAGCACAAGACGGCCGCCGTCATAAAGGACAGGATTCTCGCCGGACTTAACGTCGCGCTCATCAGTGACGCCGGCACTCCCGGGATTTCCGACCCGGGCTTCCTGCTCGTCAGGACCTGCGTCGAGGAGGGCATCGAGGTTCAGACGCTTCCGGGAGCGACCGCCTTCGTACCGGCACTCGTCAGTTCGGGATTTCCCTGCGACCGCTTCTGCTTCGAGGGCTTCCTTCCGGTCAAGAAGGGCCGTCAGACCAGAATGAAGGAGCTTGCGGAAGAAACGCACACGATGATTTTCTACGAATCCCCCTACCGTCTCGTCAGGACCCTTGAACAGTTCGCGGAGTATTTTGGCTCCGACCGTCTCTGCTCCGTGGCAAGGGAAATATCCAAGATTCACGAGGAACACCGGCGCGGCACGCTCGCTGAAGTCGCCGTCTGGTACCGGGAGCACGAGCCCAAGGGAGAAATCGTCGTCATCGTGGCTGGAAAGGAACAGTCCCGCAAAATGTCGAAAGATTCTGATGCCGAATCCCAGGAAGAATAAATTACTTGATTACAAAGTCGCTGATGTTCTTGATGCCGGTCATGCCGTAGTAGGACTCGACTATGTCTCCGCACAGGAGCACCTGACGGCCGAGCAGCTGAGGGTTATCGACGAGATTAAGGTCGTCACGGGCGTCGCCGTCGGGCAGCTGAACTGACAGGCAGTTTTCGCGCGAGGTCACGGACGAGCGCGGCCCGAGAAGGATGTTGCTCCGCGACTTGAACGGCGGCGTGAAGCTGGCCTTCGCCGAGCTGAGGTCCCCGCCCACTATGTAGCCTCCGACCCAGACCTCTGTCTCGCCTATGCATTCCCTCGCCATGGAAATGGTCATCGCGTCCTCCTCCGAACCTCCCGCTCCGGAAGAGCCGCCACCGCCGGACGAAGAATCCCCGGACGAACCCCCGGAGCCGCCGCCTCCAATCACATAAGTCCCTGAAATCCAGTTCTTCGCCGTATCGACGGCAATCCTGATTCCGTCCGGTGCGCCCTGTCCGGCAGAGGACGCGGAACCGGAAACCTTGACCGACAGCTTCAGCACGTCCCCTGCCGAGAGACGGCGCGTGACCAGGGTCTTGCCTCCGCCGTCATCAAGCATCATCAGGCTGACCTTTCCCGGCCGGAAATAGGCAATCCGCTTCTCCGTGTATGAATAGGGCAGCCGTCCGTCATCGGACTTCACGAAAAGACTCGACTTGGGATACTGAGTCAGAAAACCCGAAGCGATGTTGAGACAGATGCCGCAGTTCATCAGCGTGCAGTTGAGCTTCACGCCTATCACCTTGCCGGAAGGAACCACCACGCACTGCTCGTCCCCGTACTGCGGAGAGGAGAAAGCGGGGGTCTTGAAATCGGAAGATACGGCCCTGACAGTGTAGCTGCCGGCCGGCAGGTCGAACTGTTCGGGAGAGTCTCCGTAAAGGCCGCTGTAAATCACATTGTCACGGGAGTCCTTCAGCTCAAGGATGAAGCTGCTGGTGTCGATGTTCTCCGCCACCGCCCTAGTCTCCACGACCGCCTCCCTGTCAAAGCCCAGCCGCAGGCCTGACGTCCCGGCGGTTCCGGGATTTCCACCCGTCTCCTCACCCGGCACAGAAAACAGCGAACAGGAATAAGACAGCAAAGAGCCCAGAAGGCAAGAGGCAAGGAGCGAAAATCCGCAGGCAGTCCGATTGTAACTTTTCATATATGCACAGTTTAGAAAAAATTTCTCTTTCACCCGCGCCCCCGGCAGAAAAAATGAACACGAGGTGGCACCCGAAGAAAGAAGCGCCGCAAATATATGTCAAGCAACGATGCACGACCCTCAAAAAAAGAAAAACTTTCGTTTCTTTTTTGAGAGAATCTTAAAATAAAATTACAAATCGGCCTCCCACATAGGCAGGAAGCCGATTTTTCAAGTCCAAAATTTTTGATTTTCCGAGGCAGGCATTTCGTCATGAAAGAACGAAATACCCGAAAGACCTACTCCTGATCCACCTTGCGGATTTTCGCATAGCGCAGCAGAAGAATTTTCTCTCCGAAGTCGTCGAAGCTGATTATCGCCTTGAGATCCGGAGCCTTCCCCTCCAGACTCTTTATTGTACCGAACCCGAAACGGCTGTGCTCAACCTGCTGTCCTGCACGGAGTTCAGCGATAGGAGTCGGCACAAAGTCGGTGTCCGAAATCCTCGGCGGCACAGGCTTGTGGAACGGAGTCGGAGAAACAGCGGAGCGAGGCGGAACGGACGACTCCGGCCGGACAGCAGATGATGCGCCGCTGCCGGCAGCTGGCCTGCGGGACTCCGTATGAACCTGCCCGGAACGTCCATACTCATTTAAAGATGTTCCGGAGCCGTAGGCTTCCCTCAGCCTGACACCCTGAGACGCCCCACGGCCATACCCTCCTCCGGAAGACCCATAGCTGCCACGCGACCGAGACCCAGCAGAACCTCCGGGACGTCCCCAGAAGGACTTTCCTCCGCCCCAGCCGCCGGCCGAAGCCGAATCGTCATCGGAATCGTCATCCGGCTCAATCGGATTCGCTATGAACTGCCTGTCAATCTCCGTTATGAACCTGCTCGGCGCATTCGACTC
>CAKUPC010000073.1 GCA_934675095.1 uncultured Bacteroidales bacterium | reverse complement strand
AGGGCGTCGAGAAGGAGGGGACGGGGGCAGGCGATGTTGAGACGGATGAAGTTTTCGCCGCCGGGGCCGTACATGGAGCCTGAGTTGACCATTAGTTTCTGTTCGTCAAGCAGGTGCGCCGTGACCTCGTCGGCGTTCAGTCCCGTCGCGCTGATGTCAATCCAGACGAGATAGGTGCCTTCGAGTTCCGTGACGGGGCATCGTGGAATGCGTTCAGCGAAAAAGGCTTTGAGCGTCATGTAGTTGCCGTGGAGGTAGCCGCGCAGCTCATCCAGCCAGTCGGCTCCCTCCGGAGAGTATGCAGCGATGGTCGCCTCTACTCCGAACGGGTTCACGTCACAGACCTCGTTGATGTTGATTGCACGGTCTATGCGGGCGAGGATTTCGCGGTCATACGCGATTATGTTCGCAATCTGAAGTCCGGCAATGTTGAACGCCTTGCTCGGGGAGATGCAGGTCGCGGAGTGGAGTCGGAAGTCTTCGCCGAGAGACGCGAACGGCGTGTAGTCGTGCTCCGGATAGGTCAGCTCGCAGTGAATCTCGTCGGAAATCACGAACACATTGTTCTTAAGACATATTTCCCCGACTCTGCGCAGTTCCTCCTCTGTCCACACACGGCCGGCCGGGTTGTGCGGATTGCAGAGAATCATCACCTTCGCCTTCGGGTCGGAGGCCTTCGCCTCAAGGTCGTCGAAATCCATTCTCCACGAAAGTCCGTCGCGGAGAAGCCGGTTCGGGAGCATCTCGCATCCGTTGTTGCGGATGGACGAGAAGAAGCAGTTATAGACCGGCGGCTGAACTATGACCTTGTCGCCCGGCCGGGTCAGCGCCTTGATAATCGCCGAGAGCGCCGGCACAACGCCGCTCGTGTAGATGAACCGGTCGCGCTCGAAGCGCACGCCGTGACGGGTGCTGAACCAGTTGATTACGGCGTCATAGTAGGACTGCGGAACCTTGACATAGCCGAAAATCCCGTGCTCCACCCTGCGGTGCAGTGCGTCAATCACGCACGGAGCGGTCCTGAAGTCCATGTCCGCGACCCACATCGGCAGAACCCCTTCAGCCGGAGTGTCCCACTTATAGGAATTTGTCCCGCGCCTCGGAACAATCTCGTCGAAGTTATATTTCATGTCGTATCCGTTTTATAACCACATCTCCTGCGCATCAGCCTCGCCGGCAACGTGTCGGCAAAGATATGCCCGTACTCATCCCCGCACCTGAATCACGCAGTCCGCCGGAGCCTTGATGTTCTTGTCAATGATTATCTCCCCTATTTCGTCAGCGACGATGCTTCCCGTCCGAGGGTTCTTCACGCTGCGGATGCCACCATTGATTGTCGCCTGCACGCTGCTGTACTCGAACGCGAGGTCGCAGTCCTCGGCGAATGTGCAGTTCTCAAGCACCAGATCCTCCGCGTAGCAGAGCGGCTGCGTTCCCGAAATCCTGCAGTTCACGAGCCTGAGGCCCCGGGAATGCCAGCCGAGGTATTCCCCGCTGAGTTCGGAATCATAGACCGTCACGTTCTCGCTTTCCCAGAGCGCGTCCTTCGTCGTGATTTTCGCATTTCGCAGCTCAAGGTTGCGGACATACTGGAACACATACTTGCTGTCGCTGACAAGGCCGTCGATTTTCAAATCATTGCTGAACATGAAAGGATAGGTGCCTCCGTGCAGCTTCAGGTCCTTGACATTCACGCGGTTGCATCTCCAAAATACCTCATCCGCGTCCGTCATCTCCACCCTCTCAATTTCGATGTCGCTCATCTCCCGGAACATCTTAGGCGCGGCAATCACCGTGTCCCTCATCTTCAGATGATCCGAATACCACAGCGCGGAACGGCCTCCCACGTCGAAGAAGCAGCGCTCGATGAGGAACCCGTGCACATGCCAGAATGGATAGTTCCCCTCGAAGCGGCAGTCCACCGCCTCAATGTCGCTGCATTCCTTTATCGCCGACTCGCCCTCGCGAATGACGACATTCTCAAGTCGCAGCCCATGTGATTCAAACAGAGGGCGTTCGCCCCCGAATTCCGCATTCCGTATCGTTTTCATATATCCCAATTTTTCGTATATTCGTCCTTCGCATATCCGTCCTGTTGTCGCCGGATTCCATTTGCGATACAAAATTAAGGATAAAAATATATTTCCGAAATATCCGCATCACCGGAGTTCCTACCAATTTTGGGGATATATGCCGAAGCCATGAAAATAAATATCCATATGCGGCGCAATGTCGCGGAAAGTGGGTATCTTTGCAGCGGCATCCGGGGATATGCTCCCGTCCGCAATGATATGGAATTTGACTTTCTCGGAATATTCACGCTCGTCACGGGCGTCATGTTCCTGATTCTCGAAATCAGGCAGAGCAACTGGATGTGGGCATTTCAGCTGCTCTCGGCCGCAGCCGCCATGGTCTCGTTCTTCACGGAAGGGCTGTATGCCTCGGCCGCGCTGAACCTCTACTATGTCGCGATGGCGTTCGTGGGCTTCGTCCAGTGGAGGCGGGATGACAGGCTGAAAGATTCCTCGGCCGCGCCCGAAATGACAAGGGGAAACGCCGAGATGACAAGCGGAGGCTTAAAGGTGACGGCCGACAATGTCGAGAATGTCGCCGAGATTCACCTGCGGCACCTGTCACTGAAGACGGCTCTCGTCAGTGCCATTATATTGGTTGCCGGCACGGCGGCGCTGTATTTCATCCTCCGGGAGCTTGACGACCCGAAATCCGTGGGAGACGCCGGCGCGACGGTTCTGAGCTGCATCGCGACATGGTGGCTCGCGAAGTCATATCCCCAGCAGTGGGTTCTCTGGATTTTCGCCGACGCCTTCTCCGCATGGATTTGCCATACCCAGGGAATGCCGGCCATGTCACTCCTATATATAATATACGCCCTTTCCGCGATATACGGATATATCCATTGGACACGGAAAGGAAAATATATCGACGAAATCGAATGAAACGGAGACCCATTTCAACAGAATCATATCTCAACAGAATCATATCTCAATAAACATAGAAAATAAAAAGCGATGAATACGAGAGAACAGAAACTTGAGGCATTCGGGCGGCTGCTCGACATTTTGGACGAACTGAGGGTGAAATGCCCGTGGGACAGGAAACAGACGAACGGGAGCCTGCGGCCGCAGACGATTGAGGAGGTGTATGAACTGAGCGACGCGATTCTGAAGGATGAGCACGGGGAGATATGCAAGGAGCTCGGCGACCTGCTGCTCCATGTCGTGTTCTATGCGAAGATGGGCGACGAAAAGGGGGAGTTCGACATTGCCGATGTATGCAATCATCTGTGCGACAAACTGATATACCGTCATCCTCATGTGTTCGGGCAGACGGAGGCCGCTTCGGCGGAGGATGTCGTGCGTAACTGGGAAATGCTCAAGACCAAGGAGAAGGACGGCAACAAGAGGGTTCTTAGCGGGGTGCCGGAGTCGCTTCCGTCGATGATTAAGGCCTACAGGATTCAGGACAAGGCCCGCGGAGTCGGCTTCGACTGGGAGCAGAAGGAGGACGTCTGGGCGAAGGTCAAGGAGGAGGAAGGAGAGCTGGAGACTGAGCTGAAGGCCATTGACGCCGCCGTCTCGGACGAGGAGAAGGCCGCGGCGAAGGACCGCGCCGAAGAGGAACTCGGAGACATGATTTTCGCTCTCGTGAACGCCGGCCGCCTCTACAAGCTCAACCCGGACACGGCTCTGGAGCGCACCTGCGCCAAGTTCCGCCGCCGCTTCACCTACCTCGAAGAGCACACCATCCGCGAAGGCCGCGACCTCCACGACATGACCCTCGCCGAAATGGACGCCATCTGGGACGAGGCCAAGGAAAAGGGGTTGTAGCTCCAGCTATTTTTTGTATATTTGCGGGTTGTGACTATTGAACGGCTATGGAATCATACAAACTCATACCTTACGGAATTTCAGACTTCGCTCAGGTGCGTAGGGAAAATCTCTACTACTCGGACAAGACGATGTATCTTCCAAAAATGGAACTCGCCGGACATTTCCTGTTCCTCATCAGGCCTCGGCGCTTCGGGAAGAGCCTCTTCCTGTCGATGATGAAATGCTACTACGACATCAACGAGAGGGACAATTTCGGCAGCCTGTTTTCCGGGCTTTGGATAGAGAAGAACCCGACTCCGCTGATGGGAACGTTTCAGGTACTGTATCTTGACTTCTCGCAGGTCGGAGGCGACATGAACAATCTCTTCGACCGCTTCAACAGCAGGACGGGAGCGGTGCTCGACGGCTTCGCCAGACGGTACGAAAGATTCTATTATGAGGGATTCGCAAAGGATGTGGAATCCAAGTCGGACTTCCGCTCAAAGCTGGACATCGTCACGATAAGGGCCAGGGAGTTCGGACATCACCTCTATCTCATCGTCGATGAGTACGACAACTTCACCAACACCGTCCTGAACGTCGCCGGGGAGGAGGTCTATCATGCCATGACACACGCCGAGGGATTCTACCGCGACGTGTTCAAGCTCTTC
>CAKUPC010000072.1 GCA_934675095.1 uncultured Bacteroidales bacterium | reverse complement strand
CATAGCCGAAAGGAAGTCTGCTCCATCCTCTCCCGAAGATATTGACCCTAATGCCGCAACTCTGGATTCCGCCGATTTTGACTCCGCGAGCCCTGAAACATAGAAAGGTATGGATTTTGCGAAAACTGGCGGGCGTAGTGTAAAACCATATAATGTCATGAAACACAAAATCTTAGCCACTTTGCTGGTCGCAGCGGCCGCGGTGGCATTCGCGCCTCGGGGATTCGCCTGTACGGGCATCACGCTCAAGGCCGAGGACGGAAGCACGGTGATGGCCCGAACAATCGAGTGGGCCGTGAATGACAATCACAACCGCTATGTCGTGGTTCCCCGTAATCACGTCTGGCATTCCCTCGTGCCGGGAGGCGGGCAGGGGAGGGCCTTCTCCGGAAAGTATGGTTATGTGGGCTTTGCCGTCGAGCAGGCGGAGTTCATCGTTGAGGGACTGAATGAGAAGGGGCTTTCCGCAGGACTTTTCTATTTTCCGGGATATGGGAAATATGAGGATTATTGTCCTTCGCTGAGAGAATCGAGCATCGCGGATCTTCAGCTTGTTCCGTATATCCTCGGCTGCTGCTCAACGGTGGATGAGGTCATCAAGGCCGTGGAGGCGGTTCACGTCCACAACATCGACCCTCGCGCCTCCACTGCCCACTGGAGATTCGCGGATCCGTCTGGCCGTCAGATTGTCCTTGAAATCATTGACGAAAAATGCGTGTTCTACGAAAACACACTCGGGGTTCTCACCAACTCTCCGTCATTTGACTGGCAGCTCACGAACCTGAACAACTATGTGAATCTCAAGTCGGGAGCCGTCACTGAAAACACCGTCGGAAGCCTCGAACTTCATTCCTTCGGCGGAGGCAGCGGAATGCTCGGACTCCCCGGCGACTTCACGCCGCCGTCACGCTTTGTCCGCGCAGCATTCTTCCAGACGACGGCGCCGAAGCTTGCCGATGCTGACAAGACCGTCATTCAGGCCTTTCACATCCTGAACAACTTTGACCTTCCGATAGGAGTTCAGACCGCCGCCGGAACCACGCCTCCAGACATCCCGTCGGCGACCCAGTTCACCACTGCCACCGACCTCGGCGGCCGCAAAATTTACATCCGCACGATGTTCAACAGCCACATCCGCGTGGTCGAACTGAACAAAATCAACTTCGCCCGCGTCAAGTTCCGCTCCGAACTCCTCGACCCTGGCCACCGCGAACCAGTGGAGCCGCTGTTCTGATATGCTTGTCATTTCGAGCGAACAAAGTGAAGCGAGAAATCTATGCGCAACATCAAGGCGCGTAGATTTCTCGCTTTTTTTTTATTGTAGAAATCAGGGGATGAATAAACAAACGGATGGGATGCAAGGCGCTCGTCGAAGTTGAAACAGCAGCAGCCTTGGCAGCTGTGAGGATTTCAACGAGGCGAGCAACGCCGCAGACCGCCGTTTCTTCGCCCCGTATTACCAGATGATTACCCGCTCGGACTCCGGCCGCCACATCGGGTCGCCGTCGGTGATTCCGAAGGCGTCGAAGAAGGTGTCGATGTTGCGGAGGGTGACGTTCACGCGGTTGCGGCCGAGGGAGTGCACGTCGAGTTTGGTGCGGCGGGCAATCTCCTCGTCGGTGATGTTGTCCGCCCAGACCTTGGCGTAGGCGAGGTAGAACCTCTGCTCAGCGGTGAATCCGTCAATCGGAGCGGGATGATGCCCCTTGAACGAGTTCTGGAGCGCCGTGTATGAAATGCGGAGCCCGCCGTGGTCGGCGATGTTCTCTCCGAGAGACAGGGCTCCGTTGGCGTGAACGCCGGGAAGGACTTCAACCTCGTCGAACTGCTTTACGAGTACGGCAGTCTTGGCCTTGAACGCTGCGGCATCCTCCGCGGTCCACCAGTCGGCCATGTTTCCGTCCTTGTCGAACAGGCGGCCCTGGTCATCGAAGCCGTGGGTCATCTCGTGGCTTATCACCACGCCGATTGCTCCGTAGTTCACCGCATCGTCGGCGTCCGGGTTGTAGAACGGCGGCTGGAGAATCGCAGCAGGGAAACAGATTTCATTGGTAGAAGGGTTGTAATAGGCATTCACGGTCTGAGGGCTCATGAGCCACTCAGCCTTATCGACCGGCTTACCGAGTCGGGTGAGATTGTCCTGCACGGACCAGAGCGCGGCATGGCGGATGTTTTCGTAGTAGCTTGCCGACGGATCGACGTTGAGCGATGAATAATCCTTCCATTTGTCAGGATAGCCTATTTTCACCGTGAATGCGTTCAGCTTCTCATGCGCCTTGGCCTTGGTCGCGGCGCTCATCCAGTCGAGAGAGTCGATGTGCTCGGCAAGGGCGGTCTGAATGTTGGCCACCATCTTGGCCATCCTTTCCTTGTCCTTCGCAGGGAAATATTTCTTCACATACATTTCGCCCACGGCCTCTGAAAGCAGGGAGTTCGGAACGGACATCGCCCTTTTCCAGCGCGGCCTCTGCTGCTGCACACCGGCCATCTGACGGGAGAAGAAGTCGAAGCTTGCGTTGTAGAAGTCGTCGCTCAGTGCGCCGCAGGCTCCCTGAACCAGCTGGCCGAGCAGATAGTTCTTCAGCACCTCGACGTTCTCCGACGCAAACATAGCGTCGAGCGCCTTGAAGAACGACGGCTGGGTCACGACAATCTTTCCGTCGGGCTTCACTCCGAGCGCCTCGAAATAGCTGCCAAGGGAAAGGTTCGGGTAGGCCGCGGCGAGTTCCGCGAATGTGGTCGGGTTGTACTGCCGTTCCATGTCGCGGCACTCTACGCTCGTCCACGAAGCCTCCGCAAGCGCATCCTCCACTTTCATGGCATCAGCGGCGCGTCCGGCTGCATTGTCGAGTCCCGCGAGTTCGAGAACCTTGGTGAGAAATTCGAGGTAGCCGGCCTTCAGTTTCGGGTCGCAGCCCTTGACATAGTAGTCGCGGTCGCCCATCCCGAGTCCGGACTGGCTCATATAGAGGATGTTGCTGTCGCTGTCGGTCATGTCCGCCATCACGTATGTGCCGAAGAACGGACTGTCTGACGCGAGGTGCATTGACGCAATCTCGCGTACAAGCGCCTCCTTGTCCGCGACGGCAAGAATTTCGTCGATGTAGGGCTTCAGCGGAGCCGCCCCGTCCCCGTTTCTGCGGAGCGAGTCGAGCCCCATCTTGTAGAGGTCTGAAATCTTCTGTTCGACCGTGCCGTGCGCCGCCTTGAGCGAACTCATGGACTGGAACAGCTCGTTGAGCCTCTTCTCGTTGTTTTCGCCGAGAATGTCGAATGAGCCGTAGCGGGCATATTCCGGCTTCAGAGGGTTGTTCTTCTGCCATCCGCCGGTGGCATATTTGTAAAAATCCACTTTCGGTGAAACGCTTTCGTCAAGGTCCGCGAGGTCAATCCCCGGCACCGCAGGCCTGTTCTGTCCGCACCCGCACAAAGCAAGAATCGGAATCATCACTGTAAAAATCTTTTTCATTATGCTAATATGATAAAAACGGCGCAAAGATAAGCAATTATTTAAGAAACTGAACAATAAGGCGGCATAAGCCGCCGCGACGCAGTGACGGAGTATAACGGAGGAATGGAGTCGCCGGCCGCAATGAAATGGAGGCCGTGTGCCCCTTGGGGCTGTCGGCGATAGCCGACTGGGGGTAAGGGGTCGAAGCTTGCCCTTTTTGCAAAAAAAGGGTAAGCTTAATGCATCGCACCGCTACAACCTCCTGCTCTTGCTGCCTTCCGGCCCTGGGAGAATTCAGAGGGAGCTGGTCGTGCATGACTTACCCGATGCAAAGGTACTAAAATAAATCGTACCGCAAAAATTTTTTGACAGTATCGGCAGTCTTTTCTCTGCCGATTCCCACTATAAGCAGCGCCGCGCGGCGACCTATTTGGCATCCAGACTGTCGAAGATGAACGGCAGCACGCATTCGACGCGCTCGAACTTGTAGATGACTTTGCTGCCCACGAGGATAATCGCCATCGGCTGGCCGCCTTTGGTCTGGTACTCAGCCATCACCTGTCTGCACTGCCCGCATGGAGTCGCCGGACTTTCGCAGAGAACGCCGTTCTGACTTGCCGCAATGGCAATCGCCGTCATCGCCTTGTCCGGGTAATGTGCATTGGCATAGAACATTGCGGTTCTTTCTGCGCAGAGTCCGGACGGATAGGCGGCATTTTCCTGATTCGCCCCGGTGACTATGGTCCCGTCCGACATCCTCACCGCCGCTCCTACATTGAACTTTGAATACGGCGCGTATGAGCCTCCGATTGCCTTCACCGCGGCTTCCGCGAGCGCCCTGTCTTCCGCGGAGAGCTCGTCAATCGAACCGTAGGCGGCGTAAGCTATTTCCAGAACATTTTTTGTCATAACTATGCGATTATTTCAAAAATATGATTCAAGTCTTGTGCAACTTGTTTTTTTACACTTACTTTGCACTGCAAAGTCTGCAAATATATAAAAATGTTTTGATTTTTTAACGATTGTTTAATTCTTTGAAGATGAAAGTTTGCGTAGGATTGTCCGGCGGAGTGGATTCGAGCGTCGCGGCGCTGTTGCTGAAGAGACAGGGATATGATGTCTTCGGCCTTTTCATGCAGAACTGGCA
>CAKUPC010000071.1 GCA_934675095.1 uncultured Bacteroidales bacterium | reverse complement strand
TATTAGAGAAATGGGGCTTACCGCTGTGCCCCGAATGGAGAGGATAGGCGGCTAAACGGATAGGCCGAGGGTAATGCATAGGACATTAGGTGGTTCGACTCCACCCCTCTCCGCAGAACAGATAAGTAAAATGGAATATTACGGAAACATAATTGCTGTGACGGTGGATGAGTTGTCAGGTGGGGAAAACCCTGTCATCACTCCAGCTAATTACCAAAACCTGCGACATAGAGGTGGTATTAATATACTTCGTCATGGCAGGGGTTATGGTTCCTACGCCCTGATAGAATACGCATCATTGCCGGAGAGATTCAAGACCCGTTTCGTGGCTAAGTATGGCAACCCGGATGAGCTTATGAAGAAAGAACAGATCGGACTGCCCCAGGACCTGAAGGCCCAGCAGTTCTTCTATGACCACGTCCTGCCCAACGGAGAACGGATTCCGGAACCGAAACAAGAGGAATACACCGTCAACGCGAGAGTGCTGAATGCCCTGCAGGACATGTTCAACACCCAGAAGGCGATGAGGCGCGCCTGCAACAACAACACGCCCGTGATCTGGTCGAACATCTTCCGGGCTTCCGAGGAACTCCGGGGGACATATCATCACACGCTTCCGAAGAGTGAGGCGCGTCTGCGTGACAAGATGCGTGAATATGCAAAGGCCGGGTATGTGTGTCTGATATCAGGCAAGTTCGGGAACAAAAACACAATCAAGATCACCAAGGCCGGTGAGCGCCTTATAATCGCACTGCGGAGGTGCAAGACTCCGGTGTATACATTGTCACAGCTGCTTGAGAAGTACAACACGATAGCGGTTGAAAAGGGTTGGAAGCCGCTCCGCTCGGAGAACTCGCTGCGTCAGTTCCTGGAGCGTCCGGACATCAAACCGCAATGGTATGACGCCGTGTATGGAGAGCTTGCCTCGAAGCAGATATATTCACGCCACAACAAGACATTGATGCCGACGATGAGGGATTCACTCTGGTACGGTGACGGTACGAAACTGAACCTGTTTTATAAGGATTACGAAGGCGGGAAGCTGGTCGTCAAGACGGCTTTCGTGTACGAGGTCGCTGATGCCTTCAATGACACACTTCTTGGCTATGCCATCGGGAAGACAGAGAACTTCGACCTCCAGTATAAAGCCTTTCGAATGGCGGTTGAAACCTCCGGGCATAAGCCATACGAGATTGTAACGGACAACCAGGGCGCGCAGACATCAAAGGTCGCGCAGGCTTTCTTCGCAAGCATAACATCGCACGTGTCCCGGACAACCTCACCTTACAACCCACAGTCGAAGACGATAGAACGGCTTTTCGGAGAGTTCCAGCGTCAGATACTTGGACAGGACTGGCGATTCACCGGAGGCAACATCTCCGCAAAGGATGCGTGGAAGATAAACCGTGAATTCGTGGACGCCAACAAGGAGTCGCTTTACACATACGATGAGCTGCTTGCGGCCTATGCGGAGGCACGCCGGAAATGGAATGCCATCAATGGCAGGTTGTCGGCTTATCAAAAGAGCGTCAATCCGGAGACGGAAGCCGTGTCACAGATCGATATGGTGAACCTGTTCTGGATAAGGACAGACCGCCCGTCAAGATTCACCGCCGACGGCATATCCATCCAGTACCAGAAGCGCAAGTACACCTACGAGGTTCTGACCGCTGACGGCAAGCCGGACTACGAGTGGAGGAAAGTGAACACCGGCAAGGAGTTCATCGTGAAGTTTGACCCGATGAAGATGGATATGGCGATGCTGTTTGAGCAGACAGCGATGGGGCTGAAGTATGTCGCTTCGGCATATCCTTACCTGACGATTCACAGGAATATCCAGGAGCAGAAAGACGGGGATATGGCTCTGATAAGGCAGAACGATACTGAAAACAAGAGGATGAGGGTTCAGCGCAGAATCGAGAACCACGCTTTGGAGCTTGAGCACGGAATGGCTCCGGAACAGAATGGCCTGACTACCCCTGCCTTGAAGGGAATCAGCGAGAGCGAGTTCGAGACGTTCGCGGATGCACTGGCCGTTGTGACCCATCCGGACGCTCCGGACACGACCGACATCGGACCGTTCAACAAGGAGTTGAGCAATATGGATTACAACCCTCTTGACGCGATAAGCAGAACATAGCAAATCATTCAATATTATGGCACAGAAACTAACATTAGAAGAGAAGCAGGGCATCCAGCGGATGCTGCTTGACTATGCGTCCGGATATGCGAGCCAGGCGAAGGCGGCGAACTCCCTGCGGGACATCGCAAGCCCCGGAACATTCAATGCCGTCGTGAACGGCAAGTTCGAAAGGATCAGCGATGAGATGTTCCTACGCATCAAGGCCGCTGTCGGCAGCGGCAAGTCTGAAGGGTGGCAAATCTGTCAGACATCCGCGTTCAAGGATGTCGAGACACTTCTTGCAGACGCGCAGCAGTACCAGAACGTGTCATGGATAGTGGCTCCTGCTGGAATCGGGAAGACAACCGCGGCGTTCCAGTATTCAAAGACGCACAGGAATGTGTTCGTTCTCGGATGCTCTGAGGACATGCACAAGGCTGACTTCGTGGAAGAGCTCGCAAAGAAGATAGGCATCAGGAATGAGGGGCTTACCGTCCGCGCGACTCTGAACCGGATTGTCGATGAACTGGTCAAGATGAAAAGCCCCCTGCTTGTTTTCGATGAGGGAGACAAACTCACGGATTCCGTGATGTACTATTTCATCAGCCTGTACAACGCCCTTGAGGACAAATGCGGCATCGTGTTCCTTTCGACACCGTTCATTCAGAAGAGGATCAGCAAAGGGCTCAAACTCGACAAGAAAGGATATGAGGAGTTGTATTCACGGATTGGGCGGAAGTTCGTTCCTCTTTCCGGAGTCACCGAGTATGAGGTGAACGCCATCTGCCGGAACAACGGACTTGCCGATGAGAAGGCCATCGCGTCAGTGATACGGGAGTCCGGAGAACTCCGTAACAGCCGGATGGAATTCGACCTCCGCCGCGTCAAGAAATCAATCCACAAGCAGCTGAGGCTGGCGGCTGCGTCAAGACTCTAAAATCTATTAAAAACCCTTTCAAACGGCATTCAAATGGCACGCACATTATCAGCAAAGCAGGTTCTTACAATCAAGTTCGACACGATCCGTCTCGGTGGAGGATGGGATGAGTGTGTCGGTGAGATTGAGACCACCGGCGTCTGGTTCATCTGGGGGAATTCCGGCAACGGCAAGACCTCGGCTGTGGTGTCATTGTGCAAGGAACTGTCGGCATTCGGCAAAGTCCTTTACAACTCACGGGAGGAGGGTGTGAGCCTGACGATGCAGAACACGCTCAGACGCTACGGCATGGGCGAACTTGGCAGCAGATTCCAGCTGGCGAACATGCCGCTTCCGGAACTGGATGAGAAGATTTCGCAGCAGCGTTCCCCGAAGTTTGTCGTCCTTGACTCCTTCCAGTACATGGGACTGACGTATAAGGATTTCAGGGCGTTCTGCGAGAAGCATAAGAATAAGCTGCTGATATTCGTAAGCCGAACAAGGGGACGCCAGCCGGAAGGGCGCGCGGCGACAAGCGCGATGTATGACGCTTCCTGCAAAATCTGGGTTGAAGGGTACAAGGCGTTCAGCAAGGGCCGTTTTGTCGGCTCCACTGGAGAAATGACAATCTGGGATGAGGGGGCGAAGAAGTATTGGTCTGATCCTGTTTAATATGTTATCGTATGGGAAATAAAAAACGCAATTATTCAAGGTTCTACGCCTTGTGCAAGGCTAAAGGCATCGACCTCGAACAGTACAAGGATGATCTGGTCTCGCAATTCACGCAGGGACGGACAACATCACTGAGGGACATGAAGGATGCTGAGTATGATGAGATGTGCAGCTGCATCCAGAGCGGCAGACATCAGTCCGAAAGCCGTGACGATTATATATTCCGTCGCAAGAAGATGCGCTCGGCTGTCTTGAAGAGGATTCAGCGGATAGGTGTGGACACCACCGACTTCGATAAGGTGAATGCGTTCTGCCAGAACGTCCGGATTGCCGGTAAGCCTTTCGGGATGCTGACGATTGAGGAGCTGGAAGCATTGATTCCTAAACTGGAGGCAATCATCAGGAAGCCGCGACCGAAGAAAGAGGAATCCGTCCGTGCCGTGAAGATATTCCCGGTGTATGTGGGCAGGAATCCGAACCAGTTGCCAAGTTGAAATTAATTCATAAGGAGGTGTTTCTATGTAAGTTAAAGAAATTGCGTATGGGGAGGTGCCAGGACATATTCGCATCCGAAAAATCCACGTTGCAAGCAGCGGATGCACAGGGGTTCGAGTCCCCGACCTCCTCCCAAGTTTTATCAATTCAAAATTGTGTATTATGGAAAAGATGTATTCAAGACAGGATGTCGTGAGACTTGTCGCCTTGGAAAGGGACAGGTGCCTCAAGGCTGTTTATGACAAAATCAAGGATGTTGAACGCCTTGGAAGAACCTTGCCGGCGCTGACGGTCAGAACGAAAAAAGTGGTTGATGTCCTTGAAATGGTTCTTCTGAAAGTGATTAACGGAAAAGTAGTCAAGGGAGACTATGAGGAACAGCTGAAGGCATTGGTGAACCGTGATTATTTCGGGGATATGCCTGTTGTGGAGAAAGTCACATTGGACGGTCGTGTCTATCCTTCAGAGGAAAAGACGATTCGGGCGGTGTATGATAAGACATATGGTGGCGCTCACTGCTACATCATGCGTGAATGTCTGGGATTCGCTGACGGGGTTACTTCATACACGGGGAATGAGCAGGTGATCCAGTTTATACAGAAACTTGATGACGGAACGGTGATTCCTGGAATCCAGTCCGAGCAGTTGGCCCTTGTCCTGCTTGACCGTCACAAGAAGTTGAACGCCCGTTTTCCTTCACCGCAGAACGAGAAGATGATCAAGGGGCTTGAAATGTTCCTTGAAGCAAGTAAGGAAAGGGTCCAGAGCCGGATGGAACGTGGCGTTATGGGAAAGTTGGAGAAATAACATTTAGAAACGATATGGATATCAGTAAAATGACACCGCAGCAGAGGGCCGAACTGAAGGCCCAGCTTGAGGCAGAGGAACGTGCCGAGA
>CAKUPC010000070.1 GCA_934675095.1 uncultured Bacteroidales bacterium | reverse complement strand
AAGACGAATTGATCGAAGCGCTCCATCTCGGTGTCGCTGGATTCGTCCTCAAGGAGATGGCGACGAAGCTCCTGGTGGAGTGCCTCAGGCGCGTGCACGCCGGTGGACAGTGGCTCGAGAAGGACGCCGCCGGCAAGGCCATGGTCGAGAAATACGCGGTGAACATCGACTACGACCTCCACAAGGAGATTCTCGAACGCTACGCCGCGCTGAACCTCAAGCCTTACGGGGGCTTCGTGAACCCGCGCATCGAGCCTGTGGTGAAGAACGGCAAGGTCACCGACTACGAGATTTCCTACACTGACGGCTATCTGGAGCAGATGCTCGAATACGGTCACAAATACAGGACTCTGTAGCAGGATTTGCCGTGGAAACGCCACGTCTTATTGAAGACTATAGATACTATCTGAAGATAGAATGCGCGATGTCGCCGAACACGGTGGCATCGTACATTTCCGATTTGTCGTTCTTCTTCAAGGCGGCGGGCAAGGAGCCGGAGGAGGTAGTCCCCGAGGACATCATCAGCTATTTCGCCGAGGGCACGGCCGTTTCCAAGCGCTCGCAGGCACGTATCCTGAGCTCGCTCCATTCGTTTTACAACTGGATGCTCATGGAGGGCAGGATGGAGGAGAATCCATCGGACGCGGTGGAGGCTCCTAAGCTCGGGAAGTATCTGCCGGAAGTGCTGTCGGTGGAGGAGGTCGGAAACCTCATAGGGGCGGTGGATTTAAGTTCGCCGTTCGGGAAGCGTGACCGGGCAATCCTTGAGGTTCTGTACGGGCTGGGGCTGCGGGTGTCGGAGTCCATATCCCTGAAAATCTCGGACTTCTGGTTCGACAAGGGGTTCGTCAGCGTCATCGGCAAGGGCAACAAGCAGCGGCTCGTCCCGCTCGGGGACATGGCACGCGACGCGGTGAAGGACTACCTCGCCGTGCGCGGAGAGGCTTCCGACCGGGACAGCGGGGACATCCTGTTTCTGAACCGCTTCGGAAGGGGGCTCAGTCGGGTGGCGGTGTTCAATATGATAAAGTCGTATGCGATGAAGGCAGGAATCGGCAAGGAAATCTCGCCCCACACCCTGCGCCACTCGTTCGCTACCCATCTCGTCGAGAACGGAGCCGACCTGCGTGCGGTTCAGGAAATGCTCGGACACGAGAGCATCCTGACCACGGAGATTTACACGCACATCGACAGTTCGACATGGCAAAGGAATATTTTAGAGCATTTTCCGCGTCATTTATAAGTTCTTCTCAGAAAGGCGAGGAGAAGGCGGCGGACGATGTAGGTGCGCGGCCAGAGCCTTGAGCAGAGTTTCCACGAAAACGAAGAGCAGCTCCATTCCCTTCCGGATGGGGCTATTCTTTTTTCCACGACCGCAAAGACATCCTCCGGGTGCGCCCATTCGGTGCCCTTGCAGTTGCCGTCGCCCCGGAAGATGTAGGCGGAAGCCCTTCTCCCGATGCATCTGTGCAGGATGAACTTGCCGTGGAAGCGGAACAGCGCGACGTCGCCGCCTTTCAGGCCGTCCGCAGGCACGAACGGGCGGAGCAGCGCCGAGTCCTTCTCGCTGCGGAAAAACGGGAACATACTGTAGCCCTTGACGTTAAGCAGGACATGACCCGAGTTTTCGAGTTCGTCGAGAAGATTCTCGAAAAATATGTCATTAGGAATTACTATCTGGCTCATAATATTCTTTTCTCGTCGCTTTTGTCTGCTTTTGCCAACGGCGGATTTGCGAATTTCACAATTTTTGCGTAATTATGCAAGATTTTTCGCTCATGTCATTCATAAGACTCCGGCAATATACGCCATGTAGGGGCGGAAGAACAAAAAATTATATGAAATGAAAACAAGGATAATAGTGATTACGGCCATCGCGATGATGGCGCTGTGCGGAACCGCTCCAGACTCCGGGGCCGCTCCCGCGAGAAAACATATGATTACCTGCACCCAGCCGGACGGCTCTACCTTCAAGGGATACCTGCGGGGTGACGAGTTCTGTCATGCGTGGACGACGGCTTCCGGGCGGACCATCGTGAAGGACGCGGACGGCTGGTGGTGCTATGCGAACCTCGCCGCGGACGGAAGCCTGACAGCAACGGGCAGCAGGGTAAGCGCGTCGGAAGCGTCTCTCTCCGCATTTTCAGGCACACACGGAACCATATTCCCGAAAGCATCGGAAAGGCGGAGGATTTTCAATGAAAACGTCGCGAGGAAGCCGATGATGCGGAATTTTCTTGCACAGGACGGAGCCTCGACCAAATCCGCGTCCATGCCGAAGCAGAAGCACGGAATCGTCATTCTCGCGCAGTTCAGCGACATTCCGTTCGAATATACGAGACAGAATTTCGTGGATATGCTGACGCAGAAGGGATATTCCCACAACAACGCTGTCGGAAGCGCACTTGACTATTTCAACGACCAGTTCGGCGGTCTCGTGGATTTCAGTTTCGACGTGTCGGAGATTGTGACGCTCCCGCAGAACCGGAAATATTATGGCGGAAACGACAGAAACGGTGAGGACAAGAATGCGGAGCAGATGATTATCGACGCCTGCAGGCTTGCTTCCGAGAAAGGGACGGATTTCTCAAAATATGACGACGACGGCGACGGCTATGTCGATAATGTCTTTGTGTTCTTTTCCGGCGGTGACGAAGCGGACGGAGCGGGAGACGACTGCATCTGGTCACACGCCTACTACATCGAGTCCGGAGCAGGCAAGCACCTGACACTCAACGGGAAAAAGATTGACAGCTATGCCTGCACGGCGGAACTAACCCCGGAAGTCGATGAATATAACGGTGGATATGGCTTGACAGGAAAATATTTTCTCGCCGGCATCGGAACATTCTGCCATGAGTACAGCCACACCTTCGGACTGCCGGATCTCTATGACACCGATTACGAAGGAAGCGGCGGACAGGCGGAGGCGCTCTGGACCTGCACCGGTCTCATGGACGGAGGAAACATGAACGACTACGGCAACACGCCGCCGTACTACAATGCAATAGACCGGGAATATCTCGGAATCGGCGAGGCTCTGAGACTCGAAGAAGGAAGCCACAAACTCGAACCGATACACCTGAACGGCAAGTACTATCGTCTGGAGACAGGAACTAAGAATGAGTATTTTCTCATCGAGTGCAGAAACAACAACACGCTGTGGGACAAGCATATCGGCGGGAAAGGTATGCTGATTTATCACATCGACAAATCAAATAACGCCGCAGGTAGTTCAGACAATTATAATGGAGTGCTGACGGCGGCTAAGAGATGGGACTACAACGAGGTGAACTGCCGCTCGGACAGACAGTGCGCCGACCTTGTCGAAGCCGACCCGAATGTTGTCCGTCAGGCACACAACGGTTCGTCATTCTCTCCGACCGCCGCACAGGTGGCAAAGATATTCTTCCCAAGCAAAAGCTACAACGCCGTCGGGCCTGACAACGGGCTCTCCGGATGGGACGGCAACGGATGCGGAGTGCAGATTTACGGGATTCAGACAGAAAGCGACGGTTCAGTTTCATTCTCGGTGGGCAAGCCGAAGGAAGTCAGCGCCACAGTAAGGAAGGACGTGTTCCAGAATGCCGCGATTCTTGAAATAGAGATGTTCAATGCCGACGGTGACATAGCCATAAAATACGGAATATCCGGAAAGTCATCGACGTCTCAAATAACTGCAAGCGCAGACGGCTCGGGGAAATATGCCGTCCGAATTGACGGACTGACTCCCAGGCAGACCTACAAGGTTGAAATTTATGCCGCAGTGGAAGGGACGCAAACAAAAGTGACCACTGCGTCATTCACGACAAAGCCCGTTTCCGGGACATATCCGGCAATAATCGTTGATGTCGAAGGACGGAACGACGACGGTTCATTTGCCTCCGGGACCAGAATTCCGCTGGTTCTGAACAATGCAACAGCAGCAAGGAAAGTGGAGTGGTACTTTGACGGGAAGGTCATAGACACGGGAAAGGACTTCTATCTCATTGCCGAGAAAACAGGAACATTAAAGGCAGTCATGACATACTCCGACGGGGTTCAGACGAGCATTTACAAGAAAATTGCAGTAAAGGATCAGTTACAATGAAGAAGATATATGTTTTTATGCTGACGGCTGCCGCACTGGTCGGATGCGTAAGGGGAAATCTCGAAGAGCCGTCCTATAATGACGGTCTCGCGCTCAGCGTCGGCGGCAAGGAGATTTTCAAATATGACGCGCTCACATGGCAGGCCGAGGCCGGAAACGACAATGTGTTCGTGATGCTCACGGACGATGAGAGCTGCTGGTACCGGCTGGAATGCGACGGATGCCCTACCGGCGTCGGCGATGAGGTCACGGGAAACCTCTCGTGGAGAACCGAAGACGCGTCGAAAGACAGCCGGATGAAGAATGTCACGCTGAGGGTCAGTTCTATCGACACGGAATCCGGAATGATGCACCTGTGGTCTCAGGAGAAGGGCGTCGCCGTAATGGTGCACACCGTAAGGTAACTCTTTTTCCATCGGAAGCAGAATGACATTGACAAGATTATGAAGGATTATGGATTTGTGAGGGTGGCGGCGGCAGTTCCTGTGGTGAGCCTTGCCGACCCTAAGATGAATGCGGAAAGAATCTGCGGACTCATTGACGAGGCCGCAGATGAACAGGTCTCCCTGTTAGTGTTTCCCGAGCTTTGCGTGACTGGGTACAGCTGTGCGGACTTGTTCGGTCAGAACCTGCTCATAGAGGCTGCCGAGAAGGCCGTGACGGAGATTGCCAGGCATACGGAAGGGCTGGCCGTGACGGCTGTCATCGGCGTTCCCGTGCGATTCGCGGGACATCTCTACAACTGCGCGGCGGTCATAGGCAGGGGGAAGATTCACGGTCTCGTTCCGAAAATCCATCTTCCGAACTACGGGGAGTTCTATGAGACGCGGTGGTTCACCTCCGGAGCTGAGCTCATGCAGTCTCCGGCGGAACTGAACTATGCCGGGCAACGGACGGTTCTCGGGCCGAACCAGATTTTCTCTCTCGGGCGTGCCTCGTTCGCCGTGGAAATATGCGAAGACCTGTGGACTCCGGTTCCGCCGTCGTCGTTCCACAGCGTTGCGGGAGCGCTGCTCACGGTGAACCTCTCGGCGAGCAACGAGGTCATCGGCAAGGAGGGCTACCGGCGCAGTCTGGTCTCGATGCAGTCGGCCAGGACAATGGGCGGATACATCTACTGTTCAGCCGGTTACGGCGAATCAACGCAGGACCTGGTCTATTCCGGAGCCGCGCTCATTGCAGAGAACGGGCATATTCTCGCGGAGAACAGGCGCTTCGGCCTCACGGGGTCGCTCATCGTCGCCGACATGGACTGCGAACGGCTCGAAACACTCAGACAGAAAAGCAGCACCTTCCACGCGCCCGCCCCGGACGGAAACGGCAACTGGAAGGCGGCCTACCGCTTTGTTCCTCTCGGAGAGGCTGCCGACACGGACTTCGCGGCCGCGCTTCACCACGGCATCGACC
>CAKUPC010000069.1 GCA_934675095.1 uncultured Bacteroidales bacterium | reverse complement strand
AACAAACGACCGGACTCCACACCTGTATGCATAAGTCCGACGATACACAACGAAATACATCGCCGCGGCCGAGCACATAAGGCACGGCACCGGATTGATACACAAAGGAAAGGAGTGCTGCCCGTATCCCCTTATTCGTTAGAAAACTGTCAGATTTTCAGTAGAGGACCGCGTGATAACACTTTCCGTATTTAGCGCCGGATTGCTCCGACGGTGCAAAGGTAGAAAAATGTTTTCACTCCCGGAACAGCACTCCGGATTTTTTTTAGGAGCACCGGGGTTTCCAGTTTCCGTATGAACATTTATGCAGGAACCGGACAAATGTAACCCACGAAAACAGGCAAACAAAAGACGGACAGGTCAGCCGACAAGGACGTTGAGCTGGCCGGGGAGGCGGGTGACTGAAATCGGGGTGCTGCAGACGACTTCGCCATCGACTTCGACGAGAACGCCCGGGCCGTCAAGGGGTTCGATGCGGAGGGAGGAACAGCGGGTGAAGGTCAGTTCCGGATTTGAGGAAAGAAGCTTGCCGGAGAAGAGGGTCGGGACGGCACGGATAATCTTGTGAATCGGAAGGACAGGGATGACCGTGACGTCGAGCAGACCGTCGTCTATGACGGCGTCCGGAACCTGCATCATCCCGCCTCCGGAATATTTCCCGACACCCATGGCAATCGAAAGCGAGTCGCCCTCAAATATGGTCTTTCCGTCGGCGACCACGCGGCAGCGAAACGGCTTGCAGCGCAGAACATTGGAAATGAGAACCTTGAGATAGAGAATCTTGCCGCTCTTTCCGGAGTTTTTCTCGAAATTCACCTGATGACAGATGTTGGCGTCGAAGCCGACGCCGCCGACATTAGCCATATAGGAAACGACGTCCGTCGAAGTCTCATTGTCGCGTCCGGTAATACGGAATACATCCTGCTTGCCGAAAGACTCCTTCTTGAGCAGCCTTGCCAGCGCCGCGTAGTCCCTCGGTGCGCCGAGCGTGCGAATCCAGTCGTTGCCGGAGCCGACCGGAACCACAGCGAGAGTGAAGTCCGAAAGCGACGGCGCAGGTGTCCCCGGCTCAAAGGCCGATGCGACCTCAGACATCTCGATGAAGCGGACTATGCCCTCAAGAACCTCGTGCACGGTGCCGTCCCCTCCGACGGCGAGAAAGCGCCTGTAGCCCGCCTCGCAGGCCTTGACGGTAATTTCCACGGCCGTTCCCCTGCTCCATGTCGTCCGGTATTCATACTCCACCCGCGTTTCCCTGAGGAGCGTTTCAGCCTTCGGCCATTCCGTCACGGTCTTCCCCGAGCCCGCGTTCGGGTTCACAACCGCATACCATATATTACTCACATTATCATGAGATGCCATATTCCGTACATTTTTCCCGCGACAAAAATTTTCGCAGGCGAATTTGAAGCGACAAAAGTAGTAAATAAAATAGTTTCTAAGAAAAGGAATGAAAATTATTTCGTAATTTTGCAGAATGTGCGTCTCCCCGACCGACGTAGGAAAGGGCTTGCGCATAGGGATAAATGTTTATGGGAAAAGTCATAGCCATCGCGAATCAGAAGGGCGGAGTGGGCAAGACCACGACCGCAATCAATCTTGCCGCTTCTCTTGCCGTGCTTGAGAAGAATGTCCTCATCATCGACGCCGACCCGCAGGCAAACACGACCTCGGGGCTCAATTTCTCGCCTGAAAACGAGGAAAAGAGGACACTCTACGAGCTGATGATCGGTGAACGGAGTGTGGAGGACGTGCTGATACAGACGGAGATAGCGAGGCTTCAGATGATTCCGTCGAACATCAACCTCGTCGGTGCGGAAATCGAGATGCTCGGCACGGACGAGAGGGAATCCATTCTCAAGAAAGCCCTCGCGCCGGTGCGGGACAACTATGACTATATTATAATAGACTGCTCCCCGTCGCTCGGGCTCATTACGGTGAACTGCCTCACGGCGGCCGACTCGGTGATGATTCCGGTGCAGCCCGAGTTCTTCGCGCTGGAAGGCCTCGGCAAGCTGCTCCAGACAATACGCCTCGTGCAGGGAGGAGTGAATCCGTCGCTGACCATAGAGGGCTTCGTCGTGACGATGTACGACGGCAGGACCAAGGTTCACAACCAGGTGGTGCAGGAGCTGAAGGAGCATTTCAAGGACATGGTCTTCAATACCATAATACAGAGAAACATACGCCTCAGCGAGGCTCCGTCGCACGGCAAGCCGATCATTCTCTACGACGTGATTTGCAACGGAACGACGAACTACCTCAACCTCGCGAAGGAGGTTCTTGAGCGCAACGGGGACGCGGTGAAGAAATAGGCGGAAGAGGAGAAAGAACTTACGAACGCATGAATTTGAATTACAATTGATTATAATATGGCATCTAAAACGCAGAGAGGATTGGGAAAGGGACTCGGGGCGCTGCTCGGGGAGGCGACGGATTTGGAGAACATCCGCAAGCCGGTCGGATATGTCAACAAGGTCGTCGTGAGCACTGAGACTGCTGAACAGCCGCGCAATTCGGCGGACATACTCATGATTCCGATTGACATGATTGAACCGAACCCGTTCCAGCCGCGTATGACCTTCGACCAGGAGGCGCTCACCGAACTGGCCGAGTCCATCAGGACGCTCGGTCTCATCCAGCCGATTACCGTGCGGAGGAAATCTGCCGACAAATACCAGATCATCAGCGGCGAGCGGCGCTTCAGGGCGTGCAGGCTCGCGGGAATGGAGATGGTTCCGGCCTACATCCGCAACGCGGACGACCAGGGGATGCTGGAGATGGCCATCGTTGAGAACATCCAGAGGGAGAACCTCGACCCGATAGAGGTGGCGATGAGCTACCAGCGGCTGATTGACGAATGCAACCTGACCCAGGAACAGATGGCCATGAGGGTCGGCAAGAAGAGGGCTTCCGTGACGAACTACCTCCGTCTGCTCAAGCTGCCGGCAAAGGTGCAGCACGACCTCAAGGTGGGGCAGGTGAGCGTCGGACACGCCAAGGTTCTTCTCGGAGTGGAAGACCCTGAGGTTCAGGAAGTTCTCTGCGACCTCGTCGTGAAGGAGGGACTTTCAGTGCGTCAGCTCGAGGAGAAGATTCATCGTCTTGCCAAGGAAGCCGAGAAGGGCGGCGAAGAAAAAGGGAATGAGGCGCAGGAGCTGCCGGACGAATATTTCAAGGTTCTCGAAGTCTTCGGAAAGTATTTCGACAACAGCATAAGCCTGAAACGTTCAGGAGCAGGAAAGGGAACGATTACGATTCATTTCTCGTCGGACGATGAGGTGAAGAAATTCATCGACGCCCTCGAAAAGTCAAATCTTTAGCTGTTTCCGAATGGGACGGGTCCGAGTTTTCATAATGGTTCTTCTTGCCGGTCTTTGCCTCGGTGGCGTCAATGCGCGCGCCCAGTTCAAGGATCAGGCCTTTCAGCAGAACTACAATGACTCCACGATGACGGAGAAGTCGGACACAACGGACAAGCTGTTCTCGTTCAAGGAACTGTTCCAAGGTCTCGGACACAAGAAGGAAATCAAAATAGGGACAGTTTTCGGAGGCTCGGTAATTCTCCCCGGAAGCGGTCAGATTTACAACCGCGACTACTGGAAACTGCCCGTAGTCTATGGAGGAATCGCGGCCTGCGCCGGTGTAGGTGGCTACTACACAAGCCAATACAAGAAATCCGTCGCGGCCGGCACTCCGAACGAATCCTACAAGACTACCGCCACTTGGCTATATGTCGGGGCGGGGCTCGTCTATTGGGGTTCTCTGCTCGACGCCGCGGCGTTCTACCCGTCGAACGGAAAGCCGAATCCGGGACGTGCCGCCATTTACTCCGCCCTGCTCCCCGGACTCGGGCAGGCCTACAACGGGGAATACTGGAAGATTCCGGTCTATTACACCGGCCTCCTCACGGCGGGCTATTTCGTGTGGAACAACAACCTCAACTACAACAGGTTCAGAAACATATACAAGGAGGCTACCGGCACGGAGACCACCTACACCGGGCCGATTAACGCGGAACAGGCGAAATATTACCGCGACTCCTACCGGCGGCTGCGCGACTACTCCATCGTCGCGACGGCGCTCGTGTATGTGCTTCAGATAATCGACGCAAACGTGTTCGCGTTCATGTACGACTTCGAGGTCAGCGACGACATCACGATGAGCGTCGAGCCGGCGGTTCTCGCGCCTGACAACGCCTACGCCATGCGTACGCCGGCAAACAGTGCTGTCGGGATGAGGGTCGGATTCAGATTTTAGGAAAAGAACTGCCTCCGCGCGGGAGGCTTATTTTTGAGGAAAACAGATGAAAAAGGGATATATTTTTATGGCTGCGGTGTGTGCCGCGGCACTTTCTTTCGGGACAGAGGCGCACGCGCAGTACTTTGACACGGATGAGATTGTGGAAGAGGCCGGCGACGTGCAGCAGGCAGACAGCATCCTCTCAAAAGAGGACAGCATCGAGAATGTATTCCGGGCGGACAGCCTCCAGGGGCAGCACACGCTTGACAGCCTTCTGCTCGCGTTCTACGGCAAGAACAGGCAGGTGGAGTTCGCAGTATTGAATGACCTCGACACGGCAGCCGTCCGCTACACCTCTCAGGTTCCCGATTCGGTTCTTGTCCGCAGGCTCAGCGACATTCAGTCTTTCATACCGCTGGCATACAATGACATAGTCAAGAACTACATAATCCTCTATTCCGAAAAGATGCCTCAGCAGATGGGGCGCGTCATCGGACTTGGCAACTACTATTTCCCCATTTTTCAGGAGACGTTCAACCGCTACGACATCCCGGAGGAGCTTAGGGCGATGGCAGTAATCGAGTCGATGCTGAAATATGACGCGATGTCGCGGGTAGGAGCCCGCGGGATGTGGCAGTTCATGTACTACACGGCGAAGAAATATGGCCTGAAAATCAATTCGTTTGTGGATGAGCGTCTTGACCCGGTGAAGGCAGTGGACGCCGCGGCAAGATACCTCAGGGATTCGTATGAGATTTTCGGAGACTGGTCTCTTGCAATCGCGTCCTACAACTGCGGTCCTGGGAATGTGAACAAGGCCATCAAACGTTCCGGAAAGACAGATTTCTGGGACATCTATCACTATCTCCCGCGCGAGACGAGGGGCTATGTGCCGGCGTTCACCGGAGCGCTCTATGCGCTTAACTACTACAAGGAATGCGGAATCGTCCCCGAGGAGGTTAATATGCCGACGCAGATTGACACCTTCCATGTGAACCGGATGCTGCACTTCAAGCAGGTGAACGAGCTGACGGGGGTTCCGATGGAAGTGCTGAAGGTGCTGAACCCGCAATATACGCACGACATCATACCGGGGAGCGCCACGGAGACATGGATTCTCCGCCTGCCGGCCGACTACACCGGAAACTTCATAGCGGTGGAGGACAATGTGCACCTGCACAAGGCGGACACGCTGCTGAACCCAGTGACAATCAAGAAGATAAAGGAAGGCGGCGACGGACAGAGAATTGCCTACAAGGTCAAGAAGGGCGACTATCTCGGAAAGATTGCATCCAAATACCACTGCTCCGTGAAGCAGATTCAGAAGTGGAATCATCTGAAAGGAACGAATATCCGCGAAGGACAGACCTTATATATATATCGTGGCGGGAAATAACCCGCCACGATACCCCCTCTCCTGTCATCTCGAACGAAGTGAGAGAGCCTTGCGCAGTTAAAACCTCATCGCCAACATCAGCCTGGCTTCAAGCCTGTCGGGCCTGCGGACGGAGGGCGGCATGAAGGGATAGGAGTAGTATGCGATACGGGCGGCAAGGCTGCCCATGCGGCAGAATTTCCAGTTAGTGAAAAAGGAGGCCCAGACTCCCCTGCCGTAAAAGGCGTGGACATTGAACCGCCCCGGGACGTCGTGTTCATATACATAGAGCCTTCCCGCCCAGTTGTCAACGCTGAAAATCCCGGCACGGAGATGTGCAGAAAGTTTCCCCGC
>CAKUPC010000068.1 GCA_934675095.1 uncultured Bacteroidales bacterium | reverse complement strand
ATATACATTTCTGCGTGCGGCTCCGCCGGCTCAGGTTCTCCGTCGGAGCCGCACGCCTTCAGCAAAAAGTACGCCTTACAATCCGCCGTTTATCCCGATGCACTGACCGGTTATGTAGGCCGCCTCTTCAGAGACGAGGAAGCCGACAAGCGAGGCAACCTCCCCGGGTGTCCCGAAGCGTCCCGCCGGAATTGTCCTTCGAAGCTCCGCCTCGTCAAGCCCCTCGACCATGTCCGTGCGGATGAAGCCCGGAGCCACGGCATTGACCGTAACGCCCTTTCTGGCAACCTCCTGGGCCAGGGCCTTGGTCGCGGCGATGAGGCCGCCCTTTGCCGCAGAGTAGTTGCACTGCCCCGGCAGTCCCTTGAGCCCGGAGAGGGATGCCACATTGACCACTCGTCCGAACTTATTGAGAATCATAGGCTTAATCAGCGGACGAGTCACATTGTAGAACCCTCCGAGGCTCGTGTCGAGCACCCGGTCCCAGTCCTCGTCCTCCATCCAGACCAGCAGATTGTCGCGCCGCACGCCGGCATTGTTCACCAGAACCTCAACATATTCCCCCTGATGCCTGTCCGCCCAGCCGTTCAGGGCATCGGCGACGGCCGCCCTATCCGCGACGTCGAACCTCAGCAGTTCCCCGTCGCCCCCTGCCTCGCGAATCTGAGTCAGGGTCTCCAGAGCCTTGGCCTCGTTGGAAACATAGTTCACAATCACGTGATATCCCCTCCTTGCCAGTTCGACGCACACCGCGCGTCCTATTCCACGGCTTCCGCCGGTAACCAATGCAGTTTTCATATTTCTCGGTTTTTCGGGACAGCGCTAACGCATATCCCTGATTATCAATGATGAGTTTGTCCCTCCGAAGCCGAAGGAATTGGAAAGGAATGTGTCAAAGCGCTTCTCGACGCGCACGGAAGGTATGAGCAGGCGGGCGGAGTCCTCGTCCGGATTCACGAAATTGAGGTTCGGGGCTATGAAGCCGCCCTTCATCATCAGCATGGAATAAACCACCTCGCTGGCTCCGGCCATCCACATCTCGTGACCTGTCTGGGACTTGGTGCTCGTGACCTCGACGCTCCGCTCGCCGAAAACCTTCAGGAGAGCCTTGGCCTCGTTCGCGTCCCCGACGTGAGTGGAGGTGGCGTGGGCGTTGATGTAGCCGATGTCGGAGGCGTGAAGTCCGGAGCGGCGCAGAGCCATCTCAAGGGAGCGCACCGGGCCGTCGACGTTGGGAGATGATATGTGGTCGCCGTTGGAGGAGAAGCCGTAGCCGAGAACCTCGGCAAGAATCGGAGCGCCGCGACGCGCGGCGGACTCGTGACTTTCAAGGATTACCGTCGCGGCTCCTCCGCTCGGGACAAGCCCGTCACGGTCGCGGTCAAAGGGCCGCGAGGCCTGCTCGGGAGCGTCCTCACGGGTGGAAAATGCGGAAATTCCGTCGAAGGAGCAGACCGCCCACGGATTGACTTCCTGCGCTCCGCCGCAGACAACCATGTCCTGCAGCCCGTCCGCAATCAGCAGGGATGCCAGTCCGATGGCGTGCGAGCCGCTTGCGCAGGCGCCGGAAACGGTCATGTTTATTCCCTTGAGGTGAAAAATGCAGCTGAGGTTCATGGTCACGGTTGAGTTCATCGACTGGAAGATTGCCCCGGAGCCGCACATCACCGTGTCCTTTTTTTCGCGCACCGTGTCAACGGCCTTCACGGCAGGTTCCACGGAGCTGTCCCCGCCGTAGAGAATCCCGACCTCATGGCTGTCCAGCCAATCCTGATCTATCCGCGCATTGCGAAGGGCCTCGGAAGTGGCGCACCACGCATACTTCGCCTGCTCCGGCATATAGTTCCGCTGTGCGCGGGACAGCAGCCCCTTCAGCTCAGGCATCTCCACCTTCCCTGTCAGCGCACTCCTGAACCCCAGTTCCTTGCGTGCAGGATCCAGCACAATCCCCGACCGGCCGTTCCACAGCGAGTCACGCACCTCGCCAATGTTCTTTCCTATGCAGGACCATATTCCCAGTCCCGTTATCACCACTCTATTCATATCTTCCGTTATTTCGTCATTCTTTCATCTATGAACTTCACCGGCTTGCGGCTCTTTGCAGGGAAATTCACGGCGCGGATTTCCTCGACAGGGCAGACCTCAACAATCGGAGCGACCCTCACGCGGGAACGGAACCTGTCCTTGAGGTCCTTCACCAAATCTTCACCCGAACGCCCCTTAAGCCTAATCATATCCCCGTCAGGACATTCGCCCTTGAGACCGACCCTCACCACGACCTCGTCGGTTCCGGCATCGCTGTCACGCACCACCACAACATAGTTCTCGACATAATCCGTGTTGTCCAGGACGTCGTTCAGCGCAGGAGGATAGAGCGTCGTGCCCTTGAGCTTAATCATGTTGTTCTTGCGTCCCACAAGCGGGGTGAGCCTGTAGGAATTGCGCCCGCAGCGGCAAGGCTCGGTAATTTTCGCCGCGATGTCGCCAGTCCTGAACCTCAGCAGCGGCATAGCCTCCACCCCGAGAGTCGTCACGACCACCTCGCCAGGCTGCCCGTCAGGCACCGGAAGGTTGTCCTCCCCGATAATCTCGACTATAATCAGTTCAGGATGTACGTGCCCGCCGCAGCCGTACTGACACTCGGAGAAAGTCGCGCCCATTTCCGTCGATGAATAGGTGGCATACAGTTCCACATCCCATTTTTCCTTTATTTTCCGACCGAGCAGATTCAGCTCGAAGTTCTGGTCACGCAGTCCCTCGCCGATGCCGATGATGCGCCGCACGGAACTTTCGCGCCAGTCAATTCCGTGCTCCTCGGCGTGCTGGAGCAGCCGCAGGATGAACGACGGGACGCACATCAGAGTGTCCGGTTTCAGACGTCGGATCGTGTCCCACTGAAGCTCCGGGATTCCGTTTCCCACACGGATGATGCTCGCGCCCAACTCCCTGATTCCCAGAAAGTAGGCAAGCCCTGCCATAAAGCGCTTGTCAAGGGTGGTCATCAGCTGAAGGATGTTCCCCGGCTTCAGGCCCGCGCAGGCGAACGACTTTTTCTCGTTGTAGGCAAGCCTCCGGAGGTCATGCTCCGAACAGCCGAAAGTCACGGGCTCGCCGAGAGTGCCGGAAGTCGTGATGTAATCGACAATCCTTTCCTTGGGACAGCACAGAAAATCCTCGTTATACAGCTGCAAGTCTCGCTTTTCCGTAAACGGAACACGCACGAGGTCGTCAATCGTCCGTATGTCCCCGGCATCAATCCCGTTTTCACGGAACATCCTCCGGTAGTACCTCGAATGCTCCGCGAGATATTTGACAGCATCGCGCAGAAGTCCGTCCTGAAAGTTACGGATTTCGTCCGCGCCGCGAAACTCAATGTCATCCTCAATGTCCTTAAAATTAAGCATATATCATTTATTATAAATCATTTACAATACAATACGCGTTCCTCCCATCCACCCGCGAAGAGTCCGTTCCCCCACATATCGCATTCACCGTGAGAATCGATGTCATCGAGACGCCGCAGAGTCCGTGAAGTCCGGCATTCTGTCCTGTCATATAAAGATTGTCGAGATATGTCTTCGGGCCGAAGCGGGAATATGCGGGAGCCGACTCGTCGATGCGGAATCCGTAGGCCGCGCCGTCCGGGTCGCCCAGATAGCTCCCGAGCGTAAGAGGAGAAGCCGGCCAGCAGGTCTCAATGCGGCTCCGGAATCCGGGGTCAAGCCGTTCAATGCGGCTGAGCAGCTGCTCCGTGCGCTCCGCGAGCCACTGCCGGTATTCTTCCGGCCGACACCCCGGAGCCGTGCCCTTCCATCGGGCGACTTCATCGCAGGACATCGGAGACATGACCGTAAGGGCGTTCCCGTCACGGACATACATGATTTCTCCCCACGGCCGCCACGCGGAGCCGGAGGCACCGTCCAGAATGAATCCGGCTGACCAGGAGGCACCGGCGCTCCTGCCGTCAGCCGCGAGATTCATCTCATCAGCCGCAGCGTCATCCGCGAGATTCATTCCGCCCGGCGCTACCGCGTCACGAAGCCTAATGTAGAGGCTGAACATCGAGATGCCGGGCTTCTGCGCCGCGAGACGACGACGAAAAGCCTTCGGGAAGGCATCAGGAGGACAAAGCGAGGCGAGGGCAGAAGGATGGATGTCGGATATGTATATGTCTGCCGCATATACATTTCCGTCGGAGCATCTGACCCCGGTAACTTTCCGCCTGCCCGCGCCCGTCCCGCCGCAGGTCGCAGATTGACCAGCCGGGGAGGCGGAGCGACACGCCAGGGGCGCGGCTCGACTCTCCTGTGACGCATCTCCGGAACCGTCCTGTCCGACAAGAATATCTGCCACCGCACAGCCGGCCTTAACCGTTCCGCCCGCGCCCTCAATGATGCCGACAAGCTGCCCGACTATGGACTTCGTGCCTCCGATGAACTGCGAAGAGCCGCTGATATAGAGTATGTTGATTATCGCGTGTACATAAGCCGGAGTGATGCCGGGAATCGCCCCGGTCAGAAGATTCAGCCATCCGAGCACAGTCCTCAGCCGGTTGTCGGAGATGTACTTTGCGACAAACTCGTCCGCAGGCATAAGCGCGTCACCGTCAGGGACATAAGAAATCACACGGCCGTCGAAAAATATGGAAGTCAGGTCATCGCCTTCCGAAAACTCCGAATCACTTGAGCCGAGTTTCAGCAACGGGACGCTGTCATATATTTCCTGCATCCTGTCAAGGTAGCGTCTCAATTCCGCCGAACTTTCCGGAAACCTTTCCGCGAAATAGCTGTAGAACGCCTCAACGCCCTGAGGAATGCGGTATTGAAACGCGCCAGCCCCAGCTTCCGGGAACGCGCCTTCCGAAGACAGCAGAACCGTCTGAGGGCAGCTTTCCAGCCGCACATCAACTCCAAGACGACGCAGCAGTGCCACTGCCGCTCCCCCGTCAGAGCCGCCCACAAGGTGCATTCCGGGGCAGAAATCCACTCCGCCGCGCCGGAAAGTCTGGAGTCCGCCGCCCACATTCCTGTTCTGTTCAAGCACGGTCACGCGCCAACCCAGACGCGAAAACATAGCCCCCGTAATCAGTCCGCCCATGCCGCCCCCGATTATGACCGCAGTCCTCCCCGTGGCCATCGTCCCGTCTCCTGTCATGTCCTCCCCCATACTCAAATTCCCGCCGTCCCCATGTAGCTCTCCCCTCTCTCTTATGTCCTGCATCATGCTCATATTCCCGCCTCCATAATTTCAGACATTCCTCCCGACGCCTCCTCAACAGAGCCCGGAACAAGTTCACGCCCCTCGGCATCGACATAATGCAGATTCGTCGGAACCGCCGAACAGTTCACCGCGACCGCAAGTTTTTCCGCATCGGGGTCACTCGCATACACCTGAATCCACGGACGGCTCAACGCCAGCGCGAGCGCCCCGGCACCGACGCCGCAGTTCTCGACGACATATTCCCGCGTCCGCTCAGGAATATCATATATCCACAAAAGCTCACGCAGCTGCACGCTGCATTCCCGCTCGACGTCCTTTCCCTTGTAGGCGTATTGAAGCTTTATGTACGGGACGAAATATTCCGGTGTCTCCCTTTCGCGGCGTACACGCTCATATTCAGAAAGATAGAATGCCCGGAACCATCTCGTGCGAGACTTCAGGTCCGCCCCGGCCGCAGAGAACGCAACCCTCGGAAGCACCTCGCCGTAAATCTCGCCCTCGCGGAGCATGAAGTCGCGCTTGGGAAGCACGTGTCCGAAGCCGTGAATCACGACAGGAAGCACGTCAAGACCGAGTTTTTCGGCAAGTTCAAAGGCGCCGCGATGGAAGCGTCCGAGCGAGCAGTCAGGACTGCGCGTGCCCTCGGGAAAGACCACCGCGGAATAGCCTCTGGCGACAAGTACCTCAAGCCGTTTCTCATTGGCTTCCAGACCGTTGGAGACAGGATAGAACTCCGCGGCACGGATTATCGTGCGGTAGAAGATGTTG
>CAKUPC010000067.1 GCA_934675095.1 uncultured Bacteroidales bacterium | reverse complement strand
ATCATATACCCCTAAATTATCATATATCGTTCGTATTTCATACGCCACTTTTTTGCGCTCGGCAGTCTCAAATGAATTTGGACTGCTCTCGCTTATCAAAAAGGTTCGATTTATCATCGCCGGCACGGGACCGCCGTAATTTCAAAACCGCCCCGAGGCAATCAATGTTCGAGCCAGAGCCGCCGTCTCGTCGTTGGTGGCGAATATGTCGTCCAGCGAAGGATTCCCGATGAACGGGGTTCGCTCCATGCACTCGGAGACAAGCTCGGGAATGCCGTAGAAGCTGATTTCGTCGCGTAGATACGCCGCCACAGCCACCTCGTTCGCCGCATTCATCGCGCACGGGATGTTGCCTCCGCGGTCGAGCGCGGAATAGGCAAGACCGAGCGCGGGGAATCTCGACAGGTCGGGTTCCTCGAAGGTGAGCGAGCCGAGCTTCGCGAAGTCCAGCTTGCGGTTGTTCAGAGGAAGCCTCCGGGGATATGCAAGGGCGAACTGTATCGGCTCTCGCATATCCGGACAGCCGAGCTGGGCAATCACGGCGCCGTCGGCGTATTCCACCATGGAATGCACTATCGATTCCGGATGCACGACGACGCTTATCTTCCCGGGCTCGACGCCGAAGAGCCACTTGGCCTCGATGACCTCGAAGCCCTTGTTCATCATCGTCGCGGAGTCTATGGTTATCTTGCTGCCCATGTTCCAGTTCGGGTGCCGGAGCGCGTCACAGGCCTTCGCGGCGGCTATCCTTGACTTGTCCCAGGTGCGGAAAGGCCCGCCGGAAGCCGTCAGATGAATCTTTTCCAGAGAATTGCCGTTCGCGCCGAGAAGGCACTGGAAGATTGCGGAGTGCTCGGAATCCACAGGAAGAATCGGCACCTTGTTCTCTTCCGCAAGATTCATCACAATAGAGCCCGCCGCCACAAGGGTCTCCTTGTTCGCGAGCGCAATTGCCTTTCCCGCCTCGATTGCCGCCACTGTGGAACGCAGTCCGCTGAACCCGACCATTGAGGTGAGCACGATGTCGATGCCGTCCGACTTCACGAGCTCGCAGACGGAGTCCATGCCCGCAAAGACCTTTATCATCTTAGGCTGCAGAGCATCCGCCACTTCCCCATATTTCTCCTCATTGCATATCACCACGCTGTTCGCGTCGAACTCAACAGCCTGCTGCACAAGCAGTTCGGCGCTATTGTTCGCCGTAAGCAGCTCCACCTCGAACAAATCCGGGTGCTGTCTGATTACATCCAGAGCCTGCCGTCCTATGGACCCCGTGGAACCGAGTATCGCGACCTTTCTCTTTCCCATAACTGTCAGAAATTAACATATTTAGCCGGATCGACGGACTCTCCCCGGTACCAGAGTTCAAAGCGGAGATGGTCGCCGACCGCAAGATTTCCGGCGCTGCCTACGAGCGCAATCGGGGTTCCGGCCGTGACCTTGTCCCCGGTCTTCTTGAGAAGCTTCTCGGTGTGCTGGTAGATGGAAACGATGTCGTCGGAGTGCTGAATCTGAATCGTGTATCCGGCATCGTTGTTCCAGCCCGTGAAGATGACGGTGCCGTCGAGGGTGGCCATCACGACGGAATTGGCAGGAGCCGTCAGATCGACATAAGGATGCACATATTTGTCGTAAGGCTTGCTCACCACACCCTTGAGCGGCGAGAAGAAATGTATTCCCTCAATCGGGAGTTCCCTCCTCTGTCCGGAAGAGAGGTCGAACTGCTCTTCCTCCACCACGGCGTCGCGGAACTCGGCGTCGGTGATTCCATCGGCCCCCTCGTCGGAGGCAGGAGGCATGGCCGGGTCGGCTCCGGTGAGGATGCTCGTCACATCGACGGTCCCGTCCCCCTCGACAACCCTGCGCAGGTTCTCGGAATAGAGTTCCCAGCGGCAGATGACCTTTTCGAGTGAATCGACCCTGATGGCGTTCTGAATCGCCGCCCTCTTGGTGTGCGCGTCCGGGTAGCCGGGAATGAACGTGCGCAGCGGCGTGAAGGCTATCACGCAGTAAATCAGCGCGCAGAGCAGGAGAAAGACATTGGTGACTACCAGTGTCGCCATCGGCCTCGTGAACCTAATCGAGTTCAGCGGCTTGTGGGTCATGTCCTCCACGAGGGTCAGCACATAGCGGCGAACTTTTTTATCTTTATTTTGTTGAGCCATAGTTTAGTATTAACTTTGCATCCGATGGACAGACTTATTGGAATAGATTACGGACGCAAGAGAGTCGGAGTCGCCGTGAGTGACCCGCTCGGAATCTTCGCGTCTGCCCTGGACACGGTACATTCTGCAAAGATAATAGAATATCTCAAAACTTACGCTCAAAATGAGAATGTTGTGAAGTTTGTGGTGGGGTATCCGATGAACATGAACGGGAGGCCGTCCGAGGCCGCGGCGGATGTCGATGTGTTCCTGCGGACGCTGAAAAACGCCTTTCCGGGCATTCCGGTAGTGACGGAGGACGAAAGGTTCACGTCGGTTCTGGCGCACAGGGCGATGATTGACGGGGGCATGAAGAAAAAGGACCGCCGCGACAAGGAGAGCGTCGATAAAATCAGCGCGGCGATAATTCTCCAGAGCTATATGGACCGGACGAAGGATGCCTAGGATGCGGGAAATAAATGAAATATAAATATTTACAAATATGATTTTACCTATATATCTTTACGGTCAGGAGGTGCTCCGCCGTGCCGACGACGAGGCGGATTTGACGAAAAGGGAAGAATTGACGAAACTCGTCGAGGACATGAAGGAGACGCTGAAAAATGCGGACGGATGCGGGCTTGCGGCCCCTCAGGTGGGCGTTCCGCTGCGGGTTCTCATCGTCGATGGGACGGAACTCACGGACACATATCCCTACCTCAAGGATTTCAGACGGACGATGATAAATCCGAAGGTTCTCGAAGAAAGCAAGGAAACCTGTTCATACTCAGAGGGTTGCCTCAGCATCCCGGGAATATACGCAGAAGTCGTGAGACCGTCGTCGATTAAGGTAGAGTACTACGACGAGAATTTCGAGAAGCAGGTGGAGGTCTTTGACAAGTTCGGCTGCCGGATGGTGCAGCACGAGATGGCCCATCTGGATGGCAGGCTATTTGTTGATGAGCTGTCCCCGATTCGGAAGAAGATGATTTCGAGGAAACTCCAGAACATTGCCTCGCGCAAGGTTCAGACGAGATACAAATCAAAGTAACAAATTAAAATTCAACGACATGGGAGCATTTCACGCATACGACATCAGGGGAATCTGGAATGTCGATTGGGACGAGGACATCGCATACAAGGTGGGCTTTTTCGTGCCCGAACTTCTCGGGACGGACAAGGTCCTGCTCGGACGGGACTGCCGCCTTTCATCGGACACGATTCATGACGCGGTGATTCGCGGAGTGACGGACGCGGGAGCGGACATCTACGACATCGGGCTCAGCACCACGCCTATGGTATATTTCGGAACGGCGAACTACGGGTTCAAGGCCTCGATTCAGATTACGGCGTCGCACAACCCGGCGGAGTACAACGGAATGAAGGTATCGACGACCAACGCCGCCGCAGTGGGATTCGACGCGGGACTGGGAAAAATCAAGCAGTGGATTGACGAGGGAAAGCCGTGCACTCCGGCCGCAAGGAAAGGACAGGTCTATCAGAAGGACGTTCATCAGGACTATCTGAACTTCCTTATTAAATATAAGGAGGACTGGTCGAACCTCAGGATTGCGATGGACCTCTCGAACGGAATGGCGAACCTCTATGCTAAGGAAATCTTCGGAGCTCAGCCGTCCTACATCTTCGACACCATTGACGGACGTTTCCCGAACCATGAGCCTAACCCGCTGATTGCCAAGAATGTGGTGGCGCTTCAGGAACTCGTGCGCAAGACCGGAGCCGACATCGGAGTGATTTACGACGGCGACGCCGACCGCGTGATGTTCGTCGATGAGAACGCGAGGTTCATATCTCCGGACCTTATGATTGCGGTGCTCGGGCACTATTTCCTTGAAAAGAAGGGCCTGAGGGGCATCGTGCTTCAGGACATACGCAGCTCCAAGGCCGTGGGCGAATATCTTGCACCGATGGGCGCGCAGATGGAGACATGGAAGGTCGGACGCGCGTTCGCCGCGAACAAGCTCCGCGAAATCAACGGAATCTATGGAGGAGAGCTTGCGGGACACTATTATTTCCGCGACTTCTTCTACTCCGACAGCGGACTTCTCGCGTCGATGATTATCCTCAATGTCGTCGCGGACATGAAGCGCAGGGGCGTTTCGCTCAGCCAGCTGATTTCGCGCATCGAGAAATACAAAAATTCCGGGGAGGTCAACTTCAAGATTGAGGACAAGCAGGGCGCGATGGACGCTGTACGCGACCATTTCCTCGCGCAGGAGAAGCCGACGGCCTACATGGACTTCGACGGCTACAGGGTCGAGTTCCCGCGCTGGTGGTTCAACGTCCGCCCGTCGAACACCGAGCCTTACCTGAGGTTCATCTGCGAGGCGGATTCTGACGAACTGCTCGCGGACAAGCTCGCTCAGGTGAAGGACATTCTCGTGAACAAGTTCGGAGGCGAGCAGAAATGAGGCCGCTGAAATGTCTTACTATGATGGTTTCTGCGCTGCTGCCTCTGATGGCGGCGGCGCAGAAACCAGCTAAGGTGGTGGATGAGAACATCCCCTCCGCAAACCCGAACTTCAGGTTTCCCACGACGGAGAACGAGCTGGTTCCGAGGCGGCCGCGTCAGGCCGTGAAGCCGCTGGTCGTCACGGAGTCCGACCCGGTCGATACGCTCGACACCATGTCGGAGTTCGTGAAGGTGGTTCTCTACGGGAACGGGACATGGAAATACATCAAGACCGAGGACTTCGCTTGGGACAACGAGATTTTCACCGCACACTGGGACAACCGCTCGGTGGATCCCTACAAGGTCCCGTGGGATTCCCTCCCATCCTACTCCGCAATCTGGCTTGTCGATAGCCTGAGCAACTATTCCTGCCCCTATCAAGGAAAGGTGAACCCGCGCGGAAAGTTCGGGCCGAGACGCGGCCGCAGGCATCAGGGCGTGGATTTGCCGCTCACGACGGGCACGCCGATTTACGCGACGTTCAACGGCAAGGTCAGAATCTCCACCACGATGCGAGGCTACGGAAACGTGGTGGTCGTCCGTCATGAGAACGGTCTGGAGACTTTTTACGGGCATCTTTCCAAGAGAAATGTGGAAGCCGGAGACTGGGTGAACGCAGGAGACGTCATCGGACTCGGCGGCAGCACCGGACGCTCGACCGGGCCGCATCTTCATTTCGAGACGCGCTACAACGGCTATGCCTTTGACCCTCAGTGGCTCATCGACTTCGAGACCGGAGTGCTGCGCCACAGGATGTTCGTCCTGAAGAAGAAGTACCTCAGCCAGTTCAGCAACTACGAGCAGAACTTCGACGACGAACTCAAGAGCGCCGAGGAGGACGCGGCGGAAGAGGCGGCCCTCAAGGCTATGAGATGGCACATCGTGAAGTCCGGGGACACGCTCGGGAAGATTGCCCAGAAGAACGGCACTACCGTGAGCGCAATCTGCCGGCTCAACGGCATCAAATCGACGGCGACGCTGCGCATCGGACAGAAGCTGCGCGTCAGGTAATTTTTTCAAGTAAAAAAAGCGGGGCGGCGAAACTCATTCGCCGCCCCGCTTTTTTATATTTTCCGTTACAAGAAACTTACAGGCCGAAAGGCGAGAAGAAGTTGTTGCCCTTGTCATCGACGAGGATGAATGCCGGGAAGTTCTCCACGCGGATTTTCCAGACAGCCTCCATTCCGAGTTCAGGGAACTCGACGCATTCGATGCTCTTGATGTTGTTCTGAGCGAGGATTGCAGCCGGGCCTCCGATTGAGCCGAGGTAGAATCCGCTATGCTTTTTGCAGGCATCGGTCACCGCCTGGCTTCTGTTGCCCTTGGCGAGCATGATGAGAGAGCCGCCGTGTGACTGGAACTCATCCACATAAGGATCCATTCGTCCGGCGGTCGTAGGACCGAGGGAGCCGCAAGGCATTCCGGCAGGAGTCTTGGCCGGACCGGCATAATAGACCGGATGGTCCTTGAGGTACTGCGGCATAGGCTCGCCGGCGTCGAGACGTGCCTTGATTTTGGCATGGGCGATGTCGCGTGCCACGATGATGGTCCCGTTGAGGCTCAGGCGTGTCGATACAGGATATTTCGTAAGTTCAGCCAGGACCTCAGCCATAGGCCTGTCGAGGTCAATCTTCACCGCGTCGCCCTCACCGGCATTGCGAAGTTCCTCAGGGATGAGCTCGTAAGGCTTGTCGTCCATCTTCTCAATCCAGATTCCGTCGGCGTTAATCTTCGCCTTGATGTTGCGGTCAGCCGAGCAGCTCACGCCCAATCCGATAGGGCAGCTCGCCCCGTGGCGCGGAAGGCGGATGACGCGGACATCATGAGC
>CAKUPC010000066.1 GCA_934675095.1 uncultured Bacteroidales bacterium | reverse complement strand
GAAGGTCAATCAGCTGCTCCCTCTTCGCGAGCCCGACCTTGTCAACGAACATCTTGATTGCCTCAGGAGTGTAGCCTCGGCGGCGTATTCCGCAGATGGTCGGCATGCGCGGGTCGTCCCATCCGCTGACGAAGTTGTTGCGGACAAGTTCGAGGAGCTTGCGCTTGCTCATCACCGTGTAGGTGAGGTTGAGGCGGGCGAACTCATACTGATGCGAAGGGAAGATGCCGAGCTGCTGGATGAACCAGTCGTAGAGCGGGCGGTGAACGTCGAACTCAAGGGTGCAGATGGAATGGGTGATGTGCTCGATGGAGTCGCACTGACCGTGGGTGTAGTCATACATCGGATAGATGCACCACTTATCGCCCGTGCGGTGGTGATGAGCGTGCACGATGCGGTACATGATAGGGTCGCGGAACATCATGTTCTTGCTGGCCATGTCAATCTTCGCGCGGAGCACCTTCTCGCCGTCGGCATATTTTCCAGCCTTCATCTCTCTGAAAAGACGAAGGTTCTCCTCGACGCTGCGGTCCCTGTACGGGCTGTTCTTTCCCGGCTCGTTCACCGTGCCGCGCCCGATGCGGATTTCCTCCTGAGACTGGTCATCGACGTATGCAAGTCCTTTCTTTATAAGCTCTTCAGCCCATTCGTACAGCTGGTCGAAATAGTCCGAGGCATATCTTTCCTCAGCCCACTGGAAACCGAGCCACTTGATGTCCTCCTTGATTGAATCCACATATTCCGTGTCTTCCTTGACCGGATTGGTGTCGTCGAAACGGAGATTCGTCTTTCCGCCATATTTCTGCGCAAGTCCGAAGTTAGTGCATATGCTCTTCGCGTGTCCGATGTGCAGATAGCCGTTAGGCTCCGGCGGAAACCGCGTGATGATGCTGTCATACTTGCCGGCTGCAAGATCCGCCTCGATGATTTCCTCAAGGAAGTTCAGAGTCCTCGGCTCCGTCGCTTCCGCTGTCTTGAAAGTCTCTTCCATTCTATTTCAAAATTTATATCTCGCGTTATGGTTATATGTCAATGCCTTACGAACATTCGCCCGTGAAGACGAGTCCATATATTCGACAATATCGTACAAATATAATGGATTTTTAGTATTTTTGCGTCGATTTCGGGGCATTATCTTTCGAGGATTGTATGCATCGACAAAATATGTGAAATTCGGAAATATAGAAATATGGCGTCAGTTCAGTCAATGACAGGCTACGGAAAGGCGGAGCTTGTGCTGGAAAAGGGAAAGATTACGGTGGAGATACGGACGGTCAACGGAAAGACCGCGGACATCAGCATGAAGTCGCAGATGCTGCCGAAAGACAAGGAAATGATTGTGCGACAATATCTTGCAAAGGAGCTTCAGCGAGGTTCTATTGACTTCTTCATGAACTTCGAGCAGAACGAGGGCGATGCGTCAAGGGAAATCAGCGAGGAGGCTCTGCTCGGTTATTTTTCGCAGCTGAAGGACATACGGAGCAGGATTGCGGCCGACGAATTCGGACTTTTCGACGCTGCCGTTCCGTCGCTGCTCCGGCTGCCGGACGTGGTGGGTCAGACAAAGAAACAGGAAATCGTGAACGACGGCAACTGGGAGGCTGTTTTCGGAACCGTGCGGAAGGCTGTCGAGGCGCTGAAGGAATTCAGGCTGCGCGAGGGCGAGGCTCTCAGGCGCGACGTCACCGCAAAGGTGGAGAACATACTCGCCTGCTCGCACGAAATCGAGAAGTTCGAACAGGAACGTATCGTACAGATTCGTGAAAAAATTTTAACGCGCTTCGACGAGCTCAAGCTTGAGGTCGATCAGACACGGCTTGAACAGGAGATGATTTTCTACATCGAGAAACTCGACATCAACGAGGAGCGTGTAAGGCTTCGTCAGCACTGCAGCTACTATCTCGAAACCATTGAGAATGAGCCGTATCCTGGGCGGAAGCTCGGGTTCATCGCTCAGGAGATGGGACGCGAAATCAACACGACGGGCTCCAAGTCCAACAATCACGAGATGCAGAAATATGTCGTGAAGATGAAGGACGAACTGGAGAAGATTAAGGAACAGTCACTTAACATATTGTAAATCAGCACCGTGGATTCTCCGTTTTGACGGAAGAATGACAGGGGCGCATAACAGGCAACGGATATGGCCGAAAAGGATTTGAAAGAGATCATACCTTCCACTGAATACCGGGAGAAACTTGCCCGTTATGTCCTCATCGCGCTCGGAATCGTCCTCGCCGGCAGCGTGTGCTGGTATTTCAGCAGCGTGCTGGTCTATCTCCTGCTTGCCGGCGTGGTGTCTCTCGTGGCACGTCCGATAATGAAACTGCTCGGAAAGCTCCGCGTCAAGGGGAAAGGGATGCCAAGGTGGGTGGCGGCCGCACTGACCATAATCATACTCCTGGTCGTTTTCCTCTCTGTTATTCTCGGGGTCACGCCTCTTCTTACAAATGTAGTGAATGAGGTGTCCTCGGCATACAGCGGCAACATCCAGGGCATAGCCGGTCCGCTCAGGGATCTGAACAACTGGATGATAGACACATTCCCTTCCCTCGGGAGGGAGTTCCGGATAGAGATTGTCGTCCTTCATGAGCTTCAGAAGGCATTCGACATCTCGATATTCTCAAGCATAATCGGCTCCGTGGCGTCGTTCCTCGCCAATTTCGGCATAGGGCTTTTCTCGGTGATTTTCATCGCGTTCTTCTTCATCCGCGACGAAAGCCTGTTCACGCGAATCATCGCGTCGCTGGTGCCGGACAAGATTGAGGGCAGCGTCAAGGAGTCAATCGGAGACGTGGAATATCTGCTCAGCCGCTATTTCGTGGGGATTCTCATCGAGATGGCCGGGGTCGCGCTGCTGGACTTCCTCGGGCTCGCGCTGGTGGCGAGACTTCCGTGGGGCTCGGCGCTGGGAATAGCCTTCCTTGCCGGCCTGCTGAACGTGATTCCATACGTAGGACCGCTCATCGGAACCTGTCTCGGCACGCTTATGGGTCTGATACTCAAGTACTGCGGAACCGGAATGGTTGGACTGGACGTGCCATTCTGGGCATTTGCGCTGATTCTGATCGTTATAATGTGCTGCACGCAGCTCGTCGACAATTTCATCTACCAGCCGGTCATCTACTCGAACAGCATAAAGGCCAGCCCTCTTGAGATTTTCATCGTGCTTCTGATGGCCGCGACGCTCGGAGGAGTGTTCGGAATGCTTGTTGCTATCCCGTGCTACACCGTCGTCAGGGTCGTTGCCGGACGATTTTTCCGCAATGTCAAACCTATCAGGATGCTCATTCCGGAGGACAGAATCTCACGGAGCGAGGGAAATGACAAGAAACGGAGGATTTTCAGAAACCACTGATTATGGGAATCATGCCATATTCCCGAAACACTGCTATTATAAACTTAAATTTTTGATGAAATGACACAGACCATAACAGAACTCGTCGGCTCACTCGCCACACTCACCCTGCTGCTGGGTTACCTGCCGCAGACGATTCACACGATACGCACCCGCAAGACGGACGACATCGCTCTCGGGACTTTCCTGCTGCTCGGACTCGGCTCGGTGCTCTTCTGCGTCTATGGAATCCTGCTCGGCAGCTGGCAGATTGCGATTGCAAACGGAATCACGGCGGTGCTGAGCGCGATTATCTTCGGAATCAAGATGTATAACGACCACTTCAAAAACAAGAAGTCGGGAGATGTACGAAAATGATACTGCGGAGGGCTGTGCGGGTGCGCGGTCCTCTGTTTTTTATGCCTGCCACAACAAGGTCTAAGTAATCGTAAAAGAATAAACGCTTACTAAACATTTGGAAAGTAATCAATAACAACAATTTTAAACATCATTTTTATGTCATTTGCGGAAGAAAGAATCAACTCGACGGCGCTCACTTTTGATGACGTCCTGCTTGTGCCCGCCTACTCCGAGGTCCTGCCCCGGGAAGTCAGCACGAAAGCCCGTTTCACACGGAACATCAGCCTCAACATCCCAATCGTCTCCGCGGCGATGGACACTGTCTCCGAAAAGGCGATGGCGATAATGCTCGCGCGGAAGGGAGGCATCAGCGTGGTACACAAGAATATGAGCATCGAGGCTCAGGCACGGCAGATTCGCGAGGTGAAGGAATATCCCGCAGAAGACGACAAGATTCCATGCCTCGACGCGGAAGGCAGGCTCAGGGTAGCCGCAGGAGTCGGAATCACGGCGGACGTGCTCGACAGGGTGACGGCTCTCGTCGAGGCCGGGGTCGATGCGATTGTGCTTGACTCGGCGCACGGAGACTCGCACGGAGTCGTGGAGGCTCTGAGAAAAATCAAGGCAGTCTATCCGGAGCTTGACACGGTCGTGGGAAACATCGCAACGGCAGAGGCGGCCGCGCGTCTGATTGAGGCCGGCGCGGACTCGCTCAAGGTCGGCATCGGACCTGGCTCCATCTGCACGACGAGAATCATCGCCGGCGTGGGAGTTCCGCAGATTTCCGCGATATACGACGTGGCAAAGGCCGCCGAGGGTTCAGGTGTGCCTGTGATTGCCGATGGAGGGCTGCGCTACTCGGGAGACATTGTGAAGGCTCTTGCAGCCGGCGGAGACTGCGTGATGATAGGCTCGATGTTCGCAGGCACCGATGAGGCTCCGGGAGAAATCTTCGAGGAGAACGGATGCAAGTTCAAGTCCTACAGGGGCATGGGCTCAGTCGATGCGATGAAGGCCGGCTCGCGTGACCGCTATTTCCAGGACGGCGAGGACAGCACGAAGAAGCTCGTTCCGGAGGGTGTCGTCGCCAGAGTGCCATACAAGGGAAGCGTCGGGGACATCATCTATCAGCTCGTGGGCGGCATACGTTCCGGTATGGGCTACTGCGGCGCGGCCGACATCGACGCGCTTCACTCCGCGCGATTCGTCCGCATCACCGCCAACGGTCTCGTCGAGAACCATCCTCATGACATCACGATTACCGGCAACACACCCAATTACCATAAATAAGAATAACAATTTCCGCTATCATTTCGAGCAAAACGAAGTGAAGTCGAGAAATCTTAAAATAAACACTGCCACCCAGAAGATATGACAGAAAAGATAATAATAGTTGATTTCGGTTCCCAATACACCCAGCTGATTGCCCGCAGAATCCGAGAAATGCAGGTCTATTGTGAAATCGTTCCCTACAATAAGTTCAGACAGAATGATTCCGGGGAGGCCGCCGGCACTGATGGGACGCACTCCCCTTTCGGCCCTGAGGTCAAAGGCGTAGTGCTCAGCGGAAGTCCATGCTCCGTGAGACAGGAAAACGCGCCGACCGTGAACCTCGACGGCATCAAGGGCAGTCTTCCGCTGCTTGGAGTCTGCTACGGGGCCCAGTACCTCGCGCAGTTCTTCGGAGGCAGCGTGGAAAAATCCCCTACCCGCGAATACGGACGTGCGATGATGAATGTCCGGGACGCCGCCGACCCGCTCATGGCAGGCCTAAGCGCAAGCTCGCAGGTCTGGATGTCCCACGGCGACACGATAACTTCCGTTCCGCCGGCCTACCGCATCATCGCCTCGACCGAGGACGTGAACATCGCCGCCTTCCGCATCACGGGCGAGCAGACCTGGGGACTACAGTTCCACCCCGAGGTCTATCACAGCACCGAAGGCACGCAGCTGCTCCGCAATTTCGTGCTCGGCATCTGCGGCTGCTCCGGCAACTGGACCAGCGAGGGCTTCATCGAGCAGACTGTCCGGGAACTGAAGGAAAAGCTCGGAGGCGACAAGGTCGTGCTCGGACTTTCCGGCGGAGTGGATTCTTCAGTCGCGGCGATGCTCCTGCACCGCGCCATAGGCGACAACCTCCACTGCATCTTCGTGGATTCCGGCCTGATGAGGAAGAACGAGGCCGCGGAAGTGCTTGAGTCCTACAAGGGCATGGGGCTGAATGTCAGAGGGATTGACGCGGCGGAAAGGTTCCTCGGCGACCTTCGCGGAGTGACCGACCCGGAAACAAAGAGAAAGATTATAGGCAAAGATTTCATCGAGGTCTTCAACGCGGCCGCAGGTGAAATCAAGGATGTGAAATGGCTCGGGCAGGGCACGATTTACCCTGACGTGGTCGAGTCCGCACAGGTGAACGGCACGGCCGTCGTAATCAAGTCCCACCACAACGTCGGAGGGCTCCCGGAGAAGATGAACCTCAAGATTGTGGAGCCGCTGCGACTCCTGTTCAAGGACGAGGTGCGCAGGGTCGGCCGCCAGTTAGGCATCAGCGACTCTCTGATTGGACGCCATCCGTTCCCGGGTCCCGGCCTCGGCATCCGCATCATAGGCGAGGTCACCCCGGAGAAAGTCCATATCCTTCAGGAAGTTGACAGCATCTACGTCGGCATCCTCCGGGAGGCAGGTCTCTACGACAAAATCTGGCAGGCCGGCGCCATACTCCTCCCGGTTCAGAGCGTAGGAGTCATGGGCGACGAAAGGACCTACGAGAGCTGCGTGGCACTCCGTGCGGTGACCTCGGTCGATGGCATGACCGCCGACTGGGCGCATATCCCCTACGAGGTGCTGGCACGGCTCTCCAACGAGATAATAAACAAGGTCAAGGGGGTCAACAGAGTGGTGTATGACATATCCTCGAAACCGCCTGCAACAATCGAGTGGGAATAGGGGGGGGCGGGGGGG
>CAKUPC010000065.1 GCA_934675095.1 uncultured Bacteroidales bacterium | reverse complement strand
GTGGTTGCGGTTCTGGCTGACCCCTTTCCCGACAAAGGGCGAATAGACGACATCGGCACGCTGTCCGAACGATGATGCGATGTCCGCAGTCAGTTCAGGATGCGCGGCCGCGAAATCCGTGGACATCTGATGCGAGACGATGTAGCGGACCTCATCCCTCGGTGGAAGGAAGATCTTCGGAACATCGGAAACGGAGTCGTTATAGCAGGATATGAGTACATTAAGTATCATTGTCTATATCAATACAAGAAGTGAGTTCAGTTGTTCTTTCGCCTCGGAAACTTGTGAATGCGTCTGTAAAATGAGCCGGAACGAGGGCGTTCAGTCGTTCAATACCGCCGTGGCCTTATCCCGAATGCCCCGCATACTAACGCACTGAGACGGTACAGGTGCGCGGAGACGAGAGGAGAGCCCATGCGGTAGAGAAGCAGGTTCGGAATCTGCCCCCTGCGCAGGGAAAACGCGCCTCCGAGGCGGTTAAGAGCCGGGTCTGAACGCATATAGTGGTAGAGTCTGGAGATGTTGTCCGAAGTGCACAGCAGAGTGCGCCGGGTAGCAAAGACAGTGAGTATGCGGCAGATAAGCCTTCCGACCAAGTCCCTGTGATAGAGCGACTTGACCTTCACGCTTTCCGGGAAGGCGCTTTCCATTGCCCGAAGAGTCTCGGAATATGGGCCGAGGAGCATCATCAGCTGCATTATGTGCCTGTCGGAGCAGAGATCCGAAGACAGGCCGGAAGCGCCGCTGCGATAGACATAGGTGCAGCGCGGCACCGTCACCGCACTGTCGCAGCGAAGCAGGAAACGGAAGAGGAAAAGCATGTCCTCGCCGTATGAAAGCGACGGTTCGAAACGGAGGGAATATTTGTCAATCAGTGATTTGCGGAAGAGTTTCCCCCAAACCGGACGCAGGTAGGAGCCGTTGTCGCAAAGGTTGTCGTCTATGAACCCGGACAGTTCCCCGTGGGCGTAGAGCCGGCTTTTTTCTGGAGAGGGGGCTATGGGAGAGCCGTTCAGCAGCCTGTAGCCTCCGACATAGAGGTCCGCCCCGCCGGCGGAGACGGTGTCAAGCCAGTCGGCAAGGCAAGCTTTCGGGAGAATGTCGTCGGAATCAACAAAGGTGACATACTCGCCCCGAGCTGTTTTAAGGCCCGCATTCCTTGCCGAACTGACTCCCCCGTTCTGTTTGTGAATCACATGGATGCGCTCGTGTATGCCCGCTATCGCGTCGCACTTTTCGCCGCTGCCGTCCGTGCTGCCGTCATCTACGAGAATCAGCTCACAGTCGTCGAAGAATGCCGGGGAGAGAATCGACCCCACCGTGTATTCTATTGTTGTAGTCGCGTTGAACACGGGGACTATCACGCTTATTTTCATCGAACTCATATATACTACCTCAAGTTTTTCTTCAAAAATCCCAACGACTCCTCACGCAGGCGTTCGAGCCGTGCATTGACGTCGTCCCAGTCGATGTCCCCTTCAGGAAGCGACGGACCGCAGAGAAGGCGGCTCTGAAGTCCGAACTGCCTCAGCAGCCATGTGATGCGGGAAAGTCCCCTGCCCCTGTTCCCGACAACGGCGAAAGGCCTGTGAAAAAGGATGGAGAAGACGCAGGCGTGGAACGAGTCCGTCAGCACGAAGCCGGCATCGGATATTCCTGCAATCCAGGACTCAACGGACGGCTGCACCCTGAGCGAGATTTCCTCATGCCCCCGGGGATTTGCCTGAAGGAAGCGGCGGACAGGATGCGCGAGAGCGGCTTCAAGCTCAACCAGCAGCGCCTCCGTTTCCGCAGTCCTGTCAAGGACATACTCAAAGACTCCAGTTCCTCGTTCAGTTTCAGTCCGCTCACCCTCTTTCACCATCGGCTTTTCATCAGCCGTCACACCAAACTGCTCTCTCTCTGTCATTTCGAGCGGACGCGAGAAATCTTTGGGCCGCCCTTTGCACTGCCCTATAATGCCGAGATAGTCATCCGCATCAAGCAGCATGGTAGGGTCCAGAACTGTCACCGAGTACGTCCCGAGATGCTCAGAGGCATTCCTCACGCCTGAGAGTTCCCGGAATGAAAGCGCGTCGAAACGGCCGGCAAGTTCGGATGCAGGCGCGGTCTGCCGCTCGGAATATTCCCAGTCGTCGCAGCCGAAAGACACCGCATAGGCAATCCTGCCAACATCCCAGCCCACGGGCCGTTTCCCGTCGGAAGGAAGCCCGTGATGACATTTTCTTCCCTCGTCCTCCCATGTGAAATCCAGAAAGGAATGCATCAGCGCAGGATTATATTTCGGTCTCCAGACCTGATCGCTGCCGACGACAAACGCATCATAATCCGAAGCGCTGATTTCACTGAACGAGGATATATATCGTATATTCAGATATTTACGAAAAAATTCAAGAAACTCCGCTCCCACGGAAGGAAATTCCCTGTTTATGCGACGCTCGCGAAAAAGTTCGGCATCGCGGCGACGCAGCACATATTTCCGGAACGACCTCGTAAGGAGCTTCCGCACGGCATTCATGCCCTCAGGTTCCGGCAGAATCTCGTCCAGCTGTATGATTTCCACATTATGACCAAGAGACTCAAGCACACGCTGCAAGGCGAAGGCCTGAAGAACCCCGCCATAGTTCGTGTGCATCTGCAATGTTATAACCGCGACTTTCATGACATTGTTTTTAGGAATGGTTGTTTTCAGGACGAACCGTAGCCGCCGTTACGCTCAATGGAGCGTTCAAAGACATCTTTCGGCACCTCCATGAGCCTGAGCGACGACGAGATGTCGGCAAGGGCTTCTGCACCTCGGCCGGAAAATACGCCCACGACGCTCACGCCCATAGGGTCAAAGGCCTGAGGCAGAAGCCTTTCCACGCCCCAGAAATCGCCGAGGCTTATGTCGGCGCCGCTGCGGCCGTTGCGTGCGGGGCAGTTGCGGCAGGCGCTGCGGAGATTGGCTCCGGAGAGAAAATCCTGCATGAAAGGCACTTCCGCGTATGGCATCGAGAGCGTTTCGGAACTTCCGTCCGGCATATTCAGGCCGACCGTTACCCTGTAGGCTTTCCAGCCACCGGCGGACTTGTCTCGGAAATTAACTCCGGAAAGGGAGACCGCCCCACGTGATTTAATCAGGCCTTCGACGTATGATTTCCATGCTGTCCGGAGCGGTGTGCCATGGCAGAGAATCTCGACAAGCAGCAGGCGTCCTGTCTTGTTGCCGTCTCCGCCGTCAGCACGGGACGGTTCTTCAGTAGAGAGCGCATCAAGAAGTTCCCCTGCGACAAACTTTCTGAGCGCTGCGACCTGGCACGGCGTGCCGACAAACATCACGCGACGTCCGTCCGCGAGACATTCCCTGATTTTCAGGAAGCATCCGTCAAGGGACGACTGCACATACTTGCTACGCATCATTGCCGCAAGGGAGTCGTCATCGCGCACAAAGGCATGATGCACTCCCATGAAATCATCGTCCCAGACAGCGGCGCAGACAACCCCTCCGTCCTCGACAAAGTCATGAGCCAAGGCATAGAAAACGCCTCCCGATGAGCTTCCGGACAGGATTTCCTCGGAACGGTTCGTTGCGGCATAGACCTTCTGCGGAAGCCTCGCAAAACGGGAAAGGGCATTACCACGGCGACGGAGCCTTTTTCGCACAAGGGATAGAATTGCACCGCGCTCCCCGATCGTGCATCCTCCGAACCATGCGGAAAGAGCAGTCGTGCACATGAGAAGCAATACAGTCGGAAGAGGGTGCAGCCGCCATCCAAGAATGTCCGGAAGCGCAGCCGGCACGCAGGCACACGCCGCTACCGCAACCGCACGCAGCCAGACCTCCTTCAGCCACTTCCCGACATCCATCCCGACCATTCCGCGGAGCAGGAACAGCCTCGCGAACATCGCGGTCTGAGAAAGCCCAATCGCGACGACCACGACCCATTCCACTCCAAGACCGCACGCGAGCAGAGTCCATGAAATAGGAATGTTAAGCAGCAGGATTCCCCCGACAATCAATTGGTATCTTTTTATGTCACCCGTAGCCAGCTGCATCGTTATCAGAGGGTTGGAGAGCGAATCGCTCAGGACCAGCACCAGGAGCAGGCGGACAAACACGGACGCATATTCCGGAATCTCCCTGAGCCACAGACCCAGCAGCCAGTCTGTCTCAAAAATCAGCGGAAGGGCGAAGAAGAGAATCAGAAAGAAGGAAAACTTCGCCGACTTGCGCACGAGACGGTGCATATACTCATGTTCCCCAGACGCATAAGACTTGGTTATCTGCGGATTCACGGCCGTCATGAAGTTGGTGACAAAGCCCTGGACCGCGCCGCTGAGCTGCATGGCGATTCCGCGCCCGGCATTCACCGCCGGACTCGGGGAATAGAGGTTTATGAGTATGTTGCCGCCGTAGTCCTTGAGCACCCCGGCGCTGACGCCGATGAAGTTCCAGCCGGCAAAGCCGAACATCTCCCGCAGGATTCCGCGGTCTGCCCCGCCGGCAATACCGCGCCCGTTGCCGCCCTCCTGAGCCGGAGTTCCTCTTCTGCATTCCTGGAAATGCCGCCTGCAATAGAACGCATAGAAGACACGCACGCACAGCGCCACGACGCACATCAGCAGCGCATACCACACCAGAGTGTCAATCGGCGAGACGGCAAGCAGCAGGGCGACTCCGAGCTTCGCGAAGCCCTCGAAGAGTCCCACGGCCGCAAATGCCCCCATTTTTTCGTGGGCGATTATGACCGCGTTGTATGGAACGCTCAGAAGATTGAGCACGAAGGTCAGCAGCGAGAACTGGAGAACAATCTGAGCCGAGGTGATGCGCTCTGCGGGAATGGTCATTTTCTCACCGATGAACCAGATTCCGACAGGCTCGCCGACAGCAACCACCACAGCGGCCAGGGCAAGCTGGACAAGCACCGCGCAGCGGAAAATCATGCGCAGCCGTCCGCCTCCACGTCCGAGTTCGAATGTGATGAAGCGCGAAACGGCGGAGGACAAGGCTCCGGAAATGATGCCGAACATGGCCACCACTCCCCCGACGACATTATATATTCCGTAGTCCGTCTCCCCGAGCGAGGCAAGCACCACCCGCGAGGTATATAGCCCCACAAGCAGAAGAACCGCCATTCTGAAATAGAGCAGCAGCGTATTTCTTGCGATTTTCTTTGTACCGGATGTGTTATCCACGGAGTATCAGCATATTAAATGTTTCCCATAAACATATCTTCACATTCCGTCGCCTCGGACGAATTTTGAAGCGAAGACAAAGTTAGCCTTTTTACGACAATATTTTTCACAAACTTGCTTGCCATATGCAATTTTCTTTATAACTTTATGGACGTCAAACGAGCCTTGTTCAGGTTCCGTGAGACGAAAACATGATTAAAAACACTTTTATAGTTATGGTCAGACATACAATAATGTGGAAGTTCAAGCCATCAGATGGCAAGACTCCTAAGGAAATCGCAGAAGACATCAAGGAACGCTATCAGTCAATCCTCGGGATAGTCCCCGGTCTCAAGAACGTGGAGGTCGGAATCAACCGCAACGAGTCTGCGACATCGTACGACGCGGTTCTCATTGAGGATTTTGACAGCTGGCAGGATCTCGCAGCCTACAAGGCCGACCCCATCCGCGACGAGCTCAGCAAGTACATAGATTCCGTAGTTGAAGTCAGGGCGAGAGTCGAGTACGAACGGTAACCCGCCACGCGACACAAGCAATCATCCGATATAAGCCATGCCTCCCGGTTTCCCTCCGGGAGGTTTTTATTGTAATCAGTGATGAAAATCAAGGAGTTAGGTTGGGACGAGGATAAAAAAGTGAAAAAATATGTTGGATGTCGGGAAATTGTGTGTAACTTTGCGGTTCGGATTTGTACAAAAATAATTGAAGAATGAAGAAATTGTATGTTTCTCCGCTCGTCTCAGAGATTGAGATGGGCGTCGAGCTGGGTTTCTGCCAATCACCGGCAAATGCCAAGGGATTTGAATTTTCGCCAGACACCGGAACATCCGGATACTACGACGAAGAGAACTAACTGACGTTTAACCTGTTAATTTTCAAGGAAATGAAGAATCGTTGTATGACTATATTCGCCTGTCTGCTCGCTCTCGCATGCAGCAAGGCAATGCCGGACGAAGTTGAAGTGATGCCTGCCGGCGAGAAAGTTACATTCACAATACCGGAGACAAAGGTGACCATCGGCGCTGACGAGGGTGACGGGACAAGGAAATATACCTTCGAGGATGGCGACGTTGTCTATGCCGTCACGACGAACGGAAGCGTGGCCGCCATGAAGTTCAAGGGCGAAAATACATTTGCCGGAGAGTTCAGCAAGCCGGTCGGAGCCGATGAGAAGGTAAGTCTCTACTACAATTGCTACTCGGCCGAGAACAACGCCCCTGCCTATGCGCAGAACGGCAAGCCTTGGCTGGTCTCACCGAACAACGGATATTCGAGGAATGAGGACAACACGATTGTTCTGTCGGCAACTTTGGACGCTCCCGACCATGTCGTCGGGCTTCCCGTCATCTCGAAGTTCGGAGAATGCACAATCGACTTCCACGCGAAGAATGAGAACATCAGCATCGCGTCTTTCGACGGCACAAGTTTCTCCGGCGGCAATGCAATTACCGGAATCACTCTCAAGGCCGCAACCGGAAAGGAATACGCCGCAATCGTGAATGTCCCTGCCGGAATGGAAGGCGGCTTCTGGATAAAGGCCGTTAAAGGGCAGCAGTCCATGTACAAAAGCACCGCCGCGACGGTAAGCAACAAGAGCTTCATCATGGAGAATT
>CAKUPC010000064.1 GCA_934675095.1 uncultured Bacteroidales bacterium | reverse complement strand
CGGAAAATGTTTAATCCGGGGCAGTTGTATGGAATATTTGATTGTATGTTTAGAGCATTCTCTGACATATCAGGATTAAAATCGAAAATTGCAGCGCAGTCATCGGCGTGTGCCTTTCTTTTCGTGCCATACTCCGCCTACTCCGTCAATAACAGACGTTTAGTTTCTTCAGGGGGGGGGTATATAAACATCTGATTGACAATATCGTGCCTTTGAACGGACGCTTTCGTGCGACAGTTTGCTGCCGCACGGGGGGTTCTTGTGCCCGGAAGCCAAGCGTATTCTGCCTCCACTGTATCCCCTTGTCCCTCCGAAGCACCATCCTGTCATTCCGAGCGAAGCGAGAAATCTTTGAGCATAAAGAAAAACAGCAACAATACAACATTAAATAAAGCAACAATTTAACACAAAAATCATGAAAAAGACAAACGCAATCAAGTCCATCGTGGCTGCTGCCCTGTCACTTATGTCAGCAGGCTGCGCGAAGGAGCAGCTTGCTGACAATGCTCAGCAGGCGGGCGTGTCGTTCACGGTCGAAGTTCCGGGCCGGGTTCTTTATATCTATTCCTTGGACCCGATAATGATAGGGTCAATTCTGATGATTTGAAAGAATCTCGCTCAGTTGAATTGAATCAATCATGGGGAGAGGGAACTTTGAAAAATTAGTGCCTGCTGTCTTTACGACCAGAATCCCGCGCATAGTTCCCACCGCCACGTTGAGGAGATGAGGCATGATGTGAGAAACTGTGATGTTGCCGTCGGCGTTTACAGCGACAAACTGTGAAAGGGATTTTACCTCAAATTCAAAGCGATAGACGCATTCGAGAATCACTTCACCACCAAGTTCGTACTTGGTGCCTAAAACAAGAGAAATCGCATCATTAGTTACATCGGCTTGTGTCTGGCAGGAAAAACCAAGCTGGATGGATTCAGGAGGCGTGTCTTTCGCAATTTTCCCCGGAGACATCATGAAACTCACTTCACTGATGGAAGAAAGTCTCATCTGAATGTTTGCATTATTCTCAGCCATGACAAATTAGTTTGCGTATGAGATTACACACGAAGCGTTTTCTCGGTTTATATAACTTTCTTCAGACAAACTGGAGGGTGTAATGTATGTATTGATTGGTACATAGACATACTTGATCTCCGGCTTGGGCCTGACTTCCACAATAGGGTCACCAAGGACAGCGGAAATCTTTGCAATGGTGGCTGTTGTGAAACCGTGAGTGCCGGTGAGCCATCTTGAAATCTCCGACTCTCGTTTCCCCATTTGAGCTGCGAGTTCACGCTGTGTCATATTCTTTTCTCGGAGCAGGTCATGAATACGGTTTGCGATGTCCATATTAAGGCGAACCTCAAACCTCACATCGGGAGCCACATTCGAGAGGCATTCTTTAAACAAAGGATCTATCTTCATAAGATATTATATAGCAATGGTTTCTACAATTTGCCTGATGGCGTCAAAATCCTCGTAATCTGTGCCGGCTTGTTTAATGATTGCCTTTATGTGGCGTTCAATATCACGCAAGTCTCCGATAATCGCAAGGAGGACGGAGTCTTCCTCATACGACTGCGATGTCGTCACGGCACCGCCGCCCAAAATCAACATTCTGTCAGAAAGCCTAAGGCAATATAGTCTCATCTTTCCAATCTTTCTGTCCATCCTCGGGATGTCGATATATGTTGGAAGAGCCTTGACATTTCCTCCTTCCGGACGGAAATACCGTTCCAGGGCACCTGTCTCGCCCATTTTCTCGATAACAGAAAGTATTGCACCGAAGAATTTCTTCAGTTGCGGATGCTCGTGGGACTGATTTGCAAGCAGAAACTTCCTGAACTCATTCTGTTCTTCTCCATCATGCCTCGGTGAATACATACTGACCTTTTCAGTTTCCAACACAAGCTCCAACTTTCCCATACCATCCATTTCGTGACCGCAAATATAATCTGTTTTTTTTACAATACCAAGTGAACTTCACTTTTTTGTTAAGCACAATAAAGTGTCCAAGTTCTAATCTTTTCATTTGAATTTCATCTATAAAGACAATATTTTTAATCTGACTGCAAAGCAACGAAGAATTAGCCGTTGAATGAAATATTCAGCGGCTAATTGACATAATCGCCCACAGGGCATCGCGAGAGGCCGGTTTGAAAACAAAAAATCCGGAAAGTTTGTGCAAACTTTCCGGATGAAATGTGGCGAGACTAATGTGTAACCCTCAGATTTGCAGAGAATTACTCAAAGTTCTCTACAAAACAGCCGCTGAAAAAACGCCGTCGGAAAAAACGTCTGAACTTGCTATTTTTCGAGTGCGGCGATGATGTCCTCGGCGATGAGCTGCGGGGTGATGCGGTTACGGATGGCGAGTTCGTCGTAGGAGACGCGGTCGTAGAACTCCTTGCGCAGACCCTTGCAGAGAACCTTCATGGCGGACGGACCGTAATGGCGGGCAATCTTCTCTCCGAAGCCTCCGTCCAGAACGCCGTTCTCAATCGTGACCACAAGCTCGTGCCCGGCCTTGAAATCCTCCAGCAGCTCCGTGTCCAGTCCGGTGGCATAGCGCGGATTCACCAGAGTCGCGTCAATTTCGCTCTTGGAAAGAAGCTCTGCCACCTGCTGCGCAGTCGCAAAACTGTCTCCAAGTCCGATGATTGCCACCCTGCTCCCGTAGTGATCAACCTTGTAGCGGTTCAGCTGGCTGTAGTCGCCGTCGAACTCGACGTCAGGGCGGGAAACCACCGAGTTCGGGATGCGCAGCGCGACCGGATGCGAAGTCTGAGCGACAGCCCAGTCCATCATCCTGTAGTATTCCTCTTTGCAGGTCGGGGCGAGATAGACCAGATTAGGGATGTTGCTCATGAGCGGGATGTCGAAGATGCAGAGGTGCGTCGTGTCATTCATCCCGTCTGCACCGGCCATGGTGATGAGCAGTACGGCCGGGTTGTTGTTCACGCACAGGTCCTGCGAGAGCTGGTCGTAGGTGCGCTGGATGAAGGTGCTGTGCGTGCTGAAAATCGGCCGCGCACCTCCCTTCGCGAGCCCTGAGGCCATGGCAACGGCATTCTCCTCAGCGATTCCCACGTCAATGAACTGCTTCCCGGCCACCTTCCTGCGCTCCGGCCCGAAGCCTATTCCGGCAGGCACGGCCGCGTGCATCACCACCACCTGCGGGTTCTCGTGAATCCTGCGCATCAGGTCCTGTCCGAGAATCTCGCTCCAGCTTTCTCCGCCGCCGCACGGCTTCACGATGCCCGTCTCCTTGTAGAAAGGCATGCTCCAGTGGAAGCGCTCCTTCTGCTCCTCGGCGAACTTGTAGCCCTTGCCCTTGAGCGTGTGGATGTGCACCGCAACCGGATGCGTGCTGTCCTTGACGCTGCGGAAGGCGGCGATGAGCGCCTGGATGTCATTGCCCTCCTCAACATACACATAGTCCAGCCCGAGTGCCTTGAAATAGTTGTTCTCTGCCTTGCCGCCGGTCCTGCGCAGTTCCGCGAGCGAGCCGTAGAGGCCGCCGTGATTCTCCGCGATGGACATCTCGTTGTCATTCACCACCACTATGAGGTTCGTTCCGTATTCCCCTGCATTGTCCAGCCCCTCGAAGGCCTCGCCTCCGCTGAGCGACCCGTCTCCGATGACCGCGACGACATTGCCTCCTTCGCCCTTGATGTCCCGCGCCTTAGCAAGCCCGAGGGCGAGGCTGACCGAAGTCGATGTGTGCCCGACCATGAACCAGTCGTGAGGACTTTCCAGAGGTTCGCTGTAGCCCGAAACCTCGTCATATTTGCTCGGGTTCGTGAACGCCTCCGCCCTGCCCGTGAGCATCTTGTGCGCGTAGGACTGGTGCGAGACGTCGAACACGAACTTGTCCTTCGGCGAGTCGAAAACATAGTGCAGCGCGACCGTAGCCTCCACCATTCCGAGATTCGGCCCGACATGACCTCCATGAGCCGACAGCTTGTCAATCAAAGCGTTGCGCACTTCCGTGGCGAGAGTTTCAAGCCCGGCCGCATCAAGCTTCTTGACATCCGCGGGCGATTTAATTCCTTCAAGTATCATATATCTTATATTTTTTTCACGATGCAAAGATAATGCAATGCTCCGGATGACGAAATATCCCGAAAGCGGAAATCCTTACCATTTTTACATATTCCGTTTTACATATTCAGGCATCCTCATACTTCGCAAAATGGTACTTCGCAAAATGTGTCAAAATTCGGGATTATTTTCATAAAACCGATGTTTTTGTGTACTTTTGGCGCAATAAATCCATACGAATCATCAGCAATCTCTTTCAACGGTAAAATTTATGCCACATACATTCAAGGACAGCCTCACATTTTCCGACGCGGTGCGCATGACCGGGCCGCTTTCGTTCAATCTCATGTTCAAGCCAGCAGGTTCGCTGTGCCATCTGGACTGCCACTACTGCTACTACCTCGACAAGGCGGAACTTTACGGCGGACGCGAGCCGAGGATGAGTGAGGAAATGCTGGAAAAGTGCATACGGGAATATATCGGGGCGAACGACGGACATGACATCTGCTTCAACTGGCACGGAGGAGAACCGCTTGTGCTCGGGCTTGACTTCTACCGGAAGGCCGTGGAATTTGAGAAAAAATACGGGGCGGGGAAAAATATACTCAACACATTGCAGACCAACGGAACTCTGATTACTCCGGAGGCGGCGGAATTTTTCCGGGACAACGGCTTCCTGATAGGAATATCCATTGACGGGCCGGAGGACATACACGACAAGTTCCGCAAGGACAAGGGCGGCGCTCCGACTTTCGCCAAGGTCATGCGCGGGATAGGCCTGCTCTATAAATATGGGGTGGAATACAACACGATGTCCACCATCAACAGGGCCAGCGAGGGCAGGGGTGAGGAGGTCTATGCCTTCCTGAAGGGACTCGGAACGCGCTTCATGCAGTTCATGCCGGTGGTTGAGCACGTGAAGTGGCCTCGGCGGCCTTCGGGACGGCCGGTGCGTGGGGCGAGACCGTTCATCGTGTCTCCCGATGAGGAGGGTGCGGAGATTGCTCCGTGGTCAGTGCGCCCGAGGGAGTTCGGCAGGTTCATGTGCGAAATTTTCGACAAATGGGTGTGCAACGATGTCGGCAATGTCTTCGTGAACCTTTTCGACTGCACGCTCGCCTCCTGGTGCGGAGCTGTGCCGGGAACCTGTGCCTATGCCGAGACCTGCGGAGGGAACGCCGTCGTGGAGCATAACGGAGACCTCTACCCCTGCGACCATTTCGTCTATCCAGAATACCGTCTCGGAAACATCTTCGAGACTCCGCTGCGTGAACTGATGACCTCGGAAAGGCAGTTCGCCTTCGGAATAGACAAGCGCAACGGACTGCCGTCGAAATGTGCGCGGTGCCGGTGGTGGTTCGCCTGCCATGGGGAATGCCCCAAGCACCGCTTCAGCAGGACCGAGTCGGGCGAAACCGGGCTGAATGTCCTGTGTGAGGGCTACGGGATGTTCTTCGGGCACGTCGCTCCGTATATGGACAGGATGAAGGAATTACTGAAGGACGAAACCGCCCCTGCTGCGATTATCCCGTGGGCACGCATGAGGGCGGCTGCAAAATGACCGGAGCGCAATGCCGACAGTTTCGGGGACATAGGATTCGCTTTCCCGAAATTATTTCGTATTTTTGTGCTCTTTTGCAATCCTTGCGGGCGGGATGTTTTTATGTCCGTGCCTTTGGGATGCCTCGGATATGGGATTTATTTTTGAAGATTTCTTTGGCTGAACGGATATGGATAATCGGGAAACTGTTGTCGGCGTGTTCGATTCGGGAGTCGGCGGACTTTCGGTGCTTCGGGAGCTTGAAAGGGCTGTCCCGGAGGCTCGGTTTGTCTATTATGCCGACACGGCTCACTGTCCTTACGGAGAGAAATCGGCGGAATATGTGCTCGGCCGTTCGCGGGAGATTACCGGGATTCTTCTGGGACATGGAGCTGAAGTGATTGTGATTGCCTGCAACACGGCGACGTCGGCGGCCATCGCCACGCTGCGCCGGGAGTACGGGACGTCGCCTTCCACGCGCGTTCTGGAGATTACAGGAGGGCGGCTGGACCATGTGCCCTTCATCGGGATGGAGCCGGCGGTGAAGCCGGCGGCGCTTGCCACGAGGACCGGAGTCGTGGGCGTGCTTGCCACTGCGGGGACGCTGCACGGGAGCAAGTACCTCGACATGAAGGACCGGTGGTCGGACGGCATTGAAATTGTTGAGTCGGTCGGGCGCGGATTCGTGGAACTGGTCGAGGGAAGCGGACTTGCTGACCGGTATAAGAAAGGCTGCCTGTTCCTGAGCAGCGCGGAGGCGGAGTGCTCAGGAAATGCCGCACCGGTTGAGGCTTCGGCCGGTAGGGGACTCAGGTCTGGGGAACGGGCAGAAGGGAAACCTTTGTCCGCCTCGTGGAACGGGGAACTTGCGGAAGCGACCGTCCGGGCGAGTCTCGCGCCTCTTGTTGAGGCCGGGGCCGACACGATTGTGCTGGGCTGCACGCACTACCCGTTCCTGCTTCCTGTTCTGGAGAAGGTCGCGGAGGAGTTGCTTGCGGAGCATCCGCTGACCGGGCGGGACGGCTCGTCGGTGGAGCGCATCCGCTTCATCGACCCCGCTCCAGCCGTCGCTCACCGGCTTATTGATGTCATTTCTGGCGGAATGAAATGAAGCCGGCAAATCTTTGTGTTGAAAGTGATACGAAATATATTTAATATTTATAAGACAATGGAATTCAAATATGCACCGATGTTTCAGCTTGGCGAGGACAAGACTGAATACTACAAGATTCCGGAATCTGAGAAGCTTGTCTCAACTTCCGAATTCGAGGGAAAGAAAATTCTCAAGGTCACTCCTGAGGCTCTTACGCTCATGACTAACACCGCCTTCCGTGATGTCAGCTTCCTTCTCCGCCGCTCCCACAACGAGCAGGTCGCGAAGATTCTCTCCGACCCTGAGGCCTCGGCAAACGACAAGTATGTTGCCCTGACCTTCCTTCGCAACGCCGAGGTGGCCGCCAAGGGCAAGCTGCCTCTCTGTCAGGACACCGGAACCGCAATCGTGCACGGCGAAAAGGGACAGCAGGTCTGGACCGGTTTCGAGGACGAGGAAGCCATATCCCTCGGAGTCTATAAGACCTACACCCAGGAGAATCTCCGCTACTCACAGAACGCGCCGCTCGATATGTACAACGAGGTGAACACCAAGTGCAACCTCCCGGCGCAGATTGACATAGAGGCCACTCAGGGCGACGAGTACCGCTTCCTGATGGTCACCAAGGGCGGCGGCTCCGCGAACAAGACCTATCTCTATCAGGAGACCAAGGCCCGCATCCAGAACCCGGGTACGCTCGTCCCGTTCCTCGTTTCCAAGATGAGGAGCCTCGGAACGGCCGCCTGCCCTCCTTATCACATAGCGTTCGTCATCGGCGGCACCTCGGCCGAGAAGAACCTCCTCACCGTGAAGCTCGCATCGACCCACTACTACGACTCCCTCCCGACAACCGGAGACGGGACCGGCCGCGCATTCCGTGACCTTGACCTTGAGGCACAGCTCCTTGAAGAGGCTCACAAAATCGGGCTCGGAGCACAGTTCGGCGGCAAGTACATGGCGCATGACGTCCGCGTGGTCAGGCTTACTCGCCTCGGCGCAAGCTGCCCTATCGGACTTGGAGTAAGCTGCTCGGCCGACCGCAACATCAAGGCGAAGATTAACGCCGACGGAATCTGGATTGAGAAGATGGACGACAAGCCTTACGAGCTCA
>CAKUPC010000063.1 GCA_934675095.1 uncultured Bacteroidales bacterium | reverse complement strand
AGACGGAAGTCGTTTCCGGGATTATGACGGAAGAGTGCGGCGGACTTGTCAGCGAATTTTTCAGAAGTAAGCGGAGGTAATAACATAGCGATGGAGGCAGGAGTTACGGCTTCACGCGGAAGTCGGGAACCCTCCGCTCATGAAAAAAATCGCGTAGGGTTTCCCGACTTTCGCTTTTCTGAAGCCTTTCGCTTATCAAACAATAATTTGCAAAACACTATATATGTTCAACTTGGAATCACTCGGGCTGCTGGGACTTTTCATCGGGACGTTTCTCGCCGCGACGGTGCTGCCGTTCAGTTCTGACGCGCTCTATATCGCGGTGCTGGCGGCGACGAAAGACCCTGTCGGATGCTTGGCGGTGGGAACGGTCGGCAACTGGCTCGGGAGCGTTCTGACCTATTGGATAGGGTGGATCGGCCGTTGGGAATGGATTGAGAAGTGGTTCAAGGTGAAGCGTGAGACGCTTGAAAGGCAGAAGGTCAAGATTGACAAGTACGGAGTCTGGCTTGCGCTGCTTGCATGGGTTCCCTTCATCGGCGACGTCATAGCAATAGCCCTCGGATTCTACAAGACCCGCCCGTGGGCGACGATGTTCCTTCTGCTCGTCGGCAAGTTCGCCCGGTTTTTGCTGTGGAATCTGATTTATGGACTGTTCTGAGAGCCGTCTATTTTTCAAAGAATCCATCATTCCAAAACCGCTTTCCATGGCACTTGTTTATGAAACACTCAAAAAATAACCTGCATCAAAAAAAATGGGCCGCCGAAAAATCAGCGACCCATTCCTCTGAGTTCCGAAACTTATTTTGAAGCTTCAACAGAAACCTTGCGGAATTCCTTGAGGTCCTTCATAAGTTCGAGCGCGTTCTTGCGCGCACGTGCACCGGCAGCCTTGTTGCCCTTAACAACCTGTGCCTCAGCGTTTGCCTGAAATTCTGCGATTTCAGCATTGATTTTAGCTACGAGCTCTTTCATGATATTTAATTTTAAATTAGTAATTGAAAAATTCTTTCAAAACCGATGCAAGTTAGGCAGAAAAACATTAAGATGCAAATATTCAGGGCATTTTTTGCATTTTAGAGGCAAATTAGCGACATTTGCATAAACATTTTGCGACATTCGCATAAACAAAACACAAGTATTCATGAAAATTTCTCCAAAGTTCAAGGTTCGCTCGATGGCCGGGCAGAATGTCATCATAATGCAGGGCAAATATGGCGGCGACATGACGAAAATCATATCCCTCAACGAGACTTCGCTTTTTCTGTGGAACACGTTTCACGACAGGGATTTTACGGCGTTCGACGTCACCGAGGCCCTTTTGAACGAATATGGAATTGACCATGAGACGGCAGCGGCCGACGGGCAGGCATGGTGCAGCAAGCTCGCCGAGTGCGGGCTGATTGAGAACGGTTCCGAAACGAAGCTTTCCAATATAAAGCAGTAGGCCATGCCGGTTATACTTTCAATCGCTGACTTCAGATTCGGCTTCGACGGGCCGAACGTGACCGATTTCATCCACGCGATGCCCTTTTTCAGGCCGTTTTTTGTCCCCGCGGAAAGCATGGGCCACGATTTCCTCATCTCGGAAGAGATTGACGAGGAGGGCGTGAGCAGGCTCGTGGAAAGGCTCAAAGGACGTGACAGCTGCTTTGACGTGGCGTTCGAGGACGTAGAATGCCGCTTCTACCGCGACGGGGACATGATTGTATTCCACATGACTGAGGAACATTCGGGAAAGGAACTATGGGAGACGTGGTACATAGGAGACACGACGGTGAGGACTTCGATTGTCCGGGCGACCGCGACGATGTACAGATATGCGCTCTGGACGGCGGTGAATTTCCTGACCTGCCTTCACGGATGCCTTGCAATCCACTGCTCCGCAAACGTGTTCGACGGCCGCACGGCAATTTTCCTCGGAGAATCGGGAACAGGAAAGAGCACGCACACGAGACTTCTGCGCGAAAGATACCCGGAGTCATTCCTGCTTAACGACGACAGCCCCTTCATCAGGGTGATGCCGGACGGCGGGGTGATGGTGTTCGGCTCGCCATGGAGCGGCAAGACACCGTGCTACAAGGCAGAGGCCTATCCGCTCGCGGCGATAGTCCGCCTGAGCCAGGCGCCGTACAACAGGATTCACAGGCTGAATCCGATACAGGCGATAGGAGCGCTGCTTCCTTCGGCTCCCCCCGCGCTGAACTACACGGAAGAGACTTCCGACGCTGTCTGCAACTACATTTCTGATGTTCTGGCTGAAGTTCCGGCGTGGTCTCTTGAATGCCTCCCGAATACGGAAGCTGCGGAACTTTCTCACGATACTGTTCTGTGAGCCAGCTATGGGAGTCGAACCCACGACCTTCGCGTTACGAATGCGATGCTCTACCAACTAAGCTAAACTGGCTTTGGCCTCAATCTGCGGACGTTGCCCGAAGAAAGGACTGCAAAGATAGTAAATTTCTGGATATATTTCACTCATTCGGACAAATTTTCTGCATTCGGAGGCATATTTCTTCGTTTTCGGGTATATTGATGGTACATTTGAATATATATGACGACAATGGAAAAGGAAAGATACAGCGACATTCTGATTATAGGAGGAGGCGCGGCAGGGCTTATGGCGGCTGTCGGAGCGGGCACTTGTCCGGACTCCGGTAATGACTCCGGAGCCTCTGGGGCCTCCGGGGAAGTGAACGGAAAGACGGCTGAAAACACGCGAGCGAAAGTCACGGTGCTCGAAAAGATGCCGAGGGTCGGGCGTAAGATTATGATTAGCGGAAAGGGGCGCTGCAATTTCACGAATATGTCGGACTGGAACGAGTTCTCGCAGCACGTCCATCCCAAGGCTGACTTTCTCAAGCCGGCGTTCTTCGCCCTTCCGCCGGCAAAGATGATGGAAATGATTGAGGCTCACGGTTGTCCGTGCGTCGTGGAGAGAGGCGACAGGGTCTTTCCCGAATCGCACAGGTCGGCCGACGTGGTAGATGTTCTGCTGCGGATGGCGGAAGAGTCGGGGGCGGAGATTGTCACGGGGTGCGAGGTCAGCGACATCGACACCAATGAGCGCGGGGAATTCGTCATCGCCACGCAGCTGGGCAACTTCATATCCCGCAGCCTGATAATAACGACCGGAGGTCTCTCCTACCCCGCCACAGGTTCCACCGGAGACGGCTACAGGTGGGCAAGGGAGTTCGGCCACAGGGTCAGCGAGCGTTTCCCGTCGCTCACGGCAATCGTGCCCGCGGGATACAAGGCCGACGGGGCGAAGGGCAGCGCGCACGCGGCCGCCTTGGCGGAGACCGGCGCCGCCGGGAACGAGGTATATGCCGGAATGAAAGGACACATTGACCGCACCGTGCCGCTGACCGAATGGGGACGGCAGCTCGCCGGAATACAGCTCAGGAACGTGAGGCTCACGGTTGAGGCGGACGGAAGCATCCTGGAATCGGAGTTCGGGGACATGGACTTCACCGACGGCGGCATCGAGGGACCGATCGGGTTCAGGGTGAGCCGCAGGGTCGTCAAGGCGCTGAGAAACGGCTCCAAAGTCACGGCTCACATAGACCTCAAGCCCGCCGTGGAGCCCGAACAGCTTGAACGAAGGATTGACGAGCTGTGGAAGGAAATCACCGACGACAGACGGAGCTACACCGTTGTCCGGGGACGGCAGACACTGCGCCCCTACAAGGAGCGCTTTGCCGTGCTGCTCACCAAGCTGCTGCCCAAGGAGCTTCTCCGGCCGTTCGCGGCATCGTTCCAGAACCTTGACAGCAGGAGCCTCGGCAAGGCTCTGAAGGACTGGAAGATGCAGATTACGGGATATGTCGGCTACGAGCGCTGCGTCGTCACTGCGGGTGGAGTGTCCCTCGACGAGGTCAACAGAAAAGACCTGGAATCCAAACTGGTTCCAGGCCTTCACTTTGCGGGCGAGGTGCTTGACCTTGATGCCGATACCGGGGGCTACAACCTGCAGATTGCCTTTTCTACAGGCTACCTGTCAGGCAGCAGCGCCGCGAAAAAACTATAGCAAATCCATCACCTGATTGAAGACATTCTCGGCGGTGAAGCCGAGTTTTTCGTCGAGCACCTTGTACGGGGCGGAGAAGCCGAAGCTTTCGAGCCCATAGACGGTGCCGTTCGAGCCCACGAGTCCCTGAAGGGTCACGGGCAGTCCGGCGGTAAGGCCGAAGACATTGGCTCCGGCAGGGATAATCTCGTCCTGATACTCCTCGCTCTGGCTGCGGAACAGCCCTTCGGAAGGAGCGGAGACGATGCGGCAGCGGATGCCCTTCTCACGCAGGAGCGCAGCGCCCGCAATCAGGGTCGCCACCTCGGAGCCGGACGCGACGAGAACAACCTCGTTTCCGCCGAGACCGTGGTCATGAAGCTTGTCAGAGCCGGCCACTATGTATGCGCCCTTTGCAACCTGCGAGTAGTCATTCTCCTCCGGAAGGCTCTTGATGTTCTGCCTTGACAGAATCAGGGCGGTCGGGGTCTTCACATTCTCCATCGCCAGCTTCCATGCCTGGGTCGTCTCCTCGGAGTCGGCCGGACGGAGCACGAGCATGGAGTTCTCCCCGTGGTGATTCTTCAGTTTCTCCATCAGACGAATCTGCGCCTCCTGCTCCACAGGCTCGTGGGTAGGTCCGTCCTCACCGACACGGAATGCGTCATGCGACCAGATGAACTTCACCGGAACCTCCATCAGGGCAGCCATCCTCACGGCAGGCTTCATGTAGTCCGAGAACACGAAGAAGGTCGCGCAGGCAGGAATCACTCCGCCGTGAAGCGCCATGCCTATGCAGCAGCACGCCATGGTAAGCTCGGACACGCCGGCCTGGAAGAACGCTCCGGAGAAATCCCCGGCCGTGAACGCATGGGTCTTTTTGAGGAATCCGTCAGTCTTGTCCGAGTTGGAAAGGTCAGCGGATGCCACGACCATGTTCTCAACCTCAAGAGCAAGCGTCCCGAGAACCGCAGCGGAAGCACCGCGGGTGGAATCGTCCCTCTTCTGTTGAACGGACTTCCAGTCAAGGTCCGGTGCCTCCCCGGAGAACCATTTGGCCTTCTTGGCCGCAAGTTCAGGATTTGAGGCTGCCCACCGGTCCTCGGCAGCCTTGCGCTCCGCAACAATCTTGCGCAGTTCCTCGCGGCGTGCGGCATAGATTGCCTCCGTTTCAGGGAAAATCACAAACGGATTTTCCGGGTCTCCCCCGAGAGCCTTCACAGTGTTTATATAAGCCTCGCCGCCGAGAGGAGCGCCGTGGGTTGCACAGCAGTTCTCATAGCTTGAGCCGTCTGCACGGAGGGCGCCCTTGCCCATCACGGTGTTGCCGATGATGAGGGTCGGCTTCCCGACAGCCTTCAGAGCCTCGTCGAGAGCCGCGCGAATCTGCGCGACGTCATTTCCGTCAATCTCAATCACGTTCCAGTTCCATGCACGGTACTTTGCCGCGACATCCTCATTATCGACGGCCGCCGTCTCCGTGGAGAGCTGGATGCGGTTGGAGTCATAGAACATTATGAGGTTGTCCAGCCCGAGAGTGCCGGCGATGCGGCCGGAACCCTGCGAGATTTCCTCCTGAATGCCGCCGTCCGAGATGTAGGCATAGATTCGCTGGTTCATCACCTCGCCGAGACGCGCCTTGAGGAACTTTGCTGCGATTGCCGCTCCGACGGCGAAGGTATGACCCTGGCCGAGCGGTCCGGATGTGTTCTCAATTCCCCTCTCCACGCAGCGCTCCGGATGTCCCGGAGTCGGGCTTCCCCACTGGCGGAACTGCGCGAGCTCGTCCATAGTGAACTTTCCGGTGAAGGCAAGCGTGGAGTAGAGCATCGTGCTCATGTGCCCCGGGTCGAGGAAGAAACGGTCACGCCCCTCCCAGAAAGGGTTTCCCGGGTCATAGACCAGATACTCGGAGTAGAGAGTGTTGATGAAGTCGGCCCCGCCCATCGCGCCGCCGGGGTGTCCGGACTTGGCCTTTTCAACCATAGAAGCCGCCAACACACGGATGTTGTCGGCGGCTCTGTTCATATTCTTAACGTCATTCTTCATAATGCAAGAGACTTGGTAGTGATGGGATGCACAAAAGGCGGAGTGCAAGGCTTGCGAAATCTTTTTAACCGGAGCAACCTCCCGGTTGTGAGGATTAAAAAGTTGAGCATAACGAAGCAATCCGCTCTTTTAGGCACCCATCACATTAGAATGAGAGAGCGATGGCGATGAAATCATCAGCCTTGAGCGCAGCGCCTCCGATGAGGCCGCCGTCGATGTCTGGCTGAGCGAAAAGTTCCTTCGCGTTTGAAGGCTTGCAGCTTCCACCGTAGAGTATGGTGATTTCCTCGGCAAGCGCCCCGAACTTCTCCGCAAGCACCTTGCGCACGCAGGCGTGGATTTCCTCGGCCTGTTCAGCGGTTGCGGTCTTGCCTGTCCCGATTGCCCAGACCGGCTCGTAAGCGACGATGACCTTTGCCATCTCCTCCGGAGTAAGGGTGTAGAGGACGTTCTTCACCTGCTCCGTAACCACATCGAAGTGCTTTCCGGCCTCGCGCTGCTCAAGATTCTCCCCGATGCAGAAAATCGGTGAAAGGCCGGCGGCAAGGGCAAGGTGAATCTTGTCAACAAGCTTCGCGTCCGTCTCGCCATAGTACTGACGACGCTCGGAATGTCCGAGAATGGTGTATTCGCAGCCGACGGAAGCGAGCATGTTCACTGCCACCTCTCCTGTGTATGCGCCCTTCTCCTTGTCCGCGCAGTTCTGTGCGGAAAGACCGACCGCGGTGCCCTTTACGACCTCAGAGACCGGTGCAAGATGCACGAACGGAGGTGCGATAATCAGTTTCACGTCTGAAGGAACCTCAGCCGACTTTGCGACCACTGCCTTTGCGAGCTCTACGCCCTCAGGAACTGTAGTGTTCATCTTCCAGTTGCCTGCCACGATGTGTTTTCTCATCTTGATGAATATTTAATTGTTATACATTTCACAAACCGGCACACGAAGTCCGTGCACCTTGGAAACCTTCCAAAATATATATGTTTCCAAATCCCTGCAAATTTACGAATCTGTTTTGAATAAATGAAGAAAAAAGGCGGACATATCCCGTAAAATGAGAAAATGCCGCGACGCAATTTGCGCAAAAGTAATGATTTTTTACTACATTTGCGGTTCATGTCCGAAAAGGACTGTACATATTATAATAATGATAAGGAAAACAAGTCATTCGATGAAGAATTTTGTTGAGGAACTGAAATGGAGAGGCATGATTCAGGACATTATGCCGGGAACTGAGGAAAAACTTATGGAAGGGCCTACGGCCGCGTATGTGGGGATTGACCCGACGGCGGATTCGCTGCACATCGGGCATATGGTCAGCATCATGATTCTCAAACACTTTCAGAACTGCGGGCACAAGCCTTTCGCACTCGTCGGCGGAGCCACAGGAATGATCGGCGACCCTTCGATGAAGTCTCAGGAGCGCAACCTTCTCGACGAGGAGACCCTCGCGCATAATGTTTCCTGCATAAAGAGGCAGCTGTCCCGTTTCCTTGATTTTGAGTCCGGGGCGGAGAACTGCGCGGAACTCGTGAACAACTACGACTGGATGAAGGGCTGGAGCTTCCTCGACTTCACACGCGACATCGGAAAGCACATAACCGTGAACTATATGATGGCCAAGGACAGCGTGAAGAAGAGGCTCTCAAGCGAATCACGCGAGGGAATGTCCTTCACGGAGTTCACCTACCAGCTGCTCCAGGGCTACGACTTCCTCTACCTCTACGAGCACAAGGGC
>CAKUPC010000062.1 GCA_934675095.1 uncultured Bacteroidales bacterium | reverse complement strand
TGGGACCAGAGGGTCCTGTGTTCGAGTCACAGTACCCCGACGCGGAAAAGGAGACGAGAAATCGCCTCCTTTTCCGTGTCGGGGTACATGGCTAACCCCCAGTCGGCAGAGCCGACAGCCCCGAGGGGTATGCCGACTCCACCGCGTTTCGTCGGGCGACTCCGTTCCTCCGTTGCACTCCGTCACTTCATCGCGGCGGCTTTTGCCGCCTTGTCGCACGCCTTAACAGTAGTCGTAAAATAGCTTGAACAATTTTGTCCTTTGTCGGCTGAACTTTTTTCTTTATGTTTGCAGTACAAAAATTGTATAAACTCCAAAACGAATCGGCTTTATTTTCTAAAAATTGGCATAGAATAAAAGAATCAAAAAGGAAAAAACGATAACCATTTGAATACAAAATGATTACTTCTTTTATTTCTTTTCAGAATAACGACGGTAAAATAAAAAGATGATTACAGCTACGGATATAACCAAAAGTTTCGGGAGCCTGCGGGTTCTCAAGGGGATAAGCATTGAGGTCGGACGGGGAGAGGTCGTTTCGATTGTGGGAGCGTCGGGAGCGGGAAAATCCACCCTGCTGCAGATTCTCGGAACACTCTCGCGGCCTGACGGGGGAACGCTCACGATAGACGGGAACGATGTCCTCGCGATGAGGGGAAACAGGATTTCTGAGTTTCGGAACAGGAAAATCGGCTTTGTCTTTCAGTCGCACCATCTGCTGCCGGAGTTCACGGCGCTGGAAAATGTCATGATTCCTGCATTCATCGCCGGGAAGGGACGGAAGGAGGCGCAGGCGAGGGCGCGGGAGCTGCTGACGGAGGTAGGACTTGAGGGCCGTCTCGACCACAAGCCTTCGGAGCTTTCCGGAGGAGAGGCACAGAGGGTAGCCATCGCGAGGGCACTAGTGAACAGCCCCGCGGTGCTCTTCGCCGACGAGCCGTCAGGAAACCTCGACTCGGTCACTAAGCAGGAGATACACCGGCTGTTCTTCGACATGAGGGAGCGGCACGGGCAGACCGTCGTGATTGTCACCCATGACAACTCCCTTGCCCGGATGTGCGACAGAAAATTCACCATGCAGGACGGGCTTATCCTCAAGGTTGAGTAACGACCGGAAGGGTAAGGGGGCCCTTGCACAGCTTTGCGGCCGGAAGTGTAAAGGTTCACCCAAGGAAAAAACGGCGACCATACCAACCAAACAGAGGAGACAAGAACAGAATGGGAGTTTTCAGATTCAGAAAATTTGAGGTGCGGAACGAGAGATCCGCCATGAAGGTGAACACCGACGGAGTGCTGCTCGGCGCGTTGATGACAATAAGAGGCAGCGAGCGCCGTCTGCTGGACATCGGGACAGGCACCGGAACCATCGCCCTGATGGCCGCCCAGCGCCTTGCCGAAGCTTCAAATTTACTTATTGACGCGATAGACATCGACGAGGCGTCAGCCGAGGAGGCCGGGGAGAATTTCCGGGACTCCCCCTGGGTCGGTCATCTGCACGCGCACCGCTGCCCGCTGTCGATGTTCCGGCCGGATGCGGAATACGACCTGATATTCTCCAATCCGCCGTTCTTCACAGAAACCCTCCACTCCCCCTCCGAACGCAAGGCGCAGGCACGCCACGCCGACGCGCTTCCGACAGAAGACATCATAAGTTTCGCGGCCGCTCACCTCAGAGGAAACGGAAAGCTGAGCCTGATACTTCCGGCGGAACGCGAGGCCGAGACAGAAAGGACAGCCGCAGAACATGGGCTGGCACTCACACGCATAGTCAGAATCCGGTCATCCGAACGCAAGAAGGCCTACCGGGCAATAATGGAGTTCTCCCGCAATCTCGGACACACAGCCGGAGAGTTGCAGGAGAACCTTACAATAAATATGAATGGAAAGTATTCAGAACAATATTTGAATATTGTTTCTGATTTTCTTCTTATCGGTGGTCACGCCCATGAGGGGGCGGCACACCCGGACCGCCACGACGACCGTCAAGCCGATGAATCTGCTCACGCCTGAAGTCTTCCTCCGCGACCACGAGCCTTGCAATCTGCTCGGGAGAGAGAACTTTGGAAAAACGCTCATAATCAGAGTTTTCCCATTCCTCCAAACGAGCCCTCGCATCCAGATACTTCTCCAAAAGTGGTGCCACATCCGCTTTCTCATCTGATTTCAGCGCCTTTTTCATTGCCTTCAGAGCCTCCTGACGCTCATGGAACAGCTTGCCCTTCTGCTCCTCGTTCTCGTTATAAACTTTCAGGAAAGCCTCCGACTCCGCCTCGGACAGATTAAGCCGCTTCTTGATGAACTCCAGCTTTTCCGCCTGAGCCTTCTTCCAGAAATCGGGATCCTTGCCCTTCCTGTCACCTTTAGGCTGTGCTCCCAGACTCAGAGCCAGAGGGAGCATTGACAGCCATAACAAACAAACCTTATAAACACTTTTCATTTTTTGAGTCTTTTTGAGTTTCTTTTTGGTACATATCCATTTTCTCATCGGTTACATATCAAAGTATGCTCCCTCTTCTAAAATACTCCGTCAGTTACTGTTGCCGACGGAATCGATATCCTCAACCGACGCGCCGGTATATATCAGATATTCAATGATTTCATCACTGCTCAGAACCGTCGCGACATTGTCCGAGTAGAGCCTGTGCTCCGGAGCTGCCCGACGGCCGTCAAAAAGCAGCATACCGGAAAGAATCAGAGCGATGGAAGCGGCCGCCGAGAGAATCGGTACCAGAATCCGGCGAATCTTCCTGTCGCGGGCCTCCTGAATTTCAGGCACGTGCGAAGCCCGTTCCCTCATCGCTTCGAAATAGTCCTCAGGGACGACGAAAGGATTGCCCTTCAGCATTGCCTTGTCTTTCAAGATGTCCATATCACCATTCTGTTTCATATCACGAATTTTAGACATTTTTCGTTTTCAAAAGTTTAATCACTTAACGCGCCACCCATTTCCCGGCGTCACGAATCCGCGGAATTGCCCGCCAGCTCATCGCGTATCTTATTGTAGGCGATGTGATACGACGCCTTCAGCGCCCCCTCCGATGTTCCGAGAATCCTCGACATCTCCTTGTATTCCACCTCGTCGAAATATCTCATTTCAAACACAAGCCTCTGTTTATAAGGAAGTTTCGCGATTGCACGATAAAGCGCCGCCTGCACCCCGTCACCGTTGAAATATGCATTGCCTTCGATATGCCTTACGGCCGAAGACTCTGTGTCGATGGATGAAAAACGCGAAAGAATATCCCGTTTTCTCAGGAAATTCAGGCTTTCGTTGATGAGGATACGATATATCCATGTATATATCCCCGAATCCGCCCGGAACTTAGGAAGATTTTTCCATATCTTCACATAGCAGTCCTGAAGAACGTCGTCCGCGTCGTCGTGGGAAAGCACTAGCCGCCGGATATTCCAATACATCCTTTCACCGTAGAGCACGACGATGCCGTCAAATGCCCCGCGGTAGTCCTTCGCCCCGAGCCTTTCGGATATATGTCTTTCCGTCACGTTCATATTTATTTTTAGACACTGATATATGCCGAAGGTTTAGGATTGACGCTCCAAACATCGACGACGGCTCAAAAATACGGAATTTTGTGATTATCTTTGCAGATTAGATAAAAATGCCTCATGCCACGGATTGAGGAATGGGGCGATTATACTTTTATGAAATAAGGGAATATGGAATATATACGCAACTTCTGCATTATCGCGCACATAGACCACGGAAAGAGCACGCTCGCCGACAGGATGCTTGAAATCACGAACACTCTGAACGCGAGGGAGATGGAGAACCAGGTGCTCGACTCGATGGACCTCGAACGGGAAAAGGGCATCACGATCAAGAGCCACCCGATTCAGATGCAGTATAAGTACAAGGGCGACACCTACACCCTGAACCTCATCGACACCCCGGGTCACGTCGATTTTTCATACGAAGTTTCCCGTGCAATCGCCTCCTGCGAAGGAGCGCTGCTGGTCGTCGATGCGACGCAGGGCATTCAGGCACAGACGATTTCAAATCTCTATCTTGCTGTGGAGCACGGGCTTGAGATTATCCCGGTGCTGAACAAGATTGACATGGAATCGGCGATGATTGACGTGGTGTCGGATCAGATTGTCGATATGATCGGCTGCTCGCACGAGGAGATTCTGCTGGCTTCCGGGAAGACCGGCCAGGGAGTGAAGGAGGTTCTGGACGCTATCGTGGAGAAGGTTCCGGCTCCTAAGGGCGACCCGGACGCGCCGCTTCAGGCACTGATTTTCGACTCCGTGTTCAACTCGTTCCGGGGCATCATAGCCTACTTCAAGGTCGTGAACGGAACCATCCGGACCGGCGACAAGGTCAAGTTCTTCAACACGGGCAAGGAATATGTCGCGGACGAGGTGGGGGCGCTGAAGATGAAGCTCTGTGCACGAGACGAGATTGCCTGCGGAAGCGTGGGGTATATAATTTCCGGAATCAAGACCGCCAGTGAGGTGAAGGTCGGAGACACGATCACGACCGTCGCGAACCCGTGCCATGAGGCGATTGCCGGGTTCGAGGAGGTGAAGCCTATGCTCTTTGCCGGAATGTACCCGGTGGAGACGGACCAGTACGAGGAGCTGCGAGCCGACCTTGAGAAGTTCCAGCTGAACGACGCCTCGTTCGTGTTCGAGCCCGAGTCCTCGCTCGCGCTGGGCTTCGGTTTCCGCTGCGGATTCCTCGGGCTGCTGCATCTTGAAATCGTGCAGGAGAGGCTGTTCCGGGAGTTCGGGATGGACGTGATTACCACCGTGCCGAACGTCTCCTACAAGGTCTATACTACCCAGGGCGAATGCATCGACGTCCACAACCCGTCGGGCCTGCCGGCGGCGACTCTCATCGACCACATCGAGGAGCCGTACATCCGCGCTCAGGTCATCTCCAAGGCTGATTTCTACGGCCCGATAATGAAGCTCTGCCTCGACAAGAGGGGCACGCTCATCGGCCAGCACTACATCACCTCCGACCGTCTTGAGCTTACCTACGAGATGCCGCTCTCCGAGATTGTCTTCGACTTCTACGACAAGCTCAAGTCCATCTCCAAGGGCTACGCCTCCTTCGACTACCACATAGTCGGCTTCAAGGACGCGAAGCTCGTTAAGCTCGACATTCTCCTCAACGGCGAGCCCGCTGACGCCCTCTCGTCCCTCATTCACGTCGATCACGCCTACGACTTCGGCCGCAAGATCTGCGAGAAGCTCAAGGAGCTCATCCCGCGCCAGCAGTTCGACATCGCCATCCAGGCCGCCATCGGGGCCAAGATCATCGCCCGCGAGACCGTCAAGGCCGTCCGCAAGGACGTGACCGCCAAGTGCTACGGAGGCGACATCACCCGAAAGAGAAAGCTGCTGGAGAAGCAGAAGCAGGGCAAGAAGCGGATGAGGCAGATCGGGACGGTGGAAGTGCCGCAGTCCGCCTTTATGGCCGTGCTGAAGCTGGATTAGGCTGAAGCCGGAGTAGCGGCACGTCCGCTTCGTTGCCGGCTGGTTTCAAATCCTCACAACCGTGAGGTTGCTCCGGTTTGGAACCCGCCGTGCGCCTTGCATCCGCACCACTACTCCAGCTTCAGCATCTCAGGTGCTTATACACGGGATGCTTATGAAAAAGCCCTCGGTGATTGTCTGAAGAATCACCGAGGGTTTCTTTTATTATTGCTGTGAGTAAAAATCGTATGAATGGTACGATTGCAAGGCGCAGGAGCAAATATAACCGGAGCAACCTTATCGGTTGTGAGGATTATATTTGTGAGTGCAACGAAGCAAGCGCGCCGTTCAGGCGGCTCTTACAAGTTCGCGTTGTCTTTCTTCCAGTCAGCTACCGCCGGAACGATGCCGAGTTCGACGATTTCATCGCGCATCTTGCAGAGGTGCTCGTAGGAAGCGTCGAGGGCAGCCATCTCTTCGGCCGTGCCCTGAGGCATGGTGTAGTGGCAGCCGGTGGCGTCGATGGTCGTCGGCATGGCCATCATCACGTTCCTGTACTTGCCGCAGTTTACATAAGTTCCGGCAGGGAGAGTGAACGGAGTGCCGCCCATCGCAGCCTCAATCATCTTGACAGCGTTGTAAGCAGGGCTCTGGAACGAAGAACGGCCGCGGAGCTTGATGATTGCGGAACCGCCCTGAATTGTCTCCTGCTTGATTTCAGCCATCCTCTCGGCTGAAAGACCCATTTCTGAAAGCGGCTTGCCGTCAATCTTCACCTGGGATGCGAAGACTGCCATCTGCTCGCCGTGGCCGCCGTAGGTGTGTGCTCCGGTGACTGCGCTCTGCGGAACGCCGAACTCCTTGGCGAGATTGCTCTGGAGGCGGGTCGAGTCGAGGGCTGCGAGGGAGGTGAGCTGCTCCGGCTTCAGGCCTGAGTGGATGAGAGCCGTGAGAGCCGTAACGTCAGCCGGGTTGAAGATGACGACCACATGCTTGACGTCAGGGCAGTACTTCTTGATGTAGTCGCCGAACTGGGCGGCAATCTGGCAGTTGCCCTTGAGAAGGTCCTCGCGGGTCATGCCCTCCTTACGCGGTGCTCCGCCTGACGAGATGATGTATTTCGCGTCCTTGAACGCCACCTCGGGATCGACCGTCCACGTGATGTTCGCGCCCTCGAATCCGCAGTGGTACATTTCCTCAGCCACGCCGTGAACGCCCGGCTCGAAGATGTCATAGAGGCAGATGTTAGGAGTGAGACCGAGCATGAGCGCCGTCTGCGCCATATTGGAACCGATCATTCCGCCGGCTCCGACAATTGTAAGTTTCTCGTTTGTCAAATACTTCATGATACTTAATATTTATGTTTATTTCCTTCCGCACAAACTCCCCGGCTTCCGTCATTCTGTCAGACGCCTGCCGGATGTCCATTGGAGATGAACCGGGGGCTCATATAAGCAAAAGCAGTTCCAACTCCCTGAAATTCGGGCGCAAATTTAGTAAATAATTAAAAAATAACTATATTTGCAGCCTAATTATTAACTGAAGCAGAAACGTGGAACCTCCCAGTCCAATATCAGGAACTCAGAGCATAACGGCGGACAGTCTTTCTGACGACCCGCTGGCGACCAGCTTTCATATAGTGGATTAAGGCACACCCTCCCTGACGGAGGGCGGGTTTTGTCGTGTTCTGCACATTGATTTTGTGAAACCAGCTTAAGGGCTTATATGGCACTATATCTAAAAAAGGAACTTGAAAACGGGGCCGAACTTGCGGTCTGGCAGATTACGGAAACAGAAGACGAGCTCAAGGAACTGAGCTCGGTACCTACCGACGAGATGGAGGAAATCAGCCTCTACGGAAGCGAGTCGCAGAGAAAGCAGAAACTCGCCGTGAGGGCGCTTATTAACGAGCTCTTCGACGAGAAGATGTATCTCGACCACCACGACAACGGCAAGCCGTACCTTGAGAACTGCGCCACAAACATAAGCATCACCCACACGGAGAAATATGTCGCCGTCATCATCCACGACGAGGACGACCTCGGGATAGACATCGAGTCGCTCGACCGCGATTTCTCCTCAGTGGAGAAGAAGGCCCTGTCAGAAGACGAGATTGACGACCTCGACGATGAAGACAGGAAGAAAAAGAACGAGCAGCTGGCTATTTACTGGTGCGCGAAGGAGGCCATATTCAAGAGAATGTCACAGAACAGGGTCGATTTCGCGGAGCAGATTGAGGTGGAGAAGTTCAACCCTAAGGGGGAGGGGGAGCTGGAGGCCACCTTCATCCATAAGGACGGGCATGAAGAGGAGTTTGATCTGGAGTATATGATCTTCGACCGCCATGTCCTCGTCTGGCTGGTAGGCTAAAGAGGCGGCGGTCTGCGGCGTTGGATGTCTTGATGAAATCCTCACAACC
>CAKUPC010000061.1 GCA_934675095.1 uncultured Bacteroidales bacterium | reverse complement strand
CGTCCTCAGCGACGCGCGCACCGAGAAGTTCTCCACCGGAAGCCGCGACAACCGTGGAATATGGCACGCCGGAGAACAGATCCCGTGGCAGGGAACACAGCCATACGACCAAGAGTGCGGCCAGGCACACGGCCAAGGCGACGGTCGCCCTCCGGCGCCCGTCACTTTTCAGCAGGCCCAGCTCCGCCTTAAATTCAGCCCATAGATTTCTCACTTCGTTCGAAATGACAGGGAGCCCGACGGAGACGGAACAACATTGACGACACCGGAGGCGGTACGGGCAAAGACAGAGTTGTCGTACATGGCCTCGCAGCTTACCGAAGGAAGAACAAACTCGCCGAGATAGGCCGCCGAGAGACGCAGCGAGAATGTTCGGGAGGCGGAGTTCGGAAGGTCGAAGTAGTAGAGAACCTCGCCGTCGCGGATGTCGCAGCCGGAATAGGCGGCGGAGACATCTGCTTCCGCGCTGAAGAGGCGGCTATTGTAAATCTCCCATCCGGAAGGAACCTTCACCGCCAGGGAAAGATTCCTAAGAGGAGACGCCGAGGTGTTCTTCACGGTGACCTCTGCCACGAAATCCGTTCCCTGCGTCAACTTGTCAGGAAGAATGCGCATTCCATCCATATCCTTGTACGCGACAGCGACAGAAATCCCCGACGAGGCCTCCACGACAGCCGTTCCCGAAGGAACCTGAGTCCTTGACGCGAGGCTCGCATAGAGAGCGCCGCGGGAGGTGTTTGACAGTTTTATGGATTTGGCGCCGTCAACGACATTTCTTGTCCACAATGAGTTCGCCGTCCTGACGTTCTCGGAGTTGCCGCCGTCGCCGAAAGAACACTCATACTTGAAGGACACGGCCGACTTGTCCGTGAGAGAGTAGAGTTTAGAGAGGGCGGATGAGGCAAATGCAGTGGTCTGGGTGGTGTAGTTTTCCTTCGCGAAGCCGTCCGCCACACGCCCGGCAAGCTCCATTGCAGTGCCTAAGTTCCCGGCAAGTACCTGAGCCTCAAGGGATATGGCATCGTCACGCAGAGCAGAGCCGAAGAAAAGCGACGGCGCCGCGGGACGGGTTGCGGAAGAATTTCCTGAAGAATCCGCAGCAAGGATGCTTTCAGCGACTGCCTTACGCCCCGAAACCGCATAGGCGGAAGCAAGCAGGGTCCTTGCCATAGGATCCAGAGAGGCGGCCTCCTTCATGCGGTTCATCGGACCGTCCTGCGCGTTACCTGAGAGCGCAAGCACATAGATGGAGTACGCGGCGAGTTCGTCATACTCATCACCCGTCGCACGGTAGGCGTTCACATATTTCTTCACCTTGTTTCTCCACGCGCCGAAGACTCCCCCGTTCACGGAGAATCCGGCTCCGGAAGCAAGCGTCATGAAATGCCCGGCCATCGCGTCCGCCCAGAGATTTATGAGTGTGCTTCCGGGCCAATAGACAAAGCTGCCGTCCGGGAGCTGCCGTGAGTAGAGTTCCGACAGGATTTCGGCAACCATTCCGTCAGCCTCTGTCCGGCGCTGTTCATCAAGCAGCGGCATTATCGACAGGAGGGTTATCCCCTTTGCACATAGCTGTTCCGTGCACTGATGCGGATAGTGCTTCATGTAGAACCACACGCCGTTGATGTCTATCGACGGGAACGCGCTGACTTCGAGGACATTGGTGCCTTCAGGGCATTCGAAGCCACAGGATTCTCCCGGAAGCATGACGGCACGCTGCACCGAAAGGGCGGGAGGATTTATGTTGCGCACCATGATGTCCACGGTGTCCGACGCCACAAAGTCTCCGGATTTGACGGTGACCTTTACACGCGCCGTGCCTTCCGCAGTTCCCGTCCTGAACTCGAACGAGGTCATCTCATCTCCCGGAGCGCTGAATGACAGCGATTTGGACGCAGGACCGCCGAGGCGGAGAGGTCCGTCTGCCGAGACGGTGATTTCAGCGTTGCGGACAGATTCCTCCATCGCGAACACGTTCACCGGCATCGTCACCTTCTCACCCGTGGCGAGAGAGCGCGGAAGCGTAGGCAGAACCATAAGCGGAGAGCGCACCGGAACAGTCTTCTCAGCCGAGCCGAAGGCTCCGTCGCGGGCGGCCACCAGCATCACGCGGACAGAACCGACATACATCGGAAGCGTGACCTTGTGAACATTCTCGCCGCGCTTTAAAGTGAAAGGTCCGAAGAACCTGACCACAGGCTCGAAGCGGTTGTCGCGCACGGTCCCGTCAATCCTGAGGTCCTCGTCACCTCCGACACTGAACATCGAGGCGAACGAAGTCCCGTAGGCTCCCATAACATTATTATATATGTCCCAGGTCCGGACCCCGAGAGAGCTCCTGCGGTTCATCTCCGCCCAAGGATCCGGCGTCTTGAAACCGGTGAGGTCCAGCAGTCCCTCATCGACGATGGCGATGGTGTAGGACATCGGCCGACCGGACTTTTCACGGACGCGGACGGCAAATTCTTCCTGAGGGCGTATCGTCTCCGGAAGAGAGAGCATCGGGTCAAGGCGCGAATCCGGAGCGCTGACAGTCAGTGGCTGAACGCCGTAGAGACGAAGAGGCTGTCCCTCGGCCGTCCTGCAATATGGATTGAGAAGAGTCACGTGCACATAGCATGACGGAGCCATCTCACCGGTCACGCGGAAGCGGAACGGTGTCTCGGAGTCGGCTGACGTCTCAACCCATGAAGAAGCTATCACGCGACTGTCGTTCTCGAACGAGACAAGTGCCCTCGCGCCCTTTGCGGCCGGAAGGTAAGCCACCACCTCGTCGCCGACCTGACAGGATTTTCTGTCAAGCGAGAATGACAGCATTGAAGCCGAGGTGCTCTCTGCCCTGTCACCGCGTCCGCGCCACTGCGGCCAGTCGCAGAGGAAGGTCGTGCCGGAACTGTGGCCGCTGTCAAGGTCCGTGACATAGAGAAGGAAATTGCCCCAGTCCGGATAGTCGAGGCGGAAACGGATTTCAGAGTCGGAAGTTCCGGAGATAATCTGTCCGGAGGCGTGGACCTTTGCGGAGGAGTTCCTTATGAACGAGGCGAGTTCGGCCCCGTCCCGTTCCCACCACCAGCTGCTGTCAAGGCGGTAAATCCTGTATTCAAGGCGGTGTCCGGCAATCCTGCGTCCGTCCTTCCCCACCGCACAAACCTTAATGCTCCAGTCTTTGTCCGTCTCAAGAAAGCCGCTTTCAGAAGAAGGCATGAGCACCCCGACATAGGCGCCGAACGGAGAGCAGAGCGCGTTCTGCGAGACCGTGCTCTCATTTCCTCCTGGTTCTGAAACCCTCGTGACGACGGTGGCGTTCAGCATTCCGGGAGCATCGGGAGCGGCAGGAACATGCACGCTGACCGACGCATTACCATGAGAGTCAAGCACCGTGCTGAAGAGTTCCTTTTCCATGGTGCGGAATTCGGAGAGCGGGTTCGAGAAGATGTAGCTGTCGAAGCCCTTGAACGCCGTCTTTCGCGGGGTCAGTCTGACGGTTGCCTTGGCCGTAAGAGAAGATGCCGCCGCTCCGGTGAGCCATGCCGAGCTAACCCGGAATGTGGCCGTGGAGTCCGCGTCAAGCACATCTGAAGGAAGCGTTGTCGTCACCTTCAGGCGGTTCGGCTTTATGGTCTCGACGTGCAGGGACTTATGGAATGTGGCTCCGCCGATTTTCGCGTAGGCATGATAGGTTCCGGTCATGTCGCTTCCTGAAGTAGGGACATCAAAAGTGTAGAACCCGTCAACTGATTTCGGGCAGACCTGCCGCGAGAAAAACTGTCCCTGAGGTCCATAGACTTCAAGCACGGCCGGATGGTCCTGCGGAAGCTTCTTTCCGGAGGACTCGACGAGCAGCACAAGGTGCATGGTGTCGCCCGGTCGCCATACTCCCCTCTCGCCATAGACGAAACCGCGCAGCCCTTTCTCGACGGTCTGCCCTCCGACATCGAAGCGGCTAAGGGAATTTTCCTGTCCGTCAATGACCTTGAGATACGAGACCGCGTCGCCGGATTTCGCCACGACGACAAAAGGCTTGCCTTCAAACGCGAGTTCAGCGCGGCCTTCCGCGTCCGACTTTGCCGTGGCGAGCCTGCGCAGTTGATAGTTGTAGGCAGAAATCTCTACGCCCGAAAGCGGGGATGCGGAGACGATGTCGCTGACATATACCCACATATTTCCGTTTCCCCCCGATTTTGCGATGACTCCGACATTCGAGTTCATAAGATTCACGCTCGGGAACCTGTCGGCCTGCATATAATATGTCGGGGCCATAGGGTTGTCGCGCTCGTTCCAGTCATATTTTTCCCAATCGTAGTAATTGTCGTAATAATATGAATATGGTATGTCCCACATCGCCTCGTCCTCGGCGCTCATCTCACCGGCAGCAAGTTTTGTAAGAGACGATTCCTCGCCGGAAACAGCGACGTCGGTCTTTCCATAGACGGAATATTCCTGACGGAAAGAAAGGGATATGCGGTAGATGGCGCCCGGCTCGCGCTTCATCAGCCCGGACAAATCGACAGAGAAATTCTGCCACTGATGCAGGTCTGTCTGCGGGTTGGCATCGAGCTGGAGCCGGCGGCTATAGACCAGCCTGCCCGAACGCCGGAGTTCGCTGTCGCCGTCGAGGCTGTTGTCCTGAAGGAAATGCAGGACATTGTCACTGTAAATCTTGATGACTCTCAAATCCACAGCCTTGAGGTTCACTGCCTGGAACGGAAGGCGGAGTTCGGAGGCATCCGGGAGAATGTTGCCGCGACTCGGCAGACGGACGGCTGGCTTGAGCTCGTCCGAGCGGAATTCCGCTGTCCAGTCTTCACCGAGCCGTGTGCCCGTGCAGTCTTTGAGAGAGCCGGAGACAGTCAGCGAGAGCTTGTCCTCAGCCTTTTTCCGCTCAAAGAAGACACGGACGATGTTGCCGTCAACGGAGGTGTAGCTGCGTCCCTCGACCGACAGCGTGAACATTCCCGAGACATCGGACAAAGGGTCAAGAGGCTGGGAGAGAAGAACTTCCACATACGGTTCATCCCCGTCTTTTTTCTTGGCGGACAGAACCCGGAAGCCCTCCGAAGCAGGAATCGTGACATCGGCGGAAACGGTCTTTCCGAACCCGGAAGAATGCCCGTCAAAGACAATTGTGACACGGCTGTCAGACGCACGGCGCACAACTGGGGCGCAGGTAAATTCATAAGCTCCCGGCTCCGACGTCTGTCTGACGGAAACCTTGGCGGCTCCGGCACCTTCCGCATAGAGCATCCCCGAAGCCTCGTCCTCCGGGACGCTCTCGCTGAGCATCAGGCGTCCGTTTATCGCAGCCTCCGACGGAGAGGATTTCAGAATACGGACATTGTCAACTGAAACCGCGGCCTTCTTCGGCGCGACTCTGAATGTGAAGCCGAAGGTTCTGAGCTCCGGCTTCTCCACACCGAAGACCCTGCCCACCGCGAATTTGCCATGGTACTCCCGCCCCCGCTTCAGCTGCCCGTCCTCAGGCACGAACTCTATCATCTTGGACCCGACCCAGCGGGCCTCGCCCTTGAGCGAAGGAGAAAAGCTGAGCAGCCCGTCGGCAGGAACAGAAGTATCCGGGGTCGATGCGAACTGAATCTTCACCGACGACGCGTCGGAAATCAGGCCGCCAGTGTAAGCCTCGATGTAGTCGGCAAATCCGGCATCGGGGCTCTCAGAGCCTTCGTTTCTGTTTCCGCAGGATGCAACCGTCACTGCGGCGGCAAGCACAATCATGGATTTCAGAATATTCTTCATGACAAAAATCTTTTCAGCTATATATCGCAAACTTTTCTGTTTTGACAAAATTATCAATACTTATCACAAATATATGAATAATCATAATTGAAATTTCAAAATCGTTTTCATTTTTTTACTATTTTTGTGGATTCGTTTGGGGAATTTAACTTTATTCGGATGGTTATGGACAGGAAAGTTGTCATCATCCCGACTTACAACGAGCGGGAAAACATCGAGAAGATTATCCGGGCGGTGTTCGCGCTGACGGGAGACTATCATGTGCTCGTGATTGAGGACGGGTCGCCTGACGGGACGGCCGGGATTGTCAGGAAGTTGCAGGAAAGTTTTCCGGAACGGTTGTTCATGATTGAAAGGTCGGGGAAGCAGGGGCTGGGAACGGCCTACATTACGGGATTCAAGTGGGCGATTGAACGGAAATATGACTACATCTTCGAGATGGACGCGGACTTTTCGCACAATCCGGAAGACCTTCCGAGGCTCTACGAGGCCTGCGCTACGGGCGGTGCCGACCTTGCCATCGGTTCGCGATACTGCAACGGAATCAGCGTAATCAACTGGCCAATAGGCCGCGTCATCATGTCCTACTACGCCTCCGTCTATGTGCGGACGGTGCTCGGAATGAAGGTCTATGACTGCACGGCCGGATTCAAGTGCTACAGGCGCAAGGTGCTGGAGACCATTGATTTGGACAGAATTAGCATGTACGGATACGGTTTCCAGATTGAGATGAAGTACAGCTGCTACAAACTCGGATTCAAGATTGTGGAGGTGCCTATCATATTCGTCGATCGCAAGGAGGGAACGTCAAAGATGAGCGGAAGCATATTCGGGGAGGCCTTCTGGGGCGTGCTGAGGCTGAAATTCAGAAAAATCCGTCCAAGGAAGAAGCTACAATAAAAAACCAAATAGAATGAAGAGCAGGGAATTCAAGGGGAGTTTTTTGACATATATATTATCGCTGACGGCAATCACGCTGTGGGGCGCGTCCTACATCTGGTCGGACTGCCTCATCGGCAGGGGGATTTCCATATTCTATTTCGTGTTCGTCAGGATATTCATCGCGGGCCTTCTGCTGCTCGCGTTCAATGCGGCGACGCGCAAACTGGTGGGGCTCAGAAGAAAAGACCTCAAATGGTTCCTGCTTTTAGCCTTGTGCGAGCCGTTCGTCTATTTCCTCTTCGAAACCTACGGAATCAAGCTTACGGGGTCTCCGACACTGAGCGCGATGACGATTGCGACGATTCCTATATTCTCGATTTTCGCGGGCGTCGTCTTTTTCCGGGAAAAAATTTGCGGACTCAACATTTTCGGGATATTCCTTTCGCTCGGAGGAATCGTCCTCGTGGCGATGGCAAAGGGCGAACTGGGAGAGCATTTTCTGATTGGAATCGCGTTCCTGCTGATTGCCGTCGTCTCGGAGGTCTGCCACGCGAGCATAACAAAAAAACTCAGCGACCACTATTCCAGCCGGAACATCGTGATGTATCAGTTCCTCATCGGTTCGGTCTATCTGTTACCGCTGTTCCTTTTCAGGGGCTTTGACAATTTCACCCCGGAGGTCTATCTCAGTTGGGAGACATGGCGGCCGATTCTGTGCCTGTCGGTGCTCTGTTCAAGCGTGGCGTTCTCGCTCTGGGTCGGGACAATCAAGAAGCTCGGAGTGGCGAAGTCCAGCATTTTCACGGCGCTGATTCCGGTGGCCTCGGCGATAATCGCGTGGGTGCTCGGCCATGAGCTGCTGAACTGGCGGCAGTGGCTCGGGGTGGCGATATGCACGGTCGGTGTGATTCTGTCGCAGGTTACGGTCAAAGCACGCCGCGACAAGAAATCCGCGTAATCGAAGGCCGGCATGAACCGTTGCATTTTTCAATGATTACGAAATATGACATCAGAAGATTTCAAGGACGGAGGGCATTGTCCCGTTTCCGGAGACGAAAGATATATGCGTGAGGCTCTTAAAGAGGCTCGGGTTGCACTGGAGGAGGACGAGGTGCCGATTGGAGCGGTGGTGGTGTGGAACGGGCGCGTCATCGCAAGGGGGCATAACATGACCGAGAGGCTGCACGACCCGTCGGCACACGCGGAGATGATTGCCCTGACGGCCGCCACAGAGGCAATGGGCGGGAAATATCTCGACGATTGTGCGCTGTATGTGACCGTGGAGCCGTGTCCGATGTGCGCGGGAGCGATGAACTGGGCACAGATCGGGCGGGTAGTCTATGGGGCGGCCGACCCTAAGCGCGGATTCTCGAAGTTCACGCCGTCGCTGCTGCATCCCAAGACGGAAGTCGTTT
>CAKUPC010000060.1 GCA_934675095.1 uncultured Bacteroidales bacterium | reverse complement strand
GAAAGCAAGGCTCCGGCGACTCAGGTGAATGACGCATCGCAGTGCAGGACCACCACCGCTACACGCCAGACCACAACTCGTCAGACGACCACGACTCCTCAGCGTCAGACAACAACTGCGACCCGCAGGACGACATCCGGTCAGACGGCAACTTCAACCCGTCGTACAACCACAGCTTCGTCTGCTCAGACCACCACCCCGACCCGCAAGACCCCTTCTGCGACGACCCGTCAGACAACCACACGTCAGTCCTCGACAACAACCCGCCAGACTCCGGCTTCGGACAGGACAACTTCCACCGGCAGGCGCGTGACCACCATCCCGAGCGGCAGCCGCGGCAACGGGCAGACTTCCGCAAAGCCGTCTCAGTCCGACAACGCCACGGTGACGAAGCCTGCCACCTCTGTCCGCAATGACACTCCGACATCCAACCGTCCGACCACTTCCGTGAACGACCGGAACAACGGCAGACCAGAGGGCGGCAACCATGGCAGCGTGAACAACCCTCCGCGTCAGGACGATCACGGAAAGCCTCAGCCGCCCCGTGACGACTTCCGTCCAAAGCACCCGCGTGAGCGCGACTACGTCGACTTCGACCGCCGTCCGCCTCACCATTTCTACGACCCGCACCACGACCACTGCTTTGGCTACAGGGTTCGCGCCCTCCCGGCCGGCTACTGGTACCGCGACTGGCACGGCGTCCGCTACTACTGCTACAACGATGTCTATTACCGTCTGATTGACGGGTGCTACATCGTCTGCCGTCCTCCGTTCGGAACCTCCATCGCGGCTGCCGTCGCCGCCGACATAGCATGGACATCGGTGAGAATCAGCTACTACAACACGCTGAACAACACCTACGACAAGATTAACTCGAACAATGCCTACATCGCGGAGCAGAACGCGCAGATTGCCCGCAACAACGCCCTGCTTGAGCAGCAGAACGCCGCGCTCGCCTCACAGGCGCAGTACATGGCGACCCGCTCCAACGAGGCATGGCAGCTTGCCAACGCGATGGGACTCGTCCAGAGCTACGCCGCCGCCGGAACCGACTATTTTTACCAGGACGGCGTGTTCTACCAGAACATCGGCGGCCAGTACAGCGTCATCATCCCTCCTGCCGGAGCACTCGTCGATTCTCTTCCAGAAGACTATGACCTGCTCACCTTCAACGGCCGCGAGTACTATCAGGTCGAGAACACCGTCTATCGCGTCACGGTCGTCTCCGGCCGCGCCTACTTTGAAGTCCTCGGACAGCGCTACTGATGTCGTTTTTCAGATAACTGTTCGACATGCCCCCCCTAGAGCGGCGGACCGCGACAATCAATCAAGTGACTGTTAAGCCTTTGGCTTTTCAGTCACTTTTTTCGTGCAGCGATGTGTGAATTTTGTTGAAAACTTCTTACAAATTTTAATCGCGATTTTTCTTGGATTACTGCGTTTATTTCCTATATTTGTAATCGGAAAGTATATGATTGTTCAATAACCTGCTTAGTAATCAGAACTTTTGTTGCCATATTGCTTATAATTTATGAGGGCATTATGGCTTGCGTGTATCAAAACGGAACCTGATGGCTCCTGAAAGTGATAAATGGTGTAAGTGTTTAACTAAAATTAAAGAACAATGAAACGCGATTGTTATGAAAGCCCGTCGTGCTTAGTGGAACGGGTGTGCCTTGAAACAGGCTTTGCCGGCAGTGGAGACCCCCAGGCAAGATATTTTGACATTTATCAAGGCGAGGAAGACAAGGAGTTTTCCTAAATCCCGCGATTTTGTTATCGTCAGTCTCAAAGCCCGTTTCTGCATGAAACGGTTTTAAACCAAAATTCAAGATGAAAAAAGTCAACAACTTCATAATAGCAGGGCTTGCCATACTCGCAACCGCCTGCACCAAGACCGAAAAGGACGCCGACACCGTTCAGGGGGGGGCAGTACTGACCGTTGAGGCTTCCGCTCCTCAAGTCAATCAACCTGAAACCAAAGTAACCTTAAATCCTACAGACCTTATTAAGTGGTATTCCTCAGACAGGCGTTGTGCAGGCTTGTTTTTGCCAGGTAACGGTGTTGTGGCGAGTGATTTTACCGATTCCAAAATCAGTGAGGATGGTCAGCAGGCTACGTTCAAATTCAAATCTTCTGAAATCCTATTAGGCTCAAATAATGCACGAATCGTCTATCCTTATACTTCAAGTACAGAGGTATCGGGCATGGATTACACATTTACCTTGCCATCAGTACAGAGTCTGACCTCTGTGGCAGGTTCGGCATCAAGTTCCGGTTCCTCAGCTGCCGTCCCAATGATAAGTGATGCATTTTCAGTTAAATCCTCTTCGGATGAAACATCTGCTTCTGCCGAGGCGTCCGCAAAAATGCACATATTATCGTCGATTGTTGCGTTTTATGTTTACGATTCCGAACAAACACATTCATCGGAGAGTGTCAAGTCTATAGAATTACAATCATCGTCTGTCGCTATTTCCTCTCCTGCTTCGGTTACTCTTACCGCAGATAATGGAATCCCATCCTTGACAGGAACAAGTAATAGTGCAAAGGCTCAGTTCTCGAGTTCTTCATATTATTTTTCATTACTTGGAAAAACTTCAAAAGAAGACAGTGCGCCAATATATTTGTCAATTATACCTTCTGAATTTGCAGGTAAGGTGATTGTTGAAACAAATAAAGCCTTTTATCTATTCCCGTTTGAGACTGCGAAAACATTTACAAGAGCGGAAGTCAAAGATTTCTATTTGAATCTGTCAAATCCTAAAGCGGAAACTGCGACTCCATCTGCAATTGAGGTGACAAAAGCATCACGAGAAAAGCAGGGGAGTGGCTGCGTCGTTACATTGACGGTGAAACTAAGCGATAATGCGGCCGGATTCTATGCATATGTCGGCTCAACCCAAAAACTTAAGGCATCTGAGCTTCTGTCGTCGAGCAAATACTTGGTCGGGCAGGAGAACAATGAATCATTTACAAAAAATGATGACGGTACAATTGACTATAAAATCAAAGTATATCAAAATTTCTCGTTCTCTGTTCTTCCTTTTGATGAAAATGGCATTCTTGGAATAGGAGAAGGTCTTGGTGACGAAGAGGACGAATATGGTTGGGGCACAAAGCCTGTGTATTACGGATATACAAAAACAGACAATTTGAATGGTTTCAAGGACTATATGGTCAAATTCAACAACTGACATTTAACAACAAATCAAATACATGAAAACAACAACAAAACTCATCTCGTTTTTTGTTGCGGCAGCGGCTTTGGTCGTGACGGGCTGCGACAAGACGATAAAGCCGGCCGGTGACGATAAGACTCTCTCGGTCGCGAAGGAAAGCATCGCCTTTGAAATAACGGGCGGTTCGGAGGAACTGGAAATCAACGCGTCGTCGGGACTCGGCTGGAATGTGACCGCTGATGCCGACTGGGTTAAACTGTCCCCGACCATGGGGCACGGGATAGGCACCGTGCTCGTGAGCGTCGAGGCAAACACCGGATATGAAGCGCGGACGGCCAAGATTACCGTCACGGCGGACGGTGTCAAGCCGGCAGTGGTTTCCGTGACACAGGCTTCCGCCACTGCTCCGTCCGGGGATGCTGTGAACCTCAAGACAGTCAACTGCTACTACGCCGGCGACTATTGGGACACCGACGGAAAGCTCAATGACGTCTATTTCGAGATGACCGACATGACTCTGGACGCGGGAGGCGCGGCAAAGGGTCCGGGGACTGCCATCCGCATCGACATGAACGTGGCGGCGGCGACCTTCGACACCTTCTCCATCGAGGGCACCTACACCCCAAGCTCCGCTCTCACACCGACGAAGAAAGGCACGTTCAATGTCGACGCCGCCGGTGACGTCAGCCCGACATATATCTATGAACTGGACGAAAACGGCACTCAGACGCGAAAGGATGCCGTTGGAGGAAAGGTCATAATCGTGAAGTCCGGAGAGAACTATATGTTTGACATTGAACTCACTTTCCTCGACAATACATCCCTGAAGGCAGTGTATAACGGAACGGTGAAATTCTACGACGACACCGTCGGCGGAAACTCTACTCTGACGGAGAACATAACCACTTCCTATGTATCTGCATCAGGTGCATTCACCTCATGGGGTGTGGAAGGCATCACTTCGGATGCACTTGTGCTGAATTTCACGGGAGACGCGGCTCAGAATCCGTGTGACTACATGACCCTGACGTTGAATGTCGCCAAGACGGCGTGGAACAGCGGCGACATCGACGGTACGTACAAGATTCTCGAAAAGGGCATTGACGAAATCTATCTCGATGAACTCGTTCCGGGAACGGCCATTCCGGGCTACCTTTCAAAGGACAACTCCGGCAACATAAGCCTCGGCGGAGGATGGTACTACGCTCTGGCAAAGATTGACAACCAGTCCCAGCTTGCCGGTATGGCTCCGTTCACTGCCGGTTCAGTCACAATTTCAGGGAGCACCGGTAAGGGCGACTGCACCATAACATACAGCTTCGTTGATGACAACCCGGTGACCCCGCACACGATTTCCGGAAAATACACGGGAAAAATCAATCTGACCAATGTCGGCGGCGGCACCACTGACCCTACAGACCCGACCGATCCGACAGACCCTGACAATCCGGATCCCGATAAGCCCGATCCGGACAATCCAGACAAGCCGGACCCGGATGAACCGGCAAAGCCGTTGATTGACATTGTGACAGGCGGAAACCTCGGACAGTTCACTGACGGGGGCAGATGGTAACAGCAAGACAGATAATTAGTTAAAAGATATTTCGACATAAAGGAAATTTCAATATGAAAAGAAATATAATCTTCATCATGACAGCCGCCGCGCTGGTGTTCTCGGCGTGCAGCAAGGAACTGACAGAACCGGAGTCTCCCGCCTCTGACGGGAACACGGTCACGCTCTTCGGCACCTATCCGTCAATGGACGTGGCAGGCGCAAATCCTTCAACGGCGGGGGATACAAAGACTTCCATTTCAGGCAATTCTGCCAAGTGGAGCGCCGGAGATGAAATAGGGGTGTTCACAGTCTCTTCAAAGACTCCCGCTGAGTTCGTACTCTCTTCCGGCGCCGGCACGACAAGCGGTTCCTTCACCGGGAAACTCGGGGCGGAGGCTACGGACGAAATCTATGTCCTCTATCCCTACACTACAGACCCTTATGACACCGGATTCGATGTCGTCCCGACCGCGGCGAAGCTCTATTTCAACGGCCAGACCCAGGACGGGTTCGGCGCGAATGCGGAGGCTCATCTCGGCAAGTTTGCCTACATGGCCTCTTCCCCGGTGAAGCTTTCCGACGGCCGGGCCGAGCTTTCCTTCCATCACCTCGCGGTGAAGATGGCGTTCGAGTTCTCCCTCCCGGAGGCCGCTACGGTCAAGTTCCTGACAATGGTCACCACGCTCAGCAAGTTCTATGACACGGGAGTCGTGGATCTCACTGCCGCGACGCCGGTTGCGAAGGGCTGGGGCACGGCGAAGCGCTCGTTCTCGCTCGGATTCAAGAACTCGAAGGTTGAGGCCGGTCAGAAGGTGACTGCTTATGCGATGATGCTGCCGGTGAACCTTGCATCGTCGGAGATAACTTTCTATGTGGCCGCCGAGAAGGCCGACGGCACGCCGGTGACCTATTCCGTCAAGAAGGGCAACGGGCTCAAATTCGAGGCCGCAAAGGCATACACTGCGGAGGTCCCGTCTCTGACCCGCCAGAAGGTGTATGACGGCATGGTCTTCGTTCCCGGCGGTTCCCTGAACATCTGCGGAATCTTTACTTCTGACGATGCTGCCGCCAACAAGGCGATTGTCGAGAAGGACTACCGCGTGGAGTCGTTCTGGATTGGACGCACCGAGGTGACGAACCAGCAGTATTGCGATTTCCTTAACGGCCGTCAGCCTATGGAGCATCAGATTAGTGCGTGGATTTCTGAAGGAGTCTGCCAGATTGAGAACAATGGTGATACGTGGACTCAGAATTGGGTACCTAAGAGCGGTCCGATTCTGAATGCCGACGGAAAGACAACTCACGAGGGAAGTTATGCCGATTATCCGATGGTTGGCGTCACGGGACTCGGAGCAAATGCATATTCTGCCTACATCGCGGAGAAGAAGTCCGGTTTCCCGGAAAAGGATTCCGGCTGGTATCTCCCGACCGAGGCTCAGTGGGAATATGCGGCCGTCGGAAGCGAGTGGAACTCCGACTGGGCGAATGAGCTCATAGCCGGCTGCCACTACGACGCGGACTTTAACAAGTATATGTGGTCATGCAAGAACTGCGACAGCGAGGGCAGCTGCTGTCTCGGGGCATATATCGGCAACGGAACTGATCCTAATTCGATTTCCGGCTCCGGAAGCCTTAACGGCGGCTCGCATCCTGTGGCACAGCTTCTTCCGAACTATCTCGGAATCTACGATATGAGCGGCAATGTCGGCGAGATTTGTTCCGACTACTACAACTCTGCCTACTATCCTTACGGAAGCTCGCTCAACCCGCGCAATTCCAGTTACTCGAATGCTGAAGACACGGGCGATGCCGGATATGCGAGAGTTGTGCGTGGCGGCATGTGGTTCTCATTCCCGAGCGAAGGAATAACTTATTCCCGTGACGCGATGGGACAGGCCGCTTCCTACAACTTCACAGGCTTCCGCATGGCTCTGCCACTGAAATAATTTATTCTCCTCCTACGGTCAATTTTTTGATGAGGACAGTCGGGATGCCGACAGAAACCGGCACCGACTGGTCCTTCCCGCAGGTCCATGTGCCGTTGCTGATTTTCAGGTCATTGCCGACCATGGTTATGTCGGCGAGCGCCTGCGGGCCGTTGCCGATGACATTGATGTCCTTGACCGGAGCGGTCAGACGGCCGTCCTCGATGAGGAATCCGCTGTTCACATAGAAAGTGAAGTCCCCCTCTCCGATTTGAACCTGACCGTTCGAGAACTCATCGACATATATTCCCTTTTTTACGGAGGCTATGATGTCCGAAGCATCGAAGTCTCCGTTTTCCATGTATGTCGCCCTCATCCTCGGAATGGGGTTGAAGCGGAAATTTTCCCTGCGGCCGTTCCCGGTTGGTGAGACCCCGTAGCAGGCGGCGCTTATGCGGTCGTGCAGGTAGCCCGTGAGCACGCCGTCCTCGACCATGACGGTCTTCTGGCCGCGCACGCCCTCGTCATCGTAGAAGCAGGCGCCGCGGTTGCCGGGGATTGTCCCGTCATCCACTATGCTGATTCCCCTCGCGCAGACCCTCTGCCCCATGCGGTCGGAGAATATGGACTGCCCCTTGCGGTTGAAGTCGGCCTCGAAGGCATGACCCATCGCCTCGTGGAGAAGGATTCCGGACGCTCCGGCTCCCATCACGACGGGCATCTTCCCGCCCTTGGGACGGACGGCCTCAAAGCGCGCGTCGAGATTGCGGAGCACACCGTCCGCGAGTTCCTGAACCAATGCGTCAGAAAGCATCTCGGCTCCCATCCTGAAACTCCTTGAGTCCGATTTCGTGACATTCATGGGCTTTCCGTCAGGCCCGTGCCCTGAGAACACCGCCGAGACCGAAACGCTTCCCATGGGGCGCGTCTCGCAGGTCAGCTCCCCGAGCGAGTTGAACATCATCACGCGGCTCACGCTGTCGGAAATCTGCGCTATCACCTTGACCACCCTCGGCTCGCGCCCGCGCAGCTCCTCCTCGATTCTCTTGAGCGTCCCGACCATCCTCCCGCGGCTGCACGACTCCCAGCTCTCCTTCATCCCGTAGAGCCGGTTCACCGGCTCGGGCTCTCCTGCGGCGGCATTCGCTTGTCTGGAGAAGTCATGTCCATGTCCTCCCGTGCGGATTGTCCCTTCACCTGCATGACAGCCGCCTCTCATACCTGCCGTGGCGCTTACTCCTCCGCAAGCGCATACCCCGGGGCTCCCGGCGGCGCTGCTCCCGCCCGCTGCACATATTGCCGTGGCGGCCTTCATTGCGGCTCTCATGTCCCCGGGCGCGGTCGTCTCGCAGTAGGAATAGCCGGTCCGCTCTCCGCAGAGCACCCGGATGCCGGCCCCGAAATCCTCGTGGTGGCCTCCTGAGGTCACCTGCGAGTCCTTCAGCAGCAGGTTCGTGTAGGCTGTGCATTCAAAATAGATGTCGGCATAGCCGGCCCCGGCCGCCATGGCCTCCGCCATGAGGGCTTCGAGATGTGCCCTGTCCGTCCTGAAAAG
>CAKUPC010000059.1 GCA_934675095.1 uncultured Bacteroidales bacterium | reverse complement strand
TGTTCTATTGGCTTAGCGGTACAAGCTCCACGGAAAAATCGGTTGTAAGGAATCTTACCATAAGGAACGCTGATGTAAAAACCGGAGGTCGTGATGCCGGGGGCATTGTCGGTTTCACTTCATTCACCGACATTATTGATTGCAGGATTGATGGATCAGTGACAAGTGCATATTGCGCCGGAGGAATCGCAGGAAGCGGTGACCCCAGCATAATCAACTGTCGCGCGGATGTCAATGTGACAGTCAATGCTCCGGCATCAACTTCGAAGTCTTTCTCCGTGGCAGCTGGTGGGCTGATAGGGGATATTTCTTTCAATAATGAGCATGATAATACTATAACCAATTGTACCGTAAGAGGTTCTGTTACAATTAACAGTCAGGATCTGTCAGAGAGCGTGAACGATTTCCATGTCGGTGGCGTGGCTGGATTGGCGTTTGCAAATGTCAGGGACTGTACGTCCTATGCCGAGATTAGTTCCACGTCTGAAAATGAGGTGCGTGTCGGAGGCCTTGTGGGCACTGTCGGATCCGGCAGCGAGATCAGGAACTGCTCCGCCTATGGCACTGTCCACGGAAAGAAGAACAATTTTGTCGGTGGCGCATACGGCTATGCCGAAGGTAATCACGATAGAGTCCATTTCGGTGGCAAGATAGAGGAGAACATCCCGGATGTCGGAACAGGTGCTGTGGGCATTTTCAGCGGCTATGCCTACGGAGTCTTCCAGACAAAGAACTGCTCCTGCAGCAACGTTGATGGCTCATTCCCTGTCATCGGCAAGGATGAAAGCAAAGGCGCTCAGGACATCAAGATGAAATAGTGGGCCGTTCGCGGTTCATCTTCACAAATCAGAAGACTATCTGGTGGCGGAAGGTTTCCGTTTCGAGGAAGTTGCCGACCAGAAGGCAGTCCTGTTCAGTGTCGTCGGACGGTCTTTCAACCAGCGGACGCGGTTCCTGGAGTTCAATGGCGATGATGTCGCCGATTCGCAGCGAGACGAGTTCGGAAGCTTCCGCGATGGCGTTCTCTATCATCTCAGCGCTTCCTTCCTCGGTGCTGAACAGCACAGTTCCGTTTTTCCTCAGAGTGAACTCGTTCTCGTCGTTTTCGAGCACCACGGGATTGTAGAGAGGGAAGGGGAGTATTGAGCTGTGGTCGAGGCAGGACGACCAGTGGAGGCCTTCTGCCGTTGTCGCACCGGTTTCCGATGTGTCCTCGGCGGCTTCACCGTCAACGGCAGTCCCGGCCGGAAGGCCGCCGTAAAGCAGCACTCCGAAATTGAATCCGTCATAGTAGCGTGACGCGAACTTGTAGCCCACGCATTTGCCGGCCTTGCTCACGCGGACAAAAAGAACCGGCGTGTATCTGTATGCGCTCACTGCTGGAATCGCATATATATCCTTGTTCTCACGCTCCCAAGTCGTGTCCGGCCTGCAGGTACAGGTTCCGTCCAGATGTTTTACAACGATATTCATATTTCAAGTTTTTTCAAATTCTCCCAAATTTTATATCACCAATTTTGTATCAGTAATTTGTATCAGTAAATCAATAACCAATCTCAAAAAGCAAGGACAGAGGGGATGAATAAAAAGATGAGATGCAAGGCGCACTTGGAAATTCAACCCGGAGCAACCTTATGGTTGTGAGGACTTGAATTTACAATGCAACGAAGCAGATCGCTTTTTATTCGCCCCGTCAGAATAACCTTCCGCTGTCGAACCTTGCCTTCAGCGCCGCGGCCGCATCCGCAGTCTCACTCTCGCTCAGCGGCTTGCGCATGGCCTCGCGCTTCTCCGCCTCAAACTGCTCCTTCAGCTTCGCGAACTGATGTTTCGTGTCGAGCATGAAGTCACCCCTGTCAATCCAGCTGAAATAGGACGGGTCGTTCTCATAGACCCATTTCGCTGACTTCCCCTTATATTTCCCGAAATTCACCTCCGGTTCTCCCTTGTCGCTGAGAATCAAGCGGCCTGCAAAATCGACGTACCTTGTCTTCACGAATCCTGACAGCGCGTTCAGGTCGTTCTTCAGCACCGGATAGCCCTTGTCCGGATCTACCGTCGAATATTTGTCAAGCTGAGCCTCCACGACCTCGACCGTCGCGAGAACGTCGGCCTCCGCCGCGTGCGCGTTCTCGAAGTCGCAGCCGCAGTAGAAGCGGTGGGCGGCCTTGAGATTGCGCGGCTCGTAGGCGAAATAAATCAGCTGCGCGTCAATCATCTTCTTCGCGTGCAGGTCTATGTCGAGAGTCTTGTGTCTGAAGGTCCTCGTCCGCTCGATTTCCTCGGCAAGCATCGGGAGGTCGAACTTCTGCGAGTTGTATCCTCCGAGTTCCGAATCCTTCATCCACTCGACGACCTCATCCACGATTTCCCAGAACTTAGGCTCGTCCTTCAGTTCCTCGTCGGTGATCCCGTGCACCGCCATCGCGCTCGGGTCAATCGGCCTCTGGCAGTTGTTCACGTAGTCCCATGGGCAGACCCTCCAAGTCTTGACTCTCCTTTCCCCGTCCGGGAAAACCTTGACGAAACAGAGCTCGATTATCGAGTCCGAAGGTATATTCAGTCCGGTGCTCTCAATATCAAAGAAAACCACCGGCTTCTCCAAATTTAATTTCATATATATAAGTGCTTAGTCACGGAATTTCATAAAATGGTCAGATGCAAGGCGGACGAGAAAATCAAACCGGAGCAACCTTATGGTTGTGAGGATTTGATTTATCGAAGTCCAACGAAGCAGATGGCCGTTTTATGGAATTACGATATCATTATTGGCATGATTATGCCGCATAACTTTTCACGCTCAGGCTCATTCTCGCCCGGCTGGATAAGCGCCGCACGCTTGTCGTCGAGAAACTTCATCTCAATCTCGCCGCAGCTGAAATTCGAGAGAATCTCAATCATGAACGGGGACTTGAACCCGATTGTGAGAGGCGCTCCCTCGTAGCTGCACGCAATCTTCTCGTGCGCCGCAATCGAGAATCCGAGATCCTGCGCCGACACCTCAATCGCACCTTCCGTCATGTCGAACTTCACATGATTCGAAGCCCTGTTCGCGCACACGGACACGCGCCTGATGGTGTTGAGGAACTGAACCCTGTCAATCTTGAGGACATTGGAATTGTTCTGCGGGATGACCTCGCGGTATTTCGGATATTTCCCCACGATGAGGCGGCAGATGACAATCGTCTGCCCGAACTTGAACTCGGCGTTCTTCGCGTCAAACGAAATTTCGACATCTTCGACATCCTTGCCGATTGTAGTCTTGAGAATTGCAGCCGGCTTCTTGTGGAGGATGAACGATGCCTTCTCGGAGGCCTGCACGCCCTTCGCCGTGTAGCAGATGAGCTTATGCGCGTCGGAGGCGACAAGCGTCGTGGATTCAGTGTCGATGTCGAAGAATATTCCGTTCATCGCAGGACGGATTTCGTCGTCCGCGGTGGCGTAGATTGTGCTTGTGATGCCCTCCACGAGCGCAGCGGCAGGGAATGTCAGCTTAACTGCGGTCTCGTCCGTGCCCGTAATCTGCGGATAGTCGTCGGCAGGCCTGTAGGGGAGCGTGGAGGCACCGCTTGACCAGCTGCACTCGAATGCGCTGTCGCTGACTGTCCGGAGTGTCAGAGGCTGATCCGGAAGTTCCTTGAGAAGGTCCATGATGTGTTTTGCCGGCACTGTCATGCGTCCGGTCTCCACGATGCTCGACGGCTCAACTTCCGTTCTCAGTGTGAGTTCAGAGTCGGATGCAGTGATTCGCAGACCTGTCTGGTTCAGTTCGAAAAGGAAATCTTCGAGAATCGGGAGCGCCGATTTCGCCGGAATCGCCTTTGAAACGGCCATGACTGCCTTCTGAAGGTCAGAGCTTGATATGATGAAATTCATGTCGTAAAAAATTTAATTATCAGTTTTACCGTATATGCCGTCGTCATGCCGGGGAAACGCAGGCGCGGGCACATATAACTCACAAATATAACCAAAAAACTTCATAAACATCGTTTTCTTCCGATAAAATCAAATATTTTCGTCGAAATACCCGTTGCTTTGTACGATTCTTGTAGAAAGATTCCGCGCGTTCTGAAAATGGAATATGGACGCCGCGTTTTGCTGAAAAAGAAAAAATAAAATATAGGTTTATGAAAAGAGGAATATTGTATGCCGTGTTGTCTGCCCTGTGCGGGGCTGCCGCGGCCTTTATCGTCGTCAAGTGCAGCGGAAATTCGTCTGAACCGGCTCTGCAGCCGACTGTGGCCGAATCGGATGTCAAGTTCAGGACTGTCGATTTGTCAAATGACAACTGGCCGGACTTCACCTTCGCGGCCGAGACCTGCGTCGATGCGGTCGTCTATGTGCGTGTGACGGCCACCCAGCAGGTCGTGAGCAATGCCGGACCGCTCTTCCGCTTTTTCTTCGGATATGAGGGCATACCTCACTCCCGTGAGGTTCAGGGCAGCGGTTCCGGAGTCATCATCCGCGAGGACGGCTACATCGTGACGAACAACCACGTGATTGCCGGGGCCAAGTCGATTGAAGTCACCCTGAACAATAACCACACCTACCCGGCGACCCTCGTCGGCACCGACCCCGCGACGGATGTCGCCCTCATCAAGATTGAGGAACACGGCCTTCCTGTCGTGCCGCTTGCGGATTCTGACAAACTTCGTCTCGGCGAATGGGTGATTGCAATCGGAAGCCCGTATGACCTCCGCTCGACCATCACCGCCGGAATCGTCAGCGCCAAGGGACGCACGATGCCGAACTACTCCGGAGAGTTCAAGATTGAGTCATTCATCCAGACTGACGCGGCCGTGAACCCTGGCAACAGCGGCGGAGCGCTTGTGAACAAGGAAGGACAGCTCGTCGGAGTAAATACAGCAATCATTTCTCAGACAGGCTCTTACGCCGGTTATTCCTTTGCGGTTCCGTCCAACATCGTCAAGCGTATCACCGACGACCTTATGAGTTACGGCACGGTTCACCGCGCGATGCTCGGAATCTCGATGGCTCCTGTGAATGAAGAAATTGCAAGAAATTTGAAACTTTCGTCGGTAAACGGCGTATATATAACGGATATAGTGAAAGACAGCGCGGCCGATGTCGCAGGTCTCAGACCGGGCGATGTTCTTGTGGAGATAGGAAACGTGAAGATTTCCGGCTCGGCGTCGGTTCAGGAAGCGGTGAACAGCTTCCATCCGGGCGAGAAGACAAGTGTCAAGGTCGTCCGTGACGGAACGGAGCTGACTTTCGAAGTGGAGTTTAAATAATCGTTACAGATGAGACAGCTAAAGATTACAAAATCAATTACTAACCGTGAGTCGGCCTCGCTCGACAAGTACCTCCAGGAAATCGGTAAGGAAGATTTGATTACAGTTGAGGAGGAGGTGGAGCTTGCCCAGCGCATCAGAAAAGGCGACCAGGCTGCCCTTGAAAAACTAACACGCGCGAACCTCAGGTTTGTCGTTTCAGTGGCGAAGCAGTATCAGAATCAGGGACTGAGCCTCCCGGACCTTATCAACGAGGGCAACCTCGGACTTATCAAGGCCGCCGAGAAATTCGACGAGACGAGGGGCTTCAAGTTCATTTCATACGCCGTGTGGTGGATTCGTCAGTCGATTCTTCAGGCTCTTGCCGAGCAGTCGAGAATCGTGCGCCTTCCGCTCAATCAGGTGGGTTCGCTGAACAAGATTAACAAGGCTCTCCAGAAGTTCGAGCAGGAGAACGAACGTCAGCCGTCAAACGAGGAGCTTGCCGAGATGATAGACGTGCCTAAGGACAAGATTGCCGACACCATGCGTGTTTCCGGCCGTCATGTCTCCGTCGATGCCCCGTTCGTTGAGGGAGAGGACAACAGTCTTCTTGACGTGCTCATCAACCCCGACTCGCCGAACGCGGACCGCGGGCTTGTGAACGAGTCGCTCAACAAGGAAATCGAGCGAGCCCTCTCGACGCTTGCGCCGCGCGAGCGCGAAATCATCAAGTCTTTCTTCGGCATCGGCTGCCAGGAGATGACCCTTGAGGAAATCGGCGAGCGCTTCGGCCTCACGCGTGAACGTGTGCGCCAGATTAAGGAGAAGGCCATCCGCAAGCTCAAGAACAATTCCCGCAGCAAACTTCTGAAAGGCTATCTTGGATAGGTTTCCAAAGAATTTTCTCACTTCGTTTGACTGGGCGGCCGGCGTGCCGTACCTTCAGATGAGGTGAGTTTGTTTTGTTTCACGAAAAAAGTAGATAACAATGATATTGACACCGGAAAAGCTTCTCGTCGGCAGTGCAGCCGAGGCTGTGAAGCAGTTGTGGGGAGCGGAAGTCGAGGCTTCGCTCCTTCAGGTACAGATTACAAGGAAAGAGTTTGAGGGTGACTACACGCTGGTCGTGTTTCCGCTTCTGAAGATGTCGCGTCTCGCCCCTGAGGCGACCGGCAATGCGATAGGGCAGTGGATGGTTGAAAATGTTCCCGAAGTAGGCGGCTACAACACCGTGAAGGGCTTCCTGAACGTCTCCCTTTCAAATGTCTATTGGAACGAGGTGTTCGCAGAGGCGTTCAAGACTGAGGATTTCGGTCAACTCCCGGCGACAGGAAAGACTATCATGGTCGAGTTTTCCTCGCCGAACACCAACAAGCCGCTTCACCTCGGTCATGTCCGCAACAACCTCCTCGGCTGGTCAGTTTCACGCCTTCTGGAGGCCAACGGCCACAAGGTGCTGAAAGTCAATCTTGTGAACGACCGCGGAATCCACATCTGCAAGTCCATGCTCGCATGGCTCAAGACCGCGAACGGCGAGACACCGGAGACTTCCGGAAAGAAGGGTGACCACCTCGTCGGCGACTGCTATGTGGCCTTCAATGACATCTACAAGAAGGAGGTCGAGGAACTTGTCGCCGGAGGAATGTCAAAGGAAGAGGCCGAGAAGAACGCTCCGAGCCTGAAGGAGGCGCAGGAGATGCTGCTCAAATGGGAGCAGGGCGATCCTGAGGTGCGTGCCCTGTGGGAGAAGATGAACTCTTGGGTCTATCAGGGCTTCGACAAGACCTATTCGGATTTGGGAATATCCTTTGACAGAATATATTACGAGTCTCAGACCTATCTTCTCGGCAAGGCTCTGGTGCAGAAGGGACTGGATATGGGCGTGTTCGAGAGGCATGAGGACGGTTCCGTATGGTGCGACCTCACGGCCGACGGGCTTGACCAGAAGCTTCTTCTCCGCAGCGACGGGACTTCCGTCTATATGACCCAGGACCTCGGCACGGCTGAACGACGCTTTGAGGAGTACAGCCTCGACGAACTGATTTATGTCGTCGGCAACGAGCAGAACTACCATTTCCAGGTTCTCAAGCTCATACTCAAGAAACTCGGCTTCGACTGGTCCGACAGTATCTATCATCTTTCATACGGTATGGTGGAGCTTCCGGAGGGCAAGATGAAGTCCCGCGAAGGAACGGTCGTGGATGCTGATGACCTTCTGGAGAAGATGTACAACACCGCCAAGGAAACATCGCTCGAACTCGGCAAGCTCGACGACATGACGCCTCAGGAGCAGGACGAGCTCTTCCGAATGCTTTCTCTCGGCGCTCTCAAGTACTTCATAATCAAGGTGGATCCGCGCAAGACCATGCTCTTCGACCCGAAGGAAAGCATCGACTTCAACGGAAACACGGGTCCGTTCATTCAATATACCCATGCGAGAATCAAGTCCATCCTGCGCAAGGCCAAGGCTCAGGGCATCGACTGGACGACCGCTCCCGAGAATGTTGAACTGAACCCCAAGGAGGTTCGCATCGTGAAGATACTCAACAACTTCCCGAACAAGATTGCGGAGGCAGGCGATGCACATTCACCGGCAATCGTCGCGAACTACGCCTACGAACTCGCCAAGGAGTTCAACCAGTACTATCACGACACTCCGATTCTGCGTGAGGAGAACAAGGCAGTCCTTGCCTTCCGCCTCCAGCTTATTGAACTGATTGCGCGTGTCCTCACAAAGGCTATGGATATTCTGGGCATCAAGTTACCGGAAAGGATGTAAAAAAAGAGGCGCGACGCGCCTCTTTTTTTTACAAATAATCTTTGAAATAATCCGTCACCTTGTCCATCAGATGGATGCGGTTGCGGCCGAAGACATTGTGCCTGGCCGTAGGGTAGGGGAAGTAATCCACCGGGATTTCGAGGTCGATGCACTTCTGGATGAAGCTGAGGCTGTGCTCCCACACGACAGTGTCGTCTATCGCACCCTGACAGATGAGCAGCTTGCCCTTGAGCTGCGCTGCCTTGCCTATGAGGCTTGTGC
>CAKUPC010000058.1 GCA_934675095.1 uncultured Bacteroidales bacterium | reverse complement strand
AGAATGGCAGTTCAAATGATGCGGTCGCGGCCATTAGGCAGCTGTATAATGACTATTGCGAATCGGAGCCGGATGTCGTGAAATCGTATGTCATTATTAAGGCGAAATATAAGATATCTGAAATCAGAATTTCGGACGGACAATATCAACGCTGTATAGAAGTGACTGGCGTTGATTCATATTGTCTGGAGGAAGTTGAACTCATAGCCTGTGACGGAGGTTTTTTTCAAGATCATAGAAATTGGAGTGCGGGCGATAACAATCTGAACAATGGCAGATTAAGAATATCGTCATCATTTAGGCATAAGCATAAACTTGCACCCGAACGAGTTTCTTATAGTAATACAAAAAATATAATATCGGAAATCTTTTGCTACAACAATAAAGGAATTGGATAATAATGACTATATTTGCATGGCGATTGGACAAATGAGGACAAACGAATAATGCGATATGGAAAAAAAAGAATTCTATTCTATAGGTGAGGTTGCGGAAAAATTGGGCATCTCGCAGAAATCAGTCAGACGGTACATTGCCGGAGGACAGCTCGGGGCTACAAAGATTGGCTCAATGTACCGGATACCACAGGGAGCCTTGACTGATTTCATAAATAATCAGTCCAATTCGGTCAAGCCATTGAATTATGACCTTTGGGGAAATGTTGTTGATGACTATAAAGTATGTAATTCCCCTAAGACGGATGATGTCAATTGGTTTGACATTGAGAGTTGTTGGAGAAATCCGTCAAAATCTGAGATGACGTTCGTTGACTGTTTTTGTGGTGCCGGAGGGTTGTCAAAGGGTCTTGAACTGTCAGGGCTGGAAGGCATCTGTGGCTTGGATTGGTTCAAGGAGGCGGGGATGACCTATGAACGGAATTTCAATCATCCGTTTGTCAATGGTGACATAACATCTCCTGAAGTAAAGCGGAGGTTTTATTCCGTTGTAGCGGATAGGCTGAAGGGAAGGCATCTAAATATTGTTGCCGGGGGATTCCCATGCCAAGGTTTCAGTATGGCCGGCAACAGGATTGTGGACGATCCCCGAAATTCATTGTACAAGGAGTTGCTGGAAATTGTAGGGCAATTGAAACCGGACTTTGTTATTTGCGAAAATGTGAAGGGCCTGCGTTCAATGTTGGGAGGGCAGGTAGAACAGAAAATTATTTCTGATTTTCGGGCTATAGGCTATGAAATGAATGTCACGACACTGTGCGCCGCAGATTATGAAGTCCCGCAGAAAAGAGAACGAGTCATATTCATAGGCAACCGTTTGGGACGGGAGAATTTTCATCCCAAACCATTGCTTACACCTGACGGATATAAGACTACGGGGGAGGCCATAGCTGACCTTATGTCTCATCCGGAGGATAAGTCATTCAATCATGTCCCGACAAGGCATAAACCGGAGATGGCTGCGAGAATGTTGGCTTGTCCCGAGGGGCATAGTCTGTATAAGGGATATTCCGATGCGTGGAAGAAATGTCCTTGGAATGAGCCTTCCTGCACTATTAAGGAGAACCACGGGGGCGTAAATATTCATCCCAAGCTACCGCGTGTCCTGACTGCAAGGGAAATGGCTCGGCTTCAGTCATTTCCTGACGATTTCATCTTTGAGGGGCCAAAGAACAAACAGTTGGTTCAGATAGGAAATGCCGTGCCGCCTCTCCTCGGCAAGGCAATTGGTCTGGCTGTCAGGAAATCGGCAGGAGACATTGAATGATATTGTAATCGGCCCTCACCGGGATATCCAGGACATAAAATCATCGACGCGTGAGCGCGAAACGGTCATCTCGAAGCCGGCGGGCGGTTCTGAAATTATGAGGAGCCGCCCGCTGGCCTGTTTTACGATGCTCTGAATGGCCTTCACCGAGATGATGCAGCTGCGCGAGATGCGGAAGAATCCCTTTTCCGGCAGCTCGTCCGCGATGATGTCCAGCGACGAGTCCATGACATATTTCTTCCCGTCGAAGGTGTAGAGGAAATTGCTCTTCTCCTCCGAACAGAAATAGGCGATGTCCTCCACCTTCACGGGAACGATGCGGTCGTTGAGCCGCACGATGAACCTTTCCCTGTGCCTTCCCTCATCTACGGCCCTCAGCACCGAGCCGAAGTCGGCCGGAACGCCGCCGCTCCTGAGAACCCTGCTCACGGCCCGGTCAAGGTCGGAGGGGCTTATAGGCTTGAGGAGATAGTCGAGCGAGCCGGCCTCGAAGGCCTTGATGGCATAGCTGTCGTAGGCCGTGGTCATGATGACCTTCGCCGTAATCGGCACCTGCCTGAAAATCTCGAAGCAGTTGCCGTCCGAGAGCTCCACGTCCATGAAAATCACGTCCGCCCCGTTGTCCTGCACCCATCCGCCGTGCATCCCGGCGCCGTTCGCCGAGTGTTCGTTCAGCCACTGCACCGTCTCCGCCACGGACCCCGTGCACCCGACGACCTTCATCTGCGGATACCTGCTCTCAAGAGTCCTCGCCAGCGCCTTTCGCGCCATCACCTCGTCCTCGATTATCAGCACTTTCATATTATCATAATTCTTTTCAAGTCAAACACTCATGCCCCGATGCCACGCCCTCCGGAACGGCATCTGCCTGAACCTTATATCAGCGGCAGCCTCACGATGTATTCCGTCCCCGTCTTCTCGACAAGCACCTCCCCGCCGTCGAGGTCGCTGTACTGCTGCCGTATGTATTTCAGCCCCACCCCCGTAGAAGGGGACCTCGACGCCCGGGGAATCAGCTCGTTGCGCACTTCGAGACCGCCGGGAACCGAACGCAGCACGATTTTCAGCGGCCGCGCCTCCGACACCGCATTGTGCTTGAACGCATTTTCCACGAGCATCTGCACCGCGCACGGCGGCACCGTCTTCTTCAGGTCGTCCGCGCCTACCTCTTCCTTCACCTCAAAGCCCTCGGGAAACCGCGTCCGCATCAGGTCGATGAAGGCATCCACAAACTCCAGCTCACTGCTCAGCGGCACAAGCCTCTCCTCCTCGTTGCGAATCATATAGCGGTACAGCCCCGCCAGCTTGTGGATGAACTCGCTCGCCTCCTCAGTCTGCCCGTCAATCACAAGGGAGTCGAGCACATTGAGGGAATTGAACAGGAAATGCGGATTCACCTGCTGCTTGAGCTTCTCGTAGCGGAACTGCGCGTAGTGCCGCTTCTCCTTTTCCGTCCGCATGGCCTGCTGGACCTCAATGGAATGGTTCGCGAGATAGATTATGCAGTAGGCCGAGATGTCCGTGACGAGGCAGAGCACGCAGAGCTGGATGAAGTCCGCCGAGGTGCCCGGCTGAATCACGCTCTCCGGCGAGAGGCATACGATGTACGCGACCATCTGCGAGGTTATGAGCAGAAATAGAACGAATATGAACCAGAAGCATTTATTTCCCACGCCGTCGATTATCCGCCTGCGGAAGCGTATGAATATGATATTGACGCAGATGAGCGTGATGATTACCGCCGAATTTGACAGAATCATGGACAGGACTTCGAGCGTGCTCCACGGGTTCCTGCCGGACGACGAAAACACGAAAATCAGAAGACGGAGGAGGAATATGAACAGGAAGGCGAACACGAGTATGCGCATCTGCGTCCCGGGGATTCCACGCCTTTTCGGGCCTCCGTGCGGAAATGCCTTCGTGAGCGCGGCCGTGCCCCATCCGAGTATCACCGTCGTGAGGAACGTGACAAGCGAACTCACCGCAACCGGGTCATGAAGCGCCTTTCCCAGCAGCACGCCCCCTTCGGTTCCGATGAGAAATCCCGCGACGTTCACGACAATCACGCAGGCGGCCGTGATTTCGATGTTGAGGCTGCGGCGCAGGCACAGCACCACGGTCATCGCCATGGTGAGCAGGGTCAGCATGAGCTCGTCGCTGACTCCGAAAATTCCGAGCATATAGGCCACTGCGGCGTGCGCAAGTGCAAATGCCGCGACAATCAGTCCGTCTGTTTTAGTGTCTTTCTTCATTTCTGTTTAAAGATCTCTCACTCCGTTCGAGATTACAGTTTCATTGTGGTCAGCAGGCGTTTCCGCGAATGCCTGGTAAATGTTTCCGCGATTGCCTTAATGCCTGCAAGTTAGGAAAAATCCGCGAATATCGTTTCATTCGTCGCCGAAAACTTGCCGTTCGTCCGCATATATCGCCCGTTCGTCATGGGATATACCATATTATATTTGTAAAATTCATATATTCGCATCCGATTGATAACACATATACACAAAACAAACGGAATCGGTTACGATTGCAAACAATACTGGCCACGAAATGAAATCAGTAAAACCAAAACTGTCCTTTTGGCAAATCTGGAACCTCAGCTTCGGCTTCATGGGAGTCCAGATCGGGTACTCGCTTCAGAACTCGAACACATCGACCATACTCCAGTCGTTCGGCGCGAACCTCGGCTCGCTCAGCTATTTCTGGCTCGCGGCTCCGATTGCGGGTCTCATAGTGCAGCCGATAGTCGGAATGTTCTCCGACAAGACCTGGACGAGGCTCGGCAGGAGGATTCCGTACATCCTCATAGGCGCGATAATCTCGACGCTCGCCCTCATTCTCATGCCGAACTGCCCGAAGCTGCTCGCCTTCGCACCGCTCGCGATGGGAGCGCTGATTTTCCTCTTCATGGACCTCTCGTTCAACGTGACCATGCAGCCGTTCCGGGCTCTCGTCACGGATATGCTCGACGACAGCCAGAAGACCGAAGGTTTTGTGGTACAGACACTTCTGATTAACCTCGGGGCGGTTGTCGGCGCTCTTCTCCCTCTTGTCATGACATGGTGCGGAGTGAGCGACGTCGCCGAGGAGGGACACGTCTCGGACCACATAGCGTATTCATACTATCTGGGAGGGGCGATACTGCTGGCCTCTGTCCTTGTAACATCCTTTAAGGTAAAGGAATATCCTCCGAGGGAGTTCGCGCTCTATAACGGAACTCAGGACGAATCTGAAAACGCAGGGAAGGCATCAGGAGCTTACGCCAAGTCCGCACCCGCGGCCGGCGGCGAACCGGTACCAGCCGCTCCAAAGACAGGCTTCATCCAACTTCTCAAGGGTACGCCGAAGGTGATGCTCCAGCTCGGCGTGACGCAGTTCTTCTCGTGGGCGGCCCTGTTCCTCATGTGGAACTACCTCAAGCCGGCCATCACGGGAGTCGTCACCGACAATGCCGGAGTCGTTCTCGCCGAGGGCGCGACGGCCACATGGGTGGGCGTTCTCAACGCTGTCTATCCCGTTCCGGCCTGCATCATAGCCCTATTCATGACCCGGATTGCCAACCGCTACGGCAACAGGACCGTCTATGCGGCCACCCTCGCCTGCGGCGCACTCGGCTTCCTCGGGCTTTCGCTGCTCCATAATCAGTATCTTCTGATGCTTCCTATGATTGGCATCGGAATCGCGTGGGCAGGCATACTTGCGATGCCGTATTCCATTCTCTCCCGGGCGATTGACGCGAACAGCGCGGGCGCATACATGGGAATCTTCAACTTCACGATTGTCATTCCGCAGATTTGCATGGGACTGCTCGGCGGGGTAATCGTCAAATATGTCTTCAGCGGCAACGCCGTGGCAATGCTCGCCCTAGCCGGGGCGCTTATGCTCTGCGCGGCCGTCAGCGTGGCTTTCATCAAGGAATAAACCTAATCATCATAATAAATATGAAGCGTATAATCATACTTTTGGCAGGCCTCGTGTCCGCGCTCTCGCTCTCGGCTCAGACGGGCTTTGAGGTGAAGGGCGTCGTGACCGACGCGACCGGTCCTGTCATAGGCGCCACTGTCATCGAGCAGGGCACTTCCAACGGCGTTTCCACCGGAGTTGACGGAGACTACGCGCTCACCGTCGCATCTGCGGAGACCGTCGTCGAATTCAGCTGCATGGGCTACACCACCGTGACCTTCAAGGCTTCCGAGGTGCCGGCGAAGGTCGTCCTGAAGGAGGACAGCGTCTTCCTCGACGAGGCCGTCGCAATCGGCTACGGCTCCCAGAAGAAGAAGGAGGTCACAGGTTCCGTCGCCTCAATCAAGGCCGAGGACTTCAACGCCGGCGTGAAGACCAGCCCGATCGGACTTCTCCAGGGCAAGGTCGCCGGGCTCAACATCAGCCGCACGACCAGCGACCCGACCAGCACAGGCTTCAACGTGCAGATTCGAGGCTTCTCCACCCTCGACAAGGGCGCGGGTACCTCTCCGCTCTACATCGTTGACGGCGTTCCTGTCAGCAGCATCGACAACATCTCCCCTGACGAGATAGCCTCCATGGACGTTCTCAAGGACGGCTCGGCAGCGGCGATTTACGGAACCAGAGGTACCAACGGCGTGATAATCATCACCACCAAGCGCGGCGACAACTTCAGCGAGAAGGCGGTGACCCGTGTCGAGTACTCCGGATATGCTTCCGTCTCAATGCGCAACGGCAAGACCGGAATGGCCACTCCTGAGGAGTTTGTGAACCTTTCGGAGATTTCCGGCGGCAAGATTACACCGACAGTCCTCACCGACGAGAACGGCAACCCTTACCAGACGGACTGGATGGCCGAAATCACGAGAAAGGCGGCGTTCACGCATAATCACAACCTTGCGGTCACGGGCTCTTCAAGCAAGTTCAGCTACCGCGCATCCGTGAACTACAAGGATGCGCAGGGAATCGCCCGCAACAACGAGAGGAACGAAATCATAGCAAAGATTGCGGCGTCGCAGAAGGCTCTCAGGGGCTGGCTCGACCTCAACTATGACTTCTCTTATATGCACTACCGCAACGACTATTTCTGCGGAGACTTCAAGCAGGCGGCGATTCTCAACCCGACCATCCCGATTTACGACCCGACCACGGTCTCAGGCTACTACAAACCGCAGGGAACGGGCGTGAGCAACCCTGTGGAGAACATGAACCAGAAGGAGTCCTATCAGACGGGAAACTATTTCCGCGGCTCCATCAAGGCCACCCTGAACATCCTTCCTGTCGAAGGCCTGAGGATTAACGCCTTCGGCGCGTTCGAGGAGGGCGACAACGCGAGCTACTGGGCAAACAAGCAGATAACCACCGACGTGGACGCTTCCGGAAAGGCGGGACGCAGCACCGACAGGAACTTCAACAAGCTCTTCGAGGTGACGGCCGACTATGCGCACAGCTTCGGACGGCACAACATCGCCGCCGTGGCCGGCTTCTCCTACCAGAACTTTCTCTACGACGAGATGTCAGTCGAGAACAAGGGATTTCCGACCGAGGCCATGAAATACTACCAGATCGGCAACGGAGACGCGACCAAGACCTACCTCAAGGCGAACTCGTCCCGTAACTCCAACACTCTCGCCGCCTTCTTCGCAAGGGCGAACTACAACTACTCCGACAAGTATCTCGCCTCAGTTTCAATCCGCCGCGAGGGCTCGTCACGCTTCGGCGCGAACAACAAGTGGGGATGGTTCCCGGCAGTCAGCCTCGGCTGGCGCATCACCGGAGAGGACTTCATGCAGGGCGTGAAGGGAGTCGATGACCTGAAGCTCCGTCTCGGATTCGGCGTCACGGGAAACAACCTCGGTTCGGACCTCAGGTCTGTGGCCATGCTTTCCAACAACGGGACGTTCTGGTACAACGGCAAGTATGTCTATACCTACGGCGTGGCGCAGAACGTGAATCGGGATCTCCGATGGGAGAAGAAATACGAGTACAACCTCGGCCTGGACTTCGCCTTCCTCGACAACCGTCTCTACGGAAGCCTCGACGCCTATTTCCGTCAGACCCGCGACCTTCTCTGGGACTATGAGGTGCCTACTCCTCCGTATCAGTACCACACCCTCCTCGCCAATGCCGGGCAGATGGACAGCTACGGTGTCGAGCTCGCGATAAGCGGTGTCCCGGTAAAGACAAAGGACTGGACATGGACCACCACGCCTACGGTTTCGTGGAACCACAATGTCATCACCAGGCTTTCCGACCCGTCGAAGGGCTTCAACTATAAGGAGACTACCTCCGGCAGTGTCGGCGAGAACGGAATCATGAACACCAACACCCAGATTCTTGTAGAGGGTCAGTCCGTCGGCGCGTTCTACGGCTACAAGTTCCTCGGAATCAAGGACGGGACATGGTACTACTCAACTCCGGCCGGCGGAGTCGTCGATGGGGCCGGAGCCGCCGAGGGCTACCGTCAGGTAATCTGAAACGCCCAGCCATGGTTCACCTTCGGATGGAACAACTCCGTGAGATACAAGAACTTCGACTTATCTCTCTTCCTTCGCGGCGTGGTCGGCAACAAGATACTTAACCTCACCCGCTGGGCTTACGGC
>CAKUPC010000057.1 GCA_934675095.1 uncultured Bacteroidales bacterium | reverse complement strand
GACAGGCCGACGGCAAGATTCACGCGACGAACAGCGAGGGCGAGGACGTGATACTCGAAGACAAGGCTCTCTGTTCCATGAATATGTGGGGCTTCACGCCTGACTACTTTGAAAAGAGCGAGAAAGTTTTCGTTGACTTCCTCAAGGAGAACATCAACGAGCTCAAGGCCGAGTTCTACATTCCGAATGCCGTTGACTCCCTCATAAAGAAGGGCGAGGCAAGCTGCGAGCTCATCTCGACTCCGTCACGCTGGTTCGGCGTCACCTATCAGGCTGACAGGCAGGGCGTGGTTGACAAGTTCAAGGAGTTTGCGGAGAAAGGAGTATATCCAACCCCGCTATACAAATAACGGGGCGAAGAAAAAGCGATCTGCTTCGTTGCAAGTGAATTTCAAATCCTCACACATAACGGGGCGAAGAAAAAGCGACCTGCTTCGTTGCATGGGGATTTCAAATCCTCACAACCATAAGGTTGCTCCGGTGTTGAAATCCCCAGTGCGCCTTGCATCTCATCTTTTTCTTCATCCCCTCTCTTTAAGTAGTCCATCAAAACAATTTGATTGAACAATTTGATTGAACAATTTGATTGAACAATTTGATTGAACAATTTGTATGTAAAATTCAGCTTGTTTTTAACACCCGCTAAATCAATAATATGACATTTTTCAAAAGGCATAAATCTGAAAGCGGAAAGGGATTTGACCTTTTCGGGACTTATGCATTTTATATTCCGGGAGGTACGGGAATATTCTGGCTTACCGTGATGTTCATGCTGGGGGCTATACTCGGCAACATCGTCACGGTGGGCTTGACTCTCGGAGTTTCGGCCGATTTCGCGACGAAATACGGAATGCTGATTTCATATCCCGTGATGTTCATCCCGGCGATGTTGTTCGCGTCTTCCGCGAGCCGCAGGAACGTGATGTTCGAGGACGGCATTGCGCTGGACAGCAGCAACTTCGGGAAATACAGGGGCTGGGCGATTGCAGTCATAGTCTCCGTAGCCACCATCGCAGCGGCATTCGTCTGCGATGTGTTCAATGCAATACTCCCGCCGATGCCGGAAGTTCTCCAGAAAGTCTTTGCACAGATGATGGGCGGTCCGCTTTGGGTGACGCTGCTCTGCGTGTCCGTGTTCGCGCCCTTCTTTGAGGAATGGCTGTGCAGGGGCATGATTCTCAGAGGGTTGCTTCAGAAGATGAGGCCGGGATGGGCTATTGTGCTCTCGGCTCTCTTCTTCGCGCTCATCCACCTCAATCCATGGCAGGCGATTCCGGCGTTCGCGCTCGGCTGTCTCTTCGGATATGTCTATTACAGGACAGGTTCGCTGAAGCTGACTATGCTGATGCACTGCGTGAACAACACCTTCGCGACGATTATCAGCAAGGTTATCGGAACCGGAGAGGAGGAAAGTTTCATGGACGTGCTGAGTCCGTGGGCATACTGGCTCGTGTTTGCAGCCTGCATCGTCATTGTTCTGGCCGCGGTCACGGCAGTACGAGGCGGCACCGTCATCCGCGAGGGAGAGAAGTCGAACTGCGACAGAATAGAATTTAGCGAGAAATATTGACATCATGAATTTTTCAGACATAGCATACTGCTCGGACAAGTACCAATACACGATGGGAAAATCCTTCTATGAGAGCGGCAGGAAAGACTCCATAGCCGTTTTCAACATGTTCTACAGGGTTGCTCCCGAAAACAACAACTGGGCTGTCGTGAGCGGGACCGAGGAGGTCATAGAGATGATTCTCTCGATGGGCGACAAGCCGGAGTCCTTCTTCGAGAAGTTCCTCCCCGGCGACGACTATGCCGAGTTCCGGAAATATCTCGCCGGAATGCGCTTCACGGGCAATGTCTATGCTATGAAGGAGGGCGAGATTGCCTTCCCGAACCAGCCGATTATCACGGTGGAGGCGCCTCTGATTGAGGCTCAGGTGCTTGAGACCCCGCTGCTGTGCATCATGAACCATCAGATGGCGGTGGCCACCAAGGCTTCGAGAGTTTGCCGCAGTACCAACCATCCCGTCAGCGAGTTCGGTTCAAGACGTGCTCACGGTCCGTGGGCGGCGACCTACGGGGCGAAGGCGGCAATCATCGCCGGCTGCGCAGGGACATCCAACATCCTCACCGGAGCCTACTTCGACTGCGGCTCGACGGGAACCATGGCGCACAGCTATGTCACGACCTTCGGCTGCTCCGTTCGCGGGGAGTTCGACGCTTTCGACACCTACATCAAGACCCACCAGGGCGAGAACCTCATCCTGCTGATTGACACCTACGACACGCTCCACTGCGGAATCAAGAACGCCATCAAGGCCTTCCGCGCCAACGGAATCGACGACAACTATCCGTTCGGCTACGGAGTGCGCCTCGACAGCGGCGACCTCGCCTACCTCTCGGTGGAATGCCGGCGCATACTCGACGAGAACGGACTGCGGAACTGTAAGATTTTCGCCACGAACTCGCTTGACGAATACCTCATCAGCGACCTTGAGAGGCAGGGCGCGGCGATTGACTGCTACGGAGTCGGCGACGCTATTGCCACGAGCAAGGCGGCTCCGTGCTTCGGCAATGTCTATAAGCTCGTTCAGATTGACGGGAATCCTGTCCTGAAGCGCTCCGAAGACAAGGTCAAGCTCATAAACCCTGGCTTCCAGATAACCTACCGCCTCCTCAAGCACGACGAGGAGAAGGGCGACGTGTTCAAGGTCGATGTGACCTGCCTTCGCGGCGACTCGCTCAGCGAAAAGATTGAGCGCGGGGAGGAAATCACGGTCTATGACGAGTATGACCGCTACAAGTTCAAGACCTTCCCTGCCGGAAGCTACACGGCGATTCCGCTTCAGATTCCGGCAATCGCCGAAGGAAAGAGGATTGCGCCGCACCGCAGCCTCGGGGAGAAGAGGGAATATTACAAATACACGCTGATGCATTTCAGTCCTTCGGAGCGACGTCTGATAAATCCTCACTACTACAAGGTGGATATTTCCGACGACCTCAGCGCAAAGAAGCTCGAAATCATCAACCGTCTCGTGAAGGAAATAAACGAATTCAAGGAAATCTGAGCGTCAGCGGATTTTGTGGATTCGAAATAATGGATATATACATATTATAATATATTAAGGATATGGAAAGGAATACGGCACTCGTCGTCGTGGATGAGCTCTACGATTTCATAGACGGCTCGCTCGCCTGCATCAATGCGGACAACGCCGTGAAGGAGACGCTTCGATTCATCGACGCGAACACCGGCTCTCAGGAGGGGGACAAGGATGTTGAGATTCTTGACACTTTCCCGATTCTGTTCATACGCGACCACCATCCTGCAGACCACTGCTCGTTCACAGGCTTCGGAGGCACATGGCCGGTGCACTGCGTGGCAGGGACCCGCGGAGGGGAGATTCACAAGGACCTGCAGCCGTATGTGAGCGAGGAACTTACCTTCGACAAGGGCTGCGACCGCAGCTGCGAGCAGTACTCCGGGTTCGAGGGCAGGAACGGCGCGGGGCAGTCGCTCGGCGAGATTCTTGAACTGCTCGACGTCAGCACGGTCAATGTCTGCGGCATAGCGACCGAGTACTGCGTCCGCAACACCTGCGAGGACCTGCTCAAAGCCGGATTCAAGGTGAAGCTGCTGACGAAGGCGCTTGCATACGTCAGCGAGGAGGGTCACCGCAAGGCTCTCGCCGAGATGAAAGCCGAAGGAATTGAACTTATATAATCGAAGGCACTGTCTTTTCGAACGAAGCATCGTCACTCGAACAAGTCATTGTCATTTCGAACAAAGTGAGAAATCTTTGAGCCGAGACAAAAAAAGCACTGTCATACAAACTGAGATGAATAAAAAGGGAATAAATAAAATATGGCTGCCGCTGCTGGTCGTGGCGTTCGCGGGATTCCGGCTGTTCGGAACCGACGCGGGACGCAGCGTATCCGTGCGCCGCACCGCCGATTCCCTGGAAAGCCTCCTGTCCACCGACAGTTCATCAACGGTTCTGAAAGACAGCGTCATTCCGTCCGGCACCGACAGCCTGAAACTCGCATCTGACAGCCTCGGAGCATCAATTCCAGACAGTCTCAGAGCATCCGTTTCCGACAGTCTCACCGGCAGCGCCGACAGCCTCACCACACCTGCCGACAGCACCGAGCAGCTGCTGATAAACCCCGCGGACACCATCCGCATCCCCGACTCCCTTGAGTTCAAGGATCCGTTCAAGTTCAAGTACTACATAGCCCTGCGCGACTCGGCGACCCGCGCCTACACCCGCGACACCCTCATCGCCTCAGGCGACACCCTCGAACTGGCAAGGCTCGACTCCCTCTATGTCAAGGACTCCACCGAGGTTGCCAAGATTGCCTTCGACAAATGGTACAAGGGACTCAGCCGCAAGGAACGCAAGAGATATGACTACAAGCAGAAGCTGCCGGAACTGCTACGGCGCTCGGACAGCATCATGCACCGTCAGGACAGCATCAAGGCCTACAAGGACAGCGTCCGCGAGAACACCCCGCGCATACTCGAAACCTTCGCCTTCCCCGATTCGCTGCAATACAAGAGAATCGTGCTCTGGAACGTCGATCAGGACTTCCAGCAGTTCAAGTACATAAAGCAGGACACGACGTTCAACTACTGGTTCAACGACATCCCGCAGCTCCGCAATGACGTGAACGTCACATGGCAGGGCGTGAGCGGCTCCGCGACCCAGTACTACAACTTCTTCAAGCGCGAGGAGGAGGACAACGCCATATTCTACACCCCCTACCGCGACTACAGCTACTCCGCCTCCACACTTCCGCAGTACAACACGAAGACCCCATACACCGAGCTGGCCTACTGGGGTACCCTCTTCGCCAAGGACGAGAAGGAAGAGATGAACGTCAGGGTCTGGACGTCGCAGAACATACTCCCGCAGCTCAACCTCACCCTCGGATTCTACAAGTTCGGAGGCAAGGGAATGCTCCAGAGGGAGGACGTGACAAACAGCAACGCGGTGGTCGGGCTGAACTACCTCGGGAAGAAGTACATGATGCACACCGGCTTCATACACAACAAGATAGTCAAGAGCGAGAACGGCGGAGTCACCGACCTTTCGATGATTCGCGACACCACCCTCGACGCGCGTGAGCTTGCCGTGAACCTGCACAACGCCTCCAATGAGATCAAGAAGAACACCCTCTTCCTCGACGAGACCTTCCGCATCCCGTTCAGTTTCATAAACAAGATCAGGGCGAAGAAGGACAGCACCTACACCTATTCCGCCGACACGCTCGACAAGAACATGACCTCGGCATACATCGGGCACAGCAGCACGCTGGACATATACACGAAGAAATATACCGACGAAATCGGTTCATCCAATCCCGAGGCCTCGGAGTTCTTCAACGGCGCGTTCTACCTCAACCCGACATCGTCCGCCGATTCCCTTAGGACGCTCCGCCTCGACAACAAGGTGTTCATGCGTCTGCAGCCGTGGGCGAGCGATGCCGCTGTCTCGAAAATAGACGTCGGAATCGGGGACAAGCTTGCGTCGTACTACAGTTTCAGCAAGGACGTGTATATATCCGGAAAACTGCGGAACACCTACCTCAACTCGGCGTATGTCTATGCCGGGGCGAACGGAAAGATAAAGAAATATGTCGAATGGGACGCGACGGGACGATATACATTCGCGGGATATGAGGTCAACGACTTCCGTGTCGATGCGAACATGAAGTTCAGCTTCTATCCGTTCAGACGGGACAAGTTCAGCCCGATTGACCTCAAGGTCCACTTCGAGACCGGACTCAAGGAGCCGGACTTCTATCAGCAGAATCTGCTCACCAACCACTTCCGGTGGAACAACAGTTTCAGCAAGACCTCGACGACCAAAGTGTTCGGAGAACTCGACATCCCGAGGTGGGATCTTGCGGCCTCGTTCGGATATGCCCTGCTCGCGAACAATCTCTACTATGACAGCAAGGGCGTCGTCCGGCAGAACGGGACGGCGATGAGCGTGATGAGCGCATATCTCATGAAGAACTTCACTTTCTGGAAATTCCACCTCGACAACCGGGCGCTGTTCCAGCTGTCGTCGAACACGGAGGCCCTGCCGCTTCCTATGCTCGCGCTGAACCTGCGGTGGTACATTCAGTTCCCGGTCGTGAAGAACGTGATGGAGATGCAGATAGGCCTCAACACCTATTTCACGACGTCGTGGTACGCCCAGGGCTACAATCCGGTGCTCGGAGTGTGGTACAATCAGAATCAGCAGAAATACGGCAACTGCCCCTACTACGACGCGTTCATCAACATCCAGTGGTACAAGGCCTGCATTTTCGTGAAGTTCATGAACGCCGGACAGGGATGGCCGATGGCGACGAACGACTATTTCACGGCTCACGGCAACATCTACACGCAGCGGGCGTTCAAAATCGGCATCTATTGGCCGTTCTACATTTCATCCAACAAAAACGGGAAGGCGTCTGCCTCCGGCGGTTCGGCTGCCGGCGGAATCACGGGCGGGGCCAGGAGCAACAGCGGAATGAGCAATGCGGTACGGAGGTAACATCAGACAACGCCACAGGGAACTTCTGACTTTCCTTGCAGGACTTGCCGGTGCGGTCGCAATCGCTGCCACGGTGTGGTGTGCCCATCATATCGCGACGCGTCCTCAGCCCAATCCCCTTGAGGGAAGGGAGCTTGAGTGCGTGCTGGACTTCGGCCAGTACAAAATCGACGGGGACATACTCTATGCGGGCCTGAGCTATGAGATGCTGCGGGACTTCGCGGACGAAAATGACTGTAAGGTAAGGATTCGCGCGTTCACGCGCAGGGAGAGCAGCCTCGACTCACTGATGAGCGGGGCGGCGGACATAGTGGTGCTTCCCAAGTTCGACTCGGTTCTCCATGTCAGCCATATCGACAGCGTTGCAAAGTCGCGTCCGGTCTGCAAGGAGCTGTGCTGGGTCATGCGCGGGGAGGAAAAGGCGGAGATGCGCCGGGTAAACTCCTGGCTCAGCGACTACACGGGCCGCGTGGAGTTCGGCGAGATGCTCGAACGCTTCCGCTTCATGCCGTCTTCCTACCGTCCCCACAAGGCCTTCTCCGAAAGGCAGCAGCTCAGCCCCTACGACAGCACCATCCGCGCATGGGCAGACTCGATAGGCTGGGACTGGAGGATGCTCGCGGCAGTGGTCTATACCGAATCGAAGTTCGCCATCAACGTGACCTCTCGCGCCGGGGCAAGGGGGCTGATGCAGATTATGCCGCTGACAGTCAGGGTCTATGATGTGAAGGACGTGCTCGACCCGGACGAGAACATACGCGCCGGAGCCAGCTACCTCGGTCATCTCGACCACCTTTTCAGGAAATATGCCACCGGAGACGAGCGCCTCAGATATGTATTCGCCTCCTACAACGCCGGCGAGACGCGCGTGCTCCGCTACCTCAACGGAACCCCCGAATCCGAGCTGTCAGACTCAGCCCTGAACGCCGACCTCGACTCCGCAGCCGTTGCCGAGCTCAGGGCCAGCATCGACTCGGCCGCCGCCTCAGCTCCCGGTTCCGCCCCGTCAAACCCCACGAGCCCGGAAATTGACACCGCCGTCACCGCCTACATCGACAAAATCTTTGAAAACTACCGCAACTTCTGCCGCATCTGCGAAAAGTAACCGATTGATATTCACTATGGGACAAAATAATGCGGGCTGACTGCGACGGTTTCAGTTCTGCTCGGCAAGGATTGCCTTTGCGGCGGCGAGGGCGGGATCTGGGCCTTCGGCGAGAATGCGCTCGGGGGTGAAGAGCCCGAGGGCGGAGTCAAGCTTTCTGAGGGCGGTGTCATTGCCTTCGGCCTCCCAAAGTTCTTTCAGTATCCGCACCTTTTCAAAGTCCTGGATTCCTTCCCTGAGACGCTCAAAATGAGGGCTTGACTGGCCGCCCGGATAGACCATGAAGCAGTCTCCCGCAGGCCATGTGCGGAATCTGCCGTCCTTTGTCGGGTCGGCGGTCCAGCTGTTGTAGGCCCAACGGAGATAGCCGTCACATCCGCGCGCGAGGGTATGCCAGCCAATCCATTCGGCCTCGGCCGGCCTGGAGACCATAAATGTGTTCGGGCAGCGTTCCGCACAGCAGGTGTACCATGTGCTGACCTTTCCTTCCGCACGCCTCCGGGCAATCTCCGCCGCCGGGAACGGTTCCTTCATCGCCACGCAGTAGTCCGCGAGGAAGTCGGCAAGCGACTCGTGCCAGTTACCGGCAAGCGAGACCTTCATATCCGGAACCGCCTCCCTGATGACTCCGAGTGCATTCTTCATGGCATCCGCAGGCCTTTCGTCCATCGCTATCATGGTCTTGTCGAACCATCCCTTTGTCTTGATG
>CAKUPC010000056.1 GCA_934675095.1 uncultured Bacteroidales bacterium | reverse complement strand
CCTTATCGGTGAGCCACCGAAGACCTCGCTCATTTCCATAGAGTCGAGTTCAGTGTCTATGCTCCACAATTCGTCTTCGGTCAGATGAATGTCCACGGCCCCGGCGTTTTCCTTTAACCGGGAGAGATGTCTGGTGCCCGGTATCGGGACAATCCACGGATGTTTGTTCAGCATCCAGGCCAGCGCGACCTGCGAAGGTGTGGCGTGGTGTCCCTCAGCCAGATGGTCGAGCAGAGCGAAGAGAGACTTGTTCTTCTCGAAGCTCTCGCTGCGGAACTGGGGCATTGACGCGCGGTAATCGGTCTTGCTGTCGAACTGAGAATGGGCGTTGTAGCACTCCGTAAGAAGACCGTTGGCCAATGGTGAAAACGCAACGAATCCGATTCCGAGTTTCTCAAGGGCTGGGAACAATGCCTCGTGCTTCCTCGCCATCATTGAATATCTGTTCTGCACCGCCGTGACAGGGCAGACCTTGTGTGCCCTGCGCAGATATTCCTCAGTGGCCTCGGATATTCCCCAATGCAGGATTTTACCTTCTCTGATCAGATCCGCCATCACTTCAGCGACTGTTTCCGGTTCGACATGCGGGTCGATGCGGTGCTGGTAGTAGAGGTCGATATGGTCAGTCCTCAGTCGCCTCAGGGATTCTTCCACGGATCTCTGGATTGTCTCCGGCCTCGAATCCGGTATGAGTTTGTGAGGACCGGCCGCTTCCGGAGAGTCAAAGGTCAGTCCGAACTTTGTCGCGATGACGATCCTGTTACGGAACGGCCGCAATGCCTCTCCGAGGAGTTCCTCGTTGTCGTGCGGTCTGTCCGGCGTGCCATAGACCTCCGCTGTGTCGAAGAGGGTGTAGCCCATGTCAACGGCATAAGCCAGAAGTTCCGTCATCGCTTTCCTGTCCGGCGGCGCTCCGTATGCGTGGCTCATCCCCATACATCCGAGTCCTACCGCCGACACCCTCAGTCCGCTCAGTCCAAGTGTCCTGTATTATTCAACCTGGATGCCGTGCTGTTTCATAGTCTCGCGTACGTCAATGCGCTGAGCATATGGATGGCATTCCATCTGGAGCACCGCGGGCTTGATTGCAGCCTCTCTCATAAGGGGCTCTTGTATATTCAATATTCACGAAATGGGGATTCTTCAAGGTCAAGTGGGCCGGTGTGAAGTGGGTGCTGACCGTGGTGCTGGCTCTTATAGGCAAGGTCTATATGGGCGTGACGATAGAGAAGAATATGGACTACGCGACAATGATGCTGTCAGGGCCGCTACCGGCGGAGCCGTTTCTGACGAATGTCCGTAACGTGGCCATAAATTTTATATAACAATGCCTTTACGGTCAGCTAGTCATTGATTCAATGCATATATACCACTTTCCTCGCTCTCGGCCTTTCGAGGCAAGGGATTTCCTCCGCCGAGGGCGCGGTAGAGGTTGATGACCGCCGTTGCCTTCTCCAGCCTGTCCGCCGCCCGTCCGGTCTCAGCTCCGAGCAGCGACTGCTGTGCGGTCAGCACCTCAAGGTAGGTTGTCGAGGTGTAGCGCATGAGCATCTCGGTGTTCTCCAGAGCTGACGACAGCGACTCAATCTGGCGGTCACGCCACTGCTCCTTGTTCAGAGCCGTCTGGTAGAGCGATAGAGCGGTGTTGACCTCGGCTCCGGCATCTAAAATCGTCTGGACGAGGGCCAGGCGGGCCTGCTCCATCTGCGACTTGGAGATGCGCAGCTGACCGCGCAGGGCTCCTCCCTGAAAGATTGGCTGGAAGAGAGAGGCCGCGGCGCCGAGGATGAGGCCTGTCGGGTTCATGATTGTGCCGCTGAGGTTGTTTGTCCAGCCGGCCTGTCCTGAAAGGCTGATGGAAGGGAGGAGCGAGGCCTTGGCGACATTGACCCCGTAGTAGGCCGACGCAAGGGCGTTTTCGGCGGCGCGTATGTCCGGGCGGCGTTCAAGCAGCTGTGCCGGCACTCCGGTCTTCAGCTCGGCCGGGAAAACCGAGTCGTCGAAACTGCCGCGCTCTATGGCGTGCGGAGTCTCGCCGAGGAGTGCGCAGAGGCTGTTCTCAAGCTCCGTGATTGACTGTGCGATGCTTTCCGCAGAGGCGGATGCGGCGCACAGTGCGCCTTCCATCTGCGAGACGGCCACCTGATTCGCCATTCCGGCAGACATCATTGCCTTGAGCACTTCCACGCTGCTCGCGTATTTCTCCACGGTCTCGCGGGTGAAGGAGAGCTGCTCGTCAAGCATCAGGAGGGTGTAGTACTGGGTCGCGACCCCGGCGATGAGACCGGTGCGGACGGCGAGGGCGTAGTCTCCGGCCATGTCGTAGTTCACCTTCGCCTGACGCTTGCGGTTGGTCAGCTTGCCGAAGATGTCAACCTCCCAGCTCGCGGTGAACGGAACCGTCCAGTTCCATGCCGCCCCGGTGTTGATGCCGCCGTCGAGGAAGCTGCTGTTGAAGCCCCCGACAGAGCCCTGAGGGGCAAGACCGACAGTAGGGATGTAGGCGAGACGTGCCATGCGGAGTCCCTCGTAGGCCTGCTCTACGCTAAGCCGGGCCTTTTTCATGTCCGTGTTGTTGTCGAGCGCCGTCCGGATGAGGCTCTGGAGCTGCGGGTCGGTGAAGAGTTCACTCCAGCCAAGGTCCGCGAGGGAGGTCGTGTCGGTGACGACGGCGCCGAAGAGGGCGGAGTTGGCCGCGACAGTCTCTGGACGTTCATATTTTTTGTATATTCCGCAGCTGACGGTCATCATCAGCGCGGCGACATATAATATTGCTTTTTTCATATATTCTCCTTATTGTTTTGTCTTTTTCTTGTCATGTCGAACGAAGTGAGACATCTTTAATCTTATGTCAATGATTGGTCAGGACTTAAGATTTCTCCACTCGCTTCGCTCGGTCGAAATGACAAAGTGTGACTTGGTAATCCGGTCGAAATGACCTAAAGTCTTTCCGTGTTGTCGGCCTCGCCTTTGAGGCGCTTCATTTCGCGGACGCCCTCTATCTCCTCGGATATGGACGAATCCTCTGATTTCTCGAACTTTATGGGCTTGAACCGTTCCTCAAGGTTCTCGAAGGTCACGAAAAGCGACGGCACGAGGAAGAGGAGAATCAGCGTGCCCATGAGCATACCTCCGACCGCGCCCGTTCCGAGGGCAGAGTTGCCGTTTGCGCCGACACCGCTCGCGAACATCATCGGAATCATGCCGAAGACCATCGTCAGGGCGGTCATCAGGATAGGGCGGAGACGGACCTTCGCGGCTCCGATGGCGGCCTGCTTCACGCTCATGCCGGCCTTGCGCCTTGAGGACGCGTACTCGGTGATGAGGATGGCGGTCTTGGCGAGCAGTCCGATGAGCATGATGACACCGGTCTGGAGATAGATGTTGTTCTCAAGGCCGAACAGCTTGGCGAAGAGGAAGCTTCCCATGATTCCGCAAGGCACCGAGACGATGACGGCGAGCGGAATGAGGAAACTTTCGTAGAACGCGCAGAGAATCAGGTAGATGAGCACGATGCAGATGAGGTAGATGTAGAGTGAGTTGCTTGAGCTGCGTTCCTCCTCGCGTGCAAGGCCGGAGAACTCGTAGCCGTAGTTTCTCGGGAGAGTCTGCGAGGCGACCTCCTTCACTGCGCGAATCGCGTCGCCGGAAGAATACCCGTCGGCAGCCGAGCCGTTCACCGCAATGGCGTTGTACATGTTGAACCTCGTGAGCGTCTGCGGACCATAAACCTTGGTGAGCTTCACGAACTGGCTCAGAGGGGCCATCTCTCCGTTGTTCACGCGCACCATGGTCGCGTCGAGAGTCTGAGGAGTCATCCTGTACTTCGGATCTGTCTGAATCATCACACGATAGACACGCGAGAAGCGGTTGATGTTTGAGACATACTGGCCTCCGTAGTAGCCGGCGACAGTCGAGAGCACCGTCGCCGGGGAGACGCCGGCAATCTTGCACTTCGCCGGATCCACATCCACGAGATACTGCGGGAAGTTCGGGTTGAAGGACGAGTACGCCTCGGCGATTTCCGGCCTCTTGCGAAGCTCCGAAAGGAAATCCTGTGAAATCCCGAAGAACGTGTTCACGTCGCCGCCGGTCTTGTCCTGAAGGTACATCTCGAAACCGTTGGTCATGCCGTAGCCGTTGATCATAGGCGGTGCCATAGGGATAATCGTCGCCTCCTTGATGTCCGACATTCGCGCCATCATCTTGCCTATCACCGCGTTCACGTCGTGTTCCTTGCCCTTTCGCTTCGACCAGTCGGTGAGCTTTATGGTGAGGCTGGCGTATGACGAGCCCGAGCCTGAGATGAGCCCATATCCGGAAACTGTCGATGTGATTTCGATTTCCGGAATATCCTTTATCCTGTCGTATGCCTTCATCAGGACGTCGTTCGTGCTCTGGAGCGATGTGCCCGGAGCCATCTGAAGCTCTACCATGATGTTGCCCATGTCCTCGTTCGGCACGAGACCGGTCTTCGTCGTTGACATCAGCCAGACGAGAAGCGCCACGCAGGCGGCGACAATCGTCCACACGAGCCAGCTGCGCTTGATGAAGAACTTCACGCCGTTCTTATACTTATCGACAACCTTGTCGAAGGCCGTCGTGAACTTTTTCCTGAACCTTGCCGAGAAGGAATCCACCTCCTCTCCGTTTTCATTGACGTATGGCTTTAGCAATATGGCGCAGAGCGCCGGGGCGAGGGTGAGGGCGTTGACAGCCGAGATGCCGACCGCGACGGCCATCGTTATGCCGAACTGAGTGTAGAACGCTCCGGAGGTTCCGCCCATCATCGAGACGGGGATGAACACCGCCATGAACACAATCGTGGCGGTGAGAATCGCCGCGGTGATGCCGCCCATCGCGTCCTTGGTGGCCTGCATCGACGAGGTGTAGCCCATTTCGAGCTTGGCCTGCACCGCCTCCACGACGACAATCGCGTTATCCACCACCGTACCGATGGCGAGCACGAGCGCGAAGAGGGTCAGCAGGTTGATTGTGAACCCGGCCACGGCCATGAACGCGAAAGTACCGATGATTGCGACGAAAATGGAGACCGTCGGGACGAGCGTCGCCCTGAAGTCCTGAAGGAAGAAATACACGACGAGGACGACGAGAAGAATCGCGAGAAGCAGCGACTTGACCACTTCCTTGATGGATGCGTAGAGGAAGTCGTTGACGCTCAGCATGGAGTCAATCATCAGACCCTCCGGCATGGTCTCGCGTGCCTCGTCGATGAGCGCGTCGATGTCGTTAACGACCTGCGTGGCGTTGGAACCAGCTACCTGGAATATCATCATCTCCACTCCCGGATGCCCGTCGGTGGTGGATTTATATCCGTATGACTCGACTCCGAGCTCTATGTGCGCGACGTCCCTGAGCCTGAGCACCTCTCCGTCAGGGAGTGCGCTGATTACGAGTTCGCCGAATTCCTCAGGGGTCTGCTTTCTTCCGGAATATTTCATTATGTACTCAAACGACGACCCCGAACTCTCGCCGAACGAGCCGGTCGCGGACTCGATGTTCTGTTCAGCAAGCACTCCGGTTATGTCGCTCGGAATCAGATGGTAGTGCGCCATCGCCGCCGGGTTGAACCAGATTCGCATGGCGTATTTGTCTGACAGGAGCACGACGCTTCCCACTCCCTTGATTCGCTTGAGCTGAGGCTCGATGTTGAGGTCGGCGTAGTTTGCGAGGAACTTCGTGTCGTAGCCGCTCTCCGGCGTGGCGTGCAGGTCGATGACCTTAATCATGCTGTTCTGCCTCTTCACGGTCGTGACGCCAATCTGGTTGACCTCCGCCGGAAGTGAGCCGGTTGCCTGCGAAATCCTGTTCTGGACGTTCACCGCGGCCATATCAGGGTCGGTTCCCTGACGGAAATAGACCATAATCTCGACGCTTCCGGAGTTGGTAGCGGTCGAGGACATATAGTCCATGTTCTCCACGCCGTTGATGGCCTCCTCGATAGGGGCGATGACCGACTTCTGAACCGTCTCCGCGCTTGCACCGGGGTAGGACGTCATCACCATGATGGTAGGCGGCGCGATGTCCGGGAACTGCTCGACAGGGAGTGTCTTCACGGCGATGAGACCCGCGAGGACTATGACGATTGAAATGACCGACGAAAGCACCGGCCGCTCAATAAATGTCTTGATATTCATCTTGTTATTCTCCTTTGATTATTTCTCCGTCATGGATAAGACCGACACCTTCGGAAACAATAGTGTCGCCTTCTGACAATCCTGATTTCACGACATAATTTTTTCCGTCGTCGGTGAGGCGCACCGAAAGCTTGGCCATGACAGCCTTGCCGTCCTCGACCTTCCAGGCGCAGATGAGGTCCTGAAGCTCGAACGTGACGCTGCACGGGATGACGAGGGCATCCTTGAGGGTCGTCTCCAGAACCACCCTTCCGGAAGCCCCGCTGTGGAGAATTCCGCCCTTGTTGGGGAACACGGCCCTTACGGAGACGCTCGCCGTGTTCGGGTCGATGACGCCGCTGATGGACTCAATCCTGCCGGTCTGAGGATATATGCTGCCGTCCGCGAGTTCGAGGCTCACTTCCGGAAGCCCTGCGAGAACCTCGTCCATGCTGCCGTGCCGCACCGTGAGTTCGAGCAGCTTAGTCTCTGACAGAGAGTAATATACATACATCTGCGAATTGTCGGACACCGTCGTGAGCGGGGTCATGGTGCTCGGGGAAACGAGTGCGCCCTCTCTGAACGGAAGTGTCCCGACCACGCCGTCTGCAGGGCTGAGAACCTGTGTGTAGCTCATGTTGTTCTCCGCGTTCACGAGCTGCGCCTGTGCCTGCGCGAGGCCCGCCTTTGCCGTGAGCAGCTGGTTCTTTGCCGTGAGCAGGTCAAATTCGGAAATGACGTTCTTGTTGAAAAGCTCCCGGCGGCTGTCGTAGAGAAGCTGCGCCGTGGCCACTCCCGCATTAGCGGACTCCACATTTGCCTGAGCCATCTGGAGAGCGGCCTTGAACGGCACCTGGTCTATGATGAAGAGGGACTGCCCCTTGCGGACCTTCTGACCTTCTTTGACATTCACCTTTGAGATTGTCCCCGAAACCTGCGGACGGATTTCGATGTCCTGCCGTCCCTGAATCGTCGCCGGATAACGCTCTGAAAGAACGACATCCGCCGTCGTCACCTTCATTGTCGGAAACTCATTCTCCTGCGCTCCGTTGCCGTTGCCGCCGTTTCCGCACCCTGCAACTGACAAAAGGCAGCCCAATGCCGCCGCAATAAATACACCACTACTTTTCATCTTATCTATAATTTACACTGTTTCAAGTTCTTTCCCGATGCCGGCATCTTCGTCGAATTTCGGAAAGCGGGTGCAAAGGTACAGCAAAAAACTATGTCCGCGAATTTCAAAATTTCGTGTGAATTGTTCAAAATCGGAACAAAAACTCTAACTTTGTCCCTGCGAAGTGTGAGAAAAGGGAATATGAAAAAATTGAAGGAATATATCGAAGACTCGCTGACCGGCAGCGATGGTTTTTGGGTGCGTGAACTGACATCCGAGGAACTGACATCGGACCCCATCCGCCTGAACTGCACCATGATAGCCCTTTGCATGAATGGAACCGCAGTGTTCAGCATAGACACTAAGGATTATGACATTTCTGCCGGAAGCGAGGCCTTTATGCTCAGTGACCTCGTCTTTTCCATAAGAAGCACAAGCCGTGATTTCGTCGTTCGTATGTTCATTTTTTCACGATCGATTTCCAATCAGGCATTCATGCGCTTCGACTCCATATTCTTCAACCGGGTCTATGAAAACCCGATTTACCACCACAGCGGCAGCGCGGACAAGACCCTGGCCTACTTCACCATTCTCAGCGACATCCAGTCCGACCGCCACAACAGCTACCGCAACCTCATCGCCATGAACCTCCTGCGCGGATTCAGCCTCGACGTCTATGACAAGGTGCTGCGCCATGCCGACGACTCGAAACCGCGTCCGAACTCCCGCCGGGAGGAACTCTACGGGCGTTTCATGAACCTCGTGAACTCCGAATGCCGGCGTCACCGCGACGTCGCGTGGTATGCCGACCGCCTCTGCATCACACCGCGCTACCTCGCGGGCATCACCCACGCGGTTTCCGGTGACTCTCCCAAGGAACTCATTGATTATGTGATTGTTCAGGAAATCAAGATTCTTCTGACCTTTTCCGAGATGTCACTTCAGGAAATTGCTGACCGCCTCAGCTTCCCGGACCAGTCCTACCTCGGCCGCTTCTTCCGCCGCCAGGCCGCCATGTCCCTGTCCGACTACCGCCGCAGCCTCCAGGATCTGTAACCGACATCGTCCCGAATGCGCCTGCATGGCCAGAGGCTATGTCAGAAACAGTCTCTGGACAGTCCGCTAAGTCCGTCGAAAACTATACCTCGTCCATCCGGTAGAGACTGTGACCCTTGATCTGTACCACAATCAGGTGCAGTGCGGCCTTTCCTGCAAGAGCCCTGACAGCCTTGCCCTCGCCGTAGCCCCTTATCTGTTCAACGGCCTCGTCCCACTGCTTCGCGGCGGCCTCCTCGGTCGCGTCGGGCTTTAGGTACTTCAGTTCGATGATGTAGGCGTG
>CAKUPC010000055.1 GCA_934675095.1 uncultured Bacteroidales bacterium | reverse complement strand
CGGCGACGCCTACTCCGCCCCTATGGTTCTCGTCCGCGAGGGCTCCGGCAGCTGGACACCGCTGAACATCGGCAGGGACTACCTCGGCAGCGTCACCCACATCGTGACGGCCGACGGCACGCTCCTCGCCGAGTACAGCTACGACCCTTGGGGACGGCTGCGCGACCCGGAGACTCAGGCGATTTACGCTCCGGGCACGGAGCCTGCACTCTGCCTCGGCCGCGGCTTCACCGGTCACGAGCACCTCCCGTGGTTCGGGCTCATCAATATGAACGCCCGTCTCTACGACCCGCTCCTCTGCCGCTTCCTCTCGCCCGACCCGTATGTTCAGACTCCGGACTTCACCCAGTCCTTCAACCGCTACTCCTACGGCCTCAACAATCCACTCTCCTACACCGACCCGAACGGGGAGTTTTGGCATCTGATAATCGGAGCTGTGTTTGGAGGCATCGCCAATTTGATTGGCAATTGGAAGAACTGTGATGGTTTTTGGGAGTATTTGTCTGCATTTGGAATTGGTGCCGCTGCCGGATTGGCTGTTGCGGCAACAGGCGGTGCTGCTGCAGCGGCTGGCGGTACAGCGTTGGCTACAGCCGGTGTCATAGGGGTTGGTGCAGCCGGTGGCGCATCAACGGGGGCAGTTAATGATATTATTCGTCAGACAGGAAAGAATTTTGACGGAATGGATTCCGTTAATTGGAAAAGTGTGGGGATCTCAGCCGCATCAGGTGCAGTCGCTGGTGGCGTTAGTGCCGGTGTTGGTATGGGATTTTCTGGTTCTGGCATTCCTGTCAGTGTGGGTGGCAGACCAGTCCAGTCTCAGTTGACTAAATCATTTATCTATGGCGCACTTTCCGGTGGAGCCGGGCACGTTGCAGGAGGAACAACTGCTGGTCTTCTTTGGGGAGACTCTTTTAAGGATGCATTCGTTAATTCCTTTGATGGTCTCGGCTCCAGTATGCTTATGGGCGGTGCATTTGCAGCCACTGCAACATTCGCTTACGAGGTTAGTGTGGAATTCGGACCTGATTATTTCGGTATCACAGATGAAGTAAATCGTATTCAGAACGGTGTGAAATACGATAAATATTGGCATGATGGTACACTGTACCAGAATGGCAAAGGACAACTTCCCACAAGGAATGTTACATATACGGAGTATGTTGTTCCGCCAAAAACAGGACCGGGACCAGGTGCAATGAGAATCGTTGTAGGCAGTGATAATAATTGGTATTATACACCGGATCATTACAATACATTCTACCATTTTATACCATAATTGATTATGTTTATTTATTGTACTGATTTGAAACAAATTGAAAAAGAACATTCGGGGGACAAGATAATTCGTGTAGATTCTGGAATAAAGGATTATTCAAGTATCTTGACGCAAATCGAAAAGGCATTAGATATACCATCTAAAAGTACGCTTTGGGATTATTGCCATGGGGATATTGATAATATTGGGGGAGAAAACAAAACTGTTAGGTTACTTCATTTTGAGTTTCCTGACTTACCAGAAAGTGAACTCGAATATTATATAGCAATTCTCAACGAATTGGATGATAATTTGATGAATCTTCCGGATGGTATAGGACAGAACCGTTTATTTATATATTTCCCGGATTCATTATGGCTTGAAGTGGAGAATATGCGTCAGTATTTCGCCTATAATGATGATATTGATTGAATACGAAACAAGAAAACCAGAATAAACAATAAAAAGTATGAAAACTTGGAAAGTAATTTTGGCTGCGCTTCTGTGCGCGGCGCTTATGAGCCTGTCGGCAGGGGCTGATGCCAGGACACGCAGGCAGACTTCGGATTCGACGACCGTGAGCACCTTCGTCTGGCCGAGGCTGAGAATCGGGGTTGATTTCGGCGGCGGATATGGAATCGGAAAGACTGACCCTGACTTGGCACCGGAAATGAAGGCTCATGCAAACAAACTGAGGTGGGGCACTGTTGTTGGTGGGGACATCTCGTGGTTCTTCATGAAGGGGCTCGGCGCGGGAATAAAGGGTAAGCTGATGTATTCGAGCGCTTCTGTGGATATGGGCACAACTGGAGGTTATCCAATTACTCTCACGGAAAATATCACAATTCCTTTTGTCGGCCCTATGATTTGTTCCCGTTCCTATTCTCGTGACGGAAAGCATTGTTTGACAGCAAATTTTGCCGCAGGCTATTGCGGGTACTATGATAACTTCAATCTTATTGAACATGGTAAGCTGAAGGCGGATACATTGGGCATGTGCTGGGATTTGGGCTATGATTTAAGTCTTTCACAAAACATTTCCTTCGGTGTCCAGCTCTCATATCTCTATGCCCTTCTGGACAAAAACGACATCACGGTTGAACATTCGCTTTTGACAAAGGAAGCCATCACGGAATATATGGGAGATGAGCTCCGCAGCTGCAGCCACCTCGACCTCACCGTCGGCCTTCGCTTCAACTTCGGATGTCGCAAAAAACAGTAATGTCAAAAACAACAGAAAACAATGAAAAGAATACTTATAACAACGCTTTGCTGCCTCGCTCTTGCCGTTGCGGCGCAGGCTCAGACAAAGGTCGTGAACTACAGCTACGACGCGGCCGGAAACCGAATCGGGAGAGTGACGGTCGCTCTTCCGGAGCAGCAGTCGGCACCGGCGGAAACTGCCCAACCATCATCGGTGACTCCTCAGAAATCCTCGTCGGCGGGGGCTTCCGCAAGTGCCGGGAATCGTACCTCAGGGTCTTCGGAGACAACCGGGAGCCGGACTGCCGGAAATCCGGAAGCAATGCCTGCAAAGGAGGAGACTCCGACAGTGGTGCCGTCAGAAAAGCGGGAGGGCAGGCAATGATGCGGCGCGTTTCGGAAAAGCGTCTCCGGGCATTCTCGCTTCCGGAGATGCTTGTGGTTCTCGTCATCATCGGCATACTCGTCCTGATTGCCCTCCCGAACCTCATGCCGCTGATTTCCAAGGCCAAGAGTATGGAGGCTCAGCAGCAGCTCGCCTTTGTCCACACCTTGCAGAAGAGCTATTTCTACACCTATTCAAGATATTGTGACAATCTTGAGGAACTCGGCTTCGAGCAGCAGCCTCTCGTCACCGACGGCGGCAACGCCAACTACCGCATCGAGATTGTCGAGGCCGGCGACTCGGGCTTCAAGGCTCAGGCCGTCTCCGTGGTGGATTTCGACAAGGACGGGCAGTTCAATGTCTGGGAGATTGACCAGGACAAGAAGCTCAAGGAAATCGTGAAGGATTGAAATGAACTAAGAATCTGATTTCAAGGAATATATGTGGTGGAGTCTTCTATGTCTCCCGCCTCTTGCGGCGCTGGCGTTCTCAGACCTCAGGTGCAGGAGGATAGGGATTATCAATCTGGCGGTTTTCGGAGTCGTGGTAATATTCGTGTCCGTGATGGAGAGCGGCGGCCTGCGTCTGCCTTTGTCGAACCTCGTCCGGAATCTCCTGACCTGCGTTCTCCTGTGGGCCGCCCTCTCCCTCTGGGCAAGACTGCGGAAACGCGGACTTTCGGATATGCTCGGTACCGGCGACCTCCTCTTCGTCCTCTGCCTGACCCCATATTTCCCGCCCCGCCATTTCCTCCTCTTCCTCATCGTCTCCTCCCTCGCCACCCTCCTCGTCTGGCTTCCCTACACCAGCCTCTCCAAGACCGCCGCCCGCGACATCCCGCTAGTCACCGCCCTCGCCGCCTGTCTCACCCTCCGGATAATCCTCCGCATAATTCTCGAATCAGCAAAATGAACATGAAACATCATATAATTCAAACACTTGCATCCCTCATTGCGGCAAGTCTCGCGACGACAGCCCTTGCCGCCCCCGTCACGGATGACCTCTCGTCTTATCCCGTGGGGCAGATACCCTATACGGCAGATAGGACCTCGACCGGGGCACGCACCTACACGGTACCTATCGCGACAACGCCTTTCGGCTCCTTTCTTCCGAGCCTGTCTCTGCAATACGGCAGCCAGTCGGGAACCGGAATCGCTGGACATGGCTGGACAGTAGGCGGCCTGTCGGCAATCACAATGATTAACGCCAACAGCTACTATCATGGTCATGTCAGCGCCGCGAGTCTGGAGGACACAAGTCCGCTGTTCGCCCTTGACGGCGTGCCGATTGTGAAGTCCTCGATTGAGGAACTTTCGGCGGATTATCCGTATGAGACGGCACGCGGTCACATCCTTGTCTGTCCTCATGTGGTAAACGGCAAGACTGTCTGGTTTGATGTCCTCTATCCAAACGGTTCCAAGGCTGTGTATGGATTCCCGTCCGATGCTGCCAATGCCTCCAACCGGATTTCATACCCCTTGACGAAAATGACGGACATCAACGGAACGGCCCTATACTTCTTCTACGACTGTCAGGAGCCGACCGGTATGTATTATCCCTCGACCATTTTCTATAACTATGATAAATATGGAGTACCGGCCGGCAGGATATACTTTGATTATGAGAATGTTGATTCCGGGACGATTTCATACTACGCAGGTCAGAAAATCCAGTGCCGCAAGCTTCTGAAAGCCGTCCGCTCCAACTCCGGTGACGACAATCTCTACACATACAAACTGACACACGAGTCGCGCTTCGGTGCAAACCTGCTCACTTCAATCGGATGCCGGATGGGGGAGACCGACCTTCGTCCTCTTCGCTTCCGCTACCCGGAGCAGCCTGCGGACAGTCCGGACTTCTATGTCGCCGGCGCGCGCAATGTGAATGTTGTCCCGACAGGAGACCGTAAGTATTTACGTGGGCGGTTCCGTAGTGGAGCTACTTCGGACGGAGTGATTATTTTGCCGGACAAGAGCAACTATGCCGAGATTGCATCAACAAATAATACCTCAAATCCGGAAAAGACAACATTCAAGAGGTTCGGCAGCGGTTATTCGGCAGATGATAAAATTACGATAGTGCCTGATGTCTCATCCGATGTTCCTGAAATTGTAATAAATGCAGAATATGGATTTCAGGCAATTGAAGCATTGGATGTTGATTCAGACGGAGTTGATGAAATTGTGAAGGTCAACCTGAATGGTGTCGATTCAAATTATACGAAGCTGAGAATAAGGATATACAAATTCAATGATGCCGCCACCGCATTGACGAACAGGACAATTGACATAAATGTTCCCGGTGTGGTGAAGGACAACTATGAGGATGCGACTTGGTTCAGCCCTCAACAGCGTGTTTATCTGTTCGGGAAGTTTGACGGGAACGGTTCTCATATGACAACCGTATCGCTAAATCGTGATTTCCGTGGTAATCAGCAGACTTCTCGTACCGCAATAATTGATTTGAATACGGGAAAAGTAACTAATTCGTCAGCTATAGATATGGTGTCCATGTCTCAGTTGTTTGCCTGTGATATGGATAATGACGGAAAAACAGAATTGTGCTATGTGGAGCCGTCAGGGGGTATAACATTATATCGATATACATATCTTCGTCGGCGCAATCTTGACGGCACTTATCGTCTGATTTGGATGTTGGCCAAACAGAAGACAGTCCAGGGCCTGAACTACGGCTCCTTGATTGACAAACCTTATTATTGTGCCGACTGGAACGGCGACGGCTACCTCGACATCGTGGTTCCTCCGGGAGAAACCTATCTTGACCCGAACTATAGTGGAGGAAGCACCGGCACAGGCTCGTCCGGCTCCGTCGGCGGCATCATTGATGGTGGGTCGGAATGGTCAGTGTATTCTTACACAGGCGAGAAATTTGAGCAAACTGTGCTCAAATTGGGACAGCGTCGTCCGGGAGACGGATATATGTTCATGGACGTGAACCGTGACGGACTTTCTGATATGCTGTGCTTCCGTGGCAAGAAACTCCGGTGCCATCTGAACGACAACGGAAACTTTTTCAGTGGCTCTGCGGTATTCTCCACTGCATCCATGCCGTCATCGAAGGGCGTGATTTACAATAATATACTCGGATATAACACAATAAGCGGTCTCATGACCATAGACGGGCATACGATTACGAGCTACAAGTTTTCTGACAACCGTGGCGCGAACCGCCTTGTCGCCGAGGTGGAGGACAGCTACGGCGTGCTTCAGACCAATGAATATGCCAACCTGATGGATTCGGATGCGATATATGACAATGACGGCAGCCGCTCATATTCGAGCGCTGACGGGTTTGCAAGAGTTGCCTTCCCGCTTGCTCTCCTGCATAAAACCACGACTTATGGCAACCCGGACAAAACAGGTCACAGGGTCGCGGATGCGGAATACACCTACTATGATGCGGTCTCCGGCAGCGGCGGCTTCGGATTCTGCGGCTTCGGCAAGATTCGTTGCAATGACAAAGTCGCGGAGGTTGTTTCGGTTCAGGAAAATGACCCCGAGAAATTCGGTGTTCCGCTCCGTTCCTCGAAGGCCTTGCTCCGCTCTCCGGACACGCCGTTCGAGACAGTTGTGAACACTTATGATGCAAACAGTACGGAATATGGGAAAATGAATCCCCGTCTGATAAAATCTGAACACGCTGACAGCCTGACGAATGTCATGACCGTTACGACGCTCGCCTATGGCGATTATGATTTACCTGTGAAGAAGGTCGTTTCCAAGAATATAGGAAAAGAAACACTCACGAGTGGAGAGAGAACAACATATTCATACAGCAAATTTTTGACAAAAGAAAAATATGTCTTGGGCCTCATGGATGCGGAACTGACAGCAAAATACCATATAAACGCAAGAGTCAGGTACGCGGCTAAGGCGCTTGTGATTTCGAGAAAACTCGCCAACATTGCATGGAAAACCGAGTATGAATACGATGAAAAATGCAGGCTGGTGTGTCGGAAGTCATGCCGTGGTTCTATAGGAAATTTCATTACCTCAAGTCCCTCCGGAACTGCATCTGGAACATCTGTTTTTATAGGTAGTGAGTCCGACAATACCAAAATGGTTTCAGAAGTTCGTTATGAATACGACGATTTCGGCAATCTCCTGTCTGAACGGACGGCGAACTTCGGCGCCTCCGAGGATGTCGGCGTCAGCCGGACCTACACTTCTGATGGACATTTTCTGACCTCCGAGACCGATGCCCTCGGGAGGGTGACGCGCTATGCGGACTACAACCGCTTCGGAAAGCCGGAGCGCATCGTGAACCACCACGGCGACACGACAAAAATTTCTTACGACCCACTGGGTAATGTCCTTCGTACCGCAAGCCCGGACGGTACAGTCACTACACGGACACTCGCATGGGGAGGAACCGGAACTTATACGGTGACGGAGTCGTCCAATGTCGCCCCTACGACAGTCACACATTATGACGGAATTGGTCGCAAAGTCCATACTGAAAACCTCCGCTTTGACGGGCAATGGCAGAAGACGGACTATGTCTATGATTCCAAGGGGCAGTTGTCTCGTGAAACAATGCCGTATAGGGGATTGGAGCCTGCGGCATGGATATACTATTCGTACGACAATTACGGACGTTCGACGATAGTCTCGACTCCGGACAAGACAACCCGTCGCATCTATTCAGGAAACACCGTCACCGAGTGGCGCAATGGTATAAGTAAGACTGTGAAGTACGATGCTCTCGGAAATGCCGCGCAAGTAGAAGACCAGGGCGGCTCCATTACCTACAACCTTTGCAATGACGGTCAGCCGTCATCAGTGACAACAGGAGGTGTTACAACAACATTCGGCTATGACAGCTATGGACGGCGTATCCGGATTGAGGACCCGAGTGCCGGCGTGCAGACAGACACGACGGCATGGAATGCGGACGGCACGTCGGTGCGCACGCAGACGAATCCGAACGGGCAGATTGTGTCTTATTTTGACAAATTCGGGCGTGTCACAAAGACTGACAGGCTCGGAGAGTATTCTACATCATATAGTTATGACAGTCACGGCCGGCTTGTCTCTATGGTCTCGACGAACGGAACCGCCAAGACATACACCTACGACCGATACGACCGCATTCTTACGGAAAAGGAAACCGTCCCGGATGGAAAGTGGCTGTTGAAAAGCTATGCCTACGGTGTCGGAAACCGTGTGAACGGCATAAGATACACGGCTCAGTCGGGGGATGTCGCAACCGAAAACTATCTCTATTCAAACGGACATGGCGTCGGCATTGTCCTTTCTGAAGGAACGGTTGTGATGCGCATTGAGGAAGAGAACGACTTTGGGATACCGCTGCGTGTTACGACAGGAGAGGTCACGAGGGAGTACGGCTACAGCAGTTCCGGTATGCCGGTTTCCCGGAAGATTGACGACTTGATGGACGTTGAATATAGTTTCAGGCTTCTCTCCGGCACCCTTGATTCCAGAAAGGACAACACCCGCAATTTGTCGGAATCGTTCAACTATGACGCTCTGAACCGTCTTGTAAAAATGAACGACAGGACGCTAACTTATTCGTCTGCCGGAAATGTCACTTCAGTTGGTGGAGTGGGCGAGATGACCTACGGCAACTCTGACCGTCCCTATCAGGTGACCTCCCTCACGCCGGAGGACGACTCCATCGTCCCGTCCCGCGAGCAGAGCGTCAGCTACACCTGCTACGGCCGCCCGTCGCGCCTTGTCGAAGGCGGGAAGAGCGCGTCGTTCACCTACAACGGCAGCGGCGACCGCGTGAAGATGCTCTACGTCGAGGGCGTCTCGCCTGAACTTACGCGCTACTACATCGGCGGCCGCTACGAACAGGACATCAGGCCCGGCGGCGCATTGATCGAACGCCTCTACCTCGGCGGCGACGCCTACTCCGCCCCTATGGTTCTCGTCCGCGAGGGCACCGGCAACTGGACACCGCTGAACATAGGCAGGGACTACCTCGGCAGCATCACCCACATCGTGACGGCCGACGGCACGCTCCTAGCCGAGTACAGCTACGACCCTTGGGGACGGCTGCGCGACCCTGAGA
>CAKUPC010000054.1 GCA_934675095.1 uncultured Bacteroidales bacterium | reverse complement strand
GGATATGCCTATGCAAAAGGAAAAGAAATATTCGTTTTATGCGAAGAAACTGTCATTGAAGCCAGCCTAATGATGTTGAATGGAGCGTATTGCAGCATAGGAATGAAAGAATTAGAGGAGTATGACTTCGAGAAAATCTTGAATTGGTAGTCGACTGCGGCGTATGTTTTGAGGGAATATCAATTCCTGAAATAAGGTTTTAAAATCAGTGGTTTTTATGAAAAAGTTCATTGCAGTTATGGCACTGGCCATTGTGCCGTTTATGTTCTTCTCCTGCGCACAGAAAAGCACGGAGGATGTCGTCTACGAAATGGGCCTGGCGCTCTCCGGGAACAATTCAGCGATGGGTAATCCCAACTGTGAGGCTGCGAAAGTCTGCAAGGAGATTGAGGCGAGCCTCGGCGCCTTCGTGACGGAGACCTGGGTAGAGACTGTTGAAGGCGGTGACCTTTCTGCGGCAGACGAAAAGGCGGTGGCAAAGTATGAAACCAAGCTCCAGCAGCTCAAGGCGGTTGAAACCGAAGCGAATCAGAAGATTCAGGCTCTCACAGACAAAGGCTACTCTTTCGAGATTGGCAATGTGCTCTATCTGAAACGAATCAGGAGCGGAGAGAACAAGATGCTCAGAGAATATTCTTTGACTCTCTCCTATTGAATATGCAATAATCGCATGATTCGGTAATATGACAAAATGAGTGCCCGATTCTCTCGGGCACTCATTTTGTTTTATATGGCAGCGGCAAATTCCGGTTGAATTCTGCATCTCGAACATTGTTCCTGTCATCTCGAACGCAGTGAGAGATCTTTGCGCAGTTCAGAAAACCGGAGACTAAGAACATAAAAACAATGGGCAAGACACTTATATATCAGATAGTTCCCCGGCTGTGGGGCAATATGAATGAACATCCTGTGAAAGGCGGCAGCTGCGCCGTGAACGGCAGCGGCAAATTCTCCGACATAGACGAGGATACGCTAGCCTATCTAAAATGGTGCGGCTACACGCACCTCTGGCTGACGGGGATAATCCGTCACTCCTGCAGCGACTCCACGGCAATGGGCGGCCTCTCCGAGGGAAACGGAGGTCATGTCTCCAACGGACAGTTCGTCAAGGGCTTGGCTGGTTCTCCGTATGCCATTCAGGACTACTACGACGTCAATCCCTATCTCGCGGACAATCCCTCCGCGAGGCTTCACGAGTTTGAGGAGCTGGTCGCAAGGATTCATGCTGCGGGGCTGAAGGTGCTGATTGACTTCGTGCCGAATCATGTCGCGAGGGACTATGGGGTCGGCGTCGATAAGTCCATAGAGGGTCGTCCGTCTGACAAAATGTCACTCGGCGCGACGGATGACAAGTCCGTCCATTGGAAAGCCGAAAATGATTTCTTCTACTACCCCGGACAGCGTCTGAAACTGCCGAACGAGGGCGAGTGGAAAGCGGCCGGAAAGCCGCTTTTTGAGGAGTTCCCGGCGCGTGCCTGCGGAAATGCCTACACGGCTTCACCGGGCGAGAACGACTGGTATGAGACCGTGAAGATAAACTACTGTGACTTCCACACCGCCACATGGGACAAGATGCTTCATATTCTGCGCTACTGGCTCTCGAAGGGAGTTGACGGTTTCCGCTGTGATATGGTGGAACTCGTCCCGCCGGAGTTCTTCCGCTGGGCAATCGCTCAGGTGAAGAAGGAGCGGCCGGAGACGATGTTCGTAGCGGAGGTCTATCAGAAACCGCTCTACTGCAAATATGTACGCGAAGTAGGCTTCGACCTTCTCTATGACAAATCTGGGCTGTATGATGCTCTTGCAGACATTGTCAGGTGCGACGACAGTGCGCAGCCGTTCGTCGAGCCGTGGCAGTCGGCCACGCGCATCACAACCTCATGGCAGAATCTCGGTGACCTTCAGCTCTATATGCTGAATTTCCTCGAAAACCATGACGAACAGCGCTTTGCCTCCGACTTCTTCGGGAAGAGGGCCGAGCGCTGCTATCCGGCTCTTGCCGTGAGCCTGATGATGAATCTGTCCCCGTTCATGACCTACTTCGGAGAGGAAGTGGGGGAGAGGGGCATGGATTCGGAGGGATTCAGCGGTCTCGACGGGCGCACCACAATCTTTGACTGGTGGTCCACCCGGTGGTTGCGCGCGCTCAGAAAGCTGACGCGGAACGGCAATTACCTCACGGCCGCGGAACTGCTCTCGGACACCGCGGACAAGGACCGCAGGCCTCTGCTGCGCAGGCGTGTGAAGAGCGCCGTGAAGATGAAGCTTCTCATGAAGGAGACGGGACTTACGGAGTCCGAGCTCAAGTTTTTCGTGAAGTTCACGGGGATGCTCCGTTTCGCGGTCGGCGACAACGCGATTTCAAAGGGCGTGACCTACGACCTCTGCTACTGCAACTACAATTCCCGGGGTTTCGACAAGGACAGGCATTTCGCCTTCCTGCGTGACGACGCCGACGACACCTTCCTGATTGTTGCCAATTTCTCCTCTCAGCCCGCGCAGATGGAACTCACTGTTCCCGAGCACGCCTTTGAATGGCTCGACCTGCACCAGACACCGCTCTGCAACGCGCAGTCCCCGGTCAAGGTCAGCGTCCCTGCGAACGACGCGGTGATAATGCGCCTGTCATCCTCCACGCAGAAGGCATAGAGGGAATTTTCCGGCATTCTGACTGCCTGGAAGTCACTTAGAGAGCGCGTCGGAGACAGCGGAGGCGTAGGTCTGTGACATCGGAATTACGGGAACCCCATTGTTGTCGAGGATGATGTATAGGGATTTTCCGTCGTTCTGCATCATCCGGATGCGGCGCGTGTTCACCAGATAGGAACGCTGGCATCTGACGACGGGGGACTTTGAAAGCTTCGCCTCAAGAGAACCGATGGGTATCCTCATCATATAGGATTCGATGACATCCCCTTTCTCATAGTACAGGTTCACGTAGTTGCCTTCCGATTTTATGTACAGAATGGAGTCAACGTCTATGGAAAATCTCAGGACACCGCCGTCATCGACAAAGTTAATCATCCTGTCTTTCAGTGTCCTGCTCTCTTTGCTGTCTGCGGGCGTGCCGGCGTCGCTGTTGAGTCCGCGTTCTTCCAGAGACTGATAATAATCGGTCAGAATGAACGTTATTGAATATGGAATCAGCAGGATGAGCGCGACGCACGGAATCGCCTTGAAAATCAATGAGCAGACCGAATCGTAGTTGCCGAGGGAAAAGACAAGGGTAAAGACTACATAAAGCAGCGCGATTGCCAAAAATTCGGCAAACGACCAGATGATGAACTGCCATAGTCTGGCCACGCGGGTGCGGCAGAACCTTATGAAGACAGCCTTGCTTACAAGCAGCAGTATTACCGACAAAGAGAAAAAGAGTACTGTCAGACCCGCCAGCTTCAGCGTTATCAGCGAGAACCAGGCCGAGGACGAGAAAGGCTGATAGAGAAGCAGGAACACGGCTGAGAATGCGAGCGTATATAGAACCGACGAATATGGAAAATCCCCGGTTCTGAGCTTTCTCGGAATGCCACGTCTCAACTTTTCGACAATACGCTTATCCATAGTCATCATCCTATTGACAATCTACGATTCATAAATGACGTATTCGTAAATACGAATCCATAAATCACACAAACATCTGCAAAGTTAAGCAATATAACCGACAAAAGCGCAAGCGCACCACTGCATATTTCGTCACAAATAAGTGCCCCTTTGTCCCAAATGTGCGTTTGGTGCGTGCCTAATGCATACAGATGAATTATTTTTGTCGCCGTAAAATCATACGCAAAAATTTAATAGATATGTCAGAATTCAAGAACAAGAATGTGCTGATTACCGGAGGCGCTTCCGGAATCGGGAAAATCATGGGAAGAATGGCTCTGGAAAAAGGCGCTGCCAATCTCATTATCTGGGATGTTAATCCGGACGGGATGGAATCGGCAAGAACGGAACTTTCAAAAGGGGGAAATGTCCATTGCTACAAGGTGAATGTTTCTGATGAAAAGGAAATCTCAGCGGCATACGAGAAGGTAAAGGAAGAAGTGGGATATGTTGACATACTGATCAACAATGCCGGAGTCGTTCGCGGCAACAGCACTTTCGAGAGACAGAAGGTTTCGGACATCAGGCTCACCATGGACGTGAATGCAACCGCACCGATGCTCGTCGCTCTGGAGATACTGCCTGATATGATGCTGAGGAACAGCGGTCACATCTGCAATATAGCTTCCGCCGCCGGTATGCTTGGGGTTCCGAAACTGTCCGTCTATTGCGCGAGCAAATGGGCGGTAGTCGGATGGACTGAGTCGCTCCGGATTGAGCTGAAGCAGGCGCACAGCAATGTGAAAGTCACCTGTATAGCACCTTACTTCATAAACACCGGAATGTTCGACGGGGTTGCCTCAAAAGTGTTCAACATACTCGAACCGGAGCCGACGGCGAAGAAAATCATGGGAGCGATATGCCGTGACAAGGACTTCAAGGGACTGCCTTTTCCGGAGCATTTCATCCGTTTTTGGCAGGGAGTTTTGCCAAATGCGCTCTTTGACTTCATATTCGGCAAAATATTTGGGGTGTATTCGGTGATGAACCATTTTACCGGGCGCAGGGCCGCTTCGGGGAGATGTGTTGTCATGTCTGCGCGAAAGACGGCATAGCCGGCCGGCGTGGAATGTCTGTCTCCACAAAATGATGAATGAGCGAAATAATATACAGTGATGAATACGATGAAGAATACATCCGCGGAAGAATTGGCGGTAATCCGCCGCTCTCAGGCAAAGGCGTTCCGTTCCGGCGAGACTATGGGTCTGAGCGGAAGGCGTGAAAGACTGAAGGCGCTTAAAAAGGCTTTGCTGAAATGGGAAAGGCCGCTTGCCGACGCGCTGTGGAAGGACCTGCACAAGTCCTATGAGGAGGCATATCTCACGGAACTGAGCATAGTGCTCGGGGAAATCGACAACCATCTGAAGCACCTTGCAGGATGGGCAGCTCCCAAACGCGAGCGCACCCCGCTGAAGATGTTCCCGTCCCGTAGCCGGGTTATATCCGAACCTTTAGGCAACTCGTTGATTATCGCGCCGTGGAACTATCCTGTTCAACTGCTTCTGAACCCTCTTGTCGGCGCACTTTCGGCAGGATGCACTGCCGTTCTCAAGCCTTCGCCCTATGTCCCGGAAGTTTCGCTCGTTCTGGAGAAGATGATTTCAGAGACCTTCTCCGAGCGCATAGTGGCGGTTGTTCAGGGCAACAGGGAAGTGAACAGGCAACTGCTTGACATGAAATGGGACCTGATTTTCTTCACCGGAAGCCCGTCGCTCGGACGGCAGGTGATGGAAGCGGCATCAAAGAATCTGACGCCCGTAGTTCTTGAACTCGGAGGCAAGAGTCCCTGCATCGTTGACGAGGATGCGGACATTGAAATTGCCGCGCGCCGCATCGCATGGGGCAAGACCCTGAACGCCGGACAGACCTGCATCGCTCCTGACTATCTTATGGTTCACAAATCCGTCAGGGACACTTTTCTTGCGGCTTTGAAAAAGGAATTCCACAACCTGCTCGGAGAGAATCCGCAGGAGAGCCGGCACTATGTCAGGATAGTGAATGACCGTGCATTTGAGAGACTCAAAGGATACCTCGGATGCGGAGATATAGTCTTCGGCGGGCACACCGATGAGTCCGAGCGTTATTTTGAGCCTACCGTGCTCGACAATGTAAGCCCGGACTCGCCCCTCATGCAGGAGGAGATATTCGGCCCCATATTCCCGGTTCTCACATTCTCAGACATCGACGAGGCCACGGACTTCATCGCCGGCCGTCCAAAACCGCTCGCGCTCTACTATTTCGGCGGCAGAGGCAAACAAGTCCTCCGCCGCACCTCGTCCGGCGGGGCCTGCATCAACGACACCATAATGCACATAGCCAACGAAAACCTTCCTTTCGGCGGCGTGGGAAACTCCGGAATGTCTTCCTACCACGGCAGAAGAAGCTTCGACGCCTTCACTCATTACAGGGCAGTCGTGAGCACCCCGACGTTCCTCGACCTTCCGTTCCGCTATATGCCCTACAAGCTCTTCGGCCTGACCAAAAAGCTGCTGTAGGCTAACGTATTGCGGCTGCCTCCTCAATCTGACGGAGGAGTTCGCTGTAGTGGCGTTCATATTCGTCCCGCGGTGCTCTGGCATGATAGCAGTATAGGATATCCTTCAGCCTCAGAAGTTCGCCGTAGAACAGTTCTCGGGAATTGTTGATGGATTTGATGTTCAGCTTGGACTGCCAGCTGTAGCCGGCCTTTCCGAAGGCGCTGTCTTCGCTGTCGTCATAAGGGTCTCCGCAAACAGGGACATCGAGCAGGCGAATGTCATCCTCGTCGGCGAGGAGCGTCTGCTTTGCCGTGCTCACCCTCTTGTCCGCGCCGGAAATCAGGGTCGCCACATAGACCTTCTGCATGATCATCTCCGCCCTGGACGGCTTCTTAATTCTTTTCCCGAAAAGCTCGCCGCTTATGTCCTCAAGCCAGTTCATCAGCGTGTAGGCATCGTCGGGGGAGGCGATGTGGGAGGAAAGAATCACGTTGCTGAAGGTGGAAAAGAGATCGGACGCGGCGTTGAACTGGACAATGCGTCCCTTGTCGATGGCAATAGGGAACTTTTCCGTCACCGACCTGTCCGAAACCCAGTCGCTGTGGCGAATCTCGTCAATCACCCACTTGAGCGACTCTTTCTGAACGCTTGCAGGCACGGCCACGGCCTTCGGGGCATCCTGTTCCGCCGATGAGGGGTAGAGATAGACGCCACCTACATTCATGATGACATTGCTGATGTAGCGGTAGTACTGCTTCACAAGCTGTTCGTAGCGGTACTGGCGAAGAGTCCCGTCCCGGTCGTTCGAGTCGTCCATCCATTCGTTGAAATGGGCGAGGATATACTTAAGATTGTCAATGCCGTAGCGGGAGGACTTCATCGGGTCGTCGCCCAAATCCTCCTCAATCGCGCTCGGGTCGTAGCGTGCGGAAACCTGCTGCCTTCCGTAGCGGTAGGCCGGGTCTCCCGCCTTCTCATCGACCCATTTTTCCACCGCAGCCGCATCATCCTTAAATGTCACGGCGTCCGGAACCGGACAGTAGGCATATTTAACGAGGAAACGGTCATATTCACCGAGGAACGGCGGGGTGAGCCTGACACCCTCGTCCTGCGGCTGCGCGACATAGTTGAAACGCGCATAATCCATTATGGATGGAGTCGTTCCATACTTTTGCGTGAATGAGGCACTGCGCAGCGAGTCGGTGGGGAATGCCGCCGAGGCCGCCATATTGTGCATGAAGCCGAGGCAGTGCCCCATCTCGTGAGCGACGATGTACTCCATAGTCTCGTCGAACACATCTTCCGGCATCCTCCTGCCCCTCACACGAGGGTCAATCTGCGAGGTCTGGCAGAAGCGCCACCCGTTCGCAAGCTTCACCACATCGTTATAGACCAGAATCGATGCGTTTATGATTTCTCCCGTCTCGGGATCCACCCATGAAGGTCCCATGGCGTTGGCGACCGTCGAAGGGATGTACCTTATGCAGGAATACTTCAGATTGTCCGGGTCGAACTCCGGGTCGTCGGCAGGGAAATCGCGCACCTGAATGACATCCTTGAGCCCGATGTCCTCAAACGCGCTGTTCCACCGCAGGATGCCGTTCGCGGCGGCTGTTTTCCATTTTTCCGGGAATGCGTCGTCCATATAGAACACGATGTGTTTCCGGGGCTCCACTGCCTCTCCGCGGAGCCATGCCGCAGTGTCGGTTGGCTGCACGTCCCAGCGGTGAATCACGGAATAGACCCCGATGTTGTCCCCGTCATTATTGAGATTGCGCCGGTTGGAGAGGAAAATTCCAAGCCTTGAGTCGGCCATGCGCGGCCGCATTCTGTGCTCCGGCAGCAGCAGGATGCTCCTCGTCGTGCGTATGGTGTAGGGCTCGTCCTTGCGGAGGACGGCCAGGCCGAGTATGTCGGAATTGACGGTGTAGGTGTATCGCGAAACTATGCTCACGTTGTCGCTGAACGCCTTGACGCCCTCGATGAGAGGGGAGTTCTTCTTCAGGGTGTATTTCGTGCTGACGAGGTTCGATGTGCCCGACTTCACCGGCCCGAGCCGCGAGTTGTCCCCGCTGAAGAACGCTCCGGCCTCAAAGACCACCGCGCTTCCGTCCGGACTCTCGCAGAAGAGGCTGAAAGTCTCAAGGACCGTGTCGAGCGAATTGCGCTCCACCGCCCTGACTTCAGTAGGGTCGCTCATGTCGTGGTCGGGGCGTGGACTGATTTCGCAGAGATTTATGGTGAGGCTGTCGGCGCGCTCAAACCTGACATGGAGCGGCTTCACCGGCTTGTATCCTACGGAGAGAATCTCCGGGTCGCTCACCGCAGTGACCGTGGAGGCTATCAGCATCCTCCTGCCGAAATTCTCCTTAGGAAGCTCGACATAGAGCTTCTTGCCGCAGTGGTGCAGTTTCATGAAGCCGCCTTCAGAGCCGGCAGTGACGCAGGTTTTGTCCTTTATGAAGGTCTTTTCATAAAGGTTCTTCCCGCCCTTGGATAAGGCGCTGTCGGTCTTTTCAGTCTTCGATTCATCCACGGCGCACGCGGCGCGGAGCGGTGCCGGGAAGGCAACCGCAATGAACATCGCCGCGCAGGCGCCCACGAGCATTCTCTTTGAAATCCTTATCATATTCCTTTCATTCATTACAAACTTTCGCTAGTTACAAACTTCTTATTCATTACACCCCCCAGCTCATTGCAAGCCCTCAATCCGGGGCAAGCCGGCTTTATATCCGGCAGGGTACGGCTCGCCCGCTCAGTCGCGGCGCTCCGGCGTGACCTTGCCGCTGAAAGACATTGTCCTGTCAGAGTATATCACCCTTACCTCCGTGTCCCCACCAATCACAATGCCTTCCGGAACCGCGCAGGACCATAGGTGAGGGGAGGAGAGACGCCGCATCGGGATGAAGTCCCCGCGCCTGCAACGCCGCTCTTTCCTGCTGAAACTGTCGTTGTAGCGGATGATGTCCCGAACTTCCGGGGCAATGTTGTCGGTACGGCGGCATTGCACTCTGATTTTCCGACCGTCGCAACCTCGCATTTCAAGATCCACCTTGCCATTGACATGACCTCCGTAGGCATTCACGAAAAGGCT
>CAKUPC010000053.1 GCA_934675095.1 uncultured Bacteroidales bacterium | reverse complement strand
TCGACAAGGATCTCAATCTTGTCGATGACGAGATGTGGAAAATAATGGTCAAACATACGACCTACACGATTGCCCAAATTCGCGGCTGGGTGAGGAACGGCGAGAATCCGGAGATTTTCAAATTCATACTCCCCGCAATGTTGCAGAAAGCCGGGGAATACGAGGACGCATTCGGAACTGGCTATGCGGATGTCCTCGCGTCCATCCCAAAATGGCTTTATGTCCATAACGTCCTCAATGCAGTCGCCGCCGCATAGGTAACTGCCAAAGAGGGATCCGAAAACGTCACTATAAGTGAATGCCTTGGGATCGGGACTGCGTCTTCCTAGATGAGAATCGATGGTTTCGCGGATGCCGGATGCTGAAAAACGCTTGAAAATTGAATAAAGTCCTCCAAAAGGAGTGATATTGTCAGATTTTATGATTAATTTCGCCATGTCGTTGATGCCAGAGGTTGTTTTTGCATCACCAATTTAGGTGAAATTTCTGACATCCGCAAGCCCTGCTAAGGGTTTCTTTATCAGGGCTTTTTAATTTCTTTTGCAGTTTAGGCTGCGGAATTTAGGTAAATATAAAGAAACCTTTTAATCGGCTTATTGTTGCACTAAATTTTGCCTTATTGTGGGTTTATGTTGGTTATGCTCAAAGGTTTTGGGAATGTTTCTCAGGATCATATGCATACAGTTTACAAAGTGTCTTAAACGAGATCAGCAATAACTTAGGTGTCTCATATAAAGAGACGTGCATTGCTTTATATTGTGGCGTCTTTGGAACAATTGTTTTGTTTCACATTTTGCCAATTGTTTTTGATAGAATAATAAAAATGAAAAAATGCAATTCAGCATAAGTGTCAATCTATATCAGCATCTGAGGATGCAGGAGGAAGTGGAACAGGCCGACATAACTGATTCCGTTGTCGTCGGTGTATGGCGCTATGTCATCACCGACGATTACGATTTTTCTGAAGCTGTCGTCGATTTTCAGGAGAGACTTGTATAGGAAATTTAGTTTACGACTAAATTGCGGATAACAAAACCGTTTCATAGAAAATATGCCTTCATAGTAGAGACAAGCGGACAAAACCGCAAATCACCGCCACTCGTCCATAATCCAGCGACGCCTAATGTCCCAGCCAAGATTTTCAAGAATGGCCGGGCGCACTACCTCACGGTCAACGGCGGAAGGTGCGGAGGCGTAGTTCGGGCCGTCGCAGATGATGCCGTAGCTGTAGCGGCCCTTCTGCTCATCAAGGACGGCGATGTCGATGCGGAAATCGGATGTTCCTACATTGGTGTTTACCCTGAGCCCGCGTTCGCGCAGTTCAGCGGCGACTTTCTCCACCCAGGCGTCATGTTCCGCGGCTTCAGCGGAATATTCCTCCAGAGTCCTCCGGCCGTCGGATGCGTAACGAAGGAAATCGCGAAGCCCGACGACGCCCTTCGGGGTATTATAGTCAACCCTGATGTCATCCGGAGAGAGGGACGAGAACACCTTCATTTCGCAGCGTGCCCTTGAGACGGCAACATTGAGCCGCCGCCAGCCTCCGCTCTGGTTAAGCGGGCCGAAGTTCATCGGGATGCGCCCGCTCTTGTCCGGACCATAGCCGACGGAGAACAGAATCACATCGCGCTCATCTCCCTGAACATTCTCCAGATTCTTCACAAAAATCGGTTCATCCATGCGGGAGGCAATCTCCTCCAGGCCGGGATTGTTGCGCAGCATCGTCTCCAGACGCTTTTCAACCGCGACCTGCTGAGGCTGACTGAATGTAATGACGCCAATGCTCCTGTCCGGTTCATTCTCCAGACGACGCTTTATTTCCGCGACCACCGCTTCCGCCTCCGCCTTGTTCTGGCGGGTCCCTCCCCTCTCATACAGACCGTCAATCCGCTTCAGAGTCACTTTGCTTGTGAGGTCATCCGTGGATGGGAAGGTGAGCAGGGAGTTGCCGTAATACTTTGAGTTGCTGAATGAAATCAGGCTTTCATGCCTGCTGCGGTAGTGCCATCTCAGCGTGTTGGCCGGCAAGGAAAGCGAGATGCAGTCTTCAAGTATGCTCTCCAAATCCTCGCGGTCGGCATTGTCCTCGTCAAAGGACAGGGTCTCGAAGAAAGTCGTCGGAGGCAACTGCTTCGAGTCCCCGGCGACAATCAGCGAATGTCCCCTGCCGATGGAACCGACTGCCTCGCTTGTCTGCATCTGCGAGGCCTCGTCAAAAATCACTATGTCGAAAAGGTCGGGGTTCGCCTGAAGATATTGCGCCACGGAAAGAGGGCTCATCAGCATGCATGGGCACAACCTCGGCAGCACATCGGGAATCTTTGAGAAGAGAGTTCTGAGGGACATACCCCTTGCGCCGTTTCGGATGGCCTTTTTCAAAATCGTGAGCTGCGGGTTGAAGGTTTCCTGCGCGAGGTCCTCAATTCCCGAGTACATCCTGCGGCATATTTCTTTCCTGCAGCTCTCCCTGAACGCGAGCTCCGTCTCCCGATATTCCCGGACAGTGTTATTAAACATATCTCCGCAGAACATTCCCAGATGCGCGTCCGAGGAAACCCTCTTTCTGACGAAGCTGTATTGCAGGCTCTTCATCAGGCTGTCGGGAAGCGCGTCCGGAATGACCTTGCAGGCCTCAAAGTCCGAGGCGATGACCCCAAGCCCGCGGGAACGGAGAGCCGTACGCCGGCTGTTGTATATGGCATAGTCCCTGAGCCTGTCCAATGCTCCGTACCATTGCCCGACCTTGTCCCGGCGCGAGTCGCTGCGGTTAAGCCCCAGGCCGTTCCAGAAATCAACGCCAAGGATTTTCGCGAGCCTGCGGGAACGGAGGCGGAACAGAAGACGGCCGTTCGTTGCGAGCAGCGCCTCCATCTCGGCCTTGATACGTTCCATAAGGGCCGGAGTGTATTCACTTAACGGGAAATCAAGCAAATCCCGAATGTCGTCCAGAGAAACCCGTCCCGCCGCTGCCGCAAAATCCCTCACGGCAGCATGCATCTGTCGAATTGAATCCGGCGACATGGACGACATCACGGTGTTGGGCATATTCCGGAACGGCAAATCTGACGGAGAGGCCAGGTATTGCGACAATGCTCCGTACAAGGTCATGCCTTCGCTGCCGGAACTGTGCAGAGCTTCAACATGACGGTCCAGCACCGAGCGAAGTTCCGAGACCCTCTCGGCTTCGGAACCGAATGTCCCGCATTCTGCCGGAGCCTTCTGTTCCAAAGTTTTTTCCAATTTGCTCAGAACCATTGACTTCCTTGCCTTGTTGGAATGGAGTTCGAGACACAGCGGGCCAAGCCCGATTGACTCAAGACGCTTCTGAACGACCTCAAGCGCAGCCTTCTTCTCTGAGACGAAAAGCACGCGCTTGCCATGATACAGGGCGTTGGCGATGATGTTCGTGATTGTCTGGCTCTTCCCCGTTCCCGGAGGCCCCTGCATGATGAAACTCCGTCCGTCGAGGGCGTCCCTAATCGCCTTCATCTGCGAAGAGTCCGCGTCTATCGGCAGCAGAATCTCATCCGGACGGCAAAGGGAGTCAATGTCCCGGCCAATATTCTGAAGCGGCTTTATCCGTTTGTCGAGCGCCCCGTTCTTGAGGCTGGAAATCATGGGATTTGAGTCAAAAACCTTATGCCCGGAATGTATGTCGTTCCAGATGATGAACTTGCTGAACGTGAAATTGCCGAGAAACACAAGAGGCTCAACATCCCATCCCCTTTTATCCATCACCGCCTTGCGGACGGTGTTCAGCACAAGCCGGACGTCGGTGTGCCCGTCCTTCTGCGGAAGGGGGTCGAGCCCGGGAATCGTGAGTTCAAAGTTTTCCCTGAGCATTTCCAGAAGCGTCAGGTTTATGACAGGCTCCTCCCCCGTCGCCACCAGTGAACCGCTCTGGCGCATTATTTCGCATGGTACCAGCAGGATGGGCGCGTAGTGTTCCTTCTGACGCTCCGCGTCCGTCCATTTCAAGGTCCCTGCCGTCAGATACAGCGTGTTTGCGCCGTTTTCCTCCAGAGACCTCTTCGCCGTGTCCCTGAGGGTAGTCATGCGCGTCTGGGTATTTTTCTCATCGACAAAAGTGCGCAGACGGCCGTCATAGATCTCCTCGTCGGTGAATGTCTGCATCTTGTCCGCCGCCGCTATGGCGGCATATATGCCGTTCCCCGTCATCTGTCCCTCCCAGAAATCCGGGCAGGCTCCGATGCGCATCGAGCGGCCGTTTTCAAGCGCGGAGACAATCAGCTGAGCGTTGGGGTTCATAAGCTGGAGAATGCTGCGCGGATGGATGTTCAGAAGGTTATTGCGGAGAGTCAGATCCAGAAGCTTGCGCTCCCAGATGATCTGTTTTTCGACGATGGGCTCCGCCGTCAAGTCAACCTTGTCGGAGGTCGGCAGAGCTTCGGGGCGCGGTTCTACATCAGGAGTTCCGGTCGGCATGATTTCGTAGCCGTCCGTCGTCCACACCCGCTGCGGCAAGGGATTCACGCCAAGCTTGCGCGCCTCGTGGATGTCAATCACGCACTCGAACGAGTCCGCGTCCGCAAGCGTTTCCTCCGCCGCCAGGACAGCGTCGTCAAACCCCATGTTGTAGCCCTTGTCCATCTTCGTGGTCTCCACCGGAATCATCTGGTTTATGCCCTCGGCATCGCGTTTACGAAGCAGCGACGGGTCGTCGCTCACCGCGCTCGGCGAGATGGCCTCCTCGTCAAGCCACGCCCCGGCGTATGCGTGCGTCCGGTTCAGAATCACCAGAGGGCGCAGACTCGCGGCTTCAAGACAGGAGACATAGAGCATCGTGGTATCCAGACAGGTCGCGAGCCTCGTCCCGACTATTTCTTCGGGCATACGGATGCGCTGGCCGCTCTCGTAAAACGATGCCGGAGGCAGGGCGTATGCGATGTTCAGGTCTTTGATTGCCCCGAAAATGGCAGCCATCATCATCTTGACCCTGCCGGGGTCGCCGCTGACATAGCCGTCCATCGACGGATTGCCGGTCCATTCGAGCATCCGCCGCGAGGCAGCCTTGATGATGTTCTTAACTTCCGGATGGTTCGGCACGCAAAAGCAAGCCAGATGCTCATCGGCCCGCCGGACACCCTCCCACTGGTCATAAGGGAGTATTGTGATTTTGTGAGTGAAGGACACGGGAGCGAAGCCCTCATCTTCGGAACTGAACCTTATACGGAGCACACCTTTCTGACACTCGGTCAGGTTTGCAAGATAATTCGTTGAAATGTCAGCCCGGACATCATCGACGACGACCGTCGCCCCGTCCTTGATTTCCCCGATATGCAGCGAAGTGCTGTGAATAATCTCCGGATCCGATTCTACCGTGAGCCGCATCCCAGTCAGAAGCCCTCCGGACGTGTTTTTTATGACAATGCGGTTCACCGCCCTCATCCCGTTCTGGAATCGCGCATAGCTGAAGATGTCGGCGCAATGCGCCTTTATTGAAACTGATTCTGCCATTTGAATGTTTTTTAATCTATATACCCGGGCTTATGGATTTATTGCAGAAATCTTTTCAGAATATTCATGACTCAACTTCAGAATCGCCGCGAATGGCATCATAAAGTTTTGAGACAGTGAATTCTATGTCAAATTCAGGGAATATGGGATTGCGGTAACTGGAATGGGCAGCCGACGGCACTTTCTCCGGTTTTGGACTCATGAAGGTCGGCTCATCGTACATTTCATAATAGTCCGCGGCGCTTATCCCCATCAGCGAGGGCAATTTATCCAAAGCCCTGCACTTGTGAATGCTCACAAAATTTCTGGTGACATTCAGTTCTTCCACCGCCCTGTCAATGAATGTACTCGGATCCTCCAGAAAAAATTCAAGAATGCACTGGTCCAAAGGGGAAAGCTTGAGTATGGCCGCGCGGAGCTTCTGCTTGAGATTGTCCAGCGCATTGTCCGGAATCCGCGCCGCCAGACTGCCCAACGAGTACTCGGCCTCCTCTCCGGCGCTGACGTCGTTCAGCATCGCGAGTGATTTGGTTTCCCGCTCAAATTCCCTCAACAGCTCATTATGCACGACACGTGAAAGAAACGTTCCGAGTGAAGCACCACGAGCAGGCTCGAACCGGATGAAGACTTTCTGCAGGGCCTCCAACGCAGCATCGACAGTCAGCGCTTCCTCATCAATGCGCTCGTCCCAATGCGAGAGGGAACGCTTAAGTTTAGAAATGTGATATTGAGCATATCCCATCGCCTGCTCATAGTACAGGGAGCAGAAATTCTGCCACTCCTTTTCGTCATTTGTCATCCGGGAAACCATAACATACAGCCAATTGTCAATCCCGGCAAAGTTACGAAAGATTTTCATAAAACTCATACATCTTGCATCGCGTGGCCATGAAAGAGCCGTGTGTCATGCTCTCGTTTACCTGCTCTCGTTTACCGACAAGGTTTGCATAGTTCCGGCGATTTTTATGTAAATTTGCACCGCATTCCCTGGTGCAGTGAACCACATAGCGAAATCGTCCTTCATCAGACTCCCGACGGAAGGACTGCCATTGATGTCAAACTTGAAAATGAAACGGTATGGCTGACACAAGCACAGATGGCGGAGCTGTTTGAAAAAGACAAAAGAACAATCAGCGAACACATTGCAAACATCTTCAAGGAGGGTGAACTGCTTAGGGACTCAGTTGTCCGGAATTTCCGGATAACTGCATCTGACGGGAAAAGTTATCAAACCATGCTGTACAACCTCGATGTCATAATCTCCGTTGGTTATCGTGTAAAATCACGGCGGGGCACACCATCAAATGAAACCCGCCAATCAGCGCCACTCGTCCATAATCCAGCGGTGCTTAATGTTCCGAGATTTTCATAAAACAGACACGAAGATACAGTTCTTGCCAATATCCGGAATTTGTGCTAAATTTCGGACACTTATCATTAAATATAACCAAATCTATGATTCAAAGGATTAAACACTTCATCGAAAGACACATCGTCGGGGAGGAGCCGAACTACAATGAAAGGCGCAATTCGCTCTCACGCTTCGTCCAGGCGCAGGAGAGGGACTATAAGACGGCTCTGGCGGAAATAAGGAACGGGCGGAAGATGACCCACTGGATATGGTACATATTCCCCCAGATTGAAGGGCTGGGGCACAGCTGCTACTCGAATCTGTACGGGATACGGGACATCAGCGAAGCCGAGGCATACCTCAGCCATCCCCTCCTCGGGAAAAGGCTGCGTGAGATTACTGGGGAACTTCTGAAGCACAGCGACTTATCCGCACAGGAGATTCTCGGGGAGCTGGATGCCAAGAAGGTTCGCTCGTGCATGACCCTGTTTGACAAGGTGTCTCCGGACGATGTCTTCGCACAGGTGCTGGCCACATTCTACGGCGGCACGAGATGCGAACGAACCCTGGAGAAGTTGAATGTGCCTCAGGCTGCGAAAACGCCGATGCCGTGACGTTTACCTTTCCGAATTTTCGACATTTATAATATGCCATGCTCCTATGAGCCCCCGCAATTCAAATTCGTTTGAGACCGCCGGGCTTAGAAAAATGGCGTATGAAATACGAATATGAACCGTTCGTGAGAAATTAACAAATAATTGATAGACAATATGAAACATAGAAAAATTTTGATGCTTATTCTGTCGGCGGCCGTGGCGCTGGGATTGCCGGCGGAGGGATTCGGGCAAAAATCCAAGGACGGCACCGAGGATGACTACAACCTGAAGAAGGCTTGGGAGGTGCTGCAGAACGACTCCAATGACACGGACACTGCGCTGGAGTTGCTGGGAAAGCAGCTGAAGGCGACACCTGACAATGTGGAGGCGCTCTACCTGCGGGCGCGGGTCTATAAGAGCACCGAGGAGTATGCGCCGGCTCTTACGGACTTGAACCGTGCGATAAAAGTCAACAGACCGAAGAAAACCGGCATTGCGAACTCCACCCTGCACGCTTGGAAGGCGGCTGTCTATGCTGATACAGGAGATTTCAGGAAGGCCGAAGAGGAGCAGGGGCTCACGGTTGCACTGGCCCGAAAGGACAACAAGGAAAGCCTGCCCGGCTTTCTGAGAGGATTTGCGCACTATCTGTATGTGAATGACAAGTACGACGAGTCCGATGCGGCCTACAACGAGTGCCTGAAGGAGGACGAGGGAGACACCGCCGCGATGGTAGGACTCGCGAGGAATCAGATTGAGCGGGAGAATTATGACGCCGCGATTGAAATCCTTGAAAGATGCCGGGCTCTGTCACCGGACTATGCCGAGGTCGAGCACTACGGGGCGCTGGCCTATGACGGCAAGGGCGAGACGGACAAGGCGATTGACTGCGTAATCAGACTGATCGACAAGGATCTCAATCTTGTCGATGACGAGATGTGGAAAATAATGGTCAAACATACGACCTACACGATTGCCCAACTTCGCGGCGGGGTGAGGAACGGCAAGAATCCGGAGATTTTCAAATATATACTCCCGGCAATGCTGCAGAAAGCCGGGGAATACGAGGACGCATTCTTTGCCTACCGGGAAATAATGAACGAGTTCGGCGAGGATGTGTCCATGAGAACTGCGGAATGTCTGGAAGAAATCGGTCTCAACGAACTCGCCCTCGAAGAGATTGACAGGTATCTTTCCAAAAACAGGGAAGATATAAACGCATTGGCCGAGAAGGGGCACATACTGAAGAGGATGCAGAGGTATGAGGACGCGATGAAAGTCTATGACGAAATCATCGAGATTGAGCCGGCATCGGGCTGGGGGTATTATGCGAAAGGCTGGTGCTTCGAGCTTATGGGCAACGACGCGGAGGCGATGAAATGCTATGACACCGGGATTGATCTGGACCGGAGTTACCCGTATATTTTCCTGATGCGCGGCGAGATGAGGCTAAAGAACGGCGATGCGGCAGGAGCGGAGGAGGATTTCCGTCAGGTTGTCCAGACTGACACGACGGCGGGCAGCGGCTCATGCAGGATGTACGCGCTTCATTTTCTCGGACAGGACAAGGAGGCGGAGGAATGGATGCAGAAGATTATCGACAAGAATCCGAACGACGGCGGCGTATGGTACGACAAGGCCTGTATGCTCGGTCGGATGGGAAGGACAGACGAGGCCGTGGCGGCTCTCAAGACGGCATTCGAAAAGGGATATGTGAATTTCACGCACATAGAGGCGGATGACGACATGGACCCGATTCGAGAGAGGGATGACTTCAAGGCGATGGTCGAAGAATACCGGAAGAAATCTGAAGAACGGCAGATGCGCTTTCTGGACCGCCTGCATGAGTCGGAGCTCGAAAATGGCAATGAGAACAGTCACGTCACGACGGAGATTGCCATCAGCCGCAAGGGGCGCAGCACCTTCGAGGTTCCGTGCAGCGTGAACGGGC
>CAKUPC010000052.1 GCA_934675095.1 uncultured Bacteroidales bacterium | reverse complement strand
GGGCATGACCGCCCGCTGCACTGCATTCGTCCGGCCTGTCAACTTCCGGATGGACGATGCTGAACCGTCCGTTGTATTCGTTCGGCTTGCCGAAAAAGATGAAAGTCCCGCCTCCGGACAGCTTCTCTAACATCCACTTTATCCCTCGGAAGAAGGTCATCTCCATTTCGCCCGTCCCGTCGCTCACGCGCACGCCCATCCGCTTTACCGTGTTGAATTTCAGCGTGCTCGGGTCTTCCTGCGAAATCTCGCCCTTTGCCCCGAAGAGCGTAATCTTCCGGACGGAGGCGAGAATCTGGATGTATGCGGAATCCCCACTGACGTCGGCGATTCTGACGAATGATGTCCTGTCGATGTAGCGGAAAGGGTATATCCTCAGCAGGTCGGAGGCATATTTCACCCCGAACTCGCTCTTCAGCGCCTCCGCACGCTTGGGACCCACTCCCGGCAGATACTGTATTTCCGTTTCATTTCGCATAACACGCGAAGTTACGAAAGAAATTCGTATATTTGCATATTGCACCAAAAAGACACACAAATAGCAAAAATATATGGATAGGAAAATAATAGTAGGCATTACCCAGGGCGACGGCAACGGAATCGGATATGAAGTCATAATCAAGGCTCTTGCGGACGAGAGGATACTCGATTTCTGCACTCCTGTGATATACGGGTCGTCGAAGATTTTCGGATTTTACAGAAAACTGATACATAATCTCGACAAACCGGTGAATACCAATGTGATAACATCGGCGAAAGACATCCATCCGAAACGGGTGAATATCGTGAACTGCCTTCCGGACAATGTCTATGTGGAGCCGGGGCAATCGACTCCCGAGTCCGCCAAGTCGGCGATGATTGCGCTTGAACAGGCGGTGACGGACATAAAGAACGGCGACATCGACGTGCTCGTGACCGCGCCTTTCAACAAGAGGGCGATGGCGAACGAGGGATTCGGCTTCACGGGTCACACGGAATATCTCGAAAAGGAGTTCGGGGTCGATGAGGTGTGCATGATTATGGTCAGCGACAACCTCAAGGTGGGCGTTGTGACGGGGCACATTCCGCTGAAGGAAGTGCCTACTGCAATAACCAAGGAGAAGATTATCAGCAAGCTGAAGCTTATGAAGCGTTCGCTTGAGCGGGATTTCGGGGTCAATTCCCCGAAGATTGCTGTGCTGGGGCTGAACCCTCACTGCGGCGACGGCGGTCTTCTCGGTGAGGAGGAGAAGAACATCATCCTTCCGGCGGTTCAGGAGGCTGTCTCACAGGGCATCCTCGCGTTCGGACCGTATTCCCCTGACGGGTTCTTCGGGCTGGGCAACTACTCGAAGTTCGACGCGGTTCTGGCGATGTACCACGACCAGGGACTGATTCCGTTCAAGGCGCTTGCCTTCGAGGACGGGGTGAACTACACGGCCGGGCTGCCGATTGTGAGGACATCTCCGGACCACGGGACGGCATACGAGATGGCCGGGCGCGACGAGGCCGACCCGCGTTCCATGATGGCTTCGATTTTTGCGGCTATTGACGTGTTCAACAAGCGGCAGGCCTATGACGAGCTGGTGGCTGGGAAGCTGAAGGTGAAGATGCCGGATACGGAAATTAAGCCTCGCGGAGGCCGCGTAATAGAATGACGGGGCGCATAAAAAGCGGATTGCTTCGTTGCGTGTGAATTTCAAATCCTCACAACCATCAGGTTGCTCCGGTGTTGAAATCCCCATCGCGCCTTGCACTCCATCTTTTTATGCATTCCCTTTGGCTCAGGTTGTTTGCTGGATGAACTTTGAGGTAGATTTTTAGCAATGGAAAATGTGACGCCGGCTGTTCAGAGGCCGCCGATTTATCTTTATACTGACGGGGCTTCGAGCGGGAATCCCGGTCCGGGGGGATATGGGATTGTGCTGCGTTGCGGAGACTATTCGCGCGAGATGAGCGGCGGGTTTGCTCTCACGACCAACAACCGGATGGAGCTGCTTGCGGTAATCAGGGGCCTTGAGGCCATACGGTGGCGGCCTGCCGCGGTTCATGTGGTGAGCGACTCATCCTATGTGGTGAAGGCAATCAACGAGGGATGGCTTCTCAAGTGGAAGTCAAAGGGTTATGCAAAGGTGAAGAATCCGGATTTGTGGATGAGGCTTGAGCCTTTGCTGGCCGTGCATCATGTCACCTTCCATTGGATTAAGGGTCATGCCGGGCATCCGGAGAACGAACGCTGCGACGCGCTTGCCGTCGCGGCCGGTGCGGGCGCCGTCGCTGCTGGAAAGGTCCTGCCTGACGATGCGGGCTACCTGCTGTCGTCACAGAACGGCGCGGCTCTTCTATAGGGTGGCTTACGGCTTATGGCTCAGTTGCAGAGATTTCTCACTTCGTTCGAAATGACATGACGATGTTCAAAATGACAGGATGATGCCCAAGATGAAGAACGATGTGCGAGAAAGCGGATTTCTGTTTCAAATGTTCTCCTGATTTATTATATTTGCAGGATTTTAGGCACAATGCTTGCGCACTGCGCGACGCGCTCGTGTGCGGTGCGCACTCGTGCTGCAACATAAAACTGCAAAATAAAAATTCAAGATAATGGGATTAGCAGACATTTTCAAAAAACTCTTCGGAACCAAGGCCGAGCGGGACATGAAGGCGATAAAGCCTCTTCTCGACAAGGTTCTTGCGGCATACGAAGATATTGACAAGCTCTCGAACGACGAACTTAGGGCGAAGACGGATGAACTCAGGGCATTTGTGGCTTCGCGTATCGCCGACGACGAGAAGAGAATCGCGGAAATCAAGGCGCAGCTTGACGGAGACCTCGCCATCGAGGAGAAGGAGGCGCTCGCGACGGAGTCTGACAAACTTGTAAAGAAAGTTGACGAGACGATTGAGGGGGCTCTGAACGAGATACTTCCGCAGGCTTTCGCAATCATGAAATCCACTGCGAGAAGGTTCGCTCAGAACACGGAGGTCGAGGTCACGGCCAACGATTTCGACCGTAAGCTGGCCGCCTCGCACGATTTCGTGGAGATACGCCAGGGCAAGGACGGGGAGCCGGACAAGGCAGTCTGGTTCAACAGCTGGACGGCCGGCGGAAACAAGATTACCTGGGACATGATTCACTACGATGTGCAGCTCATCGGCGGTATCGTACTGCATCAGGGAAAGATTGCCGAGATGGCTACCGGTGAGGGAAAGACGCTCGTGGCGACGCTGCCTGTGTTCCTGAACGCGCTTTCCGGCAAGGGCGTGCACATGGTCACGGTCAACGACTACCTCTCGAAGCGTGACTCCGAGTGGATGGGGCCTCTGTATATGTTCCACGGACTCAGCGTCGATTGCATCGACAAGCATGAGCCCAATTCCGACGCCCGCCGCCGCGCATACGCCTGCGACATCACCTTCGGAACCAACAACGAGTTCGGCTTCGACTACCTCCGCGACAACATGGCGTTCAGCCAGCAGGACCTTGTGCAGAGAAAGCATCAGTTCGCGATTGTCGATGAGGTCGATTCCGTGCTCATCGACGACGCGAGGACTCCGCTCATCATCTCAGGCCCTGTGGAGAGGGGCGATGACCAGCAGTTCGCGCAGTACAAGCCGTATGTCGAGAACCTCTACAACAAGCAGAAGGCACTCGTCATGAGCATTCTCAACGAGGCCAGGAAGCTCATAGCCGAGGGCAACGAGAAGGAAGGGGGAGTCCTCCTGTTCCGTGCCTACAAGGGCTATCCTAAGTATCGCCCGCTCATCAAGTTCCTCAGCGAGCCGGGCATGAAGCAGCTTCTCCAGAAAGTCGAGAACTACTACATTCAGGACAACGAGAAGGAGATGCCGTACATCACGGACCCGCTCTATTTCGTCATCAACGAGAAGCAGAATACGGTCGATATGACGGACAAGGGACGTGACCTGCTCGCGCAGTCTGTCAATGACGACAACTTCTTCGTTCTTCCGGACGTCGGCTCGGCAATTGCCGAGATTGAGAAAACGACGACAGACCCCGCTCAGAAGCGCCAGAAGAAGGATGAGCTTATGGCTGACTTCGCGCTCAAGAGCGAGCGGGTCCACACCGTCATCCAGCTTCTGAAGGCCTACACGATGTTCGAGCTGAACGTCGATTACATCATCTCGGAAGACGGGAAGATTAAAATTGTCGATGAGCAGACCGGCCGTATCATGGAGGGACGCCGCTGGAGCGACGGGCTTCATCAGGCTGTCGAGGCGAAGGAGAACGTGAAGGTTGAGGCCGCCACGCAGACATTCGCTACGATTACCCTTCAGAACTATTTCCGTATGTATCATAAGCTTGCCGGCATGACCGGTACGGCGGAGACTGAGGCGGGCGAGTTCTGGAGCATCTACAAGCTCGACGTTGTGGTCATCCCGACCAACAAGCCGATTGCCCGCATCGACTACAACGACCTGATTTACAAGACAAAGCAGGCGAAATACAATGCCGTGATAGAGAAGGTTCTCGAACTCAGGGCGCAGGGTCGTCCGGTGCTTGTCGGAACCACCGATGTGGACACGTCCGAGCTCCTGAACAGGATGTTCCTCCGCCGCGGCATCAAGGCTCAGGTCCTCAATGCCAAGCAGCACGCGCGTGAGGCCGAGATTGTGGCTCAGGCCGGACAGTCGAGCACGGTAACCATCGCCACCAACATGGCCGGCCGAGGTACGGACATCAAGCTTTCTCCGGAGGTTCGCGAGGCCGGCGGTCTTGCCATCATCGGAACAGAGCGCCACGACAGCCGCCGCGTCGATCGCCAGCTGCGGGGACGTGCCGGACGTCAGGGTGACCCGGGTTCTTCCATATTCTTCATCTCCCTTGAGGACAAGCTGATGCGTCTTTTCGGCTCGGAGAGAATCGCGAAGGTGGTGGATAATCTCGGAATGGCCGATGACGAGGCCCTTGAGTCCACGATGCTTTCAAACTCAATCGAGAAGGCTCAGAAGAAGGTCGAGGAGAACAACTTCGGAATCCGTAAGAGAACGCTGGAATATGACGACGTGATGAACTCTCAGCGTGAGGTGATTTACAGCAAGAGGCGTAATGCGCTTTCGGGAGAGAGAATCGAGATTGACGTCATGAACATGATGCAGGACACAGCGGAAATCTTTGCCGAAAAGGCGGAGAACATGACATACGACGCATTTGTGGAATATGTCATGGGTGCGCTCTCGCTCGACCTCGACTTCGACGAGGAGTTCTATAACAAGGCGAACTCATCTGCGCTCGCGGACAGGCTCTTCGAGAACATGAAGGCGACGTACAGCCGGCGTATAGACACCATGATTCAGAAGGCCCTTCCTATTATTCAGCAGGTCTATGAGACTCAGGGCAACCGCTATGTGAACATCGCGATTCCGATTACAGACGGCCGGCGTATGCTGCAGCTTTCGGTGAATCTCCAGCGGGCATACGAGAATCAGGGCAAGGAAATCGGCAAGGCTCTCTCCAAGACCATCGTGCTCTTCGAGATAGACCGCCACTGGAAGGATCATCTCCGCGACATGGACGACCTCAAGCAGTCGGTGCAGAATGCCTCATACGAGCAGAAGGATCCGCTTCTCGTTTATAAGTTCGAGAGCTTCAACCTCTTCAGCTCGATGCTTGAGTCACTCAATCAGGACGCGCTCTCGTTCCTTCTCCGTGCCGGCATCGCCCTCCGGGAGGAGGCTCCGAGACCTGCTGCGGAAGCACCGAAGCTGAACATGAACAGGATGACGACCAGCCGCAGCGACCTTGTCACCAACGGCGGGCAGCCTCGCAGCAAGATGCCGATGAGGGTGGAGAAGACTGTCGGCCGCAATGACCCTTGTCCTTGCGGCTCAGGCAAAAAGTATAAGAATTGTCACGGAAAAGAAAATTAAAGATATGGCAGTAAAGGAACAGCCGACAGGCAATATAAATGCGGTGAGTCGGATTTCGGCGGGAACCGTTTTCAAAGGAGAGATAGAGTCTAAGTCCGACATCCGGATTGACGGGACTTTTGACGGGAAGATTTCAACCACGGGACGTGTCGTTGTGGGCGAGGGCGCGTTCGTGAAGGGCGAGGTGCTGTGTGAGAATGCGGACGTGTTCGGAAAGGTTGAGGGAAGCCTCACCGTGCGTGACGTGCTGTCGCTCAAGTCGGCCTGCGAGGTGAAGGGCGACCTTGAGGTTGCAAAGATTGCGGTCGAGCTCGGCGCCGCGTTCGACGGAACCTGCAAGATGCTGCGCAAGCAATCTGCGACTTCGGAACCTAAGACCTCGAAGCAGTAAATTCCTGTTGTTTTGACAGCTTTGTAAAAAACGGAAGTGTGCATTAAACGCTTCCGCTTTTTTCGTGTCTAACACAAGATGTACCCGATTTTCCATGGTGCTTTACCGTGGTTTCGTATATGGGCACTATGAGAATATTACTTTGGGTAAACAATAAAACAAAACGGTATAATAAGATGAACAGAAATTTGATGTTTTTTGCGGCTGTAGTTGTCGCATTCGGGACTCTTTCGTGTGATAAGGAAAGGGTGCCTCAGGACGGAGACGATTCCAATCAGGACGGAGGAAATGGAAACAATACGGAACTGATTTTTGAGGTTGGCGGAGCAGGTGGCTATTTTTGTGGTGTCGGCAAAAATGATTCGGGCGATGCTTTGGATTATGATATGTATCTTCTTTCGTTCGAGACCGAAGGGGTTGAGATGGTTGAGAGCGGATATGCCGGTGTGGGTGCCGCTGTGCTTGTCGATATGAACACCCCTACCAACGGCGGAAATCCGATGAGGATTCTTCAGGGAGAATATGCGGTATATCAGAAAAATATGCCGGAAGACTACTGCTTCTATATGGGAGACATCGATGATAAAGGAAATATATCCCCGACTTATGTCTATTATCGTGAAAGTTCAAAGGTCAAGGGTGTCTATTATCCCGTGACCGGCGGTTCGATTTCCGTCAAAACAAGCGGCTCGACCTATCGCATTGCAGCGACGTTCGAGACCTCTGCCGGGACATTTGTCTTTAACTACGACGGTCAGCTTGCATTTTATGATATTTCGGACGGTGACGATAGCGGTGATGATGGCGATGACACCCCGACGGAGGAAGTCAAGATTTCTCTTGATGCTCTCAATCAGGGTTATGCATACTATTATGGTCAAGCCTTTGAAGGAGACCAGACTGATTACGCGGATTGGGTGTTCTACATCGGCAATGGCCCGGTTGATTTGGAGGATGAAAATGCAAGCTATCTTATGCTGGAACTCATAACTTCAGAATCGGCAACCACTGCGGTTCCGGACGGAACTTATGAGTATTTAGACATTGATTCCGCGGAAAAACTCCTTCCGTTCAGTATGCTTTGCGGCTATGTTGATGATGAAAACTATTGCTATGGAACATGGTTCTTCGGTGAGACCGCCTATGATTATTATGCGGCAACGAGCGGTTCCGCAAAGGTTTCTCGCAGCGGCGATAACTATACAATTGACCTCAGTTTCGCTGATTCCGAGATGAATGCAACCCTAAACGGCAAGTTCACGGCAAAACTTGAGTATGTCGATGGTACTGTGCAGACAACCAAGTCAGCATCCGTATATACATCATATACTAAAGGCAGTCTGAACAGGGCTATCTGTCCGTCATTTGCGAAGAAGGGCGTTTCAAGAAAGGCCGCGGTTCCGGCATTTATCAAGGCACAGAAGCGCGGCAGATAAATATCTCGGGTGCCAATGAGGATTGTTCGGCGCTGAAAGGGACGGGGAGACGCAGCTCTTTCCGTCCCTTTCTTTCGTCCTTTGTACTCTGCTCATATTGAGGATTTTATGTGTCTCATTTATGTGCCTCTTTATGTGTATTCTTTCAGAAAAATTTGGTTTTCATATAAAACAGCTATATCTTTGTAGCCTTATCGCAATGGGGATGTTTTGGTTTTGACAGCATCTGACATTGGACGGTAAGCACGCCGGGCGTCGGAGGTTTGCCCGTTAATCTCAGCTTCCAAACAATTAGTTGGCAACAACTCTTATGCACTCGCTGCCTAGTCCTACCAAGTAGAACGGCTTAATCTCCGGAGCCAAGGCTGCCCCGGCGACGAGTATCCCGACAGGCTTTTCCGGCTGTTCTGTCCTGTCTCACGGGGTATCATTCCAAACGGTCTGCCCGACACCGACTCGGCTGAGTGTCGCCAAGCCCAAGCCGATAAGCCTCTGTTAGCCCGCCTTCCGGCAGACAGCGGTCGAAAACCAAAGGCAGGATAAGCGTGTAGAAAGCCACCCGGTGCGGTGTTTGGACGGCGGTTCGAGTCCGCCCATCTCCACAATAATAAATATCTATAATATATCTATATATTCTAAAATGATTCCGTACCTTCGTTGTATGTAATTTAGAACTTGGAATAATATAATGATAACCTACATGAAATTTACACAGTATTCTATCTTGACGGCGGCCATATCGGCTGCATTGCTGCTGGCTTCCTGCGAAAAAAGCATTGATTCCATCAGTGAAAATTTTCCTGCGGACGGAGTCGTCAGGATTGATGCCTCTGTAAGCGGTCTTATAGCCAAGGCAGATTTGCCTTATAGCGGATATTCGGGTAGTGATCTCGGACTGTTCATTGATTACGGTGACGGTGATTACTATAGCAGAAGCAATGTCCGGTGGACGAATAGTAGCGGCACATGGACTCCGGAGAGCCGCCTCCTCTGGAAGAATGCGCAAAGTCCGGTCGGCATATTCGCCTATGCTCCGCATATCAGCGGGGCGGATGACTACACGGGCGTCGAGTTCTCCATTCCTTCGAATCAGGTGAACGGCACTTCCTCCGCCGATTTCCTTTGGTGCAGCATGCCCGGTTTTATTCCTGCCGATGGCCTGATTGACCAAAAACTGAACATAACGTTCAGTCATGTGCTGGTGAAGCTGAAAGTCAATCTTATTTTTGGAAATGAATTAGGTGACTCTCATTCGGTCAAAGATGTGATTCTGAACGGGACTTCGAGCAAGGTCAGATGCGACCTTGTCAACAGGACTGTCACGGATCTGGATCAGTCGTCCTCCAATGACATATCAATGTGTAATACGGAGACCAGTGTTTACGAGGCCATATTCTTTCCGGGAGAAGGTCAGAAAAGCGGCGCCAGGATGCTTACGGTCGTGATGTCCGACAACAGGGCGTACAATGTTACGCTTGACAGTAACCTGGAACTGTACTCGGGACACGCCTATACTATGAATGTCAAGGTGGGGAAGGATAAATTGGAGGCCGGAAGCGTCAATGTCTTTGAGTGGCAGCCAGAGAAAGGGTTAGATGATGAGGACAGTTATATTGAAGAATACTCTGTCTGGGACGGGGAATCCACAGAACCTGTCACAAAAGGATCCGGCTCGGAGTCTGCCCCGTATCTTATAGAGACTGCCGCGCAATTGGCCGGTCTTGCATATGATATCAACAATGATAATCTTGTGGATTATAAAGGCAAGTACTATAAATTGATGAAAGACATAGACCTTGCAAGTAAGCCGTGGACACCTATCGGTAACAATACTCATTTCCCTCATCTGCGTTTGGACGGAAATGGAAAGAGTATCATCAATCTGAAGGTGGAAGAGAGCGATGGATATGCAGGTCTGTTCTATTGGCTTAGCGGTACAAG
>CAKUPC010000051.1 GCA_934675095.1 uncultured Bacteroidales bacterium | reverse complement strand
GCCCTTGTCCCCGGTGTTCTCAAAGCCCCACTGGTCCGCACGGTAGGGATCATTGAAGCCGGCTGCGGCAATCGCCCTCGTCGCGGGGCCGGGTTCGTAAGGCCATGACCGCCAGTCGGCGCAGCGCTGAACCGAAGCGTTGAACTCGACGCTTGAGACTGAGGCCAGAGAGGAAAGCGTCTCTGCGCCCGGGGCGACATCCGCCTCTTCGGCAAATTCCACGACCAGCCACCGGTCAAGCCCCAAACTCTTCTTGAGAGCGACATCTCCGGTTTCCATGCTGAACAGAGGTTCCACGGATGTCACTCCCGAAACAGCGTCAGCGATTCCTGCGGCCGCGTCAGCGCAGTCCGACACATAGACCATCAGCACATTTCCGGTCTGCGAAATCCCGTCATTTATTATCTTCTTCTCCGCAGTCCCGTCTCCCGCAATGCCCGCAGGCTCAATCCTGTCAGAACACCCGACGACAAACGCCAACATCACCGCCGGCATAAAAATCAGTCTTCCTTTCATTTTCATCAATCAATCCCTGTTATCTCTCAGGTCTGTACCAATATTATCTCAAAAAGGACAGGCGAGACACGCCCGCCTGTCCTGAACATATCCGGTTCAAAGATAGTTATTTTTCGACAATCTTCAATCCGTTAATCCTGTGGCCGCTCTTTTCAGCCTTGACTGCCTGCCGAGGCGAAACTGTGAAGTCAGCCGCCGTGACGGTTCGCTCTCCGACAAAACCCTGCTCAATGCCATAGAGTTTCACCTGAGCCTTAGCCGCGTCGATGATTGAACGGATGTGACCGCGTCTTGTTTCAACACAGTTGAACGGAAGCGTCCGAGCCATCTCACTCACAGCATGAAGCTCGCTCATTCCGGAAACAGCCTTTGCTGCAGGCGCGACCCCATTGTCATCCTTGCTTTCCTCGACGAAGAGAAGGTCGGAGTACCATGCCAGCGAACCGAGCGCAGTCTCATATTTCTCATCCCCGAACGCAACGGCTGCAATGCCCGTAAATTCAAGCTTTGCCTGCTCGGCGTAAGCAGGAGAAGGTACAATTGCAAGATACCCGTCAGCGACAAATCCACCCCAAAGGAGAGAATCATAACCGCCTGTATAAGGTTGCGTGTCCGTAGCGATGAACGGCATGGTCCAATAAGGGCCGTAAGCGCCCCACGTCTGAGAAAGGCTGTAAAGTATGCCGTCATAGCATTCCCAAACCATGGTGTCATCGAAATCAATCGGCTCACCGCCTTCCTCGTCCGGTTCAGTCAAGACATTGAAAATGCCCTTTATGTCAATATATTCGCTCACGAAACCATCTTCATCAGGCTTACTGTCAGGCACATCGCTGTCAGAAATCGTGACCTTAGAAATATATTCACGGATTCCGAGCTTTTCGAATTTATCGACTGCGTAGAAATTATATTTCCCGAAATATCCGTCCGACTTCGCCGGGATAAGCTTCTCATCGACATCATCAAAAGAATAGTCTTCGTAAATCGGAAGAGGCTTGCCGGTCGTAGTCACGGAAGACTCACTGATGACAATGTTTTCCTCATATCCGTTTGACGCATAGACAACAAGCTGATACTCTGTGCCCGGAAGAAGCGAAGACACAATGCCGACATATCCGGTTCCATTGATGGACTTGAGAACATCCTTACCTACAGAAGCTGCGGAAGCAAGACTCTTTACAACTGCACTCATGTTGCCCGCGATGTCAATTTTCTTCGCCGCGACAATCCTTACCTCGGTCAAGTCCTTACCATAGACATAAAACTCGATGGTGTTGTCGGTAGAATATCCCTTCGGAACATATTTCTCCGCAGAACCGACGCCGCAGCTAAGCACGACAGGAACTTCCTCGCCCTTAGCGATGTAGGAGAATGTCTTCGCGGCGTTCTTGCTCGGATTGCCGTCCTTGTCGAAAGACACGGCGATGATGGTGTAGTAGCCGGTAGCCATGCCACTGACGGTTATCGAAGGATTTTCCAAATCGACTGTCTTGGCATTCGCATCGCTCTCAAGGGCGGTTCTGTTCTCATAGATTTCGCCGTCGTCGAGCTTGCCGTCATAAATCTGATAGACAGCCTTGGTGACGTCGGTGCCAAGAACAAAGTCTATAGGCTGGTCACCGTCATCGGCATCCCCGAGTTCAATGGCAACGCTGTAATCCTTAAGGACTGCACCCGGAAGGATGAAGGCGAACTTGCCTGCCGTGTTTGCATATGACATGCCTTCGCTGTCAGAGACGAAGAGTCCCTTTGTAGGAAAGGTGAGGACACCGTCTTCAAAGACGCCATACTCCTCCATTGAAAGTCCGTTCTCCGGGCAAAGGGTTCCGATTGTCATCGTGCCATAGCCGAAATCCACTCCGATGGACTGAAGGGGGATGTAAATCTTGGCCGGATCAGTCGCGTCAATCTCGTTGTAAATGCCGGGAGTCCAGTCTTCATCATGAGAGTCCCACGGAGCAATGGCGCTAAGATACTCCTTATTGTAGAGATTACGGAGACGATAGTAGCCTTTCTTGTCAGCTCTCTCATATACCTCAACCTTGTCGTTGAACACATATTCAGTGTTGTTGAACAGACCGCAGATAAAATCATCCCTCCATGAACCATATTCCTCACCATTGGCACCGAGCACTCTCTCCCACTTCACGCGGGAAACGGTAAAGTCAATTGAAACGGGGTTCACGCCGTATGAGCTGACATATTTCTTGTCCGTCAGAGAAATCGTGCAGGAATACTCCTTGCTCAGTTCAGCCTTCGGGAAAGTGACTTTGAATGTAGTCTCGGTCTGTCCATCGACGAACTCAATCTTGCCGACGGTGAAGATGTCCTCACTTGCAGCGACCGTAACCGGAACGGTGATGTCGCCGTCCTCGACGGTTCTTGCCGCCTTGAACTCAAGCTCCGTCGCCTCTTCCGGATCAAGGCTTATCGTTCCGCCCTGTCCGGCCGGGAAATAAACGCCGTAGCATCCCTTCTCATCCGCCTCGCCGGGAGCATATTCCTCCTTGTTGCAGGACACGAGGGAAAGACCCAGCCCGACTGCTGCGGCAATCAGTAAATATTTTACCTTGTTCATAATAATCCTTTCATTTTAATGTAAAACAACTACTACTCCCACAATGGAATCACCTGAGACGGATCCGGGTTGTTCAGTTCCGGGGTAATGCCGGTGTTGGCCTGGAACTCGCCTCGGGTAATCACGATGTTCCACTCAGGCGAACGTCCGGAGGTGTTGAACCTCATGGTTGCAGGGAAATTCGTTCCCGTATATCCGCGTGTGATACCCTGATTCAGACGCTTGTAGTCAAAATACAGCACACCCTCGCCCCAGAACTCTGCCCTTTTCTGAAGAAGCATTTCCTTGATGAACGCCTTCTCTGTCGCCGCAGCGCTTTCGTAGGAACCGTCGGTGATACGGTGGCTCATGAATTCCGTCAGAGCCTCATTGGCCGCCGTAAGGTTGTGCTGGCGGGCGAGAGCCTCCATCTTGATGAAATACATTTCCTCAACCCTCATCATCGGGTAATCACCTACGCCGCCCGTCACATAGTTGTCAATCTCGCCGTACTTTGCGCGGAACTTTATGTTGGCATAGCTCTTTATTCGCTTATAGAACGCGGCAATCTGATCTGAACTGCCGGCAATCTTGTAGTCGTAGTACTCCGACTTCTTCGGATCGATGAACGAGTGTTTGCGGAAGTCGTTGTCAGCAATGTTGTCATAGAGAGACTTGCCGGCGCCGAACTGCGCGTAGTAGCCATAGCCCCATGTTGCCTCGCTCGAAATCCAGGCATTGAAGGAGGTGAGATTTCCTACGGACTCGCTCACGACAGGAATACCCCAAATCCATGAGTTCTGCGAAGACGCTGAGTTGAAGCCGTTTGCGGAATCTTCCCACTCGTTCTGCGTAAGAGGAGTCTTGCCGCTCTTCGCAATAGCCTTTTCAGCATAGTCCTGAGCCTTCTTGAAGGCATCATTGTCAAATTCGGTGTCGGAAACATAGCCGAGTTCCAGCCATGTCCGCGCGAGGAGTCCATCGACCATCGCGGCGCCGGGTTCAAGAGCGGAACCCTCATATCCGTCGATGTACTTCTCCGCCTTCTCGAGGTCGCTGAGTATGAAATCGTACATCTCCTTTCTCGGCACACGCTTGTTGTTCATGGCTTCTTTCTCAGTGGTCTTCTCTGTCACGATAGGAACAGTGAGCCCATAGACATCCTCGGGAATAGTGTAGTTCTTGTAGTTTGCCTCCTTGACCGGCTTCGCCTCATAGAGACGCGCAAGGTCGAGATAGAAAGACGCCCTGTAGGCATATGCCTGTCCGAGTGAAATCAGCGTCGAGGCGTCAAGCTTCTCGGGATCATCGATTGACGCGATGATGTTGTTGGCGGCAAAAATCCACGAGTAGTAGCAGTCCCAGTAGTAGGAGCACATCCAGTAGTCAGAGCCCTGATACCGGTTGGAAAGCCAATATGTGAACCACCATGAAGACGAGCCGCAGTAGATGAAGTCTTCAAGCATGCACTCGGTCAGCATATGAATCGTCGGCATTCCGAAGTCTATGTGAGTATCGTAAAGGCTGACATAGCCGGCAGCGCTGTGCCTGTGAAGCGAGGCCGTGAGAGCACCGAGCTTTACGGCAAGCGGGTCGTCGCTTTTCTGAATCTGGTCATCGGTGACAGTGCTTCCCACAGGAAACGTCTCCTTGATGCATGAAGACGCCGACAGGGCAAATGCCACGATAACAAACAATCCTAATATATTCCTTTTCATTGTCATTGTCTTTTAGAATGTGATGTTTATACCGCCGGAAAGCGTCCTTACCGGAGAGTTGACCGAGTCGTTGGTGCTTCCGCTGAAACTGTAGCGAGGGTCAAGGCCCTGCCTGTATGAACAGTACCAGATGTTGTCACAGGTGAGGTAGAAGCGGAGCTTGCTGACCTTAATCTTCTGCGTAATCTTAGACGGCAGGGTGTAGCCGACCTGAGCATTCTGGAAGTTCAGATAACTTGCCGGAACAAGGAAACGGTCTGACGAGGACGAGTTGTACTGGTCGCCGAGCTGGAATCTCGGAATGTCCGTGTCAGTATTCTCCGGAGTCCATGCCTTGAGAATGTCCTTGTGGAAATTTCCACCTGTGTTGTCGGCTACAGGGCTGGCCATAAGGGAGGCATATCCGGAATCATAAGTAAGCCCTCCGAGGGAATATGTGAACGACACGGAAATGTCAACCCCAAAGAACTCGAAACTCGTTCCGAAACCTCCGTATAGCTTCGGAGTAGGGTCGTCGCAGAGATAGTTCGTCGCCAGAGAATAAGTGTTCGTAGTCTCACGACCCGTCACATTACCCTGCTCGTCCTTCACGTCCTTGTACCAGAGAGCCTCACCGGTGGCCTTATCTACCCCCGCATATTTCGGCATATAGAAAGTGTAGAGAGGCAGGCCCTCGCCGACGAACTTGTTGCCGTTGGCATACCCGCTGAATCCCTCTATTGTACGGGTTTTCTTCTCATCAGGAATGTATGTCACCTTGTTCGTGTAGTGCGTAGCGTTCGCATATACATCCCATCTGAAATTCTTTGTCTGGACGGGAGTTCCGTAGAGCGAAATCTCGACGCCCTGGTTTCTCATGTCACCGACGTTGTCATAGTATCCGCCATATCCGAGAGATGCAGGAACGGTGAAATAATAGAGCATATCAGACGTCTTCCTGTAGAAATATTCGACGGTTCCGGAAAGATGGTTGCCGAAGAACTCGAAATCCACTCCGGTGTTGAAGTTGGTGTTCGTCTCCCAAGTGATGTCCTTAGTTCCCTTGGTGCCGAAAATCGTCGCAATTCCATTGTTGTTGTCGTTCACGATGGAATAGGTATCGACATAGAGATAGTTCCCGATGTTGTCGTTGCCCTGCGAGCCGATGGAAGCCTTGAGCTTGAGCATATCCACCCATGAAGCATGGAACCAGGACTCATGGTTGATGAGCCATGCCGCGCTGGCAGACCAGAAGTTACCCCATCGGTAGTCAGGATGGAACCTCGAGGAAGCGTCGCGACGGTATGACGCGCTCGCGAAAACCCTGTTGGCGTAGTCATACTGGGCGCGGACAAAATAGCCCTCGTTCATATAGGTGCTGCGTGACGAAGCGGCAGACTTTGAATCCACGACAGCCCCGTTGAGCTCGTCGTTTGACATATCAAAGACATTGGACTTGGTCGCCGACAGCGAATAACCGTTCTGTACAAAGTTCTCATGTCCGAGGAGCACGTTCACATTGTGGTCGCCGAACGCCCTGTTCCATGAAAGCAGCTGCTGGAGGTTGTAGTAGAGCGTGCGGCCGTGAGACTTGTCGACATATCCTCCGTCCTCGGCGAACTGACCGTAGTACTTGTTGGCCATATTCGTCGCCCTGACCTCCTGAAGTCCGAATCCCCCGTTGAGGGAGAACTTGAAGTCCCTGAGGAAAGTGATGTCGGCGAACGCAGTCCCGTTCACGGCGTTGCCCTCGGAGTATGCCCTGTCAAGGTTGAGCGCGGCAAGCGCGTTGGCTCCGTTGAATGTCGGACGGGTAAGACCGGCGTTCATGCCGTTACCGTAGTCGTACATTTTGTGACCGTAGGAGTCATACATAACCTGCTTGTTGGCGTTCCTCACATACAGCGGGTAGATAGGAGCCACAGCCGTGGCATTCGCGAAGACGTTTCCGGTGCTGGACTCGCCCTCGTCGGAGTTGGCGTTTGTGTAGTTGAACTTAGTATATGCTGCATTTCCTCCTACCTTAAGCCATTTCTTCGCCTGATAGTCAGCCTTGAGACGGGCGGTGTACCTCGTCATGTTCGCGCTGTCTATGATACCATAGTTCTTTAGGTAGCCGGCGGAAGCGAGAATCGAAGCCTTGCCGGTGGTTCCCGACACACTGATGTTGTATTCCTGCCTCAGGGAAGAATGGTAGGCGGCATCCATCCAGTTGTCAGGCTGGATCCAGTAGTCGGTGCCCTCGTAATTCACGATACGGCCGAGAGTCGCGTTAGGATTGATTCGTCCGTTTGTTCCGATGAACGACTGCCCCTCCGGAACGGTATAGACCATATACTCAAGACCGCCGTCACCCTGAGCGCCGGTCAATACGGAATTGGCCTTCAGCCAAGCGTCGCCGGCACTTGAACCAGCTGACACATAGCTGTTGTAGAGGGCTGCATAGTGGGTCTCGTAGTACTGCGCCGGGTCGGTGATGTAGTCGTAATATTTAAGAGCCTTGGTGTTCCATCCCCACTTTGCGTCAATGTTCACCACAGCCTCCCCGGCCTTTGCCTTCTTGGTCGTAATCATGATGACGCCGTTGGCTCCGCGGGCACCGTAGAGGGCATTGGAAGCAGCGTCCTTGAGGACGGTCATGGACTCGATGTCGGCCGAGTTGATGTTGTTGAGGTCTCCCGAATAAGGTACGCCATCAACCACGAAAAGCGGAGAAGAACCCGCGCTGATTGAGGATGTTCCTCGGATTCGTATGCTCGGAGAGGTTCCGAGAGTTCCGGAAGACGTGGTCATCTGCACGCCGGCGACGACTCCTTCGAGTGCGCGGGTCGCGTCAGACGACTGCACCTTGGCGATGTCGGATGACTTCACGACCGTCGCCGAACCGGTGAATGACTCCTTGGTCGAGGTACCGAACGCGACGACGATGGTCTCGTCGAGGGCGGTGGCGTCAACGGGAAGCTCCACATTGACGATGCTCCTGCCGGCGGCCGCTGTCTCGACCTGCTTGTAGCCGACGGAGATGAATACGAGCACATCCTCTCCTGCCTTAACTCTGATGCTGTAATTACCGTCGGCATCAGCCGATGTGCCAATCATTGTGCCTTTGACCTGAACTGATGCGAAAGGGATGCCTTCGCCTGTGGAGGCGTCGGTGACCTTGCCGGAAATCTCCCTGTTCTGCGCGAGGGCAAGTCCGGCGGACATCATGATGGCCACGAAAAAAAGAAAGACTTTTTTCATAAGCAAAAATTTAATTAAACATATAATACCTTTGATGCGATTTCAACATTTATCATCATGCGATTTTTCACATTCACTACTGCTCCGCGCGCCTCCGCCCGTATGCCCCGAAACCGTGCACTAAAAAACGGGCGTTTTATTGTGCGTGCGAATTGCAAAGTTTGTGATTAAATTTCACAAATCCAAATCTTTTTGGGTTGTCTGACAGCCGTTTAACCAAGGGCGCGAATACTTTAAGAAATAAATTGCTTTTAATTTATTATGTAAATTCGATAAAAAATAACAATTTGACATTATTTTTCGTTTTAACAACGAGAAATAAAAATTTTTGAAAAAGCTGCAATTTTCTTCAAAATCTCGGTTAAATAACATTAAACCCACATTTCATCGCCCGGATTTCCCGCTCCGCCTCCCCGCTAAAAGTGTTACTTTCTGATACGCTGTATGTCCTTTGAACTTTCTCCGAATATCCCTTCAGTCCAGCACCTCCCAATAGCCGTTTCTGTTGGCCCCGACACGACGGATTATCCCATTCTCTTTCAAATCGGAAAGTATTCTCTCCACCTGTCTGGCACTGACGCCAAGATCCGCTGCGATTCCCGCCGCCGATATGCGTCTGTCGGCACGGAGACATCCCAGCACCCTCTCATACATATAATGGCTAAATTTCATTCTGTTCGGACGCTATTGGTTCGCCGGGCGGGATGCGATAGTCTTTTCAGAAACGAATATCGGAAATATTCTTCCAGTCGCGGAATCCCTCGGCTACGAGTTCTGAGCCTTCGGCTTGCGGGACGGCTTCCCGGAATGCCGCCTGCCTTTGGATGAGTTTTTTCCAGAATTTGCGGACTCCTTCACCGACGGCTTGGCGCTGTCCTTTGACGGCTTGCCCTTGTCCGGGTTCTGACGGCCGGAACCGCTGTTTCCCCTGCCGGATTTCCCGCCCTTGCGTGAGCGATGACCGCCGCCATGGGAGCCGGACTCGCCTTCAGACCTGCGGCCGCCTTCGCGGGAGCCGCCCCTCCGGGAGCCACCTCTGCCCTCGCCGGGGCGGGAATCGTCATGCTCGCGGGACGGGCGCTCCGGAGCATCCGGCTCGATGAGCTCGTAGTCGAGCAGGCACTGGTCCTGGTTGGCCTTCTTCACGCGGATGCGGACGGCGTCGCCGAGATTATAGACCTTGTGCGTGCGGCGGCCGACAAGCGTGTAGTGCTCGTCGTCGAACTGGAAGAAGTCCGAGCGGATGTCACGCAGGGCGACCATTCCCTCAATCTTCGTAGGCTCAATCTCCACATACATCCCCCACTCCGTGAGACCCGAGATGTGGCCGTCGAACTCGTTTCCGACCTTGTCCTGCATGAACTCGACAAGTTTGTACTTGATGCTTGCGCGCTCGGCCTCGGCGGCGACCACCTCACGCTGGGAGGCGTACTTGCAGGCGGTCTCGTAGGTCTCGCGGTCGGCGCTCTTTCCGCCGGCGAGATAGTTCGCGAGGAGGCGATGCACCATCATGTCCGGGTAGCGGCGGATTGGCGAGGTGAAATGGGTGTAATAGGTGAACGCGAGGCCGTAGTGACCGATGTTGTTCACGTCGTAGCGGGCCTTCGCCATCGTGCGGAGCGAAAGAAGCTCGATAGCGTTGAACTCAGGCTTGTCCTTTGCGGCGTTGAAGAGCCCGTTCAGTTCGCGGGAGAACTCCTTGCCGTCGGCCACCTTGCCGAGAGTGTAGCCGAAATTGCCCACGAATCCGCGGAGATTGTCAATCTTGGCCATGTCCGGCTCGTCATGCACACGATAGACGAAGGTCTTTTCCTCCTTCCAGCCCTTTGCCGGAGCCTTCCCGACCACGGCATAGCCGTCCTTGTCGAGGTTCGCCCCGGTCGCCACGAACTCCGCCACGCAGCGGCGGTAGGCGGCCACGGGGTCCTCCGCCTGGGTGATGGGACGGCCCACCACGATGT
>CAKUPC010000050.1 GCA_934675095.1 uncultured Bacteroidales bacterium | reverse complement strand
CCATGTACATCACCTGTTTCTTGATTGTTCTCTGATAGGCGCCGGTAGCGTCAATCTGCGGAAAAAGGGAGGCGTAGGTGCCTTTCTTCGCATACTTTATCCTTTCAATTTCCTTGTCAGCCACCTTCACGGCGATGTTCTCGCTCAGCGCAATCTTCAGCGCCTGCTCCAGCGATATGACCACCGGAGTCTCGGCCGAGTCAGCCTCTTCCAGAATGAGCTGAACCTCGGTCTTGGGGGTCTCCTTCCCCGCCTTCTTTTCCCGGTACTGGGCAAAACCTTCCAGCGGCAGGAGGGCAAGCGACGCTGACACAAGGCCAAACGCAATAATCTTCTTCATCTTGACCATTTCTGTTTTATATATTTTCTACACTAACTATCTGATTCCCGATGTCCCGCAAACCGGAAGACGACATCATACAACGCAATCAAAACTGATATAAATCAGCAATTTATTACAAATTGCATTCAGATATGTACAAAAGGAACACTCCGTTATGCAACAACAATGCCATATCGGGGCGCAGAAAAAGCGGATTGCTTCGTTGCATGTGAATTTCAAATCCTCACCATCCCAATAGACCCCTCCCGTCCCCTCGAAGGGGAAGTGGTGCGCCTTGCACTCCATCTTTTTCTGCATCCCCTCTCCCCCCATGCTATCCTGCACGGCCACTTCGCTTCACTGAAATAGCCGTGCAGAATGTCAAAGAATAACCGTTGCCTATTTCGTCACTGGTTTGGCGTAGTGGGTTGGCTGGGATTTCGGCTTTTCGGGATGGACGGCGCGGGCAGGGAGCTTGCGGACGGCCGCATAGACGAGGAAGCCGATGCCGAGAAGGATGAACGGGATGCTGAGCCACTGACCCATGTCGAGGAGCATGTTCTGCTCGAACTCCACCTGCGGGTTCTTGATGAACTCGATGAGGAAGCGGGAGCCGAAGCAGCCGATGAGGAACCAGCCGATGAAGAAGCCGCGGTGAACCTTGTCCAGCTTCTTTTCATAGACAAGGATGAGGACTATGCCGAGGATGAGGTAACAGAGTGCCTCGTAGAGCTGGGTCGGATGGCAGGCAAGGCCTTCAGGATGCTCAGCGCTCGGACCGTAGAGCTGCACCCACTCGTATGAACGCGGGAAACGGAATCCCCAAGGGAGGTCGGTCGGGCCTCCGAAAATCTCTGAGTTGAAGAGGTTTCCAAGACGGATGAGCGCCCCGGCGAAGCAGACGGTAATGGCGAGACGGTCCATAATCCACACGAAGTCGAAGTCATGCCTGCGGCCGAACTTGTGCGCGAACCATATCATCGCGATAATCAGCGCAATAGCCCCACCGTGACTCGCGAGGCCGCCCTTCCATGGCATGAAAATCTCCGCGAAGCCCGCCCACGAGCCGAAGTAGTAGTCCGGCTGATAGAAGATGCAGTGCCCCAGACGCGCCCCGACAATCGTGGCAATCAGCAGAGTGTAAAGCAGATAGTCAAGCAGCGGGCTGACCTGAATCCCCTCGTTTCTGAAGAAGTGACGGAATATGTACCAGCCGATGATGAATCCCGAAACGAAGAGAATCGAATAGTACCGGATTGAAAGTCCGCCGATGTGGAATATTTCCGGATCGACATTCCAAGTTATCGCCAATATGTCTAACATAACATTCTGAATAATTAAAACTTTGTCCGCCCGTGCAGGACACAGACGGACAAAGTTACGACATTTTATGAAATACCCCAAAGCAGCAGGATTTTTAAGGCCACTACAGGTTACTCAAGTCGGTGACGGCAAGCGGGGTCTCGATGGCCTTGAGGGCTGCGGTCCGGGCTATCGGGGCGTTGGCATCGGTGACGGGAGTGGTGTAGTTGCTGCGCGAGGTGTCGGAGTTCGAGTAGCGGTAGGTGCTGGCGGACATGGTCTTGCCTACGCAGGGACCGAGGATGGTGTCAAAGACTGTGCAGTTCGCGGCGTAGCGGGTGATGCCCTTGTCGAGGTGGTAGAGGTCGCGGGAGAGGTCCATGCCGTTGTCGATGTTGAGACTCGTGGTGCGGAGGTTCTCGACGGCGGTGCCGGTGGCGATGAGCCATTTTATGCCGGTCTGCTCAAGAACCATCTTCACATGAGCGGTCATGGCGGCGTACATACGGCTGCGGTCGTTGTGCCACCAGGTCTGGAGAAGCTGGCTGCCGGTGGCGAAGGTCTGCGACATGAGATAGACAAAGACAGGTTCCTTGTCCGGCTGCTTGGCACGAATCTTTTCCATCAGTTCCTTCACGGCCTCGATGCCCTTCAGATGCTCTTCAAAGCCAGCCCAGGCGTACTTGGTGCCGGTGTATTCCTGCATCACGACGATGTCGTAGGGCTTGCCGCTGTCCCAGAAGGCGGCGAGGGAACTGTTGCAGTTAGCGGTGTTGTAGCTCTGGTCGCCGTCCCATTTCTCATAGCCCGGCTCCAGCTTGTAGCGCAGGCAGACCTTCGGATTGTCGAAGTTCTCGTTGTATCCGACGAGGGTGTAGCCGCCGTGGTAGGCCCGTTCCATGGAGAAGTTGGTGATGCCGGCGTCGTTCAGGATGCCGGGAAGGTGCTCGGTGGCGTCAAGGGTGAAACTGTTGCCGATGAAGAGCACGCGGATTGTCTCCTGCCCCACCGGAAGAGCAGGCTTCTCGTCTTCCTTTCCTTCATCCCCGTTTCCGTCCTTGCCGGGCTCAGACGGTTTCTCCGTGTTCCCTCCCCCGGATGGATAATGCGAGGTCTCCGGAGCCTTCGTACATGAACATAATCCGGTAAGCATCAGCGCCATAACCAATGCGAGTGTATTCTTTTTCATATAATTTCAGTTATTTCGAAACAATCGTACAATCATTATATAAATGATTGCAAAATATTTACTTACAGCCCAAGACAGGCTTTAATCAGATTTTTGTGGATAGATTTGTCTTCGAAGAGGGAGCATACCGGGCGTATGTGACCGATGAGAAAACAAATATAGACCCAAAAGATGATTAAAGCCCTGATACCGTGATCCAGTTCTGCGGATTCTTCTCCCCCGTCGAAACCACAGCGTCCTCGCCGCCCTCGACGTCGAAAAGGGCGAAGTTCAGCTTCAGCCTGCCGTCGATGACGTTCACCGCAGAGCGAGGCACGGCAATTTCGGCGAGCCAGCCGTTGTCGGTGTCGGACTTGGACGAGAGAGTCGCGTCGTAGCTGACAGCGGCGGAAGCTCCCCTGTCCTGTTCGAGCCAGCCGCCGGCATAGCCTCCCTGATTACGCAGACCGGAAAGGCCGACCTTCACGCGGAAGGACTTGGTGGTAAGGCTCTGCTGGTCTGTCGGGGCGAGAAAGACCTGCACATAGTCATCCTTGGAGACATTCTCGTCGAGGCATTCGATGAGGAAATAGATGTTGTCGGCATCGGCGGAGCAGCGAAGAGTGGCCTGAGACTGGCACTTTGAGCCGACGAAAAGAGCGTCGTCCGTCGTGAGCCAGTCGCCGTTGTCGCCATCGACCTTGACGGAATGCGAGGAGGCCTTGATGCTGTGGTTCAGGCAGAGGCTCGCCATCGCCATCTTCACGTCGGATGCGTCAGCGCTGTTCCGCATAAGCCCGACGACCTCGTGGCTGTTCTTCATGCACATCGCGCCCCAGCTGCCCTTCACACCCGGAAGAGAAATGAAGGACTCGCCCCAGTTGCGGGCCTCGGAGTCTCCGATGCGCATGAACTGATAGGGCTGCGTGTCGGTGTAGGTGATGACAGTCTCGCCGGAAGGGAACTGCTTGAGGTCCGGGCCGACTCCACGCCATAAATCAAGCGCACGCTCGGAAGGTCCAACCTTGGCAGACTTGACATCGAATCCTGCTCCATTGCCCTCGTCACCGGTGATGTAATCCCACTTGCCGTCCTTCGGAGACCATGCGAAGGCAATCTTGAAGTGCTTGCCGGTCTCGTCATATTCGTATGCAGACTCGAACGCGCCGGCGAACTGACTGCTGCCGTTGAGTATGATGAGCGCCGGCATCTGGTCAGTGAAGAGCCACTTGTCCTGCTTCTTGCTGTACCACGTGTGACGGATGACGCGGTATGGGTCGGCATCCTTCACTGACGGAGTCCATGTGAGCCCGCCATCGGTCGAACGCACCATCGAGGTTCCGGAGTGACTTCCGGAAATCCACGGACGCGACTCGGAGAAGAAGCACTGAAGCTCTCCTGAGGCAAGTTCAAGAATCATCGCCTCCCAGTTCGGACCGTGATGGATTTCGTAAGGCTGGCTCCATGTCTTTCCGCCGTCAGTGCTGCGGACCATCTCTATGCCCTGCTCATAACGGCAATTGTAGTTTCCGTAGGACTTTGCGTTGCGGTAGGAGGCGAAGAGCAGGATGTCACCTTTCTTCGTGACGAAACCATTTCCGTTGGTGTACATCTTCGTGTCCTCGTTCCCGAGTCCGTTCGTGACCGTCCGCGACTTGAACAGCGTACCCTTCGCCGTCCACTCCTTCATGTCCGGACTTGTCGCCCAATAGACATTCTTTCCGTTTCCGTTGTTGTCCGCACGGTCCTGGCAGAGGAGAATGTAGCTCCCGTCAAGAATCCTTATCATGCGCCCGTAGGTCGGCTCGGGAGTGGTCGTCACGCCAGAGCCGAGGTTTATGAACGTCCTGTAGTCCATCTTGAGCGACGAGAGTTTCCAGTCCGCCGCGTGAGAGTTCAGTTCATCCTTTCCCTGATTCAACTGAGAAAAAGGAGTCAGTTCGAGTTTCTTGGGAGTCGAGCCGTTAGTGCCGCCTCCCTGTGACGAAGGTGTCTTGGCCGGCTCGCAGGCCGTGAGTGACAAAGCAGCGAAAGTTGCCGCCAGAATCATTGACATATATCCGTGTTTCATTTCTTTTCTCTTTATATTTCGAAGCATTTTTCCCGTGGCAGCCGTCATTTCAGCGTCAGGCTCAGCCATTCGGACGGATAGTCCGTGTTCTCGCCCTCGACGTCCTCGATGCTCCACGCCGGCTTTTCGGAGGTCTTCGCCTTGTAGTGGTGACGCAGATGGCAGCGGATTTTCTCCCCGTTCGACGGTTTTCCGCCCAGATATTCCCAAGGAACGCGAAGTTTCACGGAATATCCCAAATCCTTGTCAATGTCGTCGTTCAATGTCCCGACGACCTCTACATCCGGCGTAACTCCCTCTGACACAAGTTTCCACGCGATGTTGTCATCAACATAGACCTTATACGCTCCCTTGCCGTTCACGACGACTTTCCGCTGCGGCTGTCCGTTCCTCGCGAGAAGAATTTCCACGGCGTCGGAATTTTCGGTCGTCAGCGCCGTCAGAACAGGGTCGTAAAGATAGGAATATAAAATGAAACTGTCATCGTCATATCCGAAATCCGCATACACGGATGACGGGAAACTGTGTCCGAGGAACCAGAAATCGTTGTCCTCGCGATCGAATGAGACTATTCCCGGGAGTTCGCGGTCGCCCTTCGCGATGGTCTTGGAGCGGTTCAGACGGCCGATTTCAGAGCGGACCAGTCCGCGGATCTTGCCGTCCTTGCGGAGCTTCACGGTGCCGGTCGCAATCACGGCGTTCTCGCCGATGCAGTCAATCGAGCCCCAGTAGCCGTCGAACGGAGAGGTGGCGTTGCGGAAATTGTCCGCCTGTCTGTCACCGATGAACACCCAGATGCCCTGCTCGCCCTTGTAGGTGCCGTTGCTCAGGACAAGCACCTCGCCCGTTGTGAGCTTAGTTGAGTAAGGGCCGTAGCCGTAGAAATCCTTGTTAATCTGCTTCTTGGCAGGCCAGTCGGGGCCTCCGTGGGCGCGGATGGCAGCATGGTCGCCGTGCCAGTTCGTCTCCATGTCGGTCTTCACGATGTATGGCGACTGATCCACCACCCACTTGCCGTGCCACACCTCGTAAGGGACGGCGATTCCGGCATTGTCGTCGAGGCACACGCCCGTGGCCATACCATCGTAGGTGGAGCGGTCGTCGCGTGTGCGTGAGATGGTCTCGTTGTCGTCGATGCCGCAGACAGGCTTGCCCTGCCATGTCTTTCCGCCGTCAAACGAGCGGATGATGACGACCTGAGGGGCGGACATATCGTCGATGAGTTCCTGCGATGAGGTGATGAACATCTGAATCTCGCCTGACGGCAGCTGGAGAAGGGCAGGTTCCCAGCAGCGACCGACATAGACAGGCTGCGCCTTGCCCCATGTGCGTCCGAAGTCGTCGGAGAACATGATTTCGATGCCGCAGTTGACATTGGTATTCGGCAAGTCGTTGTAGCCCAATTTATAGCGCCACTGGTAGGCGAGCATTACGCGGCCGTCCTGCAGCTCGATGAAGTCGGAATTCACATACGTCTTGAAGTCGTCGCCGACCGTCGACGTCGCCGGATGCGTCTTGGTGAGCATCACCGCATCGGACCATGTGCGGCCGTTGTCCTCGCTCCTGCGGGTGTAGAGGTCCCAGCCGAAATGGTCGTTCTCGAAGGACATCAGGAGAGAGCCGTCAGAAAGGCGCTTGATTCTCGGATAGTAGAGGTTCTCCTCGGTGAACGGGGTTATGGTTCCGACCTCCTCACTGCATGAGCCGACATACGCGGAAGTGTGCTCGGTGAAGGTCGTCCTGTCCCATGAGATGCGGACATTGCTTTCATTCGGGGTCTCCGGGGTTCCGCAGCAGCCTAAAAGGAGGGCGGAGAAGATGATGGTGGATATTATTGTGGAATATCTCATATTATGAATTATAGATTGCAGATTTTGGTTCTGTATAAAGATTTCTCGCTTCGCTCGAAATGACATAGAATCTTTGCGCTTATTTGCTCCAGTATGTCACGCCGTCGGGCTTGCAGGTGCCAAACGAGAAGAGGTTTTCGCTGAGGTTCTCCGCAGTCACGGTCACAGGGGTTTCAAGTCCCTTGTGGGAGATGCTGCCGCAGAACTTGGCGCCCGTCACGGTCAAGGTCTGAGAGGATGCACCGTTGGTGTAGCAGCCGCCGGCGGCCATTCCGCAGTATGGAATCTCCGTCTTCGGCATCGCTATTTCAGCAGAATACTGACCGCCTGTGACGGTGCTGTTGTGACGCACATGACCGATGACTCCGCCTGCGGCCGCAAGCTTCAAGGCATCAAGTTCAAGCGAGCTGTCCTCGAACTCTGTTTCCGCCGTGCAGTTCTCAATCGTGGCATGGGATGTCATTCCGGCAATGCCGCCGAGTATCACGGACTGGTTCTCATGACCGCCTCTAATGGTGCATTTGCTTGTGCAGGAAGAAATGAGCGCCGGGCTGTCGGCAAAGCCGTTCACATAGCCGATGATGCCTCCCGTGACTCCCATACGGGCGCACGATGTGGCCTGTCCGTCGCTCCACCCATGCGTGAGGAATGCGGAGCACTCGATGTCGCCGCTGTTGTGGCAGTCGCGAATCTGAAGATAGACATTATAATTGTCAACATCGAACGCGCCTCCTGCCTTGAGCTGGAAGTAATTGGCGGCACGGCCGACGATTCCGCCGATTGCAGCACACATATTGGACCCGTTGGAGTCGTCTTTCCTGACAATCTTGCCCTCATTGCGGCATCCCTCGAACAGAGGATATGCAGCGGAAGTTCCGTTCTGGACAATGGCGCAGATACCTCCTATTGCAAATTTGTTGAGATACGCCTTGGCAACCCCGACCTTGCTCACGGTGACATTTCCGCTGTTGGTGCAGTTGCGGAATGTGCCGACGCTTATCTTGGATTCGTCCTTGGCATATTCGGCAGCATCCGCAGCAAAGCAGGCGATTCCTCCGATGTAGGTTATAATCTGAGGTTTCGTGACATTGTAGGCAACATTTATGTCGCCCTTCTGGACGCAGTCCTCAATGAGTCCGCCGTTCATGATGACCATACCGCCAATCATGTAGGCCTCGTTGATGTCCGTCAGGTTTATCTCTATGCCGTTCGTGATGTTCCGGAGCGTTCCCCGGTTAATCTGGGCGACAGCCGCCGTACTCGGACCTGCCGGATATTGAGCCTTCTTGAGCTCGCCCTCAAGCACGAGATTCTCGACGACACCGTCCTTCGCGATGACCGTGAAGAGCGGAACGGTCGTCTCATGCTGGGTTATCGTATGCCCCTGTCCGTTGAAGACGCCGTCCCACTCGTGAGGATTCTCAACGGCGCCGACCCTCTGGAGATATGTGGTGACCTCGATGTCCGCGCCGAGTTTCACTTCGCCGTCTTCATTCTTCCACGCGGAGTAGTCGCCCTTGTCAACGGCGGTGGCAAATGCCTTCCAGCCCATCTCGGAGATGATTTCCTTGAGGCTTGCCTGCGCAAGGTCAAGTTCTACGACCGCAGTTGTTCCGCCCGTCTTTGCCTCAACGGAGATTTCGTCGAAGGTGTATCTTGCCGCGCTGGTCTCGACAATGGCCTTGCCGGTGTAGCTTCCCGGAGCCATGACCGCGGTGTAGGATGTCTTGCCCGTCCCCACCTCGCTGACGATTTCAGGAATCACGGTCACTGTCTTTCCGCCGTCCGCAGCATTTTTAATGGCAGGCTCTTCGCCGGTGACGTCATAGACGAGCTTTCCGGTCAGAGCGGCTCCATTGGAAATGAAGATGACGCTCTGGACGGTCTCGGCGGCGTGTGCGCCCGATGCATCGCCGATGCTGAACTCTGCGTATGGGGTTATGTCACTGAATGTCACCGGACTTTCAAGGCTCACGGCTTCCGCCGGGGCAGGAAGAGTTTCAGGGCCGGCCACCGAGAGGGACAGCTCAGGATTGCACTCACCGGACTTGGGAATGCTCTGTTCCGCAGGGATTGTGAAGGCAATATTGTCAAGTGAGGTCACGTCAGCAGAATACGGCGCGTAGGCAAAGAGTTTGTCGCCCTCGGCGAAGGTGTTCACTTTCGTTTCATAGCGGGATGTCTCGGAGGAGAGTTTCGCAGGAGCATTGTCCGTGGCTTTTTCTCCGGCAATGAATACCCCGACCGTCTCCACTCCCGCAGGGGAAGCGAAGTTCAGGGAGATTTCGTCGGGAAGCGGCTTCGGAGCCGGCCCGTCCGGATTTTCCGGTTCATTCTTGTTGCATCCAAGCAGCGCGGCCGTCATCGCCGCCGCTGCCATTGCTCGCAGTATGTTTTTGGTTGTCATGTTATTATATTGTTTATATTATTTTTGCTGAACATTTTCCCGTTGGCATTCGGCCGAGCATTCTATTTTGTCATTTCGACTGAGCATTTTTCCGCTGTCATTTCGACTGAGCGAAGCGAACGGAGAAATCTTTATGCTGTTTGTCTTGCTCAAAGATTTCTCGCTTCGCTCGAAATGACAGAGAACCGCTCGAAATTACATAGGCTTTGCAATTATTTGCTCCCGTATGTAGCGCCGTCGGCCTTGCAGACTCCGAATGACACGAGGTTGTCGCCGAGGTTCTCCGCAGTCACGGTCACAGGGGTCTCAAGTCCCTTGTGGGCGATGCTTCCGCAGAACTTCGCGTCTGTCACTATCAAGGTCTGAGAAGCATTGCCGGCGGCATAAGAGCCACCCGAACAAATCCCGACATCAGCAACAGTCGTCTTCGGCATCGTGATTTCTGATGAATACTGCCCTCCAGCAATAGTTGAGTTATGGCGGACATAGCCAATCACACCGCCAACAATCGCAACCTTAAGTTCTTCAAGAGTAAGGGAACTGTCTGCAAATTTCGTCTCTGCCGTGCAGCTTTCGATTGTCGTGCGGGATGTCATACCGGCAATGCCACCAAGAAGAACTGATTGATTAGAGTGTCCTCCACTGATTGTACATTTGCTCGTACAGCCTGTTATAATAGCGGGAGCATCGGCGAAACCATTTACATAGCCAATGATACCGCCAGTCGCGCCCATTCTTGCGCCACTTGTTGAAGAACCCAATGCCCAACCGTTGGTCAGGAATGCAGAAGATTCAATATTTCCAGTATTGTGGCAATCAGAAATCTTCAGATAAACATTGTAGTTATCCACATCAAATGCACTGGCATCTGAAAGCTTATAGTAATTTGCCGCGCGACCTACAATACCTCCTATTGCAGAACATGCGTTCAAACCATTTGAATCGTCTTTTCTGACAATGTGACCCTTGTTGCGGCAGCCCTCGAACAGAGGATATGCATCCTGTGTTCCATTCTGCACAATTGCACAAATTCCACCAATGGCGAACTTTCCAAGATAAGAGTTTGCAACACCTGTCTTATTTATTGTGATATTACCACGATTGACACAATTTCGGAAAGTTCCGACATTTGCAGTCGCATCTGTTTTATATTCAGCCGCATCTGCCGCAAAGCAAGCAACCCCTCCGACATATGTCACAACAAAGTATCTAATGACATCTTTACCGTTAACCTTTAATGTCATTGGTTTAGTAATATTATAGCAGACATTGATATGTCCACTCTGGATGCAGTCTTCCATTAACCCACCATTCATAATGACCATGCCCCCAATCATATAGGCGACATCCACATTAGCAAGGTTAATGTCAATCCCATTCTCTACATTTTTGATTGTGCCGCGATTAATCTGAGCTATAGCCGCAGTGCTCGTCCCAGATGGATATGATGCTTTCGTAAGTTTGCCCTCAAGAATAAGATTCTTGACAACGCCGTCTTTTCCGATGACAGTAAACAATGGAACAGTTGTATTATTCTGAGTCATTGTGTGACCATTCCCATTGAACACTCCATTCCATTCCTTAGTAATACGAGTAAAATTATTGTTCGTTGATATGTCTGCACGAAGTTTAACTTCACCGGAAGCATCCTTCCAAGAAGAGTAATCACCGCCGGCATTTACAACCTTTACAAAAGCCTCATAATCTTCGACTGATTTAATTTCATTTTCTACAGAAGTCTTCTTGGACAAATCTACTTTGATTGTCTTAACAACAGCACGTTCAGCATGAACACCTTGAACCGGATAATTATAGCGACTGCGGTCAGTCGTAATGATGAATTCACCAGTGTAAGTTCCCTGGATCAAGGTCATATAGACTGTGGCATCCGTTGCAGGATCGGCGGATGAAAGGGTGACGGTGACATCACTATGGCCATCTGACACTGTCGGATTAGACATCTCAGCAGTTTCAGAGACACTTGCTATGTTGTAGGTCATATCGCCAGCCGGGAAACCGTCGCCGGAGACGAACTGCACGGATTTGAGGGTTTCGTCGGACGGGACGCCGGTGATGTCAAATTCGAGGACGGCTCCTATGTGGCGGAATTTCAGCGGAGTCTCTACCGCTGTGCCAGTCCCGGGAAGAGTTTCGGGAACGGCAATCATCGGATTGTTTGCGCCGTTGAACTTGTCAGGGGCTGCCTGAGTCTGTATGTAAGGGACTTTGAGAGTGACCTTTGAGGCTGATGCTCCGGCCTTGTCAGAATATGGGTAGTATGCGCAAAGTTGGTCACCGGCCGCATATTCAGAGACGGTGGTCTCGAAATATGCCTTGCCGTCAATCCTTTTGAGCGATGCTGGAACATTCGCTGATGAAGACGCGATGAAGATTCCGATTTTGTCGCCTTCTTCCCATTTCACTTCATATTTGTCGCCTTTGTCGCCGAAGATGGTTTTCGACACGGCATCGGCGGCGATGAGCAGCGTGACCTTGTCCGAGTCACTGCCAGACACGAGAGCATTCTCCTGCAAGTCCTTGGTGCAGGAAGCAGCGGAAAGAGCCGCAAGAGCGGCTGCCGCAAAGATTATATGATTCGCTTTCATAACTTTTTCTGTATTAGAGTGTCAAGTATGGTGAATCATCATGAGTCATGTTCTCGGTGCCCTCCGAGTCGCTGTAGCCTGCCCCCCCCGGAGAGGTGGCGAAGCCGGCTTCTGTAAATACCGGAGTGATGAGCAGTTCCGGCACTGCGTATTCTTTTCTGGTCATTGTTTCAGTTCTTAATGTCAGTATTTTTTTCGCGAAGAATTCCCTGCGGCATTTTCGCCGCAGGAAATTACCTTAATAAGTTCCTTAGTTAGGAGGTCGAAGAAAAAAGATGGAGTGCAAGGCGCGGGTCGAAGATGAAAGCGCAGCAACCTCATGGTTGTGAGCATTTCAGCGAGACCCGCAACGCCGCAGTCCGCTTTTTTATTCGGCCGAAGACAATTCGTGGGCGTAGAGATGGTCAGGCTTTAGTTCCAGCACCTTCGCGAAGAGCTTCTTCGCCTTGCCCCTGTGTCCGAGACCGAGCTCGCCCAGCGCCTGAGTGAAGTAGGCCGCCGCGTTCTTCGACTCCGTCGTGGTCGCGGTCGTGCCCTCGGCCCCGTAGAAGCTCCGGTACTCCGTCACAACGGCAGCCTTGCCGTCCTCCACCATCTGCGCGAACAGAGCCTTCGCCTCGGCCTTCCGTCCCAGTTTCCCAAGCGCGAGGCCAGTCCAGTAGCGGAAGTCCCTGCTCCCCTTGAGCTTGAAGTCCTGGTTAGCCGCGAGGGTGTAGTACTTGTCGGCGTTCTCTTTGTCGCCGAGGCTCTCGTAGGCAACGCCCAGCTCGTAGTTTATCTGCGCGTCGTGCGTCGCCCTCTCATCGACAAGGAACACCTGGTGGTTCTCCGGGTAGGTGAACGCCTTCTCGTAGAGCGCTATAGCCCCCTTTGCGTCACCCTTTTCGAGTTTTGCCTTGCCGGCGAGAACGCACGCGTCCACGAAGTTGTCGTGGAAGTTCGCCACGCCCTCCCTCGTCGGGAAGTAGCAGCTGTCGAGCAGGCCGAGGACATAGTCGTAGTCGCCGCACCACGTGCCGAGAACCACCTCCTGACTCAGAGGGTAGTAGCGCTTCTCGCAGGTCGCGTGGTGGCTCTTGAGGAGCTCGTAGCGCTCCGGAACAGGAGTGCGGTTCGCCTCCATCGCCTGGTCGCACTCCTCAAGGTAGAGGGCCGCGTTCGGGTTGATTTCTATAGCCTTTTTGTAGCATCTGACGCTCTCCGCGTAGTCCCTCGTGTGGAGCCAGTTCGCCCACCCGAGGTTCCTCCACGCGAGGTCGTCGTTCGGGTTCATCTCCACGCACTTGCGCCACTCCGCCATCGCGTTGTCCGGCTGGATGTTGTACAGCAGGTTGCCGAGGTAGTAGTACGGACGCTCGGAATCCGGGCATGCCGTCTTCGCCTTGGCGAGCACGTCTATGGTCTCCAGGCGGAACGGGTTGCAGTACCCGACGGGCATCTCGAGGGCCTCCC
>CAKUPC010000049.1 GCA_934675095.1 uncultured Bacteroidales bacterium | reverse complement strand
GGCAAGATGTACCCCGGGGCCGACGACAACGCCTCCGGTGTAGTGGCGGCGATAAGCCTCGCGGAGATGTTCCGGATGTCGAAGATTATCGGCAAGGCGTATTTCAAGAACATTATTTTCGTGGCGTTCGACGCGAAGGAAAAGGGAATGGCCGGTTCCGCGGCGTTCTGGGAGGCGCTTGAGAACGGACGCTTCCGCGACCCGGCGACCGGGAAGACAATCTGGCCGGAGATGATAAGGCTCGCGGTGAACATCGACCAGATCGGATGCTCGCTCTCTCCTCTCCCGTCCGGCCGCGAGGACTACCTGCTCGCCGTCGATGGAGGCACGCTCGGGAGCCGCGAAAGCGAACTTTTAGACTGGTGCAACCGCATTTTCGAGACCAGCCTCGAACTCTGCCACAGCTACTACGGCAGCGAGAACTTCACCAAGGTCTTCTTCAAAATCACCGACCAGCACATCTTCGCGCAGCACAAAATCCCGTCAATCCTCTTCACCTCAGGCATCACGATGAACAACTACAAGCCCCGCGATACCGCCTCAACCCTCAACTACGAGGTTCTGAAACGCCGCATCTGGCTCATCTGGCACTGGATTGAGTATCAGCTTTACTAAGTAGCGGATGTATCGCACGTGTTTGCAGTACTCCGGCCAAACCAATTCAGCCTTATCGCCCCCAGAATCCACACTTGCGTGCGACACCCAATGATGGCAGGTTTTCGGGCAAAATCTCAAGAGTGACAAACTTAATCGTCTCATTCTGAAATAGGTGATTACAGACAACTTTTACAGCCTCAGTCATATAACCCTGTCTGCGATAATCTTTTGAGATGGCATATCCCAACTCTCGGCCATCTTGCATTCCGGTTGCTGCAGGAAGCTTTATTTGGACAGAGCCGATAACGTCATCAGAACCCTTCTTGAATAGGCCATACAGAAGTATGTCATCGCCTTCATTACCCCAATTAATATACTCAATTGCTTCATCAAGGTTATGGCGGCGGAAATCATCTGACCACCAGGCGGTTTCCCTGTCTCCAATAGTATTAAGCAACGCTTTCGCATCGTTCTCTTCCAACGCTCTGATGACAAGACGCTCAGTAACAAGTGTTTCAATGGAGTTGTTGTGTTGGGTATTATTCATTATTCTTCTTTTTCTTTATTACAATCCTTCTTGTCAGTTTTACCCTCGGTTTAATTTCCTTGCGGCAATCCGGGCAGAGGGTGAGCCGGTAACCTTCCAAGTTGGTGGTTATGCCTTCTGTGGCACCGCAGCGTTCGCAGGTATGCCAGGAGGCCTCGATGGCCTCATCTATGAGCTGCCTAATATCCTCTGGAGCGTTGTGGTGGTAAATACGGAGGCCACCGAACTTCTGTTTGATCTGACTAACCTCGATGAACGTATCCGGATGGGCTACATTGTAGGAATCGATGGCCGATGCGATTTTCTCAATCATCTGCCACCATCCTTTTCCGCATTCCCAGGACATATCTGAGACTTTCCGGTTCATCTCAGCTTGGTCTTGTTTTTATAGGGCCAAAGGGCCTCGACCGCCATCATGGTGCGCCCGATGAAGTGGCCCTTCGGTGCAAGGGTCGGTTCTCCTGTCTGCTCCTGATAGACCGGGATGCCATAGGTATCCTTGAACTGTCTATCGAAGTCACAAGTTTGCTTACGGTGCAGCAGTTCCTCAAAAATCTGGATGCGGCCGGGCCAGTAGATGGCGTTCAGCAGGACCAGGTCGGACATCGATTCAGGGTCGAAGTCGAAGAGCCACTCGCGCATCTTGTCGGATTCAAAGAAGATGGTCCCGTACGTGGCTCCGCGACTAAAGAGTCGGAGAGTCGCCTCGTCCAGCGGATGCCAGCCTTCTTTGATGGTGTGGGAGAAGCGGTCAAGCTCGACGTAGGTGGTGATACGGAGCTTGACGCTCATAAGCTCGATGCCATCGAGGAAGCTGATTTCGAAAAGGCCGGGCTCCGTTTCGATGACCATCTCGTTTTCGCGGTCGGAAAGGACTCTGCGGGCCACTTCAAGGCAGCCAGTGCCAGCCTCGAAGGGAATTTCGGCACCGTCGTGGACGGACTTGCTGAAGCTGCTGAAGGGCAGGTCCCATTCCACCGGATTGACGCTGGTGACGCCGTTCAGGAAGAGCAAGTAAGAATCGGGAAGGAAACTGTATCCAGGACTGACCACGATGCGGGCGCTGCGCATCTTCGCGGTCAACTCCTGAAGGAGGATGATCAGGCACTCGCGGCCGGGGTCGGCATCCAGCCAGTCCAGTTCCTCGGTGATGCGGGCCTGGAGAGCTTCAATGGTGACCGGAGCATAGTTGGTAGTTTTGGTACTCTCAAGAGAGCGGTTGAGTGTTTGTAAGAGTTTTTTATTCATATTTGGAAGTTACAAGTTATCAATACGAAGTCGCATTTTAAAAAGCCTCGATTTTTGGTCCGAATCGGCACTTACCGGAAAAAAGTTTTCAATATCGGCATTGTGAGCACCTCTGTCGCGCTCGCAAAAATGCCAGCAATTTTCTACCTTTGTAAAAACAGTTTTATATGCCCCTGAAACTCTATCTCGACAAGCGTCAGAACAAGCACAAAGAATCCCCTATCAGGGTTGTCTGGTCTTTCAACGGAGACCGGTATCAGACCACGATGGGGTTCAGCATCCCTCCGGAGGCGTGGGATGAGAAGGAGTCCCGCGTAACACCTGCCGCGTACAACCACAAGAATACACCATCCTCCACCATCAATGCCTTTATCGTTGCTATGGAGAAAGAGGAGAAGGTCTGGAGAAAGATGCTGAGTGAGCGGTATATGACCAAAGAACGTTATTTCCAGCACTTCCGCGGCGGCAAATACAAACTCATCGGCTTCGGTAAAGATTCCGATACGCTGGAGGATGTGGTCATCTATCAGGCGCTGTACGGTGCCGGACAGATTTGGGTACGTCCATACAATATCTTCTTTGGCAAGGCAACGGACGAGAATGGGAATGAGGTGGAAAGGTTTAAGGAAATAAATAGAGTATAGATATGAGACTGAACGAATTAGAAGTGCTGCAATTGCTTAAAGACAAGTTAATTGAAGCAGCAAAAGTAAAAGGAACTGAGTTGACAGATAGTGCTTTTGGTTCACTACGCTGGAAAACGAGCAAAAAGAATGTGTATTATCTGTATGACTACCGGGATAATCTATACGAAAACCCCGCACCAGAAACAAAACTTGGAACTGGTGTTGAGGCAGTCCGCTCATCCGCTGCGATGATTTTTAATCTTTTGGGAGAAGAGTATTTCGTGTTGGATAAAAAAGATTATTCGGACATAGTATATGAAAAGAGGTTCCCGGCTATTTTGGACGAAATAGAGGACTCTCACGAAGCTCACCTTGATACCGTATTCAGTTCTTCAGACAAAACAGAAATGTATGCCGTTGAGGCAAAATTGCTTGAATGGAAAGACTCTCCCAAGAATCTTGCTAAAGCATATCTCGACAAAAGAATGTATTATGCCACAAACAAAAATTGCCAGTCTTTTATCGACTTCTTCCAGTCTCTCATTCTACAGGAACAAGATAGTTATGGACGGTATAAACATTTGACAAAACGATATGATGCCATTCAGATGACCATACACACATTGGCACTATATAATCATTTCTCTGAAGCAACGAATTCAACAATTAAGAAACTGACACTCCTGAATGTCGTTTGGAGATACGATTGTGATGAATATGCCATTGAGGGACAAGAGGCCCAGGAATACATAAAGAAAGCGAATTCGCGATTTGCTCCTTTATTCAAACAGATTGGCTTCGATTTTTCAATTCAATATTCTACATTCCAAGACTTTATGCAACGCATTGACTTCTCAAATGCACCCAAACGATTTGAGTATTTGAAGAGGTACGAAATATAGCGACATCCTTACTAAGCCCCCCCCTGTTTTCTTTAATATCCAGCGCTTTTTCAATCAGGCTTTCAAATGCCCGCTCGTTGGTCTGTGAAGACATCATTGCTCTTCTGACTTTAATTCATTTGACAATGCCAGTCCCTTTGTTGTAAGCAAATATTTCTGCCGCGGATGACGTGGGGATTCCGGGTGAAGCATCCTGACAAATCCCTCTCCGATAGCGGGAGAAAGATAGAGCTTCAAAAAACTCTCTCTGTCTTTTAATCCCATTTCAAGGGGAAGGATTGATGTGCAGATAGCGATTACGCAAATCCCATTGCTCACCAAGAAGCAGATTCCTGAAAAAACGTTCCAGATAGATAGGAGTGTAGTCAACCCCCTTCACGACATTTCGATAATTGGCCCGCACCAATGCGTTACGGAAATACCAAGAATGATTTGCAAACATATCATTGTTTACTCGGAAGCCCAAATCCCTCAAATAAAGGATTGTAAAGACAGCCGTTGTGCGTGTATTTCCCTCACAAAAAGGATGAATCTGCCAGATTCCGGAAACAAATTGAGTGATATGGGACATCAAATCATCGGAGGATATCCCCTTGTAACTAAAATTACGTTCCTGTCCTATGTCGTAGTCCAAAGCCCTATGCAGATCTTCCCAATTTAGGTAAAGGACAGTATCATAGCCTAGCACCCATTCCTTTTTTGTCATATCATAATCCCTTAATTCGCCGGAATGTTTGAACACTCCGTCAAATATTCTGCGATGTAAGGAAATTATGCCCTGTGAACTGAAATCGAGAGACTCGGATGAGAGGATTTTGGTGATGTTAGCAGAGACTTTATCGGCCTCTTGCATCCTGTCATCTCCCCCTTCACGCGACTGCTTGGACCGATAATAGGTCTTTATCAGTTCGCGTGCCCTGTCGATGTCGATTTCTCCCTCAATATGCTTACGGGCCGTCTCCTTCAGATATTCGGATGTTTTCAGGCCATCGACATCCTGCAGACCGATAGCCGTCCGCCAAAGAGTCGCTTTCTCTTGTTTGCCAGGTTCGCCCTGCCTGATGTATTCATCAAAATCTATGTAGCCGTCTTTCATCTTTACAATATCTGTCCGCAGGTCTGTGATAAACTCATACTACCTTGACTTTACCGGTGACTACGCCGTTAATAACTCATCACTGTCTGCAGCCAGGAACCAAATCAAGCTGACCATTTGATTGTGAGAACTTTCCATATCAATAGCTCGTAGGTTTCTATGTTGCTTAATCTTACAAATTTAACGATTTTTTCTTTAAAAACAGTCGGAGTGCAACGGTATTTGCACAAAGGAACGGTTATTTTGATATTTCTACAAAATTACGAAAGAAATGCAGAAAATCTTGATTTTTAAGTAACAAAGATTTCGCAGACGCTCGAAATGACAGACAAAATTTATGTACCTTTGCAGGTTTGAATATTATACTCGATAAATGAAAGAATTTTTACAGGTTATACGACGTTTCGTGGGTCCGTACAGGCAGTATCTTGCCGGGTCGGTGATTCTGAACATACTTTCGGCGGTGTTCAACATATTCTCGTTCACGCTGATAATCCCGATTCTGAAGATGATCTTCAGCCTCGACAACACGGTGTATTCGTTCATTCCGTGGGACAGCGGGGCTTCGTTCAAGGAAATGCTGCTGAACAATATGTATTATTATATGTCTCAGCTCATTGCACTTTACGGGCCGTCGATGACGCTGCTGCTGCTCGGACTTTTCCTCGGGGTGATGACGGCGCTCAAGACGGGGTGCTACTTCGGCTCCTCGGCGGTGATGATTCCGATGAGGACGGGCATCGTGAGGGACATACGCGTGCAGGTGTATAACAAGATTCTGAGCCTTCCGCTCGGGTTTTTCTCGCAGGAGAGGAAGGGCGACATCATCGCGAGGATGAGCGGGGACGTGAACGAAATCGAGAACTCAATCACGAGTTCGCTGGATATGCTCATCAAGAACCCGATTCTGATTCTGTTCTATTTCGGGACGCTGCTGTTCACGAGCTGGCAGCTGACGCTGTTCACGCTGCTTGTGGTGCCGGCAATGGCCTGGGGAATGGGGGCTTTGGGAAAGAAGCTCAAGAGAAATTCGCTTGAGGCGCAGGAGAAGTGGAGCGACACGATGTCGCAGGTGGAGGAGACGCTCGGAGGGCTGAGGGTCATCAAGGCGTTCAATGCGGAGGGGAAGATGAGGGAGAGGTTCCTCAGGACGGCCAACGAGCACAGGAGGCTTGTTGGCAAGGTCTCGACGAGGCAGGCCTCGGCGCATCCGGTGAGCGAGTTCCTCGGCACGATAATGATCATGATTGTCCTATGGTTCGGAGGCACGCTGATTCTGAGCGGGAACGACGCGTTCGACGCGCCGACATTCATATTCTACATGGTCATACTCTACAGCGTGCTCCAGCCGCTCAAGGACCTGTCGAAGGCAAGCTACAGCATACCTAAGGGCCTGGCCTCGATGGAGAGGGTCGATAAGATTCTCAACGCGGAGAACAGCATAAAGGAGGTCGCTGAACCGGTTAAAATCGAGAGTTTCAACGACAGCATCACGGTAAGGGACGTGTTCTTTTCCTACAACGGGGAACGGAATGTGCTTGAGGACATAAATCTCACCGTGCCCAAGGGAAAGACGATTGCTCTCGTGGGACAGTCGGGGTCCGGGAAATCGACGCTGGTGGATCTGATTCCGAGGTATCACGACGTGTGCGCCGGTTCGATTTCGATTGACGGAGTGGATATACGTGAGCTTTCGATTCATTCGCTGCGGGGTCTCATCGGCAATGTGAATCAGGAGGCGATTCTTTTCAACGACACGATTTTCAACAACATAGCCTTCGGAGTGGAAAACGCGACTATGGAGGATGTCATCGCTGCGGCGAAGATTGCCAACGCGCACGAGTTCATTATGGAGAAGGAACACGGATATGACACCAACATCGGCGACGGAGGAAGGATGCTTTCGGGAGGACAAAGGCAGAGAATCAGCATTGCCCGGGCAATTCTGAAGAACCCTCCGATTCTGATTCTGGACGAGGCGACCTCGGCGCTGGACACGGAGTCCGAAAAGCTGGTGCAGGAGGCACTGGACAGGCTTATGAGCTCGCGCACGACGATTGCAATCGCGCACAGGCTTTCGACCATAAAGAACGCGGACGAAATCTGCGTGATGCAGGACGGGCGGATTGTAGAGAGAGGGAAACATGAAGAACTGCTGAAACTGAACGGTTATTATAAGAAACTGAATGATATGCAGCAGCTGTGAGTCATAAAATACATATAGTTTTTAGGGTGATTGTCGGGCTGTATGCTGCGGCGGTGGGATTCCTGTGCTTCGCGGATTTCGACCCGGCGTTCATTCAGGAACAGTCTCAGCTGCTGCATCTTACGGACAAGGATGTGCACTTTCTGATGTTCCTGCCGTTTGTGCCGCTGATGTACCTGGCCTTTGCTTCATACAGATGGAAAATCGGAAAGACAGCGCTGTTCTCGGTGGCTATGCTTGTCACGGCGGCCGCAGTGGCCTCGATGATTGAGCTGATTCAGGGGCAGACCGAGTACCGGGGCGAAGACCTGTGGGACGCGGTGTCCGGAATTGCCGGAGCGGCCGTCGGCATGGTCGCCCTGCTGGTCGTGAAAGCTGTAATGAACTGGCGGAACAAAAGGAAGGGTGCTGTGACTGCTTTGGCTGCGACCTTACTCCTGTCGATGACCGCCGTGCCCGACATGGCCGCACAGAGCCGCGGCGAGTTCAGGGAATGCTGCGACAGCCTGACCGCCCGTCTCCAGAGGCGCACCGGAGTCCGCTCCGACGACTTGAAGCTGCGGAAGGTGCTGCGCAGGGGTGGGCAGCTTGACTTCTATTTCGACCAGACACTCGGGGACTATCCATGGCACGAGGGCGACGTCGAATGGTTCAGAAAGGAACTGAAGTCATGCTTTCCGAAAAAATATGCCGGGCGAACTGTCGGGGAGGTGTTCTCGAAGCGCAGTCCGCTCAAGGACTTCGTGACCCCGAGGCTGACATACGACGGCGCTCCCGCCAAGAGCCTCAACAGGGTTTCCGACCAGGCGGCGCGGGAAACTGACATTGTGCGCAAGGTCGGTGCGATGGAGTTCAGCAAAGGCCTGAAGCACAGAAATATAGCCCTTTGGCAGAGTCACGGCTACTACTATGAGCAGTCGCTCGACCGTTGGGAATGGCAGCGCGCCTGCCTCTTCCAGACCGTCGAGGATATGTTCACCCAGAGCTTCGTCCTCCCCTTTCTCGTCCCTATGCTCGAAAATGCCGGGGCTTATGTGATGCTGCCGAGGGAAAGGGATTTCAACAGAACGGAATATATCATTGACAACGACCTATCTGAAACTTCGCGGACAAAGGGAAGCTTCAGAGTGGAAGGCGACTGGAAAATCGCCGGTCCGGGATTCGCCGACAAGGAGGAGGTGATTCATGACGGGGACAACCCGTTCTTTGCCGGAACCTTCCTTTCCGCGGAATGCGTAAGCAAGCCGAAGAAAGGCACGGCACCGAAAGCCGTCTGGCGTCCCGAGATTGCCAAGGAGGGAGAATACGCCGTCTATATAGCCTACCGCAGCCTGCCGGAAAGCACGGACTCCGCGCACTATACGGTGAGGCATCTCGGAGGTGCCTCGGAATTTCTTGTGAATCAGAGAATCGGAGGCGGGACATGGATTTATCTCGGAACATTCCCTTTCGGCAAGGGCAAGGACGGATGCGTGGTTCTCGACTGCGGAACGTCCGGCGGCAAGGGCATTGTCTGCGCCGATGCTGTCAGGTTCGGCGGAGGAATGGGCAATGTCGCGAGAGGGATTTCCTCTGACGGAAGTACGGCCGCGACCGCCGAGAGTGCACAACAAACCGCCGCAGGGCGTGCGCAACGAGCCGCCACGGAGAGTAAACAGCAGGCAGGGGAGGTTTCCGGGATGCCGCGCTTTGCCGAGGCCGCGAGATACAGCCTGCAGTGGTACGGCGCTCCGGAGAGGGTCTGGAGCCAGAACGAGGGCAAAAGCGACTACCGCGACGACTATATGTGCCGCGGAACATGGACGGACTGGCTCAGCGGAGGCTCGCGGATGAACCGGAAGGCAGAAGGGCTCGGGATTCCGATTGACCTGTCCTTCGCGTTCCACACCGACGCCGGAATCGCCGCGCGCGACACGACCATAGGCACGCTCGCGATCTACACCTCAGTCTCGGAGGGCAAGACCGAACTCCCCTCCGGAGAAAGGCGAATCACAAGCCGCGAGTATGCGGACATCGTTCAGTCTCAGATAGTTGCCGACATACGAGCAACCTACGACCCGGACTGGACAAGGCGCGGGACAAAGGACCGCTCCTACCTCGAATCCCGAACTCCGGCAGCGCCTTCGATGATTCTCGAACTGCTCTCGCACCAGAATTTCACAGACATGAAGTTCGGCCTCGACCCGGCATTCAGGTTTCTGGTTTCCCGTTCGGTCTACAAGGGTATGCTGAAATATCTAAGCAACCGCTACGGCTGTCCTTACGCCGTCCAGCCTCTCCCCGTGCGCTCCTTCGCCACGGAACTTGGAATTGTCGGCGACAACGAATACTCCCTGACCATCAGCTGGCTTCCTCGGGAGGACTCTCTCGAACCCACGGCAAAGCCTAAGGGATATATCCTCAGCACAAGAATCGACGACGGCGTTTTTGACGACGGCACAGTAATGAAAAACACGAAAACCGCGGCGGACGGACGGGTCTCATATTCACTGAAACTTGAGAAGGGCCGTGTTTACAGTTTTCGCGTCACCGCCTTCAACGACGGAGGAAAGTCGTTCCCGTCGGAGACGTTGAGCGTAGGGCTGCCTAAGGGCAAGAACGCCGGGAACGTGCTGATTGTAAACAACTTCACCCGGGTGGCCGCACCGTCATACATCGACACCCCCGAATATGCCGGATTCGACAGCAGGAACGGCGGCGGGGTGGATTACGGAAAGAGAATCAACTACATAGGTGAGATGTACCAGTTCAGGCGCGGTCTCCAGTGGAAGGATGACGACGCGCCTGGGTTCGGAGCGTCATGGACGGACATGGCGGCATCGCTGCTCGCCGGCAACAGCTTCGACTACCCTGCGGTTCACGGACGGGAGTTCTTGAAGCGCGGACGCGGCTTTGTGTCAATGAGTTCGGAGGCATTCGAGGCTCTTGGGGCGACACCTGGCAACAGCTATGGGACTGCCGCCGGCCGCGCAGGTTTCCCCGTTCTCGACCTGCTCTGCGGCAAGCAGGGCACGACACCTCGCGGCACGGGCAAGGTGGAGCCGATGTTCGAGGTGTTCCCTGATGCATTGCAGGGGCGGTTGCGGGAGTTCACTGAAGGAGGCGGCTGCGTGATTGTCTCCGGGGCGAACATCGGCACAGACCTCGTAGAAGGCATCTATCAGGACTGCACAGGTCCGGGAGCGGAGTTTGCGGCACAGATTCTCGGCTACAAGCCAATGAACGGGCACGCAAGCCGAAGCGGCGAGTACAGATGGGTCGGCGAGGGACGCAGGGAGGCATCCGGGAAGTTCATGAATACGCCAGGCACCGAATGCTACTGCGTCGAAGCGCCGGACGGCATTGTCCCGGCAAACACCGCAGGCAGGACTTTTCTGCGCTATAAAGACACGGGGATTTCCGCAGGGGTGACCTATGACGGAGGGAATTACAAAACTGTCTGCATCGGATTCCCGATTGAGACGGTGACGGACGGGAAAGAGATGAGGCATATCCTTGAATATTGTCTGGATTTCTTCAACAAATAAGCTTTAGACATTTTGATTATGACCGCAAGGGAACAGGAAATTATCGAACTGATTCACAAGGAAGTGAAACCGGCGCTCGGATGTACGGAACCGATTGCAGTTGCGCTTGCGACAGCGAAGGCCGCCGAAATTCTCGTTTCAAGGTGCGGTCTCTCCGGCCGCCCCGCCGATGAGATGAAAATCGACGTGGAGGTCAGCGGAAACATCCTGAAGAACGGAATGGGAGTAGGAATCCCGGGCACGGGGATGGTCGGGCTGCACATCGCGGCCGCCCTCGGAGCCGTCTGCGGCAAGTCGGAATATGGACTTGAAGTACTGAACGAGCTGTGCCCGAAAGCCGTCGGGGAGGCAAAGAAGATGGTCTCGGAAGAGCGCGTCACCGTGAAGATGGCTCCGGAGAACGGGCACAAGCTCTATGTAAAGGCAACCGTGAGCGCCGAAGTCGGCGGAGAACGGCACTGCGGGACCACGGTCATTGAGGACTCTCACGACAGGATTGTGGAAACCGGATATGACTCGCTGGTTTTCGACGGTTCTTCCAATGCTTCAGCTGCGAGCGGAAGCGCGGAAGAAAAGACAACTCTGGACTATCATCTTTCAGTAGCGGAAATATATGACTTCGCGAAAAACGTCGCATTCGACGACATCCGCTTCATTCTCGAATCGAAGGATATGAACCTCAGGCTCGCGGAAGAAGGGCTGAAGGGCGACTATGGGCTGAGGGTGGGAAAGACCATCGCCGACCCGCGCTTCACCCCGGTCTTCGGAAAGGATTTTCTGAGCTACGCGATGTCGCTCACCGCCGCCGCATCCGACGCGAGGATGGCTGGCTGCACGCTCCCTGCGATGAGCAACTCGGGCAGCGGCAACCAGGGCATCACTGTCACGATGCCGGTCATTGCCTTCGCCCTCCACTACGGCGTGTCCGATGAGCAGCTCGCCCGGGCCCTCGTCCTGAGCCACCTCGTCGCCATCCACATCAAGGGCTACCTCGGCAGGCTCTCCGCCCTCTGCGGCTGCGTGATTGCCTCCACGGGTTCCTCCTGCGGCCTTGTCTATCTGCATGAGGGCAGCTGCACACAGGTCTGCAACGCCATCAAGAACATGATCGGGAACATCACCGGCATGGTCTGCGACGGCGCGAAGGTAGGCTGCGCGATGAAGGTCGCCTCCGGCGTGTCAAGCTCCATCCAGTCCGCCGTCCTCGCCCTCGACGACATCTGCATCTCCTCCAACGACGGCATCATCGAGGACGACATCGAAAAGACCATCCGCAACCTCGGCCGCATCGGCTCCGTCGGAATGCAGAGCACCGACAACATGATTCTCGACATCATGTCCTGCAAATAACTATAAATATGGCGACATCAAAGGAATACAGGGACTTTGTCGTTGAACAGACAGGGTTCGGAGACGAAATAATGACAAGGCAGATGATGGGCGAATACCTGCTCTACTATCAGGGCAGGCACATCGGAGGTCTCTATGACAACCGGCTTCTCGTGAAGAAGACAAAAACAAACGCGAAATTCAACCTGCCGGACGCGGTGCCGTACCCGGGCACCAGACCCATGCTTCAGGTCAATGTCGATGACAGGGACGAAGTCCGCGAGGTGATTGTCGCCACGGCAGCCGGCGTGAAGTAAAAAATTAGAAGATTTGTGTAAATTTACGCAATTTTATAGATATTCCATCCAACAGATAGAATGAAGAAAAATAAATGCAGCCTCGTGTTAACTTCACCATATTTTTCACTTTTTTCTTGACTCGTACCCTACGGCATATATTATCTTTGTGGCAATATAATCAAAGTGCACAGAGATTATGAGTTACAACAAGTTGAAAATCGGGGAGTTTTCGCGTCTTTGCCGCGTCACGGTGCGCACGCTGAGGCATTATGAGGATATCGGCCTGCTGGAGCCGGAAATCACCGACATGGAAAGCGGTTATCGGTATTATGCGGTGCGCCAGATGCAGAAGATGAACGCAGTCCGCAGTCTCAAGGAAATGGGATTCTCGCTGAAGGAAATCATGGAACTATGGGACGAAGACACGCACATTCCTTCGGTGTCGGCGCTGGAGAAGAAGATTTCGGACACGGAAGCGGAACTGGAGCGGCTGAAAGTCCGCAGGACGCAGCTGAAGGCGACGATTGCTTCCCTCAAAAAGAAAGAAAAAATGGAAATGATTTACATTGAACAGCTGCCGGCAATCACGGTGGCTTCCTACAGAGGATTCATCCCGTCATACGCCGCCCTCGGGCAGCTCTGCTGTGATGTCATCGGACCGGAGATGGCGCGTCTCGGATGCGAGTGTCCACAGCCGGGCTACTGCTTCACAATCGAGCATGGTGGCTACAAACCTGCGGACATCGACATCGAATACTGCGAAATGGTCACAGAAGCCCGCAAAGACTCGTCCCTCATCAAGTTCAAGTCCCTCCCGGAGGTTCCGACCGCCGTCTGCATGAAGGTCTATGGTCCATACGACAGGCTCCACGGAAGCTATCAGGAGCTTTTCGCATGGATTGAGAAAGAAGGCTACGGAATCGTCGGCGCTCCACGGGCGAATTACGTCGATGGGGCGTGGAATCAGGAAGACCCGGAAAAATGGCTCACCATCATACAGGTGCCGGTGGAAAAGCACAGCAAGTAGCCACCGCTCGACAATTCAGTAAATTCGTATTTATTTTGCACAAATATGCGGACGAAAGTCCGTATATTTGTGCGTTTTAAAACAATAAATATGGCGACATCAAAGGAATACAGGGACTTTGTCGTTGAACAGACAGGGTTCGGAGACGAAATAATGACAAG
>CAKUPC010000048.1 GCA_934675095.1 uncultured Bacteroidales bacterium | reverse complement strand
AATTTTTTCAAACATTTTTTATCGAAATTTTTTTTATCAGTTATATTTTAATTTTATCAGTTATTTTGTGTGCGGGGGGGGGATTTGAGATGTATTTTTGAGACATATTTTCTTGTTTTGAGAGGAGTTTGGTGGAGCCAAATGACGAGCAAAACGAGGAAATATGGCCCCAAAGACGCTCAAATCCGCTTTAGGGCAACGACGTTCTCGACGTGGTGCGTCTGCGGAAACATATCCACCGGTCGCACCGCCGTAATCTCATATTTACTGCACAGAATCTCAAGGTCGCGGGCCTGCGACGCCGGGTTGCAGCTGACATAGACCATTCTTTCCGGGGCGGCCTCCAGTATGACTTTCGCGACGTCGGGGTGGATTCCGGCTCTCGGCGGGTCGAGGATTATGACATCCGGACGGCCGTGCTCCGCGATGAAATCCGCCGTGAGTACATCCTTCATGTCGCCGGCGAAGAATGTGCAGTTCTCTATGCCGTTGTTCCTCGCGTTCTCCTTGGCGTCTTCGATGGCCTCCGGGACATATTCGATGCCGATGACCTTAGCGGCCTGCCGGGAGACGAACTGCGCGATGGTTCCGGTTCCGGTGTAGAGGTCATAGACGACCTCGTCGCCGGTCAGCGCCGCAAATTCGCGGGCTGTGGTGTAGAGCCTGTAGGCCTGCCCGGTGTTGGTCTGGTAGAAAGATTTCGGGCCTATCTTGAATTTCAGCCCTTCCATTTCTTCATAGACTGCCTCCTCGCCCTTGTAGAGCACGCATTCCCGGTCGGAAATGGAGTCATTCGCCTTGCCGTTGATGACATAGTAGAGCGAAGTAATCTGCGGGAATTTTTCCGCGACGGCGTCAAGCAGGGCAGTGCGTGCCCCCTCATCCTCATGATAGAAGCACATTATCAGCATCACATTGCCTTTTTCCGTTGTTCGCACGACCATGGTGCGGAGGAATCCGGTGTGTTCACGGATGTCGAAAAAAGGAAGCTTATGCTCTATGGCATAGGTTCTTATGAAATTGCGAATCTCGTTGGAAGGGGAGGGCTGGAGGTAGCAGCAGTCAATGTCAAGCACCTTGTCGAAGAATCTCCCGACATGAAATCCAAGCCCAAGACGCTCTGGCTCAGAGAGCTCGTCCGGATTCTCATTCTCATATATCCAGCGTCTGCGCGAGAATGTGAATTCCAGCTTGTTGCGGTACCACTTGGTCTTTTCCGAGCCGATAATCGGCTGTATTTCAGGAATATTCAGATGCCCGATGCGTACCAGCTGGTCATAGACCTGCTGCTGTTTCGCCTGAAGCTGCATCTCGTAAGGCAGCGGCTGCCATTTACATCCGCCGCAGGTTCCGAAATACTTGCAGAAGGGCTCCAGTCTGTGCTCCGACGCCTTGACGAGCCGCAGGATGAACCCTTCCATATAGTTTTTCTTCTTTTTCGTCACCTTTATGTCCACCACGTCGCCGGGCACCGCGAACTGCACGAACACGACGGCTCCATCAACATGAGCAAGCGCCTTGCCCTCGGCCGCGACAGCCTCGATCGTGACGTTTTCCAGAATTATGTCCTGTTTTCTTTTTCCCATTATTTTTAACGCCTTACTGAATATTCCTTTAAATTTTATGATGATTTTGTTGTTTCCAGACCGAATATCTATGCGAAGATACGCTTATTTTCTGAAAAACTGCGCGGGGAAGTCAAACTTCTCCGCGCAACTTAACATAATATAGATTGTGTAACAACTTAGACGAGAAACATACTGCCAGCGCGATGGTGCGGTTGTGCACCGGACGCGAAAAGTAGATTCAGTCGTGAAGATTGCCGAGGGAATCGGACCAGAGCGGGACGGATTCGTCGATGCAGATGAGTTCGAGGTTCAGGTCGGTGTCCCAGACGCGCTGCATGAAGTTCGGGCTGTAGGAACGGCGCTCGGCCGAGGTGCAGGACTGCTTGTGGAGAAGGTTCGTCGTGCGGAAGCCGTGGCCGTGACCGTTTTCCCAAAGCGGGATTGAGGCGCTGTTGTCATTGTGGAGACCGCCCATTGTGTAGGTGATTGTGCCGCAGTGCTGTCCGGGAATTTCTTCAGTCATGCCGGCACCGAGGAGACCTCCAGGGGTGTTAACAGGCTTTCTTTCAGTGGAATAGGCAATCATAACCGTGGCCTGACCGCGCGGATTGTCGTAGAACCTCGGTAGGTTCACTCCCCTTTCATCGATGCATTTTATCAGCACATTAGGGTGCTGCTCGGCTCCTTCTGTGGTCTTCCAGTAGTGGTCGAAGGTGTAGCCATAGACGCAGAAGACAGCGGCGGCCTGAACGAAGAGATTGTGCTCGCTGTTGATTGCAAAACCCTCGTGGAAGCCTTTCATGAGCACATTTCTGTAGTCGTTCCCGCTCGGGCCGGCGGCTGTGTCGCAGAGCGTGCGAAGGCCTATGCAGCCCGGGACGGCAACCTGAGGCGGCTTCGAGACAGAAACTGCGGAGCCGCTGTAGGCGTTGGCGTGCAGGCCCGTGATGCGGCACATTCCACAGAACGAGTACATATCCCATGCAACGATTGGCTTCTGGTTGGAATGAAGGACAATTCCGATGTCTTCGACGACGAGTCCGCCCTGCCAGCGACTTGCCGAGCAGTTCACGACCTTGTACTGGACGGACGGGTCGAGGCTGTCGTAGAGACTTTCAGTCATGTAGAACTGCGCCCCGTTGTAGCCGTCCTGAGACGCTCCGCCGATGTAGTTCTTGTCCGTGATTTCCGAGCACAGTTCAATCACGGCGTTGCTTTCTCCAAGGGCGATGTCGATGCAGGCATTGTTTCTGGTGATGGCATTCATGAGGTAGCGTCCCTGCCGGAAGATGATTTTTCCGCCGTCGCCGTTTGCCACAAGGCGGTCAATCACCGAGGTTATCAGCTGCGCGTCCGTCTGTCCGTCACATACATAGTCGCTCGCCTTCCTGTCCTCGCGGCTGCTGTTGGATGCCGCAATCGTCACTGCCCTCCTCCCCTCTTTGGAACCGCTTCCATGGCCTTTTCCCGAAGCCTGCGGCGCAAGCGCGAGCAGGAGAATGAATGATGTGATAATTATGTCCCGAAAAAAGTTATGCAGGTTATTGTCTGATGATTTTGGGGTATATATAAATTTCTGAAACATAATTATTTGATGTTTACAAATTCAACAAGTGCTTCGGATGACGCATCGGGCGCCACGATGATTTTATACGGACCTGACGGCGTGACGAATCTCTTCTTTCCGGAATCGTAGCACGAGAAATCATCGGACGAAAGGGATATGCTGATGCGCGTGCTCTCCCCTGCTTCCAGCGCAAGTTTCTTAAAACCGCGCAGTTTTCTGCGTTCGCGTGGAATGTCGGAGTTCACGGGAGAAATGTAGAGCTGGGCAACTTCGGGCGCATCGGACTTGCCGCTGTTGCGTACCGTGAACGAGACGTCGTAGCCGTCCGGAGTGCGCTCCACATTCATGTCGGAATAGGCGAAAGTGCTGTAGGTCAGACCGAAGCCGAAAGGAAAGAGCGGCTGATAGTTCTTTGCCCGGTAGCCGAGGAATATGCCCTCCGAGTAGGTGGTGTGGGCGAGAGTGTCGCGCCACGGAGGGGCGACTTCATTGTATCTGGTGCCGTAGAACTTCTGTGCGGGATTCTTTTCGAGGCTGCCCCAGAACGTGAACGGAAGCCGCCCCGAAGGCGAGACCTTGCCGCTCAGCAGTTCGGCGGCAGCCTGGCCGCCGGCCTGTCCGGGATACCAGTCAAGCATCAGGGCCTCCACCTCGTCCAGCCACGGGAGGGCTATCTCGCCGCCGCTGTTGACAAGGACGGCTACCCTGTCACTCCGTGCCGCGAGCGAGCAAATCAGGGAATCCTGTCCTTCAGGCAGGCTGTAGCTGCGGTCGAAGCCCTCCCGCTCCGTTGTCTTGTCAAAGCCCATGCAGGCGATGACGACGGTGCGGTGTCCGATTGACGATAGGTCATAATGCCCGAGCGAATCCCTCTCAATAAGGCGGACGTTCCATTTCGTGCCGGCTTCGCGCAGTCCGGAAAAGACGGTGGTTCCGCAGCCCTCGATGTGGCTGACCTCACCGGAGCCGCCGCCGAAAGGGATGCGGTCGGCGTTCGGGCCGATGACGACTATGTCCTCGCGTCTTTGTGGTGAAAGCGGCAGCAGACCCTCGTTACGCAGAAGCACCGGCCCTTCAAGCGCCACACGGTATGCAATGTCGCGGCACTCCGGATTGTCGAGCGGAAGGCTGTCGTCCGCCGCTCCACGGCCGTCAAGGAAGCCGAAGCGTATGAACGTGCGCAGGATGTTCACGCATTTCTCGTCTATGGAACTCTCGCTGATAATCCCCTTCTCAATCATAGGGGCTATATTCTCGTAGTTCAGGAAGTTACCTCGCGGCATCTCAAGGTCAAGTCCGCTTTCAGCGCAGCCGAGGGCCGTATAGGTGGAGAGCCAGTCGGACATGACTATTCCGTCGAATCCCCACTCGCCGCGCAGCACGTCCTTAATCAGATGCCTGTTTTCCGAGGCATGGACACCGTTAACAGGATTGTAGCTCATCATCACCGCTCCGACCCGTGCCTTGCGGACGGCGTTCCGGAACACCGGGTAGTAGAGCTCGTTCAGCGTGCGTTCATCGACCACGGAGTTCGTCCTGTGGCGAAGGTTCTCCTGGTTGTTCGCGACAAAGTGCTTCACCGTCGCAATGACGCCCTCCTCCTGAACCCCCGTGATGTAGCCGCAGGCAATCTCCGAGGCAAGGAACGGATCTTCTCCGAAGTACTCGAAATTGCGCCCGCAAAGTGCGGAACGATAGATGTTTACTCCCGGAGCGAGCAGGATTCCCACTCCCCTTGCCCGGCAGTCAAGGCCGAGTCCGTGTCCGGTTTCGAGGGCGAGATTAGGGTTCCATGTCGAGGCGAGCGAGACGCCGCATGGATAATATGTGCTGCGGGTGTCGTTGCGCACGCCCTGAGGTCCGTCGGCCATCCTGATTTCCGGGATGCCGAGCCTCTTAATCGGGAAAGTCCGGAAGCCGTCCTTCTTTCCGGAAATCAGCTGACACTTTTCCTCAAGAGTCATCTGCTTGACCAGCTCCCTCGCCCGCTGTTCCTCCGTCTGGGCGGAGAGTGACGGCAGAAAGTAAAATAATAGCGGAATTATGATGCTAATACGCTTAATCATATTGAGTCATTTAATAAGTAAAGATTTGCGAAGTATTTTTGAGTATGGAACCAAAAGACGAACAAATCATAATCTCGGGAAAACTGTTAAACGCAGCTCGGTGCATCCGTACGGAACGAGAGTGATTATGCGGACGGTGTCGTCGATGATTTCGGGAGACGCGGGGATGTGAGGAGTATATTTTCCTTCTTCTAGAGCCCATTTTATCTTTTTGACGGGAACGCGGATTCCGAACGGCGGGTTGTCGAACGGATAGCTGTTGTCGAGCTGGCGGATACCAGCCTCGCCGCAGCGGAAGCCGGCATCTGCGCTGCCCTCAAGCGTGACAAACTCCGCATCGGTGGCGCAGAGGGCGTAATTGAAATCACCTGAAGGAGTTATGTCCCAGCACTTGAAGTCCGGGTTGGCCGAGTGCTTGCCGTTCAGGCCGGGATGTACCCGCGTGTCTTCGGTCCAGGTCTCGGGGATGGGCAGAGTGTAGAGCAGCGCACCGCGCGTCATATAGACTCCGGCGCTGTCCGCCGACTTGCGGACTTCAATCTCGGGACTGAGCTGAATCTCAAGTACATCGCCGTCTTTCCAGCGGCGCTCAAGCGTGGTGAACTCCCCTGTCGCGGCATCCGCCACCACTGCCCTGCCGTTCAGCGAGACCTTGCAGGCGCGGCTCCATGACGGGATGCGGAAAGTGAACGGGAATCGTGCGGATGGGCCGCTGAACTCGAAGTGGAGGCAGTCCTCGAACGGGTACTGCGACGACTGCCGCACCGTCATGCCGGCAAAATCGACGCTCGACGGCCCGTATAGAGCGGCGACGAGGCCTCCCTGACGGTCGGTCATCCACATCCGCTGCACATAGTTCGGCATTATGCGGTGCACGTTGCCGGCACAGCATTCGGTCTCGTGAGTCGGGCGGTAGGCCATCCATGTCAGTCCCCTGCGGTACTCGTTGTGGTCGGAGTCCCCCGTCACGTTGAACTGGTTCACGCAGGAAAAGTACTGAAGGGCCTTGAAGTCCTTTGTGACGGCTCCGGGAGCGGCGTTGAACACGGCCCGCTCGATGTTGTCCGCGTGGCGTGCCTGCCCGTCAGCCATGAGATGGTAGCCCTGCCCCCATGTGAAGTCGGCTATGTCGCAGGTCTCGTGCGCCGCCATGACATCATGCCCCTTAACCCATTCGGCGCTTGTCGGAACTCCGTCCGGGAGCATATTATTGTCAATCAGATTGTTCTCGGCCATGCGGGCGAGGTCGAGATAGCGCTGCTTGCCTGTGTAGGCATAGAGAATCGCGGGCAGCTTGTGCATCTCGCAGAAAGTCACCCCGTGAATGACTATAGGCTCGCCCTTTTCAAGCGCGGACGGCTTCAATTCAAAGTCCCCGTTCTCGAAGGCGTCTTCCGCGAGTCGGAGCAGGGCCGGATTGCCGGTCTTGCCGTAAGTCCAGAGGATTCCCTCGATGTTGCAGGCGTTCCTGCCGGTTCCGACCTCCTCCTCCGTGCAGGAGAGGTAGTATTTCTCAAGCGTTTCCGGAATTCGTGCATCGCCGGTCATCTCGTACATCGACTTCATCGAGCGGAAGAAGACCGCCTGAGGCCACATCCTCCAGCGCGGCCCGTCCCAGACATCCTTCGAACCGATTTTTCCCTCCGGAGTGGCGTGGTCTATGGTGTAGTTCACGCCGTTCTCGCCGCGGGCAATCATGGTGGAGTCGCCGAGCAGGTAGCCGAGCTTGAGTATGCCGTCGGTGTAGTATGCCGTCTGCTCATAGCGCCACCAGCCTTCGCCGTGGGTGGATTGGCGCTGGATTTCTCCGTCCCAGAGCGCCGTGTCGTAGGGGTATGAGAGAGCCTCGGGATGACCGCTGAGACCGGTTCTCTGCCTTTCGAGAAATTCGGCAATCCAGCCCTCGGCGTGAACCGCTGGCAGAAGGTTGTCGTCGAAAGCAGCGTATGGGGCGACGGTGCTTTCGAGCTGCCCTGTTGTGCATGAGCAGCAAAGAATCGCGAGAGATGCTGATATATAAAACATTGATTTATTTTTCATTGTATAAAATATCCTTTGTTAGGACGAAATTATTTGAGAACTATCTTTATGTCGTCGATGCAGATGCAGCTTTCGCTGTCAGTCACGAATCCTACGAGGTCTCCGGAGAGCAGGTCGATGTCGAAACTGTATTCATACCATTTGTGTGTGTCGGACAATCCGTTCCACTCGGCGGCATTTTCATCGATATTGCCGTTGGAATTGGCAATTTTGATTTCGGTCACGGTCTGCCAAAGGTCGGAAGTCGCCTTCCGGTGGTTTCCGTCCTTGTTGAAATGAATGGCGGTAATCTTGCCGGAGCGTCCCTGGACGGCAAGCGCCTTGAAAGTGACAGTGCATGGCTTCTTTTCCGCTGCGGCGAGATTGCTTACTGCCTTCACGACAAAGGCTGCCGGCTTTCTTGACGACGCCTGCTTTTCAGAGGAGTCATAATACATTCCGAGAACCGCGTATCCTTCTCCCATATAGGAATCCATGGTTATGAAACGGTTGTCTCCGACCATGTTCTCGAATCCTGTCGTGCTCTGGGCGCGGAATGAGCCTATGCGTGCCCCTTTCAGAGCAGCCGGCGCGAGAAGCGTTGTGGAAGACTTGCTCTCTGTCACCCAGTATTTTACGGCGGCCGCATTGCCGTCCTCAAAAGTGATGTCCGTATCGCCTTTCTGAGCGTTCAGGAAGCCGAACGCGGCCATGTGGGTGTTCGGGAATCCGGTTCTGAGACCATGGAAACTCCATGCCTTATGCTCGTTCTCCCATGAAGTCCAGATGTTTTTGTTCAAGTTGTAGTTTGTTCCGGACAGTTGGGTCTGCGTCCTGAAGGCCGGCATGAGACCGACGGCGCAGTTGATGAAGTCGGCTGAGAAGAAGCAGTCGTCGAAGCCCTCGAAAAGCACCTCATTTTCTGCCGCCACATGTTTCTGCGCAGTTGTGAGGCGGAACGGCTGTGAGTAGTCGGAATCGCCGTTCTGGGATTCCATCGTTCTTGATTCACCGGAGATGGAGGCGGTGCGGTAGGTCAGGTAGGTGTCGGATGCCACGGACTTGACTCTGAACCAGTAGTCCTTTCCGGCTTCAAGACCTCCGAACGCGAGGTTGAACGGCGCGTATGTCGTGCCGGAACCTGCCACGAGCGACTTATAAAACGGATGTCCTTCGCTCAGAACCTCATTGTCGCGGACAAAGGCCTCGTATTTCGGAGTCCCGGTAACATCCTCGCTTTCAAACAGCTGAACATAGAGACATGGCTTATTGTTGCCGCTGAGTGCGCCTGCGCGGTTCTCGACTCCGACTGAAACTGATGTCGGGCTGACATTCTTTGTAAGCTGCTCAATCTTGCCCGTGGTGAATGTCACCTCGTTGGATTCCAAGGTGTTGCCCTTCACGAGTGCGGAAAGTTTCGCGCTGTACTCGCTTCCGCTGTCAAGTCCAGTAAGGTGATAGCTGTTGCCGGAGGCCTCTCCTATTTCGGAGCCGTTCAGAATGACCTTTACGCTTTCCGCGCCGGAAGGGAGTATCAAGCTCAGCGTCGCGTCCGACCAGAAGGCGTTGAGCACGCTCAGTTCCGGGTTCGTGACAGGCTCGGGAGTCGGCTTCACAAGAGCAACTTTCTGATTGCGGCGGAGAATAACCTCGCCGTCGGAAAGGAAGTATCCGGTCTCGACGGCGCCGTCAATGTGCTTTACATCAACGCTATATGTCGCCGCGGCGGACTGCGGAAGCACAGGGATGAGGCATTTCCCGTCGAACGGATATTCCGAAACCAGCGTCACGCTCTCCTGTCCTTCGACGATTTCCTCTACTGTCGGCACACCGTCCTTGTCCATACGAATCCGAACCTTGCCGACGAGATTTGCCGACGGCTCGGCGTGGATTGTGCACTCGACGATTCTTTCGCGGTCGGGAATGTCAAGAAGGATGTATGAGGCTATGTTGCAGAAATCAAGCTCATTCTTATCTTCCGCGACGGGGAGATATGCCACCGAAACGTTCGCTCCAGCGGAGAGTCCGGATTTGTCAATTTTCTGCTCATGAGGCAGCGACAGCGTAATGGAGGAGCCGTCGGATGAAAGAACATAATCCTCTGAATATGGATATATTCCCCATATTGACTTCGTGTCTTTCTTTATCTCATTTTGAGACGACGAAGAGTCCGGTGAGAGCGGAGAGGAGACCCCGTCCTTGTCGGTCGTGAAACGCCGGTTTGTGCCCTCTGAAATGAGGCTGAGCGCGTCTCCCTTTGACCAGCAGACGGACAGGTAGTCATCTGAAACTACGGTTTTGGTCAATGCTTCCGAAAATGCGGTAAACTTGGCTGCGTCCGGTTTTTCTTCCGGCTTCTGCTGCGGCTCGTTTTCCTTTGCGCAAGCGCAGAAAAGCAGTGTCGCCGCAATGGCGTAAAAAATATTTCTTCTCATAACAAATTGATTATTAGATTTATTTCAAAAATATGGATATGTCGGGAATTGTTTTTATTGTATTTTATAATTCAATACATCGTCCGTCAGGATGTCGGTCTCGCAGGAGGAGATTGAATTTCCCGAAATCGTGAGGCCATCGACCCCATAGGCATGAATCCCGATAGGCGAACCGCTTATGCTGTTGTTTTGTATGGTGATGTTTCTGATGTATGGGGATATATCCGTGACATTCGAGAGTCCCACGGAGACCGCGCCCTTTCTCGGCCCTCTAGCTACCCAGCCGCAGTCGGTCAGCACATTGCCCTCGATTACGGCGTTTTTTGAAGTTACGCCCTCGTTGTCAAGATCGCCGCCGATGCATATCGCCGGGTACATTATGTTGTGGAATGTGTTTCCGGATATTGTCGAATTGTCGTTGCGTATTATTGCCGCACAGCCGGCTATGTTGCGGAATTCGGAGTTGCGGAGCGTGTAGTCGGTGACATGAGAGTAGACGTTGCAGACGGTCGCGGAATTCACGAAGTCGGGGATGCGCTCGTCGAAGGTCACGGTGCAGACGCGGTCGGGATTGTTCGGGGTGTATTCATACCTCGCGACTGTCAGCAGGATTTCCGTGCTGCGGTCCTGCCAGAGTCCGATGCGGTCGCCGGGGAGGATTCTCTCTATTTCCGCACCGTGGTAGCTGAAGCTCATCTGAAAGTTGTTCAGCCTCTCCTTGGGAAAGAGGAGCTTGCCGTGAACGTTCTGCCCGTCCCAGCGCACTCCCTCGCAGTAGAGATTGTCAATCTCGGCCTTGCCGCTGCACAGGTAGAGCTTCCAGCCGTCGCGGCTGCCCACGGAGTAGTTCGCTCCCCTGCGGCGGATTTTCACGCCGCTCGAGCGAATGTTACGGCAATACGAAGCCTGCATATGGAAGCCTATCGCGGAATTGCTCTCCACATTATTGACAGTCAGGTTGTCGCAGAAGCGGAAGTCCACCTGAAGGCCGTTGCTGCCGAAGTGCCAGCTTATGCCGTCGCCGACCTCCACGCGGGAAGCAATCGCCGCCGAACGCACCATCGCGGTTCCGTCCCCCGTGCTCTTTGCCAGATAGTCAGCCGGGCTGCGGTTCACGTCGTCCATGTAGGTCACGCTCTCGACGTGCCGGAGTTCCTCAGTGACCGGATTCCAGACATTCGTGCAGTACATCAGGCTCTCGTCGGGAGCGGTCACGCCGTCGAGCAGGCGGATTCCCACGACGGTGCCGTCATTGTGATAGACCTTGCCCGAGGCCATGTACTGCGGGCTGTTGTCGAAGCGGACATTTTCAAGCGTGAATCCGTCGCAGTCCCTCACGAGCAGAATCTGCCGGCCGTTTATGTCCTTTGCCATCTCGTAGTGGCGCAGGAAAACTGTCGCAGGCTCCCCTTTCCGGTTCACCGCTCCGCGCAGCGTGAGATTGTCGATGCCCTGAATCTCTATGGCGTTGCGGAGCGCCGCGTCGCCGACGAAGAGGTCATAGACTCCTTCCTCGAACTCGATGGCGGAGGCCTTTTTCGCGGCGGCCGCACGGACAGCCTCGGCTATGGCGTCGATGTCGCACAGGCCGTCGTCGGGCACGGCTCCATATTCCCGAACCCTTATCACCCCGTCAAAAGTCCCGCCGTTGTCGGGCGCGTGGACTGAGCACGAGAGGATGAGCGCGGGGATGCAGAGGAAAAGAGCCGCACAATTACTTGCGGCGAAAAGCATGGCTCTGCGGATGATTGAGGGCTGATTCATTTTTTTTGACTGGTTTAGAAGCAGCTGTTTTAATCGGCTTCTTATTTGGACGATTCCTGTGTGTCGGAGACAATCCCGTCGCAGTCGCTGTAGCGGAACGGAACTTCGACATTCTCGAACTTATTGTCCTTCAGTACGATGCCCTTCACTCCCTTGACGCTTATCGCTGTCGGGCAGTCGCGGAAGGTGTTGCCGACGAGCCTGAGGTCGAAGATGTAGGGTATCGGAAAGTCCTTGAACGGATGCACGGCGGCGGCAAACGCTCCCTTCACGCCATTGCGCGACTCCCACGCGCAGTCCTCGAACTCGCAGCCTTCCACCAGAAGGTTCTTTCCGGTGACGGACTCATTGTCGAGGTCGCCGCCGAGGAATACCGCCGGGTACATGATGTGGGCGAATTTGCAGCCGCGAATCGTGCTGTCGTCGTTGCGCAGGATGCTCGCGCAGCCGGCTATGTTGCGGAACTCGGAGTTTTCGAGCGTATAATGGCAGGTGTGGGAATAGGGGTTGCATGGCGTTGAAGCGCAGAGAAAGTCAGGCAGCGGTTCCTCGAAGCCGACGCGCACGAGCCGTGGCTTGCCCCATTCTATAGGCAGGACCTCATAGCTTTTCACCGTCATCAGCGTCTCGTTCTCGCGGTCCTTCCACATTCCTATCTTGTCTCCCGGCTCGACCCTCTCCACTGACATCCCGTTGTAGCTGAAAGTGGCGGTGTTCGGCCCTTCAGTATCAATGAAATAGAGGAACTTGCCGTGTACGTTCTGCCCGTCCCAGCGGACTCCGTCCATATATATCCTGTCCATGGTGGCCGTTCCCATGCAGAGCCACATCTTCCATGCGTCGCGGCTTCCGCAGTTAAGGTCGTCGCCCTCCCGGCCGATGCGGACGCGGTAGCCGGAGAGGTTGCGGCAGAGGGAGGACTGGAAATGGAAGCCTATGGCGGAGTAGCTGTGGACGTTCTCCATCCTCATGTTGTCGCATTTCCAGAAATCGACCTGCGTGCCGTTCCAGCCGAAGTGCCAGCTGATGCCGTCGCCGACCTCAATCTTCGAGGCCGCGTCGGCGGAGCTGATGAGCACCTTGCGCTCCTCCCAGTTGGTGACGCGCGTGGTGTATTCGGCGGCCTTCTTGCTGACCGAGCCTCCGAAGGTCACCGAGCCGGTGTGCTTGAGGTTGCGCGTGCCGAGGTCCCAGAGGTTGGCGCAGTAGAGCCTCGTGCCGTCAACGAGCGAGCACCCGTCGAAGATTCTCACGACCACGTGCTTGCCGTCGTTAAAGACCACCTCGCCGCTGGTCATGTAGCGCGGGCTGTTGTCGAATTTCATGTTTTTGAGCGTGAAGTTCTCGCACTCGTCGATGCGCAGCAGGTTCTTGGCCTTGATGTCCGGAGCCATCTCGTAGTGCCGCAGGAGCATGGTCGCAGGCTCTCCGACCGCATCGACTGCGCCCTCCATGGTGACATTCGGAATATGGCTGAGGACGAGCGCGTCGTTCTCCTCTATGTCGGAGTGGAAAATGTCATAAGTCCCGGCTTCGAAGACGATTTTCGTCGCCCCGATTTTCTCGGCTTTCCTGAACGCCTTGCGAATCTGCTTGAGGTCGTTCTTCCCGTCGTTCGGGACAGCTCCGAAGTCGGCCACGCGGACCACTGTCTCCTGCGCTGCCGCAGAAAGACATAAGGTGAGAGCTGACAATGCGCTGAAAATCCGTTTTGTATGATATTTTGTCATGTCGTTATATTTTTATCGATTCCACTTTCATCCCCCAAGGTTCAAGCGTTCCCTTGCGACTAATGACATCCTTCGCGGAGCCGGACTTTGGCGCCGCCGAGGAGAGACCGCCGCATTCGAGGGAATATTCCTGAACCTTTGTGGAGTTGTTCATCAGCACGACGAAGAGCCTGCGCCCGTCGAGGCTGCGTGCCGTGATGTATTCGACATACTGGTTGCCGAGGCTGATGCCGTCCTCCATCGTGAGCCGCACCTTCTTGCCGTAGAGCCGTCCCGGGGCGAATCCATAGGGGCGATGCGGGCCCACCTTAGGAGTGAAGAAGCCGCCGGGAAAGTCAATCTCGCCGCCGGAGCGGAAGTATGCCTCTGCAATCAGGTAGTCCATCATCCAGCCTATCTGCCACCATGCATGATGCGGGAAAGGTCCCGGAC
>CAKUPC010000047.1 GCA_934675095.1 uncultured Bacteroidales bacterium | reverse complement strand
GATTGAGCTTTCAAGCCAGACTTCGACGGAAATCAATCTTCCGTACATCATGCCGGTAGGTGGTATTCCTAAGCATCTGGTAAAGACGCTTACCCGTGCAAAGTTCGAGCAGCTTGCCGACAACTTGTTTGAAAGGACTCTCGAACCGTGCCGCAAGGCTCTTGCGGACGCAGGCCTTCAGGCTTCTGACATTGACGAGGTACTTCTCGTCGGCGGTTCAACACGTATCCCTGCAGTTCAGGAAATCGTGAAGAAGTTCTTCGGCAAGGAGCCTAACAAGAGCGTGAACCCGGATGAGGTCGTCGCTATCGGTGCAGCCATTCAGGGCGGTATCCTTTCGGGAGAGGCTTCATTGAAGGACGTTGTCCTCCTCGACGTGACCCCGCTTTCACTCGGTATCGAGACCATGGGCGGCGTGATGACAAAGCTCATTGACGCGAACACGACAATTCCGGCCCGCAAGTCGCAGATATTCTCAACGGCTGCCGATAACCAGCCTGCGGTTGATATCCATGTGCTTCAGGGCGAGCGTCCTCTCGCAAAGGACAACAAGCTCATCGGCAACTTCGTCCTTGACGGCATTACGCCGGCTCCGAGGGGCGTGCCTCAGATTGAGGTCACCTTCGACATCGACGCCAACGGTATCCTGAACGTCAGCGCAAAGGACAATGCCACCGGCAAGGAGCAGAAGATCAGAATCGAGGCTTCATCAGGTCTGTCAGACGAGGAAGTCAAGAGGATGCGTGACGAGGCGAAGGCCAACGAGGAGGCCGACAAGGCTGAGAAGGAAAGGATTGACAAGATCAACAATGCCGACGCGATGTGCTTCCAGACCGAGAAGAACCTCAAGGAACTCGGCGACAAGATTCCGGCAAACCACAAGTCCGCAATCGAGAACGCTCTGAATTCCCTCAAGGAAGCTGTCAAGGCACAGAACATCGCCGACATCGACAGGTACAACTCAGAGCTTGAGCAGGCTTGGCACGCGGCATCCGAGGAAATGGCCAAGGGTGCACAGCAGGGACCTCAGGCCGGTCCTCAGGGACCGTTCGGCGGACAGCCGGGACCTGACAACAATCCTGACGCTCCGGAAGAGCAGTAATAAAATCTGTTTTTAGAGGTGCTTGCTGCGTTACGCAAAACCCTCAAAGAATAAAAAGGCTCAGAATCGTAAATGGTTCTGGGCCTTTTCTTGTATGTAGTAGAAGCTTGGGGATAGGGGATGAAGAAAAAGATGGAGTGCAAGGCGCACAAAGCCCTCGGAACCGGAGCAACCTTGGCGGTTGTGAGGATTCCGAGGGCTTTTGCAACGAAGCAATCCGCTTTTTATTCGCCCCGTAATTTAATCTTGCACTTTCTCAAGGGCCTCACGAATCTTTGCCTCAATCTCATCACACAGCTCAACATTGTCGGTCAGCAGTTGCTTCACGGCCTCGCGTCCCTGGGCGAGCTTCTGGTCTCCGTAACTGAACCATGAGCCGCTCTTCTTGATGATGTCGTACTCGACGCCGAGGTCGATGACTTCGCCGACGTGCGATATGCCCTCGCCGAACACGATGTCGAACTCGGCCTTCTTGAAAGGAGGAGCCATCTTGTTCTTCACAATCTTGACCTTGGTACGGTTTCCGAGAGCCTCGTCGCCGTCCTTGATTTGCGTTGTCCTGCGTACATCGACGCGGACTGAAGCGTAGAACTTGAGGGCGTTTCCGCCGGTCGTGGTCTCCGGATTGCCGAACATCACCCCGATTTTGTCACGCAGCTGGTTGATGAATATGCAGCAGGTGTTGGTCTTGCTGATGTTTGCGGTGAGCTTCCTGAGCGCCTGGCTCATGAGGCGGGCCTGAAGACCCATCTTCGCGTCACCCATCTCTCCTTCAATCTCGGCCTTCGGTGTGAGGGCTGCCACGGAGTCGATTACGATGATGTCAATCGCACCGGAGCGGATGAGGTTGTCGGCAATCTCAAGCGCCTGCTCGCCGTTGTCCGGCTGCGAGATGAGCAGCGTGTCGAGATCGACTCCGAGGTTCTTCGCGTAGCTGCGGTCAAATGCGTGCTCCGCGTCGATGATTGCGGCGATTCCGCCCTGTTTCTGAGCCTGTGCAATCGCATGAATCGCGAGGGTTGTCTTACCGCTGGACTCCGGGCCGTAAATCTCGATGACCCTTCCGCGCGGGTAGCCGCCGATTCCAAGTGCGTGGTCAAGTGCGATGGAACCGCTCGGTATCACTGAGACCTCGAACTTCGGCTGGTCACCGAGCTTCATTATCGTCCCCTTGCCGTAGTCTTTCTCGATTTTGTCTATGGTTGCCTGCAAGGCCTTGAGCTTTGCGGCGTTTGCAGAGGCATTTTCCTGTGCTTCAACTTCTTTTGCCATATCTGATTGTATTAGTTTGAATTATTTCACTGTTTTATGCGGCATCCATTCATTTTGGACATTGACATTTGCCACATCTGTTATGTCTGCAAAGTTATTAAATAGTTCTCAAATTTGACGGCACATGAGACAGAAACTTTCGCTGCCTTTTTCGACTTACGTAAGGTTTTTACGCAGGTTCTTCGATGAAGCATCGCCCAAGCTTTGTCGCCGCCTCTTCCGTGAGGACCCTGTTCTTTCTCAGAGCGTCGATGCTCCACTGCGATTTCGGCTGCGAATTTCGGTACAGCACGATTCCGTGCGCCGCCGGGCCGATGTACGGATGCCGTTTCAGTTCCTCTTCCGGCAGCGTCCAGAGGGGGTAGGGGACAACCGTCTGCGGCGAGACAAATACTAGGTCGCTCAGCTTGTCGAACTTCTCCATGTCGAAATTGCGGATTTCCATCAGCTGCTCCGGATAGGAATACCCTCCGAGCCGTTCCCGATATGCCACCATCTGTCGCGCGAACCACCCTCCGATGCCGGGCAGCGCATCAAACGCGGCCGAGTCCGCCAGATTGATGTCAAGCTTCGGAATCTCAATGTAAGGCTCCAACCGCCTGTAAATCGAGTCCGAGACCACAAACGACTTGGCGAAGTCGGACTTTCTCCTGAACCTTCCGCCCTTGTTCCTGTAGTTGTCTATGGACTGTGCCTGCTTGAGCGAGAATCCGAGCCGCTGCAAGTCTTCCAAGCTCGCCGTATTCGGGTTGAACCTGAACGACTCGACTTTCCGCCTCGGCACATTCTCCCGAACCTTCTCCCCGACCGCACTATTTGCCCCGCTCCGCCGCTCAATGACCTGCACTTCAGCGTCCTTGCCACACGACAGCCCGTCCTTATCATACTTCCCGTGCCCTTCATCGCTGCTCCAGTTCCGATTACTTTCCGCAGACACGGCGCTTCCCATTTTAACGCCCGGCTTTGGCCGTTCACGCACATTCTCCTGCCCGACAGCCACAAACACCGTGTCCGGACAGTCCCTGTCCGCCGCAATCTTCGCCACTGCAGCGCTATGCACGAACACCGCCACCTGATACCCCACAATCAGGAAAACCAGCGCAATCGACCCGACCACAAACGAAGATTTCAGTACATCCTTTTTCATAAAAACAATACGAGTTTGCGGAGCGAAGTTGCACACAAACTCGTATTTCGTCAATAGGTAATCGAAGGTTTATCGTTTTTTATATGAAGATTTTTCTCTTTTTATATGTTTTTTCGATTTTTTGATATTGGCTTTCAGGCTATGTAGCAGACGCTGTCTTCTGTCTCGGTTCTTTCGCATAGCCCGGATGAATGAAACATACCTTCAAAACTCAAATCTTCATCCAGTTGAGGCCAATGAATTCCAGAATACGAAAGATAGAAATCGTTCAGTTGCTCCGGTGCTGCCGCAGAGAGGCGTTTCCAAAGAGCAATCGGATAACTGGCGACAAGTCCGTCATTTGTTTTTGCGAAAACTTTGCCGTCTTCAATCCATACTTTTGCCACTATGTGTTTCATTGTTATTTTGCTTCGTTAAAGTATTCGTTCCATCTTGACTTGATGACATCGACATTTTCTTCGATAACACTCTCAATCATCGATATTTCGTGTTTCTTGAAACCATGATTGAAAACCATCCTGACACACGGTTCCAAATTATATTTCGCCTCACATCCATCTTTTATGACATGAATATGGATTGGAGTGTGGTCATCCGAGTAAAATTTGAAAATGAATCCGAATACGATAAAAACTGTTGGCATAATATCTAAACGATTTACTGACAATGCAAATTAAGTAAATCTGCATCTGAAAAAAAAGACTTTGGGAGAAATATTTGAAGAAAAAGTGAACAGTATGCGACTTAAAGAGCGATTTTTTGAAGCAGGCCGGATGCCGCTGCGCCTTCGCCGGGAGCGGGGCCTGGGTGGTGCTGTCGGAGATTGAGCAGAGCATAAAGCGCAAGATCGAGGCGGTTGGAAAACCGCTTAGGGATTGGGATGTGAGCATCAACTATGGAATCAAAACAGGCTTCAACGATGCGTTCATAGTTACAACTCAGAAGCGTGATGAGATTCTCGCCTCATGCCGAACCGAAGAGGAACGCACGAAAACATCGAACATTTTTAGACCGATTTTGCGCGGCAGGGATATTAAGAGGTATGGATATGATTGGGCAAATCTCTGGCTAATCAACACCCATAATGGTGTTAAGGGCAAGATTCCACGAATTGACATCAATGATTATCCCGCAATCAAGGCTCACCTTGACCAATATTGGGACAAAATCAAGGACAGAGCCGACCAAGGCGACACACCATACAATTTGCGCAACTGCGCTTATTTGGAGGATTTTGGAAAACCGAAAATCGTGTGGGGAAATCTTTCATTATCGGCAAATTATGCTTTTCTTGAAAAAGACTTTTTTATAAATGCGCCGTCAACAATGATTGTTCCTGGGGACAAATTTTTGTTGGCTGTGTTAAATTCAACATTGGCAGATTTTTATATTCGCAAATTAGGCGTAACTCGAAATGGTGGATATTTTGAATATAAGCCTATGTTTGTTGAGCTGTTGCCAATACCAGAGCCTTGTGTAGAAGTCAAGGACACCATAATAAGTTTGGTTGACAATGAAATGTATGAGCAAATAGACAAACGCATTTGTGAATTATATGGTCTTACAGTAGAAGAGATTGACTACTTGCATAATATGTAAGACATATAAAGCCTCGGAGATACTATATTGTATGGGTGTACTTTTCTATATACTCAACTTCGTCAGTGTCCAACAATAGAACCTTATTGATTAAGGCATTGATTGCAGTGGAAAAAGTATCTCTACAGACTTCTCCATTGTAGAAATCTTTCATCAGGCATCTTACCTGCACTTTTATTTCATCATTGCAGCTAGGAATAGGGAGTTTCTCTATGGTGTATTTTTTCCATCGTATGGTTCCGACCCCGGTAGTTGTACCAATGAGAGAAAAATACCACTCGGCTACTGCGGAATTTAAGACACAGCACAAGTATTCAATGTCGCTCCCCACGAGCAGGAAAGTTGTTGCTTCTGGAACATATTGCCCTGCTCTGTCTAATGCAAATTTACTTCTGTCAGATATTTCGCCCCACACGATTTTCGGTTTTCCAAAATCCTCCCAATAACTTATGCTGTCCTGAGTCTCAAACCATTTGTTGTTAGTCTTCTTTCGTGCTTTAATATATTGTCTATTAACAATATATTCTTTCCCTGTCTGTTCAAGGCGTTCCATTCCGAATGAGAGCAGGTGCTCTTTGATGGCAGGATACTGCTCTATATCATAGTGCTTAGATGGAAAGGTGGCAATAAGCCATAGGCCGGCCCATTCATAAGAGTAACGTTTAATATCGCGTCCTCTCAAAATCGGTCGTATAATCTCCGCGGTTCTCGTCCGCTCCTCCTCATCCTTACAATTTGAAAGTATCTCATTCCTCTTTTCAGTGGTAATGATAAAGGCATCGTTATACCCAGTCAGGATGCCGCGATATATGTTGATGTCCCAATCCTTCAAAAGTTTTCCAACGGTCTCAATCTTCTTTTTTATGTTCTGCTCAATCTCCGACAGCACCACCCAGGCCCCGCTCCCGGAGAAGCCGCAGAGGCACCCGGCCTGCTGAAGGAAATCGCTCATATTATTGATGACATCCCGGTTCTGGTTTGTGGCCACCGCACAGAGGGTGTCTCCGGCGTTCGACGACTTGGAAAAAAGTAGGATGTTCGTATCAACGGTGGCGTTTTCAAAGACCTTCACTCCGGCAAAGTCGATGAGCAGCAGCGGATTCGTGCTGCCGGTCAGGAATGCGCGGGTCTTCTCTCCGTAGCCAGCCCGCATCCACTTGTTTGAGGTAATGAAACATAGTTCTCCGTCAGGTTTCAGCAGGTCATGGCCGAGTTCATAGAAGAGGCAATAGATGTCTCCGGTACGCTCATAAGTCCTGTAACCCATCTTCGCGAGGGCATCGGCGCTGCCTCCCATTTTCTGGAGCTGGATGTACGGAGGATTGCCTATGATGCAGTCGAAGCCGATGAAGCGTCCGTCCTCGTTAAGAACCTCGGGGAACTCAATGCGCCACTCGAACGCCTCTATGTAAATCCTGTTGTCGCGAATCTCGTCAAGTTCCTTCTGAATTTCCGCAATTTTGCCGCGCAGCGCCTTTTTCTTCTTTTCGTTTTGCACCGACACCTTGCGGCTGACCTCAAAGAGTTCGGGAGCTTCAAGGTCGTAGAGTTCCTTCTCGAGCGCAGTCTTGCGCAGCAGGAGCGGGTCGTGACGGCTTATTTCAGTCTTGAGCCCTGTCTTAATCCTGCGAATGAGCTCGTCAAGTTCGCGCTTTTCCTCCTTGTTGTGCGCGTTCTTGTAGTTGCTCACGGCACGCTTATAATCTCCGATGGACAGACCGGTCTTGCGCAATATTTCGCTGATGTCCTGATTGAGTCCGAACTTGTGCAGCAGCGAGTTGCCGACCTTTATGTTGATGTCAATGTTCGGCAGTGTCTCAAGTTCGGTGAATCCGCTCTCCTTGGTGTAGAACGCATTTTTCAGGAGTTCAATCCACAGACGCAGACGGCAGATGTTCACTGCATTCGGATTCAAATCGACGCCGAACAGGCAGTTTTCGATGATTTTGCGTTTCTCTGTGAACAATGTCTCCTGAACCCTCTGGCTTTCAGCGTTTCCCGGGATATATGAAAACGGATTTCCCTCCTCGTCGGACACCATAAGTTCGTCGTTTTCGATGACGATGCTGTAGTCCTGTTTCTTGATGCGTCGTCCGTCCTGATCCATCAGAATGCCGAGGTCATATTTAATCCATATAATTTCGTTAAGCACTGACACGAGAAAATGCCCGGAGCCTACGGACGGGTCGCAGATTCGCAGTGAATCCACGATTTCGTTTGCGCGGGGTATGTCGTCGATGTCCTTGTCCCGCAAGGCATCATAATCCCGACAGGTCCATCCCATAGTCTCGTTGAACTTCCTGACGACAGCCCTCTTTAGAGTTTCGCGGCTCATCCACATCGTGATTGCTCCCGGCGTGAACACCGAACCGTCCTTGTGGCCGTTGATTTTTTCGAATATGAGCCCGAGAACCGAAGCATTGATGAGGGTTTTTGCGTTTTCATGAATCTCGTCAGCGCCCTCGCCGGAAAAGTCGTAGGCATCAAGAAATTCGAGAAGATAGCGAAGCGTCGGAAGAGTCTTGTGACGCGGCTTGTTGCCGTCCCGAAGCACGGTGCCGGAGAAAAGCGGCATTTCGGAGTCTTCAAGGTTGCTGATGCGGAGCGTCTGCCGTTCAAGAGGGCTGAGTTCAAAAAGCGAGCTGTTGAGGTAGGGGATGCGTCCGTATTTCGCATTTATGTGCTCCTGCCGGTCCTGCGGACGTTTTGCAAGGACCTGAAAGAAGAGTTTGTTCAGTTCGTCGTAGTCAGTAATCAGCTGCGGCTTCATGAAGGCATAGAGCCCGTCTCCCTTGTGGTATTTCAGCATCTGTGCCTCAAGCAGCTTCATGAACAGAATCCTGTTCACCCAGTTGATGACGAGGGACAGGGCCACATTGAACAGCTGCTCGTCCCTGTCCGCTCCGAAACGAGAGAGCTTTTCTATCCTGTCAAGCCAATCTTCGGAGTCGAGAATCGTGATTGTACTCTCGATGAGCGAGGCGCGGTTGCGTTCGGACGGCTTCTTCCGTGCGATGATGCGCCTGCTGCCTTCCTTGTCCTCGATTTCCTCAAGTCCGATTATGTACAGCAGTTCGCTGTAGAACTTGACATTCAGTTTGTTGCTGTCCGTCTGAAACTGTTTCTTCAGCAGGTTTTCCGGGCTGAACACCTTGTAGAGACCAATTAGTTTGCGGTCGTCTCCTCGGTCGAGCGCCTTACGATAGTCGCGGATGTCGAACCATGTGTATTCGAGAGAATCTGCAACCTCGACGATGTATGGGGCAGCGATTTCCTTGTAGAAGAAATCTGTCTTCTCCGATGTCAGAACTCCTGAGTTGAACTCGTCAAAGCGCTTGAGCAGTTTCTTGTTGGAAAAGAATGCACGCTCAAACTCCTGGGCATCGAAGATGAAATATTCATAGATGTTGGTGACAATCAGTTTCTTGAGTGCAATGTTGCGCTTAGATACCCTTTCCCGCAGCCAATAGAGCAGCAGTTCCTGCACTGCCTTGCGGTTCAAGTTACCGCGCTGTGCCATTTCGGAGACGTTTGTCGGCATCTTTACCTCAAAGATGACCCCTACAGGGGCTTCCACACTGTTTCCGAGGTGTATCGCGCAATCAATTTTGCCGTTTGGCGAAACTTTGTAGTCCTGCCCGTAGAAAGTCAGCTTCAGGAAATCCATAAGATCTCCCTTCACTTTTTCTTCTGTGTCAACGGTTTCAATCTGTTCGTAAAAGATTTTCAGCTGTCTTTTGAATGTATCGAAATCGGCTTTTGCCACGGGCTGTTGGCGGTATGCCCTGTTGAGGGACTTGAGAATAGTGATGTCTGGCATTGCAGTGTCTTATGGGATTGACTGCAAATATAAGAATCTTTTGTGAATTATGGCCCCATAAACATAGCCATTGTTTTTCCCTTGACGGCAAAGTTTTTCGGCACGGCTATCTTATGATGTTTACCGCCATACATTCCTATATGACCAAGATTTACTCGGTAATTTTTGCAAAATTACCGATACTCTTGAGTCGCGCCAATATTTTTACTGACTTGAACAGCGAACCGGGGCGGGTCTTTTTTTATGTCATTTTGAACCTTATGAACCGCGAGAGGGTGTTGCGGTCAACTTTGCAGATTTGGGCAATCTTGTTCTGGGACATTCCGATTGCCCGGAGTTCCGCGATGAGGTTGCGCTTGGGGTAGAGCTTGTGCTTTTCCACGGCGGTCTTTTTGCCTTTGGGGCGTCCGAGCGTGACGCCTTCCGCCTTCTTGCGGGCGAGCGCCTCCTTTGTCCGCTGGCTGATGAGGTTGCGCTCGATTTCCGCTGAGAGACCGAAGGCAAAGGCGAGAACCTTGCTCTGGATGTCCTCGCCGAGGCGGTAGTTGTCCTTGATTGTCCAGACTTTGCACTCGCGGGTCATGCAGATGTTCAGAATCTCCATAATCATGAAGAGGTTCCTGCCGAGACGCGACAGCTCCGCGCAGATTATCAGGTCGTCTTTCTGCACCCTTTTGAGCAGCTGCCCGAGCTGCCGTTTGCTGTAGGACTTCGTGCCGCTGATGGTCTCCTCAATCCAGCCGTCGATGTTCAGACTCTCACGCGCACAGAAATTGGTAATCTCAAACCGCTGGTTCTCGACGGTCTGCTTGTCGCTGCTCACTCTGATGTATCCATAAACCATTGCCCGAATCTTTACAAGTCGCACGACCCGGAACAAGACGAGATTCGGGTCTGCACGGCGAATTTCCGTACAAACCCGAATATTGTCAATGGCAAATCGAAGATTTATCGATTTTTATATGAAAGTTTTTCTCTTTTTATAGATTTCTTCACTGTCGTAACCTTTGGGGGCTCACGGCATATCCTACAGCGACTTTACGGTATCAATGTCAAGTCCTATGCAGTTTGCAATTATTTCCGGTGAGACACCGGCTTTCAGTAAGTTCTTGGCATGTTCAATGCCGGCTTTTTCCATACCTTTTTCCATACCTTTTTCCATACCTTTTTCCATGCCTCTTTCCATACCCTTCTCGATACCTTCTTTGATACCTTTCTCCAGACCTTCGGCATATCCGGTTTCCTGCGCATATTCGCGCTGCGCAATTATGTCACGTTCCAGCATCATACTCCGTTCGTAGTTTAGTTTCTTGTCTTCTGAAAAGGCGGCGATTCTACAGGCTTCCAACAGTTTGTTAAAGAATGGCCTGCAGCGTATTTCTGCCGGTATCTCCATCAAAGAAGAACTGTGGCGGAACACATAAAGCAGCCAGTCCAATTCACTTTTGCAAGATTTCTCGCTCTTTGTAAACCTTTCTAATTCCACAAAGGTAACAGAAATTGTTGACGGAGCAATCTCTCCGGTTCTTTTTTCTGAAAAAATATAGTGTGAGATGAGGTTGTCCGTATTCCATAACTCATCCTTTTCGTGTGACAGCCTGTAGTTAAGGAATCCTACTGAATAGACAGGTCGGAGTGCAGTATATTTCTCTGTTTCTTTGAGGCTTATGTGATATGCTCCGGACGCGTAATAGACACAGCGCTGGAAAAATGCGGCCTCGTAACTCCTTTGAACCTCTACGAGGAATCTTTCTCCGGAAATCCCCTCACAAATAATGTCAAGTTGTGTTCGTTTGCCGGTTTGCGTATCTCTTCCCTGCTCTCTGTCAAGGTATCTTTTGATGTCCTTGACTCTTGCTTCGTTTGGCAACACGCAGTTCAGGAGTCTGATTAGGAGGTGCTTGTTGGCTTCGTCTGCAAAGACTGCCTTGAATCCGGCATCGTAGGTAAGGTCGACGAAAACGCCTTTCTCTGAAATGTTGTTTGATGATTCGCTCATGATACAAATAAAATTAGAATGAGCAGCGAACATATATGAAAAAATCTTGACGGAACCTCGAAAAGAGAAAAATAAAATATAAAAAAAGAAAAATGTGGTGAAGAATGACTGTCGAATGTGAAACGATGTATATTGTTGATGTCGGGACTTGGATTTCTCGGGGTATAAATCAAAAAAGGCTCGCGGGAGGGAAACCACTGCGAGCCTTTTCTGATTCAGAGACAGTTTATTTGTTCTACCTTATTACATACTCATTCTCCATGCGGGCGTAGGCCTTGCCGGACTGGGCGGTGCTGACGTTGCGGAAGGCTTTTTCAACGGCTTCGAGAGGTGTGCCGGCGAAGATTACCGGGGTGCTCTGGCCCTGGAATGCGGCGAGGAGGGCTTCCCATGTGGTCTGGGCTGCCGGGTAGGAGGCGATGTAGAAATTGTCGAGGGTTGTGCTGCCATCGACCGTGTTCGCCGCCTTGAGAAGCGCTGCCTCAAGACCTCCGATTTCATCGACGAGGCCGATCTTAATCGCGTCGGCTCCTGTCCACACGCGGCCCTGAGCGATTGAATCCACGTATGTCTTGCGCAGGTCACGTCCCTCTGCCACGATGCCGGTGAACTCGTCGTAGATGTGCTCCACGCTCTTCTGCTGGTAGGCGATTTCGTCCTTGTCGAGCGCGCGCATCCCGGAGTACATATCGCTGTGTCTGTTGGAGTTGATGGATGTCACGTTCACGTGGGCGAGCTCCTTGACCGTCTTTCCGAAATCAGGGATGAGGCTGAACACGCCGATTGAGCCGGTGAGGGTCGTCGCGTCGGAGAAAATGTAGTCGCAGCCGGCTGAAATCCAGTATCCGCCTGAAGCCGCATAGTTGCCGTAGGAGGCGATGAGAGGCTTCTTTTCCTTGAGAAGCTGGAGTTCCTTGCGGATCTTGTCGGAGGCGAGGACGCTTCCGCCCGGAGAGCTGACGCGGAGAACGACTGCCTTGATCATGTCATTCTCGCGGACTGAGGCGATGATTTCGGCGAAGCGGTCTCCTGCGACATTCTCAGCCTCGCGTCCATCGACAATTTCTCCGTCGGCATAGATGACCGCAATCTGGTTCGTGCTGAACTTAGGCGCGGAAGTCTTGGCTGCGACATAATCCTCAAAAGGAATGAAGCTGATGTCGTTGATGTCATCGGTCATGTAGAGTGTGCAGAGTTTCTGCGCCCTTTGTTCGCGCGTAAGAATCTCGTCGGCGAGTCCGTATTTCACGAAATCCTCAGGTTCGTTGAGTGCGAGATTGTCAATCAGTTCGTTAAGCTTCGACAGCTCGATTCCGCGTGAAACCGCAATCTGCGATGCCCAGCTGTTCCAGATTGATCTTATCATGACCTGGTTCTGCTCGTAGTTCTCCGGAGAAATCTTGTTCTTGATGTACATCTCGCCGGCTGATTTGTACTTTCCGTGACGGATGAGCTGCATATTCACTCCGAGCCTGTCGAGTATGTCCTTGAGGAAATACATCTGCGAGGACAGTCCGATGAGGGTGTTCATGCCGCCCTTGCTGCCTGTGACATAGACCTTGTCGGCAACGCTGGCGAGATAGTAGCTCGCGTTGGAAGGGTTCTCCGTGAACGCCACGATTGCCTTTCCGCTGAGCCTGAAGTCCGCGAGGGCCTTGCGGAACTCCTCAATTTCGGCAATTCCTCCCGAAATTCCGTCCGGACGGAGATATATGAACCTGATTCCGGGGTCTGCGGCGGCCATTTTTACGGCCTGCACCGCGTTCCACATCCCGACGCTCGTGGGTTGCGTGCCCTTGGAGAACACTCCGTTAAGGTTGAACGGCTGGTCCTGCTCGCTCAGCACGATGTTCGAGAGGTCCATGTTGAGTACGCCCTCCTTGGCAATCACGGGCGTGTCCGACGATGACAGCGCGGCGACGGAGCCGATGAAGCTGAACATCATAATTACCCAGATTACCGAAAAAATCAGCATCCCGGCCACCACGGCCAGAAGCATTTTTACAAAGTCTTTCATAATCTTTACGTTTTTATTTTTTTTCTAATCCTATGAATGCTTGCCAAATGTCCACGAACAATCTGACATTGATATTACAATAATGCGCAAAGTTATGAAAAATGGGGATATTTTTTAGAAAAATCGGTTCATTTCAACGAGAATAGACGGATTATGATATAAAGTGCAAACAAAAATAAATTTTGCCGATTCCGGGGTTTGTGAGTAACTTCGCAAAATCAAAAATGATTATATGAGACTCAAGCCAATTTTTCTGCCGTGCATGGCATTGTCCATTTGTCTCGGCGCATGCTCCACAAGGAGCGCGGTCTTCGTATGGACAAGCACCGACAACCAGTTCACACGCTCCGCTGCGGAGCCGGAAAAGGAGAACTCCGGCCAGCTGCTTCTGAAGGACTGCGCCTTTGAATACCCGGCGTGGAGGGGCGAGAAGGTTTCCGCCCAGGCGGTTCTGCTCCCGGACCGGGAACTTCGCGACATCCGCCTTACGGTCACTGAACTCAAGGGCGAGGACGGCGGCGTCATTCCTGAGGGGTGCGTCCGCGCGTCGTTCGTGGAATATGTGATGGGAGATGTGCTGAACGGGGATTTCTGCCAGTGCGACCAGCGTCCGCGCGGAAAGATGGACTCACTCTACATAGCCGACCGCATCAGTTCGGACAGGCTTGACAGGGCCGCTTCCGACATCTGCCAGCCAGTCTGGCTCAACGTTTCCGTTCCCGCAGACACGAAGCCGGGGACTTACGAGGGGCAGCTCAGGCTCCGCACTGGAATCTTCGGCGGTGTCTCGCTTCCGATAAGGCTTGAGGTCTGTGAGAACGTGCTTCCGGAACCGTCCGCGTGGAAGTTCCATCTCGACTTGTGGCAGAATCCCTATTCAGTCGCGAGGTATCACGGCGTGGAACTCTGGAGCGATGAGCATTTCCGCGCGATGGAGCCGGTGATGAGGCTGCTCGCCGATGCCGGTCAGAAAGTGGTGACGGCCACGGTGCTTGACCGTCCATGGAACGGGCAGACGGAAGACGCCTTCGGCTCGATGGTGCGCAAGACAAAGTTCGCCGACGGGCGATGGGAATATGATTTTGAAATCTTTGACAAATGGGTGGAGTTCATGGACAGAATGGGAATATCCTCACAGATAAACTGTTACTCCATGATTCCGTGGAAACTTACCTTCGACTTCATCAACGGGGAAACCGGGGAGACGGAATATTTCCAGTGTACGACCGACAGCCCTGAATATCGTGAATACTGGGGTTCATTC
>CAKUPC010000046.1 GCA_934675095.1 uncultured Bacteroidales bacterium | reverse complement strand
CTGAAAAACTGTAGATGCCGGTCTCCTTGCCAAGCTGACCGGAAATCATCCCGAGCATCCGTTCCCGGTTTCTTGCCGGTTCGGCTTTGACGGACATCGGATGTGTCAGTTCACGGCCGTTCTCGCTGACCGCATGGACCGCAATAGAGAATATCGTGGCGGCATTTTCCGTGGCTGCCGGCTCACAATTCTCCGCATCCTCCCGGATGTCAATTGACAACTTCACCTGGATTCTGCGCACGGCTCCCTTTTCGAGTTCCCTTTCAAAGGCCGTGTCAAGATTGCGGTAGAGCCGGGTTCCCGGAGCGAGCCCTTCAACCGTCCTGCAAAGGATGGTGTTCCCGTTGCAGACATCGGCTCTGAAGCCGGTTTCCTTGCCGTCCCGTCCGATGAATGAGAACCCGTCTCCATTGTGAAACTGCACCGATGAACCTGCGGCTCTTTCGCCAGAACGCTTCCTGTCGTGTGTGGCGACGGCATCCGACTGCGGTAATGGCGTGACAGTCAATTTCATTCCTTCCCTCGTGCGAGACGCGGATGAAACCGTCCCGACCTCCTCCCCGAGGGCCTTCCCGGCATCAAGGCAGGCCCAGCGGCCGCGCCTGCCGTCGAAAAAAAGCTGTGTGAAGCCGCGGTTGAAGCTCTTGGCCGGAGTCGGAGTAAAGCCGTAGTCAATGTGTCCGGACGATGCGCGGCGGTATTTGTCGGGATTCGCGGCCACGAGCCTGTCCAGCGCCTGTGAATAGGCCGCTACTATGTTCCTGACATAGGAGATGTTCTTGAGCCTCCCCTCAATCTTGAAGGAGGTCACTCCGCCCTCGGCCATTTCCGGCAGCCTGTCCAGAAGCATCAGGTCCCGCAGAGACAGCAGCGTCCTGTTCATGGCGACAGGCTGCCCCGGCTTGTATGCTGTTGCCCGGAATCCCCCCTGCCCGAACAGCGGTTTGTGCCCGCTGCCAAGACTCCCGTCCACCGGCCACCTGACAGGTTCGCCATTCGCGTTCACAAGGTCATATCTCGACCTGCACGCCTGCACGCACTCGCCCCTGTTCGCGCTCCTGCCGCTCAGCATCTCAGACAGATAGCACTCTCCGCTGTAGCATACGCACAGCGCCCCGTGCACGAACGCCTCCACCTCACAGCTTACGGCCGAGCATATTTCCCGGACAACCGCCATCGGCAGCTCCCTTTCAAGCACAATCCTCGAAAATCCGAGGGCGTCCATTCTCCGCGCCTCCCCGACCGTCCTGATAGAGCACTGCGTCGAGGCGTGCAGCGGAATCGTCAGTTTCTCCGGATACTTCAGCTCAAAGGCGGGCAACGCGAAGTCCTGCACAATCAGAGCGTCCGCCCCGGCCTCCTGCATCAGCACGGCCAGCGCGAACGCCTCTTCAAGCTCGCTGTCAAAGATGATGGTGTTGATGGTCACGAACACCCTTGCGCCGAACCTGTGGGCATACTCGCAAAGCCTTCGGATGTCCTCCACGCTGTTTCCGGCCGCCTGTCTTGCCCCGAAGGCCGGCCCGGCGAGATAAACGGCATCGGCACCGCAGTCAATGGCCGCGATGCCGATTTCAATGTTCCTTGCCGGAGCAAGCAGTTCAAGTTCTCTCATTTCAGGGAAACGCGCTGCCGCAGGGCAAATTATTTCTGAAGCGCCGCAATCTGCGCCTTGGCAACTTCAGCGTATTTCGGGTTTGTGAGAATCTGCTGGTAGAACTCTATTGCCTTAGCCTTGTTCCCGGCCTTCTGGTAGGAAACTGCAAGCGTGCACCTGATGTCGTCAGCCTTCTTGTCATTCGGAGCGACTGCGAGGAACTGCTCGAAAGCCTCGTTCGCCTTAGCGTCCTGTCCGAGCTTCTGAGCCGACATTCCCGCAAAATAAAGCGCGTTCCCGCTCTCTACATAGCTGTTGGATTTCATTGCCGCGTCGTATGCATCGGCATATTTCTGACCTTTCAATGCAGCCTGAGCCTCCTTGATGTACATATTTGCAAGCTGCTTGTTCGCCGCTTTCTCCTGACCGTTTGCAGCAGCGGCAAGATAGGCCGTCTCCGCGTTCACAAGGTCTCCGGACTGCGCGTAAGCCATTCCGAGACGGAGCTGCGCCGTTCCGTTGGCAGGGTTCAGCGCGATAATCTGGTTGTAGGCCGCAATGGCCCCGTCAAAATCCTTGGCCTTGAGAAGGTCGTTGGCCATATTCATGAGCACCTGCGGCTTAAGCGTCTCCGCGTCCTCTACGACATCAGTCGCGCCATATTCCTTCGCTTGGGCGATTGCCTCGTCGATTTCAGCAAGTCCCTTGCTGTAGTTGCCTTCCTTGATTGAATCCTTGGCGATGCTGAACATGATTTTAGGGATATATTCCTTGCAGTTGTTCACGATGTCCGCGCCTTCCTCTCCGCAGGCCTCGGCCATTGTGAGAGCTGACTTGAAATTGTCAAGAGCCTCGGCGTTGTTCCCTGCCTGAAGAGCCATGGCTCCGTTGTTGTAGGTTTCAGTGGCCTGCGCCATATCCTGCGCAGAAACGGCAGCCGCAGTAGCGAGAGCCGTCGCAATGATAAGCAAAATCTTTTTCATATCACTAAAAATTTATCTTCGTGTTTCAATTCTCAAACCCGTCCGGATGCCCGTCCCTGTCGAACGCTGTCTTCCGAACGCACGAACCGCAAATTTAACATATATTTCTTAAAAATGTACAATTTGGCCACGGTTTATTGCTATTTGCACTAACTTTGCACACAAGATGGATTTGCATCTGTTCGGCAGACCGCTTTTGTCGGACGGTTATTGATTGGGAATATGAAGAATGTACGAGTTTTATTTTTTGCGGTGACGCTGCTTGCAATCTGCAGCGCTCCGTCCGCCATGTCGCAGAGTCTGAATAAACTGCCTGCCGATTCAAAGATTGCCGTGGGGACATTTCCGAACGGGATGAGCTGGTATGTCGTGTCGAATCCTGCGGAAAAGGGATTCGCTGACTTTGCCCTGGTATATCGCCATTCTGCGGACGCGCGGGATTATGTCGGCGTGTCGCGGGAAATACTCTCGGCGCAGGGCAGGCTCCGGAACAGGAACCTCCAGAAATTCCTGTCATCCAACGCCGTGGCTCCGACGAGGACGGGATATGCCGAGTGCACGGACGACGCGGTGACCTTCCGTTTCGAGGATGTAATGCTCCGGCGCAGTCCGGACATCGCCGATTCGCTGCTTCTCGCCGTCTTCGGAATAGCCGACGAACTCTCCGCGAATGCCGTGACGACGAGAGACAGTCTCCATTTTCCTCTTGAGAATATGGCGGTGATAGTCTCCGGCGACGTCAACGGAAAGGAAATTGTCTCGAAGATGGGGATATTTTCGCTGATGACCCCCGAAAACGTCGTCGCCCGCGACACTGTCTCGGCCGTGAGAGATACGGCGGAGTCCAGAAGGACGGCGGAGGTGGCTGCGGACACTCTGGGCAATGTGTGCCGTCTTTCGGCATCCTTCCATTTCCCGAGGATTCCGAGGGAATATATGCCCACTCCGCAGTTCGCCGTCGTTGACAAGATGTCGGACACGTTCCGCTTCATTGCCGAAAGCAGGCTTCGGGACGCGCTGAACGCCGAAAATCTTCCGTTTGCAGAGATTCGCTCGGAGCACGTGTCGAGCGCGGATGTCTCCGGATTCGAATCCATAAGCCTGTCTTTCTGCACGCTCCGGGAGCATGCCGATTCCGCGATGCGCTGTTTCGGGGAAGTCCTCGGGTCCCTTGACAGGGGAGAGATGAACGTCGATGACATAATCCTTTCCTCTGCCTTGTACAGTGAAAAATGCCTCGGGAAGTCGGCGAATGCAGTGAAAAACTCTGAATATGTGAAAATATGCTCGGCGTCGTTTCTCCATGGGGCTCCGCTCACTACTGATGCGCAGCTCTGCGGGTTCTGCCAGTCAAGGGTGCTTCCGGACACGCTGCAGCTTCGTCTGATGAAAACTTTTTCAGAAGCCCTGCTCTCTCCTGACGACAGCTGCAAGGCCTTCTGTGCAGGGTGGAATGACGGAAAGGGCATTCCGGGACAGGCGCTTGAACTGCGCGATACGCTTCTGCTTCCCCGGCCGTCGCAGAAGAAGTCAAAGGTGAGGACAGGAAAGGAACTTATGTCCGGCGGCGAAGTTTGGACGTTCCAGAACGGTCTCAAGACCTACTACAAGCGCGTCCCCGGAGCCAAGAAGCTGCACTGGGCGCTGAACGTCGATAAGGGTTATGCTTCAGCCGAGGGGCTCGTTCCCGGAGAGGCGGCGTTCCTTCCGGACCTGCTGAAATGCCGGACGCTTCCGGGAATTGACGGCCGGAGCATGAGGGACATCATGACCGCGACCGGCATCACGGCCGAAGCCGAGGTCTCCCTCTATTCCACGACGCTGAAAGGCACCGCGACGCCACGGAGCCTGAACCTGCTTCTTCAGGGACTTGTCGGGATGTTCCGAGGGAGCTGCGCCGACTCGTCGGCCGTGGCGGAACTCATGCGCTCGGCTTCGGTGAGCCGCGAACTTGCAGCCGGAGGCCGCAGTGCAAGGCTTGCCGGGATTGACAGTCTTGTCTGTGCGGACAATCCCTATTCCGGAATAAGGATGTATGAAAATTTCACCCCCGAGACTGTACTCAAGGCCGAGCGCCTGTTCGGCGAGGTGTTTTCCGACCTCGGAAACGGCTTCCTCGTGATTACAGGGGACATGGAGCCGTCCGAACTGCAGAAGCGGCTCGCGTGGTATGCCGGGGAGTTTCCTGTCGCTTCGCGGCCGGAAAGGCGTCCCCGTGTGCGCTTCAGTCCGGTCTCCGGGCAATCTGTGACTTTTCGGAACGGCTCTGAAGAAAGCATCGACGTGCTGCTCTCGACTGCGCTTCCGATGAATGCCGCGAACCTCTGCGCGTCACGTCTTGCCGCCTGCCTGCTTGAGGACAGCCTGCATGACGCCCTTGTCGGAACCGGCTTTCATGTGAAGGTGTCGTCTTCGTTCCTTATGTATCCTCAGGAGCGCTTCAGCGTGATGCTCTCGCTCGACCGTATTCCGGAGGACGGCTTTGCCTACGGCAGTCTGGACGACACCGAAATCCTCTCCGTTCTGGCCAGACTCCGTTCTGCTCTTTCCGATGTCCCGTCCGCTGAGTGGCCTGCGGCTGTCCTGAACGCCTACAAGGCGCGGCTGAACAGTGAGCACGATGCCGATGCCGCGGCGGCGGACTACTGGAGGGACGCGCTTGTGGTCCGTTATGCGGACGGCCGCGACTTCAGCACGAAGATAAACGACAGTATGAATGCCGTGACCGCGCCTCAGGTCAGTGACGTCCTGAAAAGGCTTGTCGAGGGCAGCAGGGTTGAATATATCATGATGAAATGACGCGCCAAGCACCCTCATTTCGTTCGGGATGACAGCATTGTTCCTCTGTCATTTCGAGCGGAACGAAGTGAAGCCGAGAAATCTTTTAAATTGACAAAAATGAATGAGTACAATTCGATTATCCAGATAGACGACATCCTCGTCTCCGGTGAAATCCTGACCGAATACTTTGCCTGCGACTATGCCAAGTGCAAGGGAATCTGCTGTGTGATAGGCGACAGCGGCGCACCGCTGCTTGAATGCGAGCTGCCTGCGCTTGAAAAGAACTACGAGTATTTCAGCCCGGCGATGTCCGAGGAGGGGCGCCGGACCGTTGACGAAAAGGGCTTCTTTGAAATAGACATCGACGGCGACCTCGTCACCCCGCTCGTCCCGGGCTCCGAGGAATGCGCCTATTGTCGGCGCGAGCCTGACGGGAGCTGCCTGTGCGCCATTGAGGAACAGTGGAACAAGGGCAACGGAGACTTCTGCAAGCTAATCTCCTGCCGCCTCTACCCGATTCGCGTCTCCAAGCTCTCCAACGGAATGACCGCCCTGAACCTCCACCGCTGGGACATCTGCCGCGACGCCTTCACCAACGGCCGCCGCAAGAAAATCCGTGCCTACCGTTTCCTCAAAGCCCCCATAACCCACTTCTTCGGCGAGGACTTCTACACCGCCCTTGAAGCTGCCGCCAAGCAATTACGGGGCGAATAAAGAGCGGTCTGCCACGTTGGACGGCTTGATGAAATCCTCACAGCCGCCAAGGCTGCTGCGGTTTCATCTTCACCGTCCGCCTTGCATCCCATCTTTTTCTTCATCCCCTTTCCCCTAAGTTATTTTGAGGCAGATTTATGTCGGCTCAAAATACGATGTTGTTATTCTTCTTGACTGTTCAGTTTGTATTCCATATGGGAGGCGATGCGCGCCAGGTCCTTCGCGGGACCCTCGATCTCGACGCCGCCGAAGACGGGGGTGACGGTGATGCGGTCTTCCCAGAGGCGGGCGATTCTGACTCCGGCGCGGCGGGCACGGAAGCAGAGCTTATCCGGCGTTTCTCTTTCGAGGAGGTAGTCTCCTCGGTCGGCGAAATATCCCTTGACCACATCGGCGACCTCGCTCCATTCGCCGGGGATGCTGACCTGCCTTTTCTGGTAGCCGAACTTGGGATAGAGGGCCGAGAACACGAGAAAGACTCCCGCGATTTCCAGGACTGACCTCCATCCGTGGACGAACAGTCCAGCGACCCCGTTGTCTGTGGGCACGAACTTTGTGAACACGAGCGCGCTGATTACCAGCGTGAAGAGAACCGCGAACCAGCAGAAATACTTGACGGCGCGGACGATATATCTTACGGCAGGTTTCATGTATTCGAAAACTTTTGTGTGAAACGATAACATTATATCCCCATGCTGGGCATACGGAACGCAAATATAACGATTAATTCGCATATTTTATGTAAATTCGCATCCGCATACAAATAGAATCAACAAAAACGACGATTATTATGGAACAGAACAGTCTTAAGAAAGTGACATACGCCTTGGCTGCGGTGGCTGTATTACTCGCAGGTGGGTTGGCGTGGAAGTGGTTTGAAGATCATAAACTCGTGACGGAACTTCAGGAGGAAAAGCAGGAACTGACGGAGCAGATGCTTGCGCTTCAGAGCGACTACGCGACGCTGTCATCCGACTATGACACAATCAATTCGCAGCTCGACTCGTCCCGCGAGGAGGTCAATCAGCTGATTGAGAGAATCAAGCAGACCGACGCGACCAACCGCAGGAAAATGCGTCAGTACGAGAAGGAACTCGGAACGCTGAGGAGCATAATGAAGAACTACATCGTTCAGATTGACTCTCTCAACACGCTCAACAAGAAGCTTACCGCAGATGCCGCAGCCGCGCGCCGTGACGCCGCCGAGAGCAAGAGACGCTCCGAGGAACTTTCAAAGACAGTCGAGACACTCTCCTCACAGGTGGCTACGGGCTCTGTCATCAAGGCACGCGGGCTTTCGCTCACCGCCTACAACGCTTCCGGGAAGGCTACCGACCGCAGCAGCAGGGTGGCGCAGTTCCAGATTCGCCTGAGCCTCGTCGAGAACGACCTTGCGCCTAAGGGTCCGGTGCGGATCTACATCCGCGTGAAGGATTCCGACGGCGTGCTGATTGCCGGCACGGAGCAGCGCGCGTTTGAGTTCGGCGGCGAGACCCTCGCAAGTTCCGCTTCCCGTGAGGTGGATTATCAGGGAGCCGAGACGGATGTCGTGATTTATGTGAACGGCATCAAGGACTGCAGCAAGGGCATCTATTCAGTCGAGGCCTACACCGAGCAGTCTTCTCTCGGAACAGCCGAACTGATGCTAAGGTAGTTTGACATTCGCCCTCAGAGGCGGATAACCGTTGAAAAAATGATTTATGTCCACATACCTTTCTGCAAGTCATTCTGCACCTACTGCGGATTCTACTCTGAGACTTCGGGGGGCTATGACCGCTACATCAAGGCCTTGTTGAAGGAAATCGAATGCAGGAAACAGGAAATAGCGGGGACAATGGACGTGAACACGCTCTATATTGGCGGCGGTACACCATCGGTGTTGCCGCTGCCTTTGCTTTGCCGCATAGTCGAGGCTGTTAAGAAAGCCTCGGGAACGGCCGGCTTTGAGGAGTTCACAGTTGAACTGAACCCGGAGGATGTGGCGCGGCGGGGCGAGGCGTATGCCGAAGCCCTCCTGGGAATGGGCGTGACGCGCGCGAGCATGGGCGTACAGTCATTTGATGACGGGATTCTGTGCTGGATGAACCGCCGGCATGACGGCGCAGCGGCTGTAGATGCATATCAGAGCCTTGAGCGGGCCGGTTTCCGCAGCATTGGCATTGACCTTATCTTCGGCTTGCCGGAACTTCGCTCCGGTTCGCTTCCTGAGAGTGCCTGCGGCCGTCGGGACGATGCGGCGTATGTCCCGCTGTTGACAGAGATGTCTTGGCGGGAGACAATCCGCAGGGCACTTGACATTTCTGCGACCGGCGTGCCCCCAAGCCATATCTCAGCCTATCAGCTGTCGGTCGAGCCTGATTCGGCTTTGGAGAGGATGATTGCCGGCGGGCGTTGCCGGGAGGCCTCGGAGGAGTCCTGCGCAAGACAGTATGAGATTCTCTGCGAAGAGCTTTCGGCTGCCGGCTACAACCATTATGAAATCTCCAATTTCGCAAGTCCCGGTCATGAAGCAAGGCACAATTCGGCCTATTGGCGTCATGTTCCCTATGTCGGCTTCGGTCCCGGGGCTCATTCTCTGGAAGTGCTTCCCGACGGGGGACGGCGGCGCAGTTGGAACAAGCCTGATTTGGCGCTGTACCTTGACGCCTATGCGCCCGGAAGCGGCCGTCGCCGGAATTTCGAGGCCGACCTTGATGCGCTGCGCGGCAGTGAGACGCTTTCGCGGGAGCAGATTGCCCTTGAGAACGTGATGCTCGGGCTGAGGACGTCGGCGGGCTGCCTTCTTTCAGAACTTGAAGAAGCCTGCGCACCGGAGGCTCTCGGGAAGGCTATCTCGGATGGTCATCTCGTGCCCGTCGGAGGCGCGGAGGCGGCGTGTAACCCGGAGACGCCGGAACCATATTACCGGATTCCGGAAAAATATTTCTTCATTTCGGACAACATCATCTCCGGACTGATGGGGATATTCTGAATTCCCCGTTAAGGGAATCCCATCCGGCTCGGGAGTTTTTAAATTTGGACATTATGGAAAACATCTATGCTCAGAGAATTGCCCGTCTGAGGGCGATGATGAAGGAAAACGGCTGGGATGCGGTGCTCGTCGGAGCATCGGACCCTCATTGCAGCGAATATCCCGCAGCGCGCTGGAAACAGGTGGAGTGGCTGACGGGATTCACCGGTGAGGCGGCAAGCGTCGTCGTGACCCGCAGTCATGCCGGACTGTGGACGGACACCCGCTATTTCATCCAGGCCGTCGAACAGCTCGAAGGAACGGGCGTTGAACTGCACAAGCTGCGTGTGCCGGATGCCGTTCCTGTTCCGCAGTGGCTGGCGGAGAATGTCGATTACATACTCGGAGCCCCTTCAATCCAGTCCTATTATCTCGGCGAAGGTGCCTGCCCGCGCAAGCTGAACCTCGTCCTCGACGGCCTGTGCTGGAGCGCGGATGAGGTGCTTGCAATTGACGAGGCTCTTTCCGGGGCGACAGCGGACAATGATTTCCGCTATGAAATAAATTCCCGCCCAGATTTCCTGGACACCCTCTGGACGGACCGCCCCGCCATCCCCGTCACGCCCGTTCAGACGCTCGACCTTGAGATTTCCGGCGGCGAGGACCGTCTGGCGAAGATTGGCTGGCTGCGCAAGTGGATGCTCCGCAACGACGTAGATAATTTCCTCGTCACGGCTCTCGACGAGATTGCGTGGCTTCTGAATGTCCGCGCTGACGACATCGAGTATAATCCTTATGTCATATCCTATCTTCTTGTGTCACAGGAGAATGTGCGCTGGTTTGTCCGGAAGGACGGATATGATGACGACGGTGACACGCCGGACAGTTTCGAGGAAATCTCGGTGGACGACATCAGCATAGAGAACTACGATGCCGTTGAGACCGCCCTTGGCGAAATCGGTTCGGACGAGTCGCTGTTCGCCGATTCGTCCTCGCTCAACTGGCAGCTGTTCAGCTACATATCGTCCATATACGCTCCGGAGCCGGGCGCAGCTTCAAAGTTCCGCCTCGGGAAGTCTCCGGTGATTCTTCGCAAGGCGGTGAAGGAAGACTCCGAAATTGAACGCCTGCGCGAGACCTTTGTCGAGGACGGACTTGCAGTTGAGCGCTTCCTCAAGTGGCTGGAGGACAATGTCGCGGCGGCAGAAAGGGGAGAGGCCGAGCCGGTCAGTGAGTGGGACGCGTCGGTGAAGCTCAGCTCGCTGCGTGCCGACATACCGGGCTACAGGGGCGACAGCTTCGAGAACATTTCGGCCTACGGGTCTTCCGCCGCGCTTCCTCACTATGTGACTCCGGTGAAAGGGTCGAGGATAATAGAGGGGCACGGGCTCTATCTCGTGGACTCCGGAGGACAGTATCTCACCGGCACGACCGACATCACCCGCACCGTACCGATGGGCGTCTGCACTGAACTTGAGAAAGAGGACTATACGCTCGTGCTCAAGGGAATGATAGACCTGTCGATGGCCGTGTTCCCGAAAGGCACGGCGGGCTGTCAGATTGACGCGCTTGCCCGCGGCCCGCTCTGGAGGGCAAGGCGCAACTTCGGCCACGGCACCGGGCACGGCATCGGCTACTATCTCGGCGTGCATGAGGGTCCGCAGGACATCCGTCAGAACTTCAACAGTCAGCCGCTGCTGCCCGGAATGGTCACATCGAACGAACCTGGGCTCTACCGCGCCGGAATGCACGGAATCCGTCATGAGAATGTCATCCTCACCGTTCCCGACCGCATTCCTGACGTGAACCCGACAGGCTGCAACGAGTTCGGCGAATGGCTGCGCTTCGAGACCCTTACCTGCTGTCACATAGACACGTCAGCGGTCATAGCCGAACTGCTGACCGCCGATGAAAAAGAATGGCTCAACTCCTACAATGCCTCCGTCTATTCCCGCCTCGCTCCCCGCATGACTTCCGAGGAAGCCGCCTGGCTCGCCGCCAAAACAATGCGTCTCCAATAATTGCTTCCTCTCCAGCACACGATAAGAGATATAGATATGTGCGGAAGGCGAAAGAAAGCGGAAAACGGGAAAACCCGACGCGATTTTTTTCATGAGCGGCGGGTTTCCCGTTTTCTGCCTTGAGCCGTTGGCCTCCGACAATAAATTACTTGGTGTAGTTGACGAGGTTGCCGGAGAGATACTGGTCGTATGCCGTCATGTCGATGAGTCCGTGCCCGGAAAGGTTGAACAGAATCACCTTGCTCTCGCCGGCCTCCCTGCATTTGGCAGCCTCGTCAATGGCCGCCGCAATGGCATGACAGGACTCCGGGGCCGGGATGATTCCCTCGGTCTTTGCGAAGAGCACGCCCGCCGCAAACGAGTCAAGCTGCTGGATGTCAGTCGCCTCCATCAGACCATCCCTGAGGAGCTGCGACACGACCGCGCCGGCTCCGTGATAGCGCAGACCGCCTGCGTGGATGTTCGCCGGAATGAAGTCATGCCCGAGAGAATACATCGGAATCAGCGGGGTAAGGCCGCTCTCGTCCCCGAAGTCATACTCGAACTTGCCGTGACTGAGCTTCGGGCAGCTTGCCGGCTCGGCCGCGATGAACCGCGTCTTCTTTCCGTCAAAGAAATTGTGCCTCATGAACGGGAACGAGATGCCGCTGAAGTTCGAACCTCCGCCGAAGCATCCTATCACGATGTCAGGATATTCCCCGGCCATCTCCATCTGCTTCTCCGCCTCAAGCCCTATGACCGTCTGGTGCAGCCCGACATGGCTCATCACCGAACCGAGGGTGTATTTGCATCTTTCCGGCGTGGTCATCGCAAGCTCCACGGCCTCCGAAATGGCTGTTCCCAAAGAACCCTGGTGGTACGGATTCTTCGTCAGTATGTCCTTGCCCGCACGGGTTGACATCGACGGCGACGGAGTCACCTGCGCCCCGAAGAGCTGCATCATAGAGCGGCGGTAAGGCTTCTGCTCGTATGAAATCTTCACCTGATAGACGGCGGCCTCAAGCCCGAACAGCCTTGCCGCATAGGAAAGCGCCGTTCCCCATTGTCCTGCGCCCGTCTCGGTCGTGACGTTAGTTATTCCCTCCTCCTTGCAGTAGTAGGCCTGTGCCAGCGCCGAGTTCAGCTTGTGCGAGCCCACAGGGCTGACGCTCTCGTTCTTGAAATATATGTGCGCCGGAGTGTCCAGGGCCTTCTCAAGGCCGTATGCGCGTACAAGCGGCGTTGAGCGGTAGTAGGCATAAAACTCGCGGACCTTCTCGGGAATGTCAATCCACCTGTCCGTCATGTTCATCTCCTGCCTCACGCACTCGCGGCAGAACAGCACCGCCATCTCGTCCTCGGTCACCGGCTTGTGCGTCCCCGGATTGAGCATCGGCTGCGGCTTGTGCGGCATATCCGCCTGAATGTTGTACCATTGCGTCGGAATCTCATTCTCCTGCAAAAAGAATCTTTTCTGTTTCATTGTATTGGATTTATAGGGTTTATTGTCAACCGGGCAAAAAAAATAAGCGGTGGCTCCGTGTGAGTCACCGCTTTCGATTTCTATGTTTTCGTCGTTATGCGAGGCAAGGGCAGTAATTGTGGATGCATACTGCAACTGCAACAGTCGCGAAGCCGAGGAAAATCAGAGTTGCGAAGATGTAGGCGATGACCTTGAGTCTCTTGAGCCAGACCATGTTGTTCCATCCGAGGGTCTGGAATGCGCTCCAGAAGCCGTGTGTGAGGTGGAACCAGATTGCTCCGAACCAGACGAGGTACAGAACCGTAATCCACCATCGTCCGAAGGTGGCGTCAAGAAGGTCGTAAGGATTTGTCTCCTCTACACCCATGAAATGCTTGAGCTGCATATCCGCCCAGAAATGGGTGAGGTGGAACGCGATGAATCCGAGGATGATGATTCCGAGGACAATCATGTTCCTTGATGCGAAAGAGTCAGTCTTTGCCTTGCTTGAAACGGCGTAGCGGCAGTAGCCTCCGCGAGCCTTGAGGTTTGTATAAGTGAGGTAGCAGCCGTAGAAGATGTGGATGACAAATCCAAGTGCAAGGACAGGCACCATCACGGTCACAATCGGGAGCGACATGAAGTTGCAGCCAAGCTGGAAGAGACCGTCGGATGCACCGTATTCACCGGTGATGAGGTCAACGACAGCAAAGAGGTTGATGCTCATGTGGAGCAGGAGGAAAATGATGAGAAAAAGTCCTGAGATGCTCATTATGAGCTTCTTTCCGATTGATGATGTAAAAATGTTAGCCATAGATGTTCAATCAATAATTCAAGTTTCAAATGCCCGAACTTGGTTTTAGCGGTGCAAAGATATATTCTTTCTTCCAACTTTCATAATTATTCGGAAAATTTGTTTTCGTTTGATGATGAAATTGAACTATATTTGCAGAATGAATGACGGAATGGGCCGTTGAAAATCTTTGGATATATAAATATGTATAGAAGAGTTTTGCTGAAACTGAGCGGGGAAAGCCTCGGCGGACCTGCGGGGAAGGGGATTGACGAGAATTGTCTTTCCGAATATGCGGACGAGATTGCGAAGGCCGTCAAGGGCGGACTTCAGGTGGCGATTGTCATCGGAGGCGGCAACATATTCCGCGGACTGAGCGGTGTGGGGAAGGGCTTTGACCGCGTAAACGGGGATAAGATGGGGATGCTCGCTACTGTCATAAACTCTCTCGGTCTTGCGATGGCCCTTCGCTCTGCGGGCGTTGAGGCGGAGGTTTTTACCGCGACCCCGATGATGCCGGTCGCACGCTATTACATGAGGGATGACGCCGTTTCCGTTCTCGAGAGGGGCGGTGTGGCGCTTTTGGCAGGAGGTACCGGAAACCCGTTCTTCACGACAGACTCCGGCGCCGCGCTCCGTGCGCTTGAAATCAAGGCGGACGCTCTATTGAAGGGTACCCGCGTCGATGGCGTCTATACTGCGGACCCGGAAAAGGACCCGACGGCGGTGAAATATGACGAACTCACGTTTGACAAGGCGATGGAAGACCACCTCAAGGTCATGGACCAGACGGCGTTCGCGCTCTGCCGTGAGGGAAATATGCCTATTATAGTTTTCGACATGAACCGGAAGGGCAATCTCCTGAGCCTCGTCAACGGCGACAAGGTCGGCACGCTTGTTCATGTGTAGTTTCCGTTCATTGTCATCTCGAACGACATCAACATTGTCATCTCGAACGAAGTGAGAGATCTTTGTGCAGAAAAAATACTCCAAACAAACATAAGTTATGATTGAAAAAGCAAACGAAATCCTGGAAGAGGCCAAGATGAATATGGAGGACGCGGTGGTGTTCCTCGAAGAAGACCTCAAGACCTACCGTGTAGGCAAGGCCAATCCGACAATCTTCGCCAATGTGCTGGTTGACTACTACGGTTCCATGACCCCGGTTCCGCAGGTCGCTTCTGTGACCGCCCCGGACGCCAAGACCCTCGCCATCCAGCCGTGGGAAAAGAAGATGATTCCCCTCATCGAGAAGGCCATCATCGACGCGAATCTCGGGCTCACCCCGTCGAACAACGGAGAGACCATCCGCTGCACCGTGC
>CAKUPC010000045.1 GCA_934675095.1 uncultured Bacteroidales bacterium | reverse complement strand
ACGAAGGCCACCATCCCCCACTTGCCGCAGTGGCTGAAACTCACCGAAGCGGAGCTCGCCCAGATGCCGGAATAGCCTGCCGTCACCTCAGCGCGGCAGTTGAACACGCTGGCAGGCAAGCTGTTTATATAAATGTTTTCACGAAGACGCAGCGCGGCGAAAGACGATTCATTCCAGCGGAATCTGTAACGGGCATCCACCCGGACATCATTCGTGCCCGGCAGCTTACCTCCCGTCGGCACAGTTTCATTTGACTTAGGCGCAACATGACGCAGGCGGAAGGACAGCGAGGCCGAATGCCCGCTGCGGGCGGAGAATTCGGAAACAAGCAGGGCAATGTGCCTGGAATGGCTGTAACGCAACGACGAACCCAGCTTGAAATGCTCGGCAAGGCGCGGCGAAGTGGCGGAAACTACCGCCCGGAGCGGCCGCCCCACGCCACCGGCAAGTTCCGAGGCAAAGTCAAAGCCGCCGAAACAGCCTCTGAAATCAACAGAGAAATCAGCCGTGCAATGCCAACGACCGCCGGATGCTTTGCCGTTTGTTCCTGTACGCATGAGTGTCCCGATACTTGCGCCAGTCCCTGTACTCGCGCTTATTCCCGCACTTGTGAGACCAGCGGAGTACTCCGCGGACGGTAGCCCCGTCACCACGGAAGTAAAACCAAGCGAAAACCGCCGGTGCCACCAACTGCAGTTGCACAGTCCCTGAAGCCCAGCGACGTCATTCTTTCCACGCGAGGAATTAACCTCCCCAATCACCACCTCTTTCAGTCCCGGCACAGTGGCTGCAACAGTGAATGTAACAGGTCCGGCATCAAAACAGCCCCCCAATCCCGTCTGCGCATATTTCCCCGTCAGTGAGCGCGAGGGCTTCATTCCTGTCGGACGACGTATCAGTGAAGCGACAGACGACGGATCGTCTATGGTCATGGTGTTCCACGCCGCAAGTCCCTGTCCGAACCTGAGGTTGAAGTCCCCGGCGCATAGCCTGACTTTCCTCCCCGGAAGTGCTGCCGACGACGACAATGACAACGCGTCAAGCCGTCCTGTCCATGTTCCGGCTCCAGCGGCCGCAAGTTCGAACGACTCTCCCTTTGAAATACGCGCATGAAGCCCATATAGTCCGGTGTCGGCATAGAGCCTGTTCTCAGACGACCAATGCTCCAGCGGCGGCGAGTCCCCGAAAGCGACGAAGAAAGCCAATGCCTCCGCGATTTCGCTGTCGAAGCCGTCAATTAAGGCAAGTTCACTCCGGCTGAGCACTGCACCGGTCGATGAGATATAGTCCAGCAGCGACGCCACCTGAAAGTCGGAGAAAAGCCCGCTTTCGGACAATGCACGCCGCGATGCGGAGTTGATGTTAAGCGGATGTCCGCTCCTCCACAAAAAGCGCTCATGTTCGGATTCCGTCACCTCCTCCGGGGAAACGGCCCCGACAATCAGCGCAATCGCCTCAATCAATGTCATCAGCACATTCATATCAATTTGTTCGATTTTCAATCGCCACTTTGCCACAGAACCTGTTCAATACGCTGCGGGCAACAAGTGTTCTCATGGCGCAATATTATGGACAATTATCCGCAGAAGCGTTGTATTTCAAAATAAAAACTCAAAATTTTTCTTTTTTTTAATGTTATTAACTATTTTTGCGACTTGTTTTTGAGATTTATGAAAGAGGTTAAGGTTTGGGACAAGACTTTCGTCCCTTTCATCGGGCACGATGAACTGATGGGCTACATTGACAAAGTCGCCGAAAAAATCAACACTGACTTTGAGGGAGCAACGGACATACCGGTCGTTCTCTGCATTCTGAACGGTGCAATCATGTTTACCGGAGAACTGATGCAGCGGCTGAATTTTCCATGCCAGCTTGTCTCCACGAAGATGACTTCGTATGCGGGAACATCCACGACAGGTGAGGTTCAGCAGACTATGCCGCTCACGGCATCCGTCAAGGGAAGGCGCGTGATTATCGCGGAGGACATCATCGACACCGGCCTCACCATCAAGGCGATGAAGAAAATCCTTCTTGAAGAGGGCGCGTCTGAGGTGAAAGTCTGCACGATGCTGTTCAAGCCGGAAGCCTACCGGACGGGTGAGCCGATCGACTATGTCGGCAAGGAGATTCCCAACCGCTTCATACTCGGCTTCGGACTCGACTACAACGAGCTCGGCCGCAATCTCAGGGACATTTACGTACTTGAAGACTAAAGCATCTGTCCGCAGACAGCGGCAACAGATAACTTAAGGCACGAATATCATGAAATATTACGTCTTGTTCGGTCCTCCGGGAGCCGGAAAGGGAACTCAGGCCAGCGCAATGGTCGAAAGATACAATCTGCACCACATTTCCACTGGAGCGCTTCTCCGCAAGGAAATTGCCGCCGGCACTGAACTCGGCAGGCAGGCGCACGAACTCATCGACAAGGGATGCCTCGTTCCCGACGAGGTGGTCGAGGCCATGATTGAATCCGAGTTCAACAATGTCAAGGGAGTCGATGGCTTCCTCCTCGACGGCTATCCGCGCACCATTGAGCAGGCCCGCTCGCTCGACAGGCTGCTCGCGAAGAAAGGAGACAAGCTCACCTCCGTGGTCTCAATCATGATACCTGACGAGATGATTTTCGACCGCATCCGCCACCGCGCCAAAATCGAGGGACGAGAAGACGATGCCAGCGACGACATCATCGCCAACCGCATCTCCACCTACCACCAGAAGACCGAGCCTCTCGTCAGCTTCTACAAGGACGCCGGCAAATACACCGAAATCGACGGCGCCGGCACCATCGACGACGTCCGCGGCAACATCTTCACCATCCTCGACACACACTGACGCAAACTTCGCTGTCTTTGCCATTGAAAGGCGCGCCCTGCCTATCGCTCCAGCGACAGGCAGACGGGATGTTTTGGCCAGAAATCCGGGGCACTGCCGTCTTATTCTTAATTAAGAACCAAACAATCGTCAATCACGGTTTTGACAGCTTCCCTTATTTCCCGGAAATCAGACTCTCTGTCTTCAGAGTATGGAATATCGCGACTAAATGATAATTCGCGTTCCTTTTCTTCCCATCCTGATTTTCGCAATACCCCAAACTCTTTTATACATCCGGACAAACTCTGCCCATTCCTTCTGAACAATTCGATATTCCAGCCATTGTTTTGACCTTGTTCAGCCGGACTACGGCAAAACCTGATACCAAAGACTATATTACATCTTGCATTTTGAATATACACACATGAATCAATGTTGATAAATCTGTTGACTTCCCATTCCTCGCCAAAACCATCCTTCGACAAATACTGATACAAGTGTTCGTTTTGAACCGAAAAGGGCTGTCCCCAACCGGTGGTCTTAATCAACTGCCAGCCTTGGCTGTCATCCCAACGAATATGTTTTTTGTCACAATATTCCAGCAGATAATCGTTATCAACAAATTCAGAAAACTTATTTCCCGAACAATAACTAATCTGGGCTTTCAATGTACTTTCCATGTCCTGAACATCGGTTTTGCCAATAATACTGCCGACAAGTTCTTCATTATTAGATATGATTGCCCTCCAATCCCAATCACCATAGCCAAATGATCCTTGATAAGGATATTCTCTGGCTTTATTTGAAATCAACACTCTGCGGAAAACATCCTTAGAGTAACCTCCGTTCTTATCATCCCTCCTGAAAATCAGTTCAAACTTTTCAGCGACTGATTTAAACTCCGCGTAATCAAAGTTTTCTTTTGAAGCTGCTTTCTTCTGGTCCTTCCGACTCCAATTCAGCAGAAGCATTATGCTGCCATTAAGAATCGGGTGATTCTCTTCTTTCCAAAACAAGTCTTCAACGGAATCCCTGTCCTCTGAATTCAACAGAATCTCAAATTTAATCTTATCCTCATCATCAATCAACCTCCGGTCGAAACCTTCGTACGCACAAATGTTTGCCAAATCAGTCTCTTTCTTCGTATTCAAGAAAGAAATAAAAGATATTGAGGCCGGCAAATAATCTTTGGGATTTCTGGAAATCGTGCTATTCTTTGCCTTCGAATAAAAAAAACGTGAGCACCTTATAATCTCCCTTTCATCCGCACCTGCATTATTTTGGGCATACAAGAGGACGGGAAGAAATTTGAAATAATCAATTTGATCCCTCCCTTTGATAACGAACTCGGACGGGATTCTTTTATAGGCATTGAAAAACAGATCCAAAGTATCAACAATGCCGGCACTGCTGCCATCTATATCTGAAATGTCAAACACACCTCCATTGCCCACTTCCTGAATATGTTCGTTATCTTTCTCCTCATCAACCTTAGCAATAATATATACCCAACGGAAGAATTCTTCCAACGCCCCATCTACAATATATGATGGGTCTCCTTTCTCCTGCTCTGAACGATGCTCCCAAAAATATTGTTCCCAGCTCTCCCATAGGTCAGAACAGCGCTTAACATCTTCATCTGTTTTGATTTTGCCGAGGATATCCGGCTTTCTGTTTTCGGACTTTGTCAACGACTTGCCGGTAGTGTTTATCACCACAAATTGTTCTTCTCCGTGATGCCTGTCGCGCAAATCATAATACAAAAATGATATTTTATCCGCCATGAAATTCAGAATACCCTCACAATCCTGACGGCCGTCCAGAAGCCCTTCTATGGTTGCGATCGCTTTGATGATGTTGCCTATAGTCGGATCCTGTTCATACTCGCCAAAGAACCAGTCAGCGTGTTTGATGTCTTCATCAACGCTGAATGATCCTGCCCCGAAATAGCAATATACAAGGTCTCTTAGGAACATCAATGTCGATTCTCGAACAGCATATTGAAGGCGGGGCTCATGATCATCCTTTTTCAATTCAAACTCGGAAATAAGCATATCCACTGCCTTTGCATATGATTTACTGTCGTTTTTAAGCCTTTTCGCGAGCACCCCGGCAAGGAGATATAAAGTTGTTATTCTCTGTTGACCATCACAAAGTTGAATATGATTCTCAGGAGATTGATACGCATAGATCAGTCCCATCTTCATCTCTTGAGATTTGTCCTTATCGAACTTGTCAAGAATTTCTGTGACAAAACACGTGACAAGGTCTTTATTATTTGTCTCATTAACATGTGATGGCCAGCAGTAATCCCTCTGCATATCGGGAATGACGACTCTCCTGTCTCCAGAGAAAAGCTGTCCTATCGTACACGATGCGCCACTAGTAAGTTCACCGTCACTCATATTACGAAAGTTTGAGTTTGAAAGCATCATATATTTTCTTCAGAGCTGATATTTCCTCTTCCTTTCTCTCTTCGATTCTTGATATAGCATCTTCTTTTGCCCAAGATTTTCCGGCAAATGCAGAAATTGTGTGCATAAGGTCACGGCTATACAACCTGGCATCCGGTCTGGACAATTCGAAGTAAACCGCCTTTTTATCCTCCGGCAATTTAGCATTAAACTTAGAATTATCATATTTGTGCAAGAAGACCAAGTTCCCTATACAGTGCTCAGAAGCATTCGGTGAAAAATCATCTCGGCAAATACAATCAGGCGGTATTTCTGGGTGTGCATCCTCTGAAGGAAGCCTCCCGTCAGCATCGGATTCCCGATTCGTGTTCGCGTCAATCTTTACGGAAAAATATCCATCTTCACCGTCTTTCTTATACGCTACTTTTGATTTTGGCCATATATGTTCCAAAGATCTTTGTGAATAAATAGCAGCCAGCTTATTTCTTTCATCCAAATAAAAGAACTTGAATTTCTTCTTATCATCATCTGCCGCCTTCACATTAAGCATAAAGAGGATTCTGAATGCAAGTTCCTTTGCGTCAGTATTATAAACATCCTTATTGCTAATCATACTCATAGCTGAATCAATCTGGTTATTGAATGAACCAATCTGTTCTTCTGTCATATCCTCGGCAGGTCTCTGAATGTCTTGGGAATTTACGCCGATGATTCTTAAGAGAACATAACGCCTGATATAATCAAAGTCATTGAAATGGTCGATACATAATCTGATGATGGCATTCCTGTCGTCCTTACCGCCAAATATGGAAAGAGCAAGTCCCAAATAATTGTAATAGCTTGTCGAATTGTATAAATCCTCAAATCGTTTTTGTCTCTTCCTTAAAGCTTCAAAATTATTCTTTGCGCTTGCTGTATCCTTTATAAATTTATTTTGGAACTGTTTGAAAATCATTGGCTTCATATCCTCATCATCACTATACGCGAGCTTCCCGTCTTTGCAATAAGAACTCAATAACAGTTCCATAGGGGCCTCATGCTCAGTCTTGTAGAATGCCTTGACCTCCGGACGATTCCACCAATACAGCCAACTGTCCCAAGACCTGGCCAGACGACTTCGAATTGCGTTCGACTCCCACTCCAGGGCCGCCCCATCATAAATTTGCATAGTCAATATTCCCAATGTATCTTCGATTGATGATGACTGTATCGGATTATTCAGCACATTATCATTGAAAGATGCCTTGCACAGGAAGTCCGCTTTGATCAGTTCGTCTGTAGTCATACTTGCTTTAGCTCCGTTCAGCATTGAAAAGACAGACGTAGCCTCCTCTTTATTTACCTCAACGTAAAACAACATAACTTTGTCAAGAACATAGTCAGTGACCCTCTTTCGATCAAATTCCTTCAAAAGGTCATCCATCTGAACATAGGCCTCCCCAAAGTTGAATATATCCTGACTTTCCTGATGATGTTCCTCCACATAAGCACGCCCATCCTCAACCTTTTTCTTAAGCAATTCACAAAGAAAATCTTCCGATTTCTTACGAATATCATATTTTAATTTCAACTTCTCTTTAAGAAAAAGAAAATCCTCTCCCCTGCCATCAAGAAGCAAGGATAGCAGCAAGAAAAGTGTTGTGGTACGTTGCTGACCATCAATCAAGACCACGCCCTCCCCGGAGCCATATACAGTTACCCCCTGAATGAAATATTCATCTTTCCCCGCTTTGAACGCATCGAGAATATCCTGTAACAGAACCTTGGCCGCACACGGTTGCCCCGACCTATGAACACCCCATTTATATCCACGTTGATACTGAGGTATTTGAAAGAACCGTTGTTCTCCAATATACTTTCGTATACTTCTTTTTGATTCCATATTACCAGATTAAGAAACCCTCAAAAAAAATAACTGCACCACCTTTTTCATTCGTATGTCATACGCCACTTTTCTGTACTCGTCATAGTTCAAGCAAGCCTGGCTCCGCACTGACTTATCGAAAAGGTTCTTTCGGCCTATATTCATTTCTCATCCAAACAGATGACAAATAGTTTTTGCCATGCGAAGATACACAATTATTTTTTTGTTTCCTGGCCTTAATCCTTGTTTTAGTGGAATATACTCTCTGAGAGGAGCATCCAATCGGGGCGCCCCCAACCGACACCGTCTTAATCCCCCTGTTTTAGTGGAATAAAATCTGAAAAATTGTGTCTTCGGCGGTCATTCCATCATGGCCGACAAGGAAAATGGGGAGAACTCCATTCTTTCCCAAACTTTCGCTATCTTTGCACCTTGCAAAGTAAAAGATTATGGCAGACAGCAACTTTATAGACTACGTGAAGATTTTCTGCGCTTCGGGAAACGGGGGCGCGGGGTCGATGCATTTGAGGAGGGAGAAATATGTGCCCAAGGGCGGGCCGGACGGAGGGGACGGAGGACGCGGAGGGAACGTCATCCTGCGGGCTAATCCTCAGTTCTGGACTTTGATTCATCTTAAATATCAGAAACATATCCGGGCGGAGCACGGCGAGGCCGGGAGCGGGGCGCTTTGCAACGGGAAGGCCGGGAAGGATGTCTATCTGGACGTGCCGCTCGGAACCGTAGCGAAGGATGCCGAGACCGGGGAGGTGCTGCACGAGATGGTGGAGCCGGGCGAGGAATACGTGCTCGTCAAGGGCGGGCGCGGAGGTCTGGGCAACGCCAACTTCAAGAGTCCGACGAACCAGACGCCGAGATATGCGCAGCCGGGCGAGCCAGGGTCGGAGGGCTGGTATATCCTTGAGCTGAAGCTGCTTGCCGACGTTGGACTCGTCGGATTCCCTAATGCCGGGAAATCCACGCTGCTTTCGACGGTGTCGGCCGCAAAGCCTAAAATCGCGAACTATGCGTTCACGACACTTGAGCCGAGCGTCGGTGTGGTGCGCTACTATGACGACCAGTCGTTCGTCATGGCCGACATTCCGGGAATCATAGAGGGTGCGCACGACGGCAAGGGACTGGGAATCAGGTTTCTCCGGCATATCGAAAGGAACTCCGTGCTGCTGTTTATGGTTTCAGCCGAAGAGGAGGACATAAAGAAAAGCTATGAGATACTGCTTGACGAGCTGCGGGAGTACAATCCCGAACTGCTCGTGAAGAACCGCGTGCTTGCCGTTACCAAGTCGGATATGCTGGACGAGCACCTTGAGGCGGAGATTGAGCCGGCGCTGCCGGAAGGGGTGCCACATGTGTTCATTTCATCTTTCACGGGTGAAGGCATACAGCGGCTGAAGGACCTCCTGTGGGAAAGTTTGCATAAAACATTATGATACAACACCTTATTTCGACGCTTGAACAGCTTGAGATGCTGGACAAGGAAGCGACGCTCGCAATCAACACCAGCGGCGGGGCGTTCACGGACGCCGTGATGCCCGCGTTCTCACACGTAAAGGTCTGGATTCCGCTCTACCTTGTCGTGCTCGGGATTGTCATCTACCGCATGGGATGGAAGGCCGGGCTCGTCGTCACGCTCGCCCTCGTGCTGAACGTCGTCTGTGCCGACCAGCTGGCGAATCTCGTGAAGGACGGAGTTGCGAGGCTTCGCCCGTGCATGGACCCGTGGATGAAGGCGCATGGGCTCAGGGTGCTTGAAGGCGGAGGAGGATGCGGGTTCTACTCCGGTCACGCCGCAAACGTGTTCTCCTTCGCAATGTGCTCGATGCTCTGCCTTTCCTTCATCAGGAGCCGCAAGGGCGCGATGGGACGCGAAAACGGGACGAACAGAAAAATATTTCTCGGAATATACGGGAGCGTCATCTTTTTCTGGGCGATGGCAGTCAGCATCAGCCGCGTCTATTGCGGAAAGCATTTCCTCGGAGACATCACCGTCGGAGCATTCTCCGGTCTCATCACAGGAAGCCTGCTGGCTCTCGCGGCGATAATGGCAGTCAGACATATAAGGGCAATACGCGAATCCGTCCGCCCAGGGATTGCATAAGGAACTCCATCTACGAACCAATACAGGCTCCAACTGAATATGCTCAAGTCGGAGCCTGTATATTTTCTGCGATTCCACCCTACAGGACCGGAATTACCTTCTCCATCCTCGTTCCGCGTGAGCCTTTTATGAGTATCGCGGAGGAAGAGAACTCGGACTCATGAGAGGCGATGTAGGCGGCCAGTTCGTCAGACGTGCTGAAACAGCGCTCCGCCCCTGCCTTTCGGAATTCCTCCCCCACAAAATATCCATCAAGTCCATAGTCCGCAACGGCACGAAGGATCTTGGTGTGTTCCGCGACCGACTCCCCTCCAAGTTCAAGCATATTCCCGAGCAGGACAATTTTCTTTGACGCATCAAAGCCCGCGAAATTGTCCAGCGCCGCCTTCATGCTCGAAGGATTGGCGTTGTAGGCATCTACAATGAGGATGTTGCGAGCGGTGCGCTGCATCTGCGAACGGTTGTTTGAAGGGACGTATGATGCGACCGCAGCGATGGCATCCGCCTCCGGAACGCCGAAGAAACGTCCTATGCAGAGAGCAGCAAGCACATTGTCGGCATTGTATGAGCCGACAAGCTTCGTGTCCACCTGTTTACCGTCGGCAAGGAAAAGGCGAAGATACGGATGCACGGCGTCGGGCGTCAGGACGCGGGTCCCGGAAAAATGAAGCCCGTATGGAACGGCAAGCAGCTTTCTTGAAGCGGCCATCTCAACCAGCAGCGGATTGTCCTGATTTACGAAAACCGTCCCCGCTCCCCTGTCGTTTCCGGCGATGAAGTCGTACATCTCCCCCTTCGTGGCCTTCACGCCCTCAAAAGAACCGAATCCGAGAATATGAGCCCTGCCGACATTGGTGATGAGCCCGAAATCCGGGGCAGCAATATCGACAAGTTCCTTAATGTCACCGGGATGGCTCGCGCCCATTTCAATGACGGCAATCTCCGTGTCAGGCGAAATGCCGAGAACCGTGAGCGGCACCCCGATGTTGTTGTTGAGATTGCCGGATGTCGCATGAGTGCGTAACCGCGTGGAAAGCACGGCGTTGATGAGCTCCTTCGTCGTGGTCTTGCCGTTCGTGCCGGTAAGTCCAAGAACAGGAATGCTGAACTTGTCGCGATGGTAGCGGGCAAGTGCCCAAAGCGCATGGAGAGTGTCCGGGACAGGAATAAGATGAGGATTGCCTACAGCCGCAGCGGCGACGGAAGAGTCCTCATTCACAACTGCGTAGGCCGCCCCTCGTTCAAGAGCCTGCAATGCGTATTCATTTCCGTCGAAGTTCTCGCCTTTCAGCGCGAAGAACAGTTCTCCCCCGCTGATTTTCCGACTGTCGGTCGTGACCTTGCAGCCGCAGGAGGTGAATATGCAGTATAATTTGTTTATGTCCATGTTCGGAAATATTTAAAATTCCGGCCATAATCTTACTTTGCCCCGGCTGCACCGGGATTCTGACCTATATGAGACCACAATGACAGTCATCGCCCCGTGGAACCGAGCCCGCCTTCGCCGCGCACAGTGTCGTCGAGCTGCTCGACCTCCTCCCATTCGACGCGCTCGTAGCGGGAAACTATCATCTGCGCGATGCGTTCGCCAGGATTCACGACGAAATCCTTGTCGGAGAGGTTTATGAGAATGGCGGCAATCTCACCGCGGTAGTCCGCGTCTATGGTGCCGGGAGTGTTCAGAACCGTGATACCGTGCTTCGCGGCAAGTCCGCTGCGAGGCCTGACCTGAGCCTCTGTGCCCTTGGGAAGAGCTATCCTGAGACCGGTCGGGACAATCACCCTCTGAAGCGGGGCGATAGTAATAGGTTCGTCAATGTTCGCCTTCAAATCGACTCCTGCCGAGTCTTCAGTCGCATAGGCCGGGGCATCCCAGCGCGAGCCGTTTATAATCCTTACCTTCATTTGTCCTGAATTTAAATTTTGCGACGCAAAGGTAGCAAGAATTACTCAGCTTCACGCAAAAGACAGCATGAATCTGCGACGAAAAGGCCTAAACAAATTCAACTGAACGGAGTTCAAGACCGAGTTCGCTGACCATCGCGCTTACGCTCTCGTATGAATTGTCTGACGAAATGAACGTGTTCATGAGGCTGATGATTGAATCTGTACGCATATCTCTTGAATTTAAATGTTTTACACCTTTCTTTTTCAGAGCCGTCCCGAAGGCCTCTCCTCTGAATTACGATGCAAAATTAAGGCGAGCTTGTGCAAAACCACCGCACAAGCTCGCCTTTTTGTAAATTTTTTCAAAAAAATATTTCCGCACAAAGACTTTTCGGCTCCGCCCGAAGTGACCCGAACTAATTGCTCCCCTTTCCCGGCTTGAGATTGACGAGTGCCTCGACGACATTCACGATGTAGTCCCCAATCTTCTCGCACTCGACGATCAGATCCATATAGGCGGAGCCTGTCGCGTACTCATATTTGCCCTCATTCAGGTCAATGATGTTCTGCTCCTTGAGGTTATTTCGCATCTCGTTTATGTTCTGCTCCAGATTGAGCGTCATCTTCAGGTCGCCCATGTGCTGGCCGTTGTCCTTGAGAATCGCGGCCATCCGGTCATAGGCCGTTCTGACGAGGTCGAACATCGCTGCGAAGTTCTCGTTCATCGACTGCGTAAACACAATGTTGTTCTCGTTGCGGCGCTGGAGGATGCGGGCCATGTTGTAGTAGCTGTCGCCGATGCTCTCGATTTCCGAAATCTCACGGAGCTTTGCCTGAATCGAATGCTTTGACTCGTCGCTGAGCCGTCCGTCGGCGACCTTGCTCAAGTAGGAGGCAATCTCGACTTCCATGTTGTCGCTGATGCTTTCATACTTCTGGACTCTGAGGAACAGCGACGAGAACTCGTCCTGATTCGTCTCGGAATACATCCTCTGAATCATCTCGTGCATCCTGTAGGTTCTGTCGCTCATGAGAACTATCTCCTTGTGAGCCTGAAGGATGGAAAGCTCGGAGGTTGACATCAGGCCGCCTGAGATGAACTCGAGATGAGACTTGCCGTCATCCTCCAGATTGTTCTCCCTCCGTGACGGGACAAGGAAAGTCACCGCCTTGACATAGAAGTTGGTAAACCATATCATTATGATGATATTGACGAGGTTATACACCGTATGGTACATCGAGAGGCCGAAGGACACGAAATACTGCATCGACGCGAACTGTGTCGCCACCGCCGCATTGGCCTCGATGCTCTTGTCTATCGTCCCGTCGGCAAGTGAAGCCACGAGTGTCGGGTCCGCCGTCTCGGTGAATGCGTAGAGGGCATTCGGGTCGCCGACGCAGCCGTTCGTTATCCAGGAGATGAACTTTATGAACGGGTTGTAGAGGGCGAGCATCCAGATTGCGCCGAGAATGTTGAACAGCAGATGTCCGGCAGCAGCACGCTTTGCCATGACATTTCCTGAGACGGAGGCGATGATAGGCGTGATGCAGGTTCCGATATTTCCACCGAGAACCAGCGCACAGGCAAGGTCGAAAGATACCCATCCCTTGCTGCACATGATGAGTGCAATCGCGAACGTCGCGCTGGAGGCCTGCACGACCATCGTCAGCAGCATTCCGGCGAGCGCAAAGAGAAGTACCGACCAGAATCCCATGTCGGACCAGCGCCGCAGGGTGTCAAAGACCGCCGGATTCGCCTGCAGGTCAGGCACTGAGTGATTGAGGTAGTCCAGACCGAGGAAAAGGAGCGCGAAGCCGATGAGGAACTCGCCCCAGTTCGTGTAGCTGGATTTTTTCATAAAAAGAAGCGGCACCCCGAACGCGAAGAGCGGAACGGCGAATGTCGCTATATCTACCTTAAATCCGAAAAGTGAAATAATCCAGGCCGTGAAGGTTGTTCCCACATTGGCGCCGAAGATTACGGCCATTGACTGCTGGAGCGAAATGAGACCGGCATTGACGAAAGAGACAATCATCGTTGTCGTTGCCGACGAGGACTGGACGAGCGCAGTGATGAAGATACCTGTCAGAGCCCCGAGGAACTTGTTGTTGGTCATCAGTGCCAATATGTCTCTCAACTTGTTTCCGGCCGCTTTCTGCAGGCCCTCACTCATGAGCTTCATCCCATACAGGAACATCCCGACGGAGCCTATAAGGGTAAGAATTTCCAAAAATCCGAAATTCATATTTTATCTTTTAGTTTCTCTTGCTTTCCCCGGATAGACGAAGGGCGTACAAGAAGTTTTAGACCGCGAATTTACAATCTGATTGTCAAATAGACAATGCCTGACGGACATTTATGACAAAAAAATGAAAATTTTATAAACATTTCGATATTTCTGCGGGAAAAATGAATCATGCGACGAAATATTTTTGTAAAAAAGCAAAAGCAATCCTAAATTTGCAGGATTTTACGGGGATATATTTTCATATATGTCCGAAACACGGAATACGAGAAAGATGAATTGCCTCAGATTGAGGATTATTTTGAAGACTTCATAACTTACAGACAGATGGCAGATAACAACACATTGCTTGCAAAAGTCCTCGGACTCAGGGAAAAATACGAGTCGCTCCAGACCCAGCTTTCGGATCCGGACGTGATTTCCGACATGAAGAAATATGTTCAGCTCAACAAGGAATACAAGGAGCTGTCGCCGATTATAAAGGCCGGCGAGGAGTACAGGAAGCTCGTCGAGTCATACGAGATGGCGAAGGAAATCATCGCGGAGGAAAAGGACGAGGAGCTCAGGGAGATGGCGAAGGAGGAGATTGCGGAGATTGAGCCTCAGCTTCCGGAGATGGAGCAGAAAATCAAGCTCCTGCTCATCCCCGCCGACCCTCAGGACAGCAAGAACGCCATTCTGGAAATCCGGGGAGGAGCCGGCGGTGACGAGGCGGCAATCTTCGCGGGAGACCTGTTCAGGATGTACAGCAAGTATTTCGAGCGCAGGGGCTGGAAAATGGAAATCAACAGCCAGTCGGAGGGCGCTGCCGGCGGATTCAAGGAAATCGTCGTGAAGGTCATCGGCGAGGGGGTCTATGGAGTGCTGAAATACGAGTCCGGAGTTCACCGCGTGCAGCGCGTGCCGCAGACCGAGACGCAGGGCAGGGTCCACACCTCGGCGGCGTCGGTGGCGGTGCTTCCTGAGGCGGACGAGTTCGACATCGAGCTGAACATGAACGACATACGCAAGGACACGTTCTGCTCTTCAGGTCCGGGCGGCCAGTCCGTGAACACGACCTACTCGGCAATCCGCCTCACCCATATCCCTTCCGGAATCGTGGTGCAGTGCCAGGACGAGAAGTCTCAGCTCAAGAACTTCGACAAGGCACTCGCCGAGCTCCGCACGAGGCTCTATAATATGGAGTACGAGAAGTATCTGAACGAAATTTCAGCAAAGAGAAAGACAATGGTCTCCACAGGCGACCGCTCGGCGAAAATCCGCACCTACAACTACCCTCAGTCCCGCGTGACCGACCACCGCATCAACTACACGATGTACAACCTTCCGGTCTTCATGGACGGCGACATCCAGGAGCTGCTTGACCAGCTGCAGATTGCCGAGAACGCTGAGCGCTTAAAGGCCGCAGGCGAAGAATAAGGCGGGGCGCCTAAAAGGCGGCCTGCTTCGTTGCATGGTGATTTCAAATCCTCACAACCATCAGGTTGCTCCGGTGTTGAAATCCCCAGTGCGCCTTGCATCCCATCCTTTTATGCATACCCTTTGACTCAGCGACTTAAAAAGCGGAACTCCTCTGATACGAGGGGCTGACTAAAAAGTATTAGTCAAGCCCCTTTTTCTTGTTTTTCGGTGAGGTCAACCTCGACCTTGTTTCCAAATACTAAATTCTCAGAGGGTTATTCTGACTTTTTAGTCGCCCTCTTTTGTTATAGCACCCGATTCAGCCGCTCAAGGG
>CAKUPC010000044.1 GCA_934675095.1 uncultured Bacteroidales bacterium | reverse complement strand
TGGCAAGAGGTGAGGTTCGGTGCCACGGTGAAAGGTCGGTACGTCTGTATCGAAGCCCTGAACTCCATCAACGGGAGCGAAACCGCTGCCATTGCAGAGATGTATTTGCTGGACAGTAAAGGTGAGCGTCTGCCTCGTGAACTTTGGACAGTCCTATATGCGGACAGTGAGGATTTGGATGGAGGAAATCATTCTGCCGACAAGTCTTTTGATCTTCAGGAGTCAACCTATTGGCAGACTGTCCCCGGCGTGGCTTTCCCTCACTCCATAGTCATAGACCTTGGTGCGTCACAAGAAATATCTGGATTCCAGTATCTTCCCCGTATGGAGGAAAATATTCCCGGAGCGGTCTGTGATTTCAGAATCTATGTGAAGGATCGGCCTTTCAGGTATTAGAGTCTTATCGTATTGGCGCTAAACTTTCATTAAAAGTTGGATGATACTGAGAGGTCGTCATTTGGTCTGGTTTAAGGTCTGGGAGGTTCCCGGACCTTTTTTATGTGATCCTTGTGGCTGATCGCTGATTTGACTTGCTTTTGGAACGAAAGAGATAATCGCGGGCATCGAGTTCACGGTTTTTGAATGAAAATCTACGAATAATAAATGTATGAAATGATGGTTACCCTCATTTCGTACATCGTGCTGGCAATCGCCATCCTGATCGTGGGCCGAAAATATGCTAGGTTTAGGGAGATTCGACCGTTTCGGGAAATAATTCATCCCGAAGAAACGCATACATATTTATATTTGCACTGCCAATCGCAGAACGTGTTTCCCGACATAAGTCGGTAGAATCATAGAGAACGCGTATGACACGACATTAAGACTATTAACTAACATAAAGTTTTCGACTATGAATATGAAACTGTATTCATGCATCATCGCCACATTGATGTTGGGCATCTTCACCGCGACATCCGCACTCGCGCAGAACAGGGTGACGGGAAAAGTGACGGACAGCAAGGGTTTGCCGGTCATCGCCACCCCCGTGCAGGTCAAGGGCACGACGGTCGGTGAAATGACAGATATGGACGGAATCTATGCGGTACAGGCAGCCCCTGACGCGATTCTAGTCGTCACGGCAATCGGTTACAAGACAGCGGAAGTTCCGGTCGGAGGGAGAAGCGTAGTGGACATTGTCCTCGAAGACGACACTGAGACCCTCGATGAAGTCGTGGTCGTCGGCTACGGCACACAGAAAAGGGTTAACCTTACCGGAGCGGTCGGATTGACCGACGCGAAGGCGCTTGAGTCACGGCCTGTGGCGAACGCCGCATCCGCCCTTCAGGGACTCGTGCCCGGTCTCCAGATTACATCCAACAGCGGCTCTATGGAAAAGACCCCGACGATGAATATCCGTGGTACGGCAACCATCGGAGAGGGGACGAGCGGCAACCCGTTGGTGCTCATCGACGGAATGGAAGGGGATCTCAACACCATAAACCCTCAGGACATCGAGAGCGTTTCCGTGCTCAAGGACGCCGCTGCTGCCAGCATCTACGGCAGCCGCGCCCCGTTCGGTGTCATTCTTGTCACGACAAAAAGCGGAAAGGCCGGGAAAGTTCAGATTAACTATAACAACAACTTTCGTTTGGGTTCTCCGGTCGTGAAGATGAAGCAGATGGACTCATATTCCTTCGCGAACTACTACAATGAGGCAAAGAGGAACACGTCCAACAATATGACGGACATCGTGTTCACCGAAGACACGATTGAGCGTATCCTTGCGTATCAGAAGGGCGAAATCACCACTGTATTCCCCATGCCGTCCGAAGGTACGCAATGGCAGGACACTTTCCACACGGCGAACGCGAACACGGACTGGTATGACATATTTTTCAAGGATTGGAATTTCTCCCATGAGCATAATCTCAGCGCAAGCGGAGGAAGCGAGAAGGTGACGTTCTACACTTCGCTGAACTATATGCTTCAGGAAGGCCTGCTCAATATCGGGAAGGAGGACATGAAGCGCTACAGCGCGACGGGCAAGCTGAACGCTAAGCTGACCAGCCACATCGACCTTGGCTATTCTGTCCGGTTCATACGCGAGGACTACACCAAGCCGTCCGCCATGAACGACGGCCTCTATGAGAACCTTGCCCGTCAGAACTGGCCTAATCTCCCGCTCTATGACAACAACGGCAAGCTCTACTCCAATGTCTGGCCGGGGCGCGACTTTATTCAGGGCGGAACCTACGACAAAGTGACTGACAACCTCTACCAGCAGCTGTCGCTCTCGTTTGAACCGCTGAAGAACTGGGTGACGACACTCGAGCTGAACTACAAGATTATCTCGCAGGACATCAAATCCACATCGCTTGCCACATATAACTGCGACATCTACGGCGAGCCAATTGACAAGGACAAGGCCACCACATCCGTGACCGAGGCCGGCTACGGGGAGAACTTCTTCAACGGGAACCTCCGCAGCAGCTATCATTTCTCCATCGACGAGCGGCACAATTTCGCTTTCTTGCTCGGAGCGCAGCTTGAGGATCTCATGCAAAAGAGCAAGGGCGTGACGGCCTACGGACTTGTGTCAGAGTCGCTTCCTGAGATAGACCTGACCACAGGACTTGTTTGGGACAGCACGTCGCAGGCGTGGGTGCGCAAAGACATAACACCTTACGGCAACAGGAACTCATGGTCCACAGCCGGAGTGTTCGGAAGAGTGAACTATGACTATGAGGGGCGCTATCTCGTCGAAGGCAACCTCCGATACGATGGCACGAGCCGCTATCGCGACAATCTCCGCTGGAACCTCTATCCTTCAGTCTCCATAGGATGGAACATCGCCAACGAGCCGTTATGGGAGCCGTACCGCAGGATTGCAGACACATGGAAGTTACGAGCCTCGTATGGCTCACTCGGCAACCAGAACACAAACGGATGGTACCCGACCTACATGACATTCGCACCTTCGACGAACAGCGGGGCATGGCTTCAGAACGGCCTCAAAACCACGACTATAGGGGTGCCGGGGGCCATCTCTGCCTCACTCACATGGGAGAAGGTACGCAGCTGGAACGTCGGAATGGACTTCGGACTCTTCGGCGACAGGCTGACAGGTTCGTTCGACTACTACACGCGCTACACCATCGACATGATGGGAGCCTCGGTTGAGCTGCCGTCAATCCTTGGCTACACCGCCCCTAAGACCAACAACACTGACCTGAAGACATACGGATGGGAACTCGAGATAATGTGGAAGAACCAGCTTGCCAACGGCTTGTTCTACAGCACCAAGTTCCTCCTCTCCGACTCGCAGACGATAGTCACGCGCTACCCGAACAACACGACCGGTTCCATACGCCAGTATGTCCCGGGGCGCAAGCTCGGCGAAATCTGGGGATATGAGACCATCGGCATAGCGCAGAGTCAGGAAGAGATGGACGCGCATCTCGATCGCTTGGACCAGAACTACCTTGAGAAGTACGGACATTTCCCGTCGGAACTCCGTCAGGGACAGTCGGCGCTCGGCAGCGGATGGGGAGCCGGTGACATAATTTATGCCGACCTCAACGGCGACGGGCGCATATCCACCGGAGACAACACCATCGACAACCACGGGGATCTCAAGGTCATAGGCAACAGCACTCCGCGCTTCCATTTCGGAATAGACCTCAACTTCGCATGGAAGGGAGTCGATCTGAGGCTGTTTTTCCAAGGCGTGATGAAGCGCGACTACTGGCAGAGCAGTTCCTATTTCTGGGGAGCCAACACCGAGCCCGAATGGTCTGCCGCGCTCGTCCAGCACCTTGACTTCTATCGCGACGAGAACTCTTTGCTCGTTCAGAAGGGCATCATGGACGTGAACAAGGACGCTTACTATCCGCGCCCGTCGTTTGACCGCGGCGGGGAGGGCAATGGCAGCAGCGGCCGAAACCATCAGGTGCAGACACGCTATCTCCAGAATGCCGCATACATCCGTCTGAAGAACCTCCAGATCGGCTACACCCTGCCGGAGAAGTGGACGAAACCTTTGAAAATAGAGAGGCTGCGGGCATATTTCTCCGCAGAGAATATACTCACAGGCACAAGACTCGCCAAAATGTTCGACCCGGAGACTATCGACGGTGGAAACAGCAACAGCGAGAAGGACTGGAGAACCTACAACAACGGAAACGCCTACCCGCTCTCCACGCAGCTTTCCTGCGGAGTGAGCATAACATTTTGATATGAAAATATTGCATCGTGCAACGCAATGGATAAACGAACAAATAACCGAACGAAATGAAAAGAATATTGAAATATATGTTAACCGCGATGGCCGCGCTTTCGGCCGCGGGATGCCACTGGCTCGACAAGGAACCGCTGTCACAGGTGACTCCGGACCAGTATTTCACTAATGAGTCGGCGGTGCTTTCCTTCATAGATGGACGCTACACCGAATTTCTCTCCGCGCACGGAGGATGGTCGTCCATCGACGGCTACGACTACGGGATGTTCCAGAAGGATGCGACCACGGACGACCAGATAAGTGCGTCCGGGCCGGGCGACAAATACCTCGGACTATGGCTCGTCCCGCAGACCGGAGGCGGTTTCGAGTTTTCCAACATCTATAAAATCAACTGGTTTCTCAATCAGATTAAGGCGGAATACGAGGCTGGATCCATCGGCGGGAGCAAGGCCAACATCGACCGCTACATCGGCGAGGCCTATTTCCTAAGAGCTTGGGAATATTTCTCAAAACTTCAGTCCTTCGGGGACTATCCTATTGTGACAGAGCCGATTGCCGACAAGAAGGAAGACCTCGTCGCGGCAAGCGTAAGAAAACCGAGAAACGAGGTCGCGAGATTCATCCTGTCCGACCTTGACAAGGCCATCGAACTGATGGGGACGACGCAGATGGCAAACACGAGAATCGGGCAGAAGGCGGCATGGCTACTGAAATCCCGCGTTGCTCTCTTCGAGGGGTCGTGGCTCAAGAACTTCGCCGGCACGGCATTCGTCCCGGGAGGTCCTGAGTGGCCGGGCGGGAATGACTATCAGTACGCTTCTGGCTCAATCGAGGCCGAGTACGGCTGGTTCTTCGAGCAGGCGATGACAGCGGCCCGGGAAGTCGCTGACAACATTACTCTCACTGAAAACACAGGCACGGTGCAGCAGAGCGCGAGCGAGACTGTGAATCCATATATGGATATGTTCGGCACTGAGAGCCTGTTCGACAACAGCGAGGTCATCCTCTGGTGCCAGTATGCGAGCAACCTCGTGGGGCACAGCGTGGTGATGTTCGCCCAGAGGGGCAACAACGGCACGGGGCTTACGCGCGGACTTGTTGACAGCTACCTCTGCAAGGACGGGCTCCCGATTTACTCAAGCCCTCTTTACAAAGGAGACAAGACCTTCAGCGACGTGCGCGCCGACAGGGACACCCGGCTGAGCTGCTTCCTCAAGGAACCGGGGCAGAAGAATTGGATTTATCCTACCACGGAGGCCAATCAGGCGATAGAGACCGAGCCGGTTCCGCAGTTCACAGGAGCCACGGTCACCTACTGCACCGGGTACTCCACCCGCAAGGGCAACTCGCTCTACCAGAAACAGGCCGGACAGCGGTCAAGCACCACGGGTTGCGTCGTGATGCGCGGCGCGGAGGCGCTGCTGAACTACATAGAGGCCTGCTACGAGCGGAACGGCTCGCTCGACACGAAGGCTGAGGAATATTGGAAGGCGCTGCGCCGAAGGGCAGGAGTCGACGAGGACTTCTCCAAGACAGTGGCAGCCACAGTTATGAGCAGGGAAGCGGCGAACGACTGGGGAGCATACACGGCAGGACAGCTCGTCGATGCGATGAGATACAACATCCGGCGCGAGCGCCGCAACGAGTTTATGGTAGAAGGCCTGAGATGGATGGATCTTATCAGATGGAGGGCGCTCGACCAGATGACAGCCACTCCGTACAACCCGGAAGGCATTCACATCTGGAGCGACGGGATGCAGGAAATATACACTTCGGCCGGCATAGTGCTCAGTAACGACGGTTCATCGACGAGCAATGTCTCTCCCAAGAGCGCAAGCGAGTGGCTCCGTCCGTACCAGTTCACCCGGACCCAGCTCGGATACTACGGTCTCGGATGGAAGATGGCCTATTACCTCTCCCCAATCAACGCCAAGGAATTCCTTCTGACGAGTGCGGACGGAAAGGACAAGGATTCGTCGCCGCTGTACCAGAATCCGTACTGGAGCAAGGATGCCGACTCTTCGCCTCTATTATAGAGACGCAGTGAGAGAAATTTCATTATGTTCTTCATTTTGCATATATTTACACATTATTATATTACTGACTGCATAAGTATAAAACCATAACACAAAGGATTTATAAATGAAACCACATATCGTTATTTTGGCGACGGCAATGCTTTGCTGCGCGGGAAATCTCCCTGCGCGGCAATTGTCGTTTCAGGGCATATCCACGATAACTCCGCTGCCTTCGGAAGAAGTGCGCAGGCTCTATCAGGATTTGGACGGCTATCTCTGGATTTCAACCGATGGCGGACTGCTGCGCTACGACGGCTACGACTACCTGCTCATAAAATCGGATCTGACGACGCGCAAGCAGGTGATTTCCGGAAACGTGAATATGGTGCGCGAGGACGGGAATCATATGCTCTGGATTGGCACGAACAGCGGACTGTTCAGACTGGACAAGAACACCGGAGAAATCTCAAAGGTGGAGATGCCGGTTCTCGAATCAAGCCATATTGAGGCGATACTCCCGTCACGCGACGGCACGCTGTGGGTCGCCACGAATCACGGGCTATTCATGCGGCCGGCCGGAGGTGAGAAATTCGTTCACTGCTGCGGAGAGGAATGGGGACTTGAGGCGATTGACCTTAAGGCTCTCGTCCAGGACGAGGCTGGCTACCTGTGGCTTGGGACATGGAACCGGAGTCTGATTCGCTACGACATCAGGAGAAGGCACGCCCACAGCTACGACTCCGTGCCTCAGCTGCGTTCCCCACACACCCTCTTCATCGACCGCGACAGACAGCTTTGGGTCGGGACATGGGGTTCCGGCCTCATCAGGGTGCTGAACCCATACGCCAGCTCAAGACCGGAAATCGTGCAGTACCGGACATCCGCAAGGGAGGGCAGCATACTCGACGACATCATCTACACAATTGCCCAGGAGCCAGTCAGCGGTGACCTGTGGATAGGTTCCCGCTCAGGGCTGAGCATACTTCCCCACGCTTCGCTGCACGATTCGGATTCTAAGTTCACCAACTACGCGCCGGCCACGGAGAACGAGCTGCCGTTCAATGAAATATATTCCATAATTACAACGAGGGACAATCTCATGTGGCTCGGGTCGCTGGGAGGAGGTGTGTTCTGGGTCAATACTCAGCCAAAACTGATTCGGAACGACACGCTCGACCAGATACGGAGATTGTGCGGAACCGGCTCTGTAAGGGCACTTTCCATGTCGCGGGATGGAAAACTGAGAATGAGCATAGCCGCCGGACACGGGCTATTCGAATATGATACCCTCACGCGGGAGTTCACGCATTATGACATCACCTACATTCAGGACTTCTACGAGACCGATGAAATGACGCTGATTGGAACGGAGCGTGGCATCTGGGCATTCAGTGGGCGTCGCAGTCCCGAAAAACTCGACATCACGGGGTTTTCAGACCCGTTCGTCACCTGCTTTCAGGAAGATTCCGAGGGACGGCTGTGGGTCGGGACGAGAACTGACGTCGGAATCATCGAGGACAGACAGTACCGTCCGGTGAACAGTCTGCTTGCTCCGGGGCAGAAGCCTGTGCCCGATGGACATATAAACGACTTGTGCCTCGACCGGGAAGGAAGAATATGGGTGGCCACCTACGGCAACGGAGTGTTCCGATGTCAGGGCGGCAGGGACGGAATGAAAGTCACCAAGGTGGAGAATCCGCTCACGGACGGAGTGCTTTGCCTGTTCGCTGACAGCAGCGGAAATCTTTGGGAAGGTACGGAGAACGGCCTCTATGTCTGTAGGCCGGGAAACGACAGCTTTGCGCAGGTTCGTCCCGACAACTCGTTCCTGTCAAGGGGGGACAGTCATCTCCAACATCTGGGAGGATCGTCGCGGAAGCGTCTGGGCGGCCACCAACAAGGGAGTGGTGCAGATGAGCGGCAACAGTCGGGAGCTAGTGTCCGACGTGCACATCTACACTACGGAAGACGGGCTCGCGGACTTGAGCTTTCCAAGAAGGACGGCAGTTATGACCGATGATGGGACGGTGATTCTCGGTTCCGCGCATGGACTGTCGTTCATCCCGCTGATAGGCACATCGGGAAACGACGAGGGCAGTGCCGTGACAATAACCGACTTCCGGATCTTTGACCGCTCAATACGCGGACTTCCCGAAAAGGAAAGGAATGAAATCACCGACAGAGCCATTGACAGGGCCGGAAATTTCCGTCTGAACTGGAAACGGAACAATTTCACGATAGAATTCGCGCTGCTCGGATTCAGGGGTGCGGCTTCGGCCAGCTATGCTTATATGCTCGAAGGCTATGACCGGGACTGGATTTCCGCGGATGCACGGCACAGAACAGCATACTACAACAACCTCCGCCCGGGCACCTACCGGTTCAGGGTTAAGGCCGCAAGCTCGTGCAGCGGCTGGAGCGAGCCTACGGAGATCACAGTGTCGATAAGCCCCGCGCCGTGGGCGTCGTGGTGGGCATATTGTCTCTATGCCCTTGCCGTTCTCGGACTCGGTTCTGCATTCTTCATTGTCACGAGGAACAGGATGCTGACGCAGAAGAAGCTCGAACTTTCTGAAATCAACCGCAAGAAATCGGAGGAACTGAACCACACGAAACTACAGTTCTTCACGAACATAACGCACGAACTCATGACTCCGCTCACCATCATCATCGCGGCAGTGGAGGAACTCAAGGCTGAAGAACCGGAAAGGAAACAATACGACTTCATCACCGAAAACGCGATGAGACTCATGAGGCTGATACAGCAGATTCTGGAGTTCCGTAAGGCCTAGTCCGGGAATCTGAAGCTGAAAGTGGCGGAGGGTGACATCACGGCATTTGTCCGCAACTGCGTGGTGGCTTTCCGCCCGCTCGCAGACAAGAAGAAGATTTCCTTCCGCTTCGTTCAGGTCGCAAAGGCTCCGATTGTGGGCTGTTTCGACTCTGACAAGATGGACAAGATTCTCTACAACCTGCTGTCCAATGCGGCGAAATACAACAGGAAAGGAGGTTCGGTTACGGTCAGCGCTGATGTTGACATCACAGGACGAAACTTAGTGCTGAAGGTCAGCGACACCGGAGAGGGAATGAGCCGCGAGCAGATGGAGCACCTGTTCCAGAGGTTCTATGACGGAGACTATCGCCGCCACAACACCATAGGCACGGGCATAGGTCTTTCATTGGTCAAGAACCTCGTGGACCTGCACCATGGGCGGATTACGGTTGAGAGCACAAAGGGTGAAGGCACGACTTTCACTGTGCTGCTTCCGATTTCCGCGGACGCATACACGGCAGCCGAGACTGAAAGCATTGCCATGGAAAAGGCAGACGAGCCGGCAGACGGGACTCCCGACAGCGTTCCGGCGGGCGCAGTTCCCGCAGGCGAAGACACTGAGCCGTCCGAAAAGGCGACGATACTCGTCGTGGAAGACAACTCCGACCTTCTAAGCCTTATGAAGTCGCACCTTGAGAAAAACTACGATGTCATCACAGCCCCTTCAGCCGACGAAGCTATGCCGATTCTAAAGAAAAAGGAGGGTATCAGGCTCGTGCTCTCGGACATAATGATGCCCGGAATGAATGGATATGACTTCTGCGCACACATAAAGAACACAATTGAATACTGTCACATTCCCGTGATACTGCTCACGGCGAAACAGACCTCAGCCGACAAGATTACCGGATATGAGGTCGGGGCTGACGCTTACATCACAAAGCCGTTCGACATGAAGGTCCTCGACGCGATGATTGCCGGGCAGCTGCGCCGTGTGGAGCGCGCCGGTTCCGACTACCGCCGTCAGATGGTGTTCAATCCGGGAGAGCTGAACTACACGACGATGGATGAAAAGTTCCTCCAGAAGGCTGTGGATTATGTGAACGAGCACATCGGGGACTTTGATTTCAGCCTCGCCGACTTCATAAAGGCCATGAACATGTCCCGTTCGACGCTCGCGGAAAAGATGAAGAGCCTGACAGGTATGACTCCGTCGGCGTTCGTTAACGACATAAGGCTCAACGCTGCGATGAGGATTCTTAAGGACAACGCGGAATCCGCCGGAAAAATTCGGGTGTCCGAACTCGCCTATGCCGTGGGGTTCAATGACCCGAAGTATTTCTCGACCCTGTTCAAGAAAAAGTTCGGGGTCAATCCCGGAGACTGGAAGAAACAACAGTAAAAAAGCGCCGGGGAAACTGACACCCGGCGCTTTTCTTATCTTCACGGACTTGAGGGCTTTCAGAAATTCGTTTTTTCGGGAAAGCCCTGATTCATTCCGTCTATTTTACAGGAGTATATTTACGGTTGTAAGTGAATTTCCATTGGCCGTCTTTCCAGCAGAGCTCCCCGTAACAGTTTTCAAGAGTGATGCTGCCGTCAGAAGGGTCATACCATGCTGTGCCCGGGCGTGAGATATACTTGCCGTCCTCCCATCCGAGGTAGCCGGAAAGACAGGTGGCGATGACTGTCACGACCTTGCAGCCAGGGTGAGCCGCATCGTCATTGTTGGTAATCAACACAGCCGGAGAGCTGTATCCGTAGTCCGCAGTGTTTCCTTCTCCCGTGTAGCCTCCGAGAATAATGACGTCATCCCCGATAGTAGGGTCATTAATAAATTCCTTCACGGCATCTTGAACAGCATATTGAGCCGCATTCATGGTGTTGTTCTTCACGTCAAGGACAGATGCGATGTAGGTGTTCGAGATGGTCTTCGGTCCAACGGACGGCTTCCAGTAAGGAAGTTCACCCGTCTCATTTGAGAAGATTTCAAGAGTGTAGAGGACATCGGTCGGAATCGGGTTGCTGCCAGATTTGGTGACCTTCACCTGAAGCGGCTTTGCCTGCTTCGCGCCGTCACTGACGGTGATGATTGTGGAGCCTGACTTGACTCCGGTGACAGTGATGGTTGTGCCTGAGACTGTCGCGGTTGCAATCCCCTTGTCGGCCGGGACTACATCATAGTCACCGTTTCCCGACGTGATTTCCACCGTTGCGGTTTCACCGGCCTTTACCTCGACTGAAGATGAAGCGAGGGTCAGGACCTTTGTCTCACCAGACGGAGTGGTTGAGTTGTTGTCCTCTTTCTGGCATGAAGAAAGCGAGAGCATCGCGGCCATAGAAAGGCCTGCGGTCAAAATAAGTTTGCTTGTTTTCATAATGAAATGTGTTAAAAGTGTTATTAAGTGTTAATCAATGTTTTCAAAATCATGTCTCATATACCGCCAAGACACTATTTAGGCAGTCTTTCCTTTTGATATACACGAACATAGTCGATGATATACTCCGCAGGGAAGATAGAATTGTCAATTTTCCCGCCGTTGTTTCCGCCGAGCGCGAGGTTGAGCCACAGATAGTGTCCGAAGCCCTCCTTGTTGTAGCGGTATGGGTTCTCGTAGTTTCCGCCCACGCCCTTGTTGAAGGTATCCTTGACGGCGACTTCGTTCAGTAGGTCGTCATCGAGATAAATCCGAATCCAGTCATAGTCCCATTCGAGTACCCATGTGTGAAATTCCTGTCTCCAGTTCGGATTCTTGCTCTCGAATTTGGACATAGGGTGGCTTGACGAGCGCCATGTCGGGGAATAGTTCGCGTTGCCTCCGAAAGCGACGTTGGCGAGAATCTTCTCACGGTAGTATTCCATAATGTCAAGCTCGCCGTTCTGAGGCCAAGTGTAGAAATTGCCGACCTGCCAGATTGCCGGCCACATTCCGCCGCCGGTAGGAATCTTCGCACGGACCTCCACACGCCCATAGCAATAGAGGAAAGACTTCTGCGTAGTCAATGAAGCCGACGTGTAACTATGTGTCTTACCGTCACTTCCGAGATGGTTTCGGAGTGCCACGATGTGCAGACAGCCGTCTTTCGTAAAGGCATTCTCCTCGCTCTTGGAGTAGAACTGCTCCTCATTGTTGCGGATTTTGGAGCCCTCCTCGAATGTCCAGACCTTGGTGAGATCCTCTCCGTCATCGTTGAACTCCGCCGAGAACACGAGTTGATAGTCTCCGCTGAGGTCAGGAGCCGGAGCCACAACCGAGAGCTCGTCGCTCCAGATGTAGCCTGCGCCGAAATCCGCGAAGCCCTTGAGAATATAGGTCGAGTACTGGTCTATGCCGCTTATGGTGCAGGTGCTCTGTCCTTCGTCAAGAATAATGATTGCCGGGTCGGTTTGCGCGTCGGATTTCTTCTTCCATGTGATACCTTTGACCATTGGCTTTACAGGGGCATTCATGCCGAGTTTCGCCACCATCTCGGAGCCGGACCTGCTGATGAGTTCAACCTCTACAGGTTTCCCTGTCTTGAGCCTGATGGCATTGCTTCTCTGTGGCTCGTCCTTCCCGGCCACACTGACAATGGCCACAGTCTCGAACTCCTCGCCGCAAGGAAGGCCGGAAACCTCAACGCGGTTTGTCCCGATAATGTTTTCGGGGAGCATTTCGGTCTTGCTCTCCCCAGTCAAGACTGAGGTACACTGGAGATAGGCGAAGTTCAGCGTCTCCGAGCCTTCAACCGTGACGTCGAATGTCAGCGCGTGCTCGTCCACGGAAACGGCTTCGAGCCTGACTGATGTAGATGTCTGTTCCGGTGCGGTGTCCTTGTCGCATCCGGCGATGAGCGCCGCAAGGAGCGGCATCGCTGTCAAGAAATTCATAAGTGTTATCTTCATAATTTCATTATGGGGTTAAACATTGCCTTTACAGGCTAAACACTGCCCGGAAGTCCGGGATTTCTGTTGCAAAGATATGTCTTCGGAATGTCGGAAAAGTCGAATCATTTCCGAAACAGTTCCATTCTACATAATGCCGTCATTTTTCAGAGTACCACTTCCGCACCACCTCAAAGGCATTTTTCTTCTGTCCCTGGTCGGAAACGAGCCCCTTTCTGTTATAGTCGTCCTGAATCCCGGTGAGCATACGCTTCGGCGAACGGAAATCTTTCAGAACCCACGGGGTGCAGCCGCAAAGTCCCGGAATACGGTCGAGCATACGGAGGCTCCGCTCATAGAAATCGGTCATATATTCCTCAGTGAACCTTTCCTCCGCACTCCCGTGCCTGTTATATGGAGATCCGGCGCCGAACTCGGAGATGAACACGGGCTTGTCGTATGGAAAAGTCCAGTTCACACGGTCGCATTTCTTCGAGTCACCGTCATACCATCCGACATATTCGTTGAAACTCAGGAGGTCGGCATATTCGGCGAGTTCGTCATTCAGCGTCATCATCCCGTCCCCGAGATCCGCCTTTTCCATCGCGGAGCTGACAAGTCTCGTGTCGTCGAGCCCACGGGTCCTGTCGATGAGCCTGCGGAGAAACGCAAGACGCTCCGGACTGCGCGGGGTCTCGTTTGCGACAGACCATATTATTATATTGGCACGGTTACGGTCGCGTGCTATCATCTCCTTTAGCTGGTTTTCCGCATTCGCGTATGTCTCCGCATTGTCCCAATGAATAGTCCAATAGACCGGAATCTCGGACCATACGAGCAGCCCCATTTCTTCGGCAAGACGAACCATCGCCTCGTTGTGCGGATAATGCGCCAGACGGATAAAGTTGCAGCCAAGTTCCTTTGCCCAGTCAAGAAGCACGCGGTCCTGCTCCCGGCACCATGCCCTTCCACCGAGTCCGTAGGCAGCCTCCTCATGAATAGAAATGCCCTTGCAGAAAATCGGCCTGTCGTTCAGGAGAAGCTTCGTGCCTTCGGTGCGGATGGTGCGGAAGCCGATGCGGTCGCGGACGGTGTCGGTCTCGGAGGAGATTTCGATGTCGTAGAGCTTAGAGGATTCCGGACTCCAGAGTTCCGGGAATATGCTGAACTCAGCACACGCCGTCCCGTCGTGACCCGTGCGCACGGTCTGGCTGAAATTTAGCTCGGGAATGGAAAGTGTCACGCTCTGCTCCGGACGGCTGCCGTCGAGTCTGACACTGAACCTCGCCCGCCGCAGACCCTTGCGGTAGGCACGGGAATTCCGCTCCTGCTCCTTGGTCAGCTGAAGCTCATAGTCTCTGATGAAGGTTTCCGGCACACAGAGAATCTTCACGCTCCGTGTCAGCCCACCATAATTCCACCAGTCCGCGTTTATTGTCGGAACACCCTCCGCCTTCCGCCGGTTATCAACTTTCACGACTATAAAATTTTCACCATCCGCAATCCGGTCCGTGATCTCAAAGTCAAACGGAGTGAATCCGCCGATATGCTTTCCGACTTTCCTGCCGTTCAGCCCGACGATTGTCTCATAATTCGCGCCCTCAAAATAGAGAAAGACACGCTGCCCCGTAGTCTTGCAGTGATTAAACTTCCTGCGGTACCAGACTGTTCCCTCGTAGTAGTAGAGCCTGTCGTCCTGCGTGTTCCAGTCTCCCGGCACGCGGAGGGTAGGAGCCGTGTCGAAGTCATATTCGACAAGATCCGTCCTGTCGTCATGGAAAGATTTGTCTGCGAAGAATGTGGAGGCATCATTGTTCGGGGTCATGCGGTAGCTGTAGTAACCCGTCTCATAAGGATCCACGAGGCGGTTCCACACACCGTCCAGACTGTATCCATCCCGCGCCTGAGCGTTCATAATCAGCGCATAAGGCTCCGTCTCCGAAGTGACGCCCGTAGAGTTTCGCTCAATCTGCGAGTTGTCCTGCGCATTCAACTCTTCTCCGCCCAAGAATAACGCAAGCGGCAGCACGGCGGCAAGAAAATAGTTCAGTTTCATACATTCTGTGATTTAATCATGTGTCCTGTTCAAATTGTCTGCAAGTTACATAACGAAAATCACTGGCAGGCAGAATCATTTCCGGATTCAGACGAATCCGCCGGCCAGAGCGGATTTCAGGCGCGTACAGCCCGCTGCAAAGACTGTGAATATGACGACGTGACTGATGATGAGATGCTTCAGCTTGCCAATCAAATGAAGTTAATGTTAACCAACAACGGCAATGTGCTGTTTTACAATATTAACATTGTCCCAAGGCATTCGGAATCGGAAATAGGTTGTTTTCCCGGTCTCTGTCGGAGAGTTGAACAACAATGGGTATGGTGAGAAGTAGTTCAATATGTCCAGTCTCCTGCCATCTATTTTGTATGAAAATCTATGAATATTGTATGAAATGAAGGCCACTCTTATTTCGTACATCATTCCTGTTGTTTCATAAAACTGATTTTGAACAT
>CAKUPC010000043.1 GCA_934675095.1 uncultured Bacteroidales bacterium | reverse complement strand
ATGCAAATGGGGGCACTTATGTGCGCGTTCACCGCCTGAATGACGGTCGTCTGATGGCTTGTTACACCTCCGGCAGTGCGGCTCGGGCGAAGTTCAGCAGTGACAACGGCAAGACATGGAGTGCAGAGGCAACGCTCGTACAGGCCGTCAGACAGGTTGAAACTGCATCGGGGACAGACAAGTACCGTATGGACAATAATGACTTTGCGCAACTTAGCGCGACTAACCCATACAGACCGGGACGAATAATCTATGCTATAAACGAGCGCAAGATGCCTGTGAATGATGAACTGTTCCCGTATTATATATCAGTCTGCACCTCTGATAATAATGGCGCGTCCTGGAGCGAACTTAAGCGTATTTACACGTCAGACTCTGCAGCCGGATGTTATGAGCCGTTTGTGCTTGAACTTCCTGACGGGACTGTTCAAATTTATTTCGCGGATGAAATACCGACTGGCGCTATGAGGTATCAGAAAATCCGGGTCATCGAATCGAAGGACGGTGGCGAAACTTGGGAAACCCCGCGTGATGTCTGCTATACTGCAAGGCGTCGTGACGGCATGCCGACGGCGATGCTGTGCAATGACAACATTTATCTCGCCATTGAGCATTATGAGACGGATACGCAGAAACTTCATCCTCAGATTGTCTATAATCCGGTTTCAGAAAATTGGACGACAATGGTGGGCAGCTATTCCGCTTATCGTTTCGACCCGTTCGAGACATCGCTTGCAAGTGAAACTATATATAATGGAGCACCGTACATCGCGCAGACTGACAATTATTTTGCCATTGCCTATCAGACATTTGATGAAATCAATAGCACGAAAGTTCATCGTGTCATGAATGTACAGGTATGCCCTAAATCCGAGATGGACGAGGATAAGTTCGAGGGAAAGATGCGTGCAAAGACGCAAATTCCGGAAGGCGATGGCGTGAAAACAGGTATAAACTGGCCGTCGATTTGTCCGCTTGGCGGTGACGAGTTCCTTGCCGTCTATGAATTGCATGACATAACCGCTGAGGGAAGAGAGGCGAATCAGCATGTGAAGGCTATCCGCGGCCGCATAACCACCAGCACTCCGGAGTTTGAATGATGCCTGTCCAGCCTCCGGGTGAAATGTGCTGTCATTTTTGAGTGAGATGAAGATAAAAAACATCATAAAAGCCATTGTAGCGGTGCTGCTGTCCCTTGCCCTGCCGGAAACGGCACAGGGGGGGGCAGGACATTACAAGTTCACCCACCTGACAACCGCGAACAGCGGACTGTCCTACGACGGGGTGAGCCGCATCATGCAGGACTCGCGGGGCTTCATCTGGATCGGTACCTACCACGGACTGAACCGCTATGACGGGCGGCGCTTCGACGTCTTCACGGCCGCCGACCTCGGCCTCACCACCGACTACATCAACTGCTTCGCCGAGGACCGCGACGGGAACATCTGGGTCGGCACCGACAACGGCGTGAGCTGCTACAACTATGTCCTCGACCGCTTTGAACCCCTCACCCGTGCCGCTGACAGCGGAGAGACCATCCGCAACAAGGTGACATTCATCACATTCGACGGCGACAGGCAGATCTGGATGCTCGTGAACGATCAGGGCGTGTTTGCATACGACACGAAATATTCCCACCTCCACCACATAAGCTACGACACGCTCGGCGTCTCCGGATTCCGGAAGATGCTCGTCTCCCGGCACAGCGGCGTGTGGCTCTCCCGCTACCATTCCGCCCTTTATCATTCACCTTCGGGGCTTAGGGACAGCGGCGTGATTGAGCCTTTTCCGGACGGCGGCTGGTTCGATGGTGATGAAATCGAAGGGATATACGAGGGCGCGGACGGACAGGTCTATGTGGCGAGCACGCTTCGGGGAATTAGCGAGATAGATCCCGTGTCCGGCGCAATACGCTGTCTTTTCCGCCTTCCTGAGGGAACCGTTCTACTGGACAGCTTCTTCGAGAGGCAGAGATGGCTCTGGCTCACGACGACAGACGGAGTCTGGAGATACGACCTCATGGGAACCGGTGTGCGGAGAATAGAGCGGGATGCCGCGGACAGATTCTCCCTTTCTGGAAGCTATGTGACCTGTGCCTTCGTGGATGACGGCGGCGGCGTGTGGCTCGGCACCAAGGACGGCGGGGTCAACTGGTCCGGACTCGCGCAGACCAACTTCCGCAAGCACTACACGGCTTCCGGAGTCTCGCTTGAGGGCTGCATCGTGAGCGGCTTCGCCGAGGAATCGGGAACCAAAGTCTGGGTCTCGACCGAGCAGTCCGGGCTGCTTCTCTGGAATCCCGAAACATCAGAGGTGGAGCGCGTAACCACTCCTGGCATTCCCGCGACGGTCTGCTCCCCGTGCATTGACGGCCACTGTCTCTGGTTCGGCTCGCTGCACGGTCTCTACAGGCTTGACACGCGGACCAAATCACTGAAATCCTACGGCGTGCTCCGGAAAAAGAGCGGTCGCAGCGACCCAAAGGTCTATCTCGTGCACAGGACATCGAACGGCGACATCTATGCCGGGACGACCCTCGGACTTTCAAAATATGACAGGGAAAACGACCGTTTCGAGGATACGGGAATATTCGATGGCGTGTTCCTCACCTCGATGGACGAAGACGCGAAGGGAAACCTGTGGCTCTCGTCCTTCGCGTCGGGAATATATCGCTGGAATCCGTCGAACGGAGAAATCCTCCATCTTTCGCATGACGACGGGCTTCCGGACAATAAGGTGGCGTCCGTTCATGTCGATGCCGGCGGTCGTGTCTGGGCGATAGGGTTCAGCCACGGTTTTTCCGAATATATTCCCGAAACCGGAAGATTCTCGACCTGCGACAGCTCGAACTTTCCATCCCTCCCGACCGACGTGTTCTTCCGCTGCGTCGAGGACCGCAGCGGCTGCCTGTGGCTTGCCTCCGACTCCGGTCTTGTCCAGTTCAATCCGGAAACCTCCGGGCTGCGTCTCTACACGGAAATCGAGGGGCTTCTTGACACCAAGCTCACCAACAGTGCCCTGCGGCTCTCGTCCGGCGAGCTCTGCTTCGGCTCCGACAACGGGTTCATAAGCTTCTCTCCCAAGAGACTGCGCACCGGAGGTCATCCGGACATCATCATCTCGCGCCTTCATGTCGGCGATGCGGCCGTCACGACCGATGACAACCTCGACCTGCTGGACGACATAAGGCTCGACCATGACCAGAATTCATTCGGCTTCGACTTTTCCGTTCCTGATATGTCCTCCGCATCGTCGTCGTGGCTCCAGTGCCGTCTGAAGGGATATGACACGCAGTGGAGGGACATCTCCGTGTCGCGCTCCGCCTTCTGGTACAATGTCCCTTCGGGCACATATACCCTTGAACTGCGTTCATCGACATCGTCGTCCGAATGGCACGGCGCTCATGTCCCGCTGAAGATAATCATCCGGCCGCCGTTCTGGGCATCCCCGTGGGGCATTGCGCTGATTGTCCTCTTCGCGCTGATGATTGCTGCCGGCATCTTTGTCGCGGTGTGGTGGAACGTCGAACGTAAGAGCCGGCAGATGGAGATTGACTACCGGCGCTCGAAGGAGGAGGAGGTCTTCCGGGAGAAAATCAACACCGTCTCGCAGATTGTGGGACTGCCCAAGAAGGACCAGGATTTCCTTGCCGAGTTTGACGGCATAGTTCGAGAGAATCTTTCCAACGCATTGCTTTCCAATGAGATAATTGCTGAGAAAATGGCCGTCAGCCCTTCAACGCTCGTGCGCCGCATCCGCCGCCTGCTTGACACTTCTCCGAACAACTATGTGCGCAATCTCCGCCTTGTCGTGGCGGCCGAGATGCTGCGCGAGCCTCATGGGAACAACATTTCGGAGATATGCTACGCGGTCGGATTCTCGAATGTCTCCTACTTTGCCAAGTGTTTCAGGGAAATGTACGGAAAGACGCCGACCGTCTTTGCGGAGGAAATGAGGGGAAAGGAAAACGCCCCGGCGGAATCATGATTCGGATGGAGGATATAAATGTGGTGTCATGATGGTGATGGAGAATATAAATGTGGAGCCATGATGATGGAGAATATAAGATGATGGAGAATATGAATTGAGCGCAATCATAAAGATAGTAATACAGATAAACTGATAATCAATTGAATATGAAAAACAAACTTTCATCTGTCCTTGCAGCCGCAGCCGTGCATACATTTGCCGTTGCTGCCATTCTTGCGGCTGCTTCCGGCTGTGAAAAGCCGGCGAACAGCGAAGAACCGGCTCCCGGACCGGCGCCGGAAAAGTCTGTCAGCCTCAGCCTCGGCAGCGGGACTTTAACCAAGACCGTTCTCGGTGAACCTGACGGTTCGGTCTATCCGGTCTATTGGTGCGAGGGCGACCGCATCGCCGTGAACGGGCAGCGCTCCGAGCCTCTTCACGGGGTGGGGGCCAAGGCCACTGACGCGACGTTCAGCGTGTCCGGAGTCAGCGCCCCTTACGGCGTGGTTTATCCGAGCTGGATTTGTGGCTCGATGGACGGCAATTCTGCCGAAATCACACTTCAGACAGTCCAGAAATGGAATTCCGGCTCGTTCGGCAACGGTTCCGCCGTGCTGTACGGACAGTCCGGGGAGACGAATTTCACTTTGAAAAACCTTTGCGGAGTGGTGCGGATTCCTGTGGATTTCGGAAAATATGAGGTTACCGACATCACGCTCACGAGCCTCGGGACACCACTTGCCGGGAAATTCAGCCTGAACCTCGCGGACGGGAAACTGACTGCTGTTGAGGCCGGGCAGGACATCTCTCTCTCCATTCCTGAAGGCGGTTTTGCGGCTGGTTCGGGTGCTGGTTCAGATGCCGACTCGGCTGATGGCTCAGGCGATGGTTCCGGCGCTGGCGAAGCGGATGGAGTCTCAGTGGCCGTCGAGCTGAATTTCTGCGTGCCTGCGGGAGAATATGCAGAGGGCTTCAACCTCACGATTACCGAAAAATACGGCCGCAAGATGGTCATCGAGATGCGCGAGAACACCGCCGTGCACTCCGGGGTCATAGTCGGATGGGCGGAGCAGACCTTCGTACCGAGCGGTGCGCTGATAATCACCGATCCTGAATCTTGGAACAGCTTCGCTGCCGCCGTGAACGCCGGGGACTATTCTTTGTGGAAAGCCCCCGAGAGCGGTGAGGTATCAATCGTGGCGAACGTCACTTCCGCAGACGAACTCACCCAAATTGAAAACTGGGACGGAGTGCTGAACGGTGGCGGATATATCATTACCCGCAACTCGCTCACAAAGCCGCTCATAAAGAGCATCACGGAGACTGGTGTCGTGAAGAACCTCAGGCTTGGCGGACTGCGCACCGAAAAGAGCGCCAACTCCTGCGCGTCTCTTGCCGCGACTAATCTCGGAACAGTCGAGAACTGTGAGAACAGGGCCGCGCTGACTGCAACCGTCGATGCCAATTTCCATTTCTGCGGCCTTGTCGAGGCGAACGGCGGAGTGATGAGGGACTGCGTGAACAGCGCCGACTTCGAGATAAATCTGCCGTTTTCTGCAAATCATGAATTTATGGGTGGCGGAATCGCTTTTCGCCCGGATGCAAAAGGCGCTGACGGCACGACAAAACTCGGAACATTCGAGGGCTGCCGCAACACCGGAAATATAACCGTGAAGAAAGAGGCAACGAAACCTTCTGACCTTTTCAAATGTGCGGTGGGCGGCATACTTGCTTCCGCATACGGCGGAACAGCCGAGTCATTCGTGACATTGAAGAATTGCGTGAATGAGGGAAACATCACTCTTTGGGAAAACACATTCAAGAATGCCGGAGCACAGGGGGCTTATTCTATCGGCGGAATTATCGGCAGGATTGCTCCTCTTTCAGGAAATGCATCTTGCAGCTATGTTAATCCGACTCCAGGCGCGGCGGCAGGTTTCTATGCTGAAATCATCGGTTGTTCCAATTCCGGAACAATTGATGTCTGTAGTTCTATCGACAGCGGTGCATCTGTCCAGATGTCCGGGGCGAGACAATGTTATGTCGGAGGCATTGCCGGTATTGTTGTCGGGCCTTCGTCAAAGCCGGCCAAGATTGACGGCTGCACCAACAGCGGAAGGATTCTCGCCGGCGGAACGCTCAAGCCGTGCTCGCTTGTGGGTGGAATACTCGGCGGAACGGCCTTTTCCGAAATCTCATCATGCACTAACAGCGGCTCTTTTGGCCTCACAACCAACACATTGGCAAAGATTCAGGCACAGATTGGCGCAGTCGGAGGCATCGTCGGTCATGTTCTTAAAGTCTCTCCTGTTCCGACAATAAAGGGCTGCACATCCACGGCCACTCTTCCAAAGGAGGCAGTTGCCGGATGCTCCGGAGAAATTTACGCCACCGGAAGCAAGCCGACAATCGAATAACCCGGACGCAACGAACAATATAAGTTTTCAATGAAACACGAATATATGAAAAGGATACTTATTCTGACTCTCCTTGTCCTTTCGTCAGCCGCGTCGGCCTTCGCCCAGAGCGTGAAGGTCAGCGGAACGGTGAAGGACAGCGAAGGCAATCCTCTGCCGGGAGTCTATGTGATTGACAAACAGGCGGCCGCCAAGGGCACGGCGACAGACGTTGACGGAAAATACGAACTCAACGTCGTCTCCGAAGGCTTCATCGAGTTCAGCTGCCTCGGCTTCGAGTCGCTGCTGGAACCGGTGAACGGACGCACGAAGATTGACGTCGTGCTCAAGTCCGAGGCCGCGAAGCTCGACGACGTGGTGGTCATCGCCTACGGAACCTCAAAGAAATCCGACCTTACGGGAGCTGTCTCTGTCGTGGATATGAAGTCGCTCGCCGACGTTCCGGCATCCTCGGTCAGCTCAGCTCTTCAGGGCCGCATCGCCGGAATGGACATGATGTCATCGACCGGAGAACCCGGCGCCGAGGCTTCCATCCAGATTCGCGGAGCGAGGTCCATCAGCGCCGGAAACGCGCCTCTTATCGTCGTCGATGGCGTGATTGACGCGGTCTCCGACCTCAACGAAATCAACCCTTCGGATATCAAGAGCATATCCGTACTCAAGGATGTCTCCTCCACCTCGCTCTACGGCTCACGCGGAGCAAACGGAGTCATACTCATAACCACGGAACGCGAGACTTCAAGAAATTTCACGGCATCGCTCAAGGCGGCGGCCGGCGTTTCGAGAATAATGGGCTCGCTCGACCTTATGGACGCCTCCGAGTTCGCCAAGTACTGCAACATGACGCACTACATCTCCGACTACATGAACGGGACGGAGAACCCCTCTCGCAACTTCTACTTCTCCGATGAGGAAATCGCCGCGAAGGGCAAGGGCACGGACTGGATTGACGCTCTCTCGCAGACGGGTGTGTATCAGGACTATACCTTCTCCGCGCAGGGCGGAACCAACATCACCCGCGCCTCAGCGTCCTTCGGCTATCACAACGAGAGGGGAGTGGTCATCGGCTCCGGCTTCAGCCGCATCAGCGGAAGGGTGAGCGTCGAGACACAGCCGCTCAAATGGCTCCGCGCCGGCGTGCGTCTCTACTACGCCGACCGCAGCACCGACAAGTCCAGCGCGTCCATCACCGGAACCAACAGCACCGCCGCAATCTATCTCAGCCCGCTGCTCGGAATCAACGACACATGGAACACCTTCGGCTCGGAATACGCATCCGGAGGCTCACCGTTCAACAACCCATACATCTGTGCGAAGCAGATAAGCAACGACGTGCGCCAGACCAACCTGAACCTGCTCCCTTGGGTGAGGCTCATCTTCAACCGCTACGCCTCCTTCGTCAGCAAGTTCTCCTTCACGACCGACGGCTACAAGTCCCTGCGCTACGCCCCATCGACCCTTCCTGTGGCACAGCGCAACCTTACCGGCGGAACCGCAACGGCAATCTGGCAGGACCGTCAGATATTCCTCAGCGAGAACACCTTCACATACGACCGAACCTTCTCGCGCCGTCACACCCTGAACCTCCTCGCGGGATTCACGGCGGAGCGCACCAACATCGACTACCGCTACTTCTACGGCGAGGGCTACATGGACGACAACGTCACCTACAAGAACCTCGGCGGCCTTCTCGACGACCGCAACACCACCAACCGCAGCTACGAGAACATCAAGACCTCGATGTCCGTCCTCGCCCGCGTGAACTATGACTATCTCAAGAAATACTACGTCACCCTCACCATGCGTGCCGACGGCGCCTCGAACTTCGCCGATAACCGCAAGTGGGGAATATTCCCGGCGGCCGCCCTCCGGTGGAACATCAGCCGTGAGGATTTTCTCGCCGGAGCCTCGTGGCTCGACGACCTTTCCCTCAGGGCGAGCGTCGGACGCAGCGGAAACGATGCCATAGGCTCGTATATGTCGAAATCCACCCTCACCTCGGACAAGGGAGTATGGATGCTCGGAGACTACAGGCCGCTGGCATATTACGACACACGCCTTAGCAACGGAAACCTCACATGGGAGACGACGGACTCATATAATATAGGTCTCAATTTCTCCGCGTTCGGCGAAAGGGTCAATCTCGAAGTCGATGCATACGAATCGAGGACATCGGACCTTCTTCTCGCGATGAAGACGAACCAGAGCACGGGGTATGACACATATTTCACGAATATGGGAAACACCCGCAACCGTGGAATCGAGGTCGCCCTCACCACCCGCAACATCGTCACCCGCAAGTTCTCGTGGAGCACGATGTTCACGATTTCGCACAACGACCAGCTTGTCATCGACGCCGGAGAGGACCGTCTCGTGCCGACATACTCCAACTTCCGCAACCTCACCCAGCCTCTCTACGGCTACCGCGCCGGCTATCCGGTGAACTCCCTCTGGGGCTACCAGTACGCCGGGGTATGGCACAGTCAGGACGAGATTGACAGGAACAAGATTTCAAAGACCTATGTCAGCTCGGGAACGGAACAGCTCGGAATCTGCCGCTATGTCGATCAGAACAACGACGGACTGCTCGACCAGAACGACCTTGTCTATCAGGGGAATGCCGACCCTGTGGTCTATGGCGGACTCCAGAACACCTTTACGCTCGGGAATCTCTCCCTCAAGGTCTATGCTACCTACTCCTTCGGCGGAAAGATTTACAACATCAGCGAAATCCTCGCCGGAAGCGGCTCCAGGGCCTATAACAAGTATCGCTATATGCTCGACGCATGGGATCCGGAGCTGAATCCGGACTCCAACATCCCGCGTGCCGGCAAGGAGGACTACAACGCCAGCGACCGCATGATTTACGACGCTTCCTACATCCGTCTCAAGGAGGTTTCGCTGAGCTACCGCTTCAACGTCGCGAAGAAATGGTGCAAGAGCATCGTGGTGGGCGCGAGCGGGGAGAACCTGCTGCTGTGGAAGCGCTACAACGGCTTCGACCCGGACGTCTCCACAAGCGCGACCACACGACGGATTGACAACGGCGCCTTCCCGCGTCCGAGGACATTCGTGATTAACCTTCAGATGAACTTTTAGCCTCGGGAGGACATGGATATGAAAAAGATAGTTTATATTGCCTTGATATGCTTCGGCGCGGTCTCATGCTCGCTGAAGGAAAAGATTACCTCCTACACCGAGGGGGACGAGTATTACCGCAGCGTGGAGCAGATAAAGACCGGGCTGAACGCCTGCTACTCTCCGCTCCGCCTGATTTACACGAACATGGGATTCTGGGAGATGTGCGAATGCGACACCGACCTCATGTTTCTGAACGTCGATAATCAGATTGACGCCGTGTGCGACATCGCTCCGGCACGTCCGGGAGCCGCCTCCACCGTCTGGCAGAGGGGCTATCAGGGAGTTTCCCGCACCAACTCCATGGTGTTCTACATCGACAGGGCCGTCTCGGAGGGCTACATTACGGCCGACGAGGCCGCTCCGCTCTATGCCGAGTGCGCCGTGCTCCGCTCGTTCTACTGGTATCTTCTGACCTCAACCTTCGGCGATGTGCCGTTCTACACAGAGCGCGTTACCGAGGACAACCGGACGGCGATTGTCAGGCTTCCGAGAATGTCGGCCGCCGATACCCGTGCGTTCTGCATCTCTGAACTCAGGGCAAATCTCCCGGCTCTTGAGGCACGAAGAAGCTATGATTCAGGCACGGACTACCGCATGGGACGGGCGCTCGGACTCATGCTCGGAGGCCGTCTCTGCCTGTGGAACAAGGACTGGGACGGGGCCGTTGAGTTCTTCGGACAGCTTGAGGGAATTTACGGCGAGCTTTCGCAGTACCCTCTCACGGACGTGCCTTTCAGCGTGAAATACAGCCGTGAGTCCATCTGGGAGGTTCCTAACACCTATGAGCCTAACGGACTTCAGATTGTGGGCACGCTCGCCAGCTGGACCACCCCGCTCCGCGCCCAGAACATCGTGAGCGACGAGTTCGCTCAGGAGGAAATCATCTCCGATATCTATTACGGCATCGGCATCCCCGAACTCGGTGCGCACGCGATGACCTACACCTCGGCGCGCCCGACCCCATATCTCTGTCAGAACCTTCTGCCATACTCGTCCTCTGACCTTCGCTCCGGCGAATACTCCAACGGCGCGGACAAGGCCCGCGGCGGCTCCGGCAACCTTGCATGGCGCTGGTACGGCTACGACCCCGACGACTCAGGACGGGCAGGCGAGAAGGAGGTGATGTTCTTCGGCCTGCGCAGGGACGACGGTTCGTGGAACAGGATGAACTCCGCGAGCACCCCTTGGCTCGGCAACAAGTTCTGGTGTCCGGATATGCGCAGCACCCGCGACGCGAACAACTACAAGATTTTCCGCTATGCCGGAGCTGTTCTCGGACTTGCCGAGGCGCATCTGATGCTCGGGAACACGACTCGGGCCCTGAGCTATCTGAATATGACCCGCAGCCGTGCAGCCCTGCCGGAGCTCACGCTCGCTGACGTGGGAGGCAACACCGACCTGCTCATGGAGGAAATCCGCCGCGAGTGTGCCAAGGAGCTTTTCGGCGAGTACAACCGCAAGTTCGACCTCGTCCGCTGGGGCATCTGGTACGAGCGCACCTCGCAGTACAACACCGGCTCCCTCATCAGCCGCAATGTCCGCCCCTGCAACCGCTACTGGCCTATTCCGGCCGACCAGGTCGCAGCGTCCGGCGGAGTCCTTACAAATAAAGAATACGAAAACTAATTGCATATACAATGAAAAAGATATTCTATATATTCCTGTCGGTGCTGGTTCTCGCAGCCTGCGAGCGGCAGCCGGAATTCATTGAGGTGACGGAACTCGGATGCCGCGCCCCGGAAATCTCGGTCGATGCGGCCGAGGGGAGCGCGTCCTACGTCGTCATCGCATCATCTGAAGTGACCGCCGAAATCATCGAGGGCGGCGACTGGACGTCCCTCTCCGCCTCACGCTGGACCGGAGACAACGAAATCGAGGTTTCATTTACAGCAAATCCCGGACGGGAGCGCAAGGCTGACATCCGTCTCACCAGCGGTCGGCGCGAGCTGCTCCTGAGCCTCATTCAGGGCGGGGCCGAGGACGCGACCTTCCATTTTACAGAGAGGAATGTTACAGTTCCGTTTGAAAACGGCGCTCAGTCAGCGCAGTTCGAGACAGTGATTCCGTCCGACAAAATCAGCGGCAGCGTCATCTATCCCGACGGCGGCGACTGGATTGAGGAACCCCTCGCAAAGGTCACTTCTGACGGCACCTTCATCTACGCCGTCCGCGAAAACCTCGGCGACACTCCACGCACTGCCGTCATCGAACTCACTTCCACCGACAATGTCGGCCGCACCCTCACCGCTCGTCTCTATGTCACTCAGGGTACGCGCGGCGATGTCAAGACCGTTCCGCTCACGGTCGGCGGACTCCGCTCCCTCACGTTCGACGATGCTGACCCTGACGGCAGCGACCTCGACGCCGACGGCATAATCCTGAAACCATACGCCCTCACCGGCCGTGTCATCAGCGACAACTCCGAAGGCAACGCCGCCCCGAACGAGAATATGTCCGTAATCATTCAGGACCTCACCCTCGCCGGCAGGACAGTATATCTCCAGAGCGTCGAGGAAGGCGAAAACTATGGTGTCAAACTCATCTTCGACTCCGAAGACGCGCTCTCGCTCAAGAGATACGACCTCGCGACGATTTCGCTCCGTGGCAGGAAACTCATCCGTCACACCAATCCCGAGCACTACACAGTCATGGGTCTCAAGGCATACGACATCGTTTCCGCAGCATCCGGCAGCGAGTCCGACATCACGCCTCGCACCAAGTCTGTCAAGGAACTCACCGACAGCGACATCAACACCCTCGTGACGCTCACCGACTGCGAGATTCCTGTTTCCAAGGGCGCGTTCGTGCCGATTGACAACACCCGCAGCAGCATAATAAACAAGTACCCGATGCCGCTTCTCGACAAGGCCGGCAGCACGATTCACCTCCTGACCAACACCACCGCCGCATGGGCGCGTGACGGACAGGGACTTCCTCAGGGCAGCGGCAGCGTGAGCGGAATCATCGTGAACGAGACCTGCGACAACTTCGAGTGGAACAGCTCCGAGGCGGCCTCCGACACCCGTCTGGAGGACTATGTGACCGGACTCGGCAACATAGGCCGCTACCAGATTCGTCCGCAGCTTCGCGGCGACATCGCCCTCGACGGAGAGTCTTTCACCGAAAAACTCTGCGAGTGGACCAGCTATGCCGACGTGCTCAACAAGCCTGGTCTGAGTTATTCCAAGCCGGCTCTCCGCGAAATTTCCCCGAGCCAGGACTGGAGCTCCCTCGGGCCTCTCTCCGGCACCGCTTCCGGAATCGTCTCTCAGTCCGAGGGCCCGGCATGGTTCGGTGCCTACTGGTTCTCCGGCAACCACGCCGATCCGAAGCTCGACGAATACTACTGGCAGATTGAGTTCTCCACGGCCGCTCTCACCGAGGCAAACGCGCCTCTCTCCGTGCAGGTGGCCGCGTTCAACACAGTCGGAGCCGACGTCGGAGCGCCGCGCTACTGGTGGCTGAAATACTCGACCGACGGCGAGACCTGGCATACGCTCACGGCAGACTCCTACACCGGCAATTTCGTCCAGAACACCTCCGTCGGCACCGAGTGGACCTACACCGTTCCCGACTATCCTAAGAACGGCTCCTACCGCCAGTATCACTGCCCGGGCGCGAAGAACATGTCCTTCACCCTGCCAGTCTCCGCCGACCTCTTCGGCAAGGAAGCCGTCTATGTCCGTCTCATGCCGGCGAAGGACGTTTCCGGCTACGACGGCCTGCTCCCGATTTCCTACGACGGAACGACCATCCAGAACGTGAAGCGCTCGTGTCTGTCCTATGCGGCGGTAAGATATGTCAAGTAGGCATGGTTTGTTTCAATTGGTTCTGTGAATAATTAAATGATTGAAGATTAAATATTTATGAATATGAAAAACACTGAAACTAAAAAAATCGTCGGGGGGGGATGCTTCACCTGAGATGAAAACCGTGACAACCCGTCTTGAAATGGGATTCTGCCAATCGTTGAACGGACAAGGCTCCACAGATGACCTTTATGAGGTCGAGGGTGGGTTCCAATGGAATTAGTCTCCTGTTTTGACGATGATTCAATGGGTGTGATGTCGAACTTTTAACTCTTATATGAAGAAAATGAAGCGGATATATACTATAACCACAATAATTATGACAGCGCTTGCCCTCGCCGGATGCGCCAAGGAACTTGAAGAGGACGTTCAGAAGCCGGATGCCCCACAGACTGATGGTGAAACCATGGTTCTCGGTGCCGTGCTGCCGGATTCCCCGGACACTTCGGATTCTGCTGATGCCGCTGCACAGTCATCCGACACCAAGACGACGATTTCCGATAACGGCAACAAGACTTACTCTGTGTTTTGGGCAGACGGCGATGCCATTTCCGTGAACGGCAAGGCCAGCAAGTACATAAATATAGACGCGGACAACCCCAAGAACGCGACTTTCACGCTCGATGTAGTCGATGCCCCATACTGCGCGGTTTATCCTGCCGGAGCGCTTGTGGCGGATTCATTTTCAGCGGAATCGGATACGTTAAATGTCATGGTTTCCAATACGCAGACTTATGTCAAAAATGATTTTGACAAGACTTCGGCAATCATGTCGGCATATTCAAAATCTGCCGATGCTGGCTTGACTTTCAAGCACACGATGGCCTATATCAAGCTGACAGTCACCAATGCTGCAATCAAGAGTGTCCGCATCAATGGAAACAACAATGAAGCAATCAGCGGCGTGTTTACTGTAAAATTCTCTGAAACCGGAAATTCTTTCGCACCAAGAAAGGACGAGAAAGGAAAGACTAAGGGCAATACATCCGTGACATATTCCAACGGCGATTCCGGCATTGCGGCAAACACCCCGATGTTCATTGCAATTCCGGCTGCTGACTATCAGAAAGGTCTGACTTTCACGATTGTTGATTCAGAAAATCACTATCAGGTGAAGAAGACATCTGCCTTTACTGCAAATGCCGGTGAGGTCTATCCTACGGAGACAGAATTTGTGGCAGACGGAACTTATGTCAACGGCGGAATATATACGGCAGAGGATTGGAATAACTTCATTCTTGACTTGAATGCCGGTGATTATTCAAAATGGGTGACGACTATTGGAACAGCTAAGGGTATTCATCTGATGGCGAACATTGATTATCAGTATAATCTTGAGGCCTCGAATACTTCAGTCAATCTGGAAAATATTGTATATGGGCATGACCACACAATAACTCATCATCCTGTAAGACCGATGTTCGCTATTATTGGCAAAGATGGCGGGATTTTCAATCTTACGATTGCAGGTTATTCGGATAAATGGGAAAACAATGAAGAAATAGGTGTGTTTGCGTTAGAAAATGCCGGGCAAATCAGAAAATGCAATAATCGCGTGAATATTAGTCTTATAAAAGGAAACGGTTCTGCTGCTGGTATTTGCGGAGTAAATAAAGGAACGGTTGCAGACTGCTACAATTATGGTACAATAACCATTGCAAATCCGACTTCAGAGGTGCAGGTTGCTGGTATTCTTCGAGAAAATGCAGGAACTTTTGCCCGTTGTTGCAATAAAGGTGACATTATTGTTACTGGAGTTAATGTTAAGTGTACCGTGGGCGGCGTTGTTCTTAACTTGAGCGGTACGGTGGATGCTTTGGAGAATAATGGTAACATATCTATTGATGCCAAACTGAAAAACTCGGCTAAGATTATTTATTTGGGTGGAGTTGCGGCTAATGCAGAGTTTGACGGCAGTTGTTCAAAACTATTAAACTGTAAAAACACTGGTTATTTGTCAATTCACAAGACGGGTAAATTTGTAATGATTGGAGGAGCTATAGGTGGTGTCGTTGCTGCTGTAAATGCAGGTACATCCGGTACTGAAGGCGTATCTTATACGGCAATGAATAATTGTTCCAATTCCGGCAATATTACATTTGTCGAGGAAGAAACAGGAACGGTACATTATGGCTATGCCATTGGGGGTGTTCTTGGGCGTTGTGTTGATATAAAGGATGTCCACTATCTTAATTCAGGATATTATTTAATTGTTCGTGGTGCGAAAAATACAGGAAATATAACCGTATATGCGGCGAATGGTCAGGAGGCTAAGATTGGAAATAGTGGAGCTCGGCAGACTTATGTTGGTGGACTTGCAGGATATGTTTGTGGCGTTTCGACAGGTAATAAGGCAATTGTCAGAGGTGCAAGCAATTGTACGATGACTACAGGCTCGGCTCTCGGAGGTGAGATGGTCGGCGGTCTTGTTGGCGGCGGTGCAATGCTCAGCATCGATACGAAGCCGTCGGCTACTACTGTATTCAAATCCTATGAGGGAAAGCCAATGGGATATATTGGTGCTGCTCTTGGTTGGGCGGCATTAAAAGATAATGTTGTGATTAACGGGGCAACAACGGTTGCTACATTTGATACTGGGACGGTGAAGCCATCAGCTCAAGGATTTGCAGGAGTCGTTTCAAAAACAACACTGAATCTAATAGGCTGTCAATATCAAAGTAAGGCAGTTACTACTGCTGACATCTACGGAGGAGGAACAAAGGCAATCAAATAATAACAACTAAAATAAACAATCGACAAAAGATTTTATGAAGAAATTCATCACACTTTCTGTTCTGGGATTGCTTGCGGCAACGGCCGTGAGCGCCCAGAACACTACAGATGCCCCAAAACAGGCTGGCAGCCCGGCGGCTCAGACGGCGGATGTGGCGGCACCGGCGGCTAATGAAGCAGTCTCCACGGTCAAGGCCTGGGAGGGCAAGATAACGATGCCGACATACCTTCTGGACCCGGCTGAGCAGTCGCCGATCTTCGAGAGGGACTGGTCGTACCAGAGGGCGAAGCGCAGCGTGTATCCGTACCCGCTGAACGACAACATGACCCGCACGAAGAAGGACGTGACCTACGACTGCCTCTACATGGAGAACGAGTACGTGGATCTGTGCATAGTGCCGGAGTTCGGCGGTCGTCTCCTCTACGCGGTTGACAAGACCAACGGCTACGACATCTTCTACCACAACCACGTGGTTAAGCCGGCGAACGTCGGGATGACGGGGGCGTGGATAAGCGGGGGCGTGGAGTGGAACGTCTTCCACCACCACCGCCAGACGAGCTATGTGCCGTGCGACTGGAGGATAGTGGATAACGCCGACGGCTCCAAGACGGTGTGGGTCGGGGAGACCGAGTACCGCCACAGGATGCAGTGGGCGATAGGGGTGACGCTGCGCCCGGGCAAGAGCTACATGGAGATAAGCGGC
>CAKUPC010000042.1 GCA_934675095.1 uncultured Bacteroidales bacterium | reverse complement strand
CCAATGTCCATGCGCTGCTCTCCGACGGTGAAAGCCTCTGGGTCGGCACCTTCTCCGAAGGGCTCTATCTTCTGAACCTGCGCACCGGCTCCAGAAAGCACTACAGGGCAGGCGGTCAGGCAGGCCAGCTCCCGAGCAACGACATCTATTCAGTTTTTCGCGACTCCTACGGCACGCTCTGGGTCGGCACCTACGCCGGACTTGTCCGCCACGACCCCGCCTCGGACCGCTTCGTGAGCGTCAACCGCGAGCACATCATAAGTCAGGTCAATGACATAAAGGAAGACTGGCGCGGCACTCTCTGGTTCGCCACCATCGGGGGCGGGCTCTGGTCCTACGACCGCGATGCCGACCGCTGGACCGGCTACGGACACTCCGCCTCAGGCAGCGCTTCCATTCTCAAGGCAACCTGCCTCACTCTCGACCGCTCCGGCAGGGTATGGGCGGGAACCGACGGCGACGGGGTCTTTGCCTACGAGCGGGACACGGACAGCTTCGTGAAGAAGTTCGACTCCCGGAGCGGTCTGCTCAACGACGTGATCTACAGCATGGTGACCGACCGCGGCGGAGCCTTGTGGGGCAGCACCGACAAGGGTCTGTTCCGCATCGAGCCTGAGTCCCTTGCCGTCACCTGCTACACCAAGGACAACGGTCTGCTCTGCGACCAGTTCAACTTCAAGTCCGGCTACATGGACTCGAACGGCCGGCTCTATTTCGGAGGAATCTCCGGCTTCGTGTCCTTCAGCCCCGAAGACCGCCCCATGTCCTTCTCGCGAGGAAGCCTTCTGCTGAACTCCCTCTATGTGAACAACCGCGAGGTCCGGGTGGATGACCCCGAACTGCCCCTGCTGGAAAAGTCCATAACCGACACGAAGGAACTCGTCATCCCGCCGTCAATCTCCACCTTCAGCCTCGGAGTCACCGAAATCAACTACTCCCCGTCCATGAACCGCACATGGTGGTACCGTCTCGACGACTACGACCGTATGTGGATGCCGCTCAGCCTTCCGGACCGAATCACCTACTCCAACCTTCCCTACGGAAGCTACCGTCTGCACGTGCGCGAGAGCGGCGACGACGGCGCGGAGGACCTGATTACGCTCCGTATTGTCATCCGTCCTCCGTTCTGGCGCTCGGGCTGGGCATGGATGATCTATCTGCTTGTCTTTTCGGGACTGGTCGCGCTTGCCGTGTGGCTCGTCCGGCAGAGGATGCGTGCCGCGGAGGAGCGTCGTCAGGCAAGGATAAACGAGGAAAAGGACAGGGAGATATACGAGGCCAAGCTCGGCTTCTTCTCGAACATAACACACGAAATCCGCACTCCGCTGAGCCTGATAAAGCTTCCGCTTAACGAAATCATCGAAAAGACCCGCACGAACTCTCCGGAGTACCGCAACCTGCTGACAATCCGCGACAACACCGACCGCCTGCTGAACCTCGTGAACCAACTGCTCGACTTCCGCAAGGTCAGTTCGCAGAACCACGACCCTGTCTTTGTCCGTTCGGATCTCTCCCGGATTACCGGCAGCGTGATTTCACGCTTCGCCCCTTCCGCAAAGATAAAGGGCATAACCATCGACCCTCATGTCCCGGAGGGCTTCCTCGGCGACGTGGATGTCGAGATGTTCGTAAAGATGACGAGCAACCTTCTGAACAACGCCCTCAAGCACGCCAGGACCCGGATAATCGTGGAACTTATTGCCGACGACAACGCGAAGGATTTCCTGCTGACCGTGGCCAACGACGGGGACAGGATTCCGCCCGAACTTGCCGACGAGATTTTCACCCCGTTCTTCAAGGTGGAGAAGAGCTCCGACGGCTTCGGGGTGGGGCTTTCCCTCGTGAGGATGCTGGTCGAGCTGCACGGAGGCTCCGTCCGCTTCTACGAAAACTCCGAAAGGCTCACCTGCTTCGAGCTCCGGATGCCGATTATCCAGGCCGGAAGCTTCAAGCTTGACCGGAGCCGCGAGCGCGAGATAGAGGTGGAGACACGCTCCTCGCGGGAGGACAGCCCTCTCGACGTGGACAAGAAGGTGATTCTGATGGTCGATGACGACGTGGAGTTCCTTGACTACATCTCCCGCCTGCTCGAATCCAAGTTCCGCGTCATCCGCGCCACCAACGGCAACCAGGCCTGGGACCTGCTCGAAAAGCGGAGCGTGAACATGATCATCTCGGACATCGTCATTCCCGACATGGACGGCCGCACCCTCTGCACGCGCATAAAGTCCGACCTGCGCTTCCGCCACATCCCGGTCATCCTCCTGTCGAGCGAGACCGCCGCGCCGGCTTCCAAGTCCGACGCATACGCCTGCGGAGCCGACCAGATTGTCGATAAGCCGTTCTATTACGAGTACCTTCTCGCCTGCATATCCAACCTCCTCAAGGCCAACTACATCTCCGAGGCCTCCAAGTTCACCGCCGACGAGAGTTCCGACAGCCTCGTGTTCACCAAGGCCGACGACGGGTTCATGAATATGCTCATAGAGATGATCGAAAGCCACATCGAGGACGTCGATCTGGACATCAACAAGCTTGCCTCGATGATGAATATGTCCCGAGCGACGCTCTACCGCAAGACCTCGGAGGTGCTTCGCGTGACCCCGAACGACTTCATCCGCACGATACGCCTCAAGAAAGCCGCCGAACTGCTGCGCCAGAAGGAATACCGCGTTAACGAGATTGCCTACATCGTCGGCTTCAGTTCCTCGTCCTATTTCTCCAAATGTTTCTACAAGCATTTCGGCGTCCTCCCGAAGGATTTCAAGTAGAAAATACGATTTTATCTTTTTTTGAGACGAAAACTATAATGCAGGGGACATATCCTCGATACCTTTGCCTCCGACAAAAAAATTAACACATAAAAACAAACACATAAAACCGATATGAAAAGAAATCTAAGATTCTGCATGACCTCGGTCATCGCCCTCGCCTGCTCGATGTTCGTTTCCGTCGCCTGCGAAAAGGCGCCTGCCGCCGAGCCTGAACCGGAACAGCCAGTTGAACTCGAACCGATTGTGCTCACCGCTCCGGAAAACGGAGTCTCGATTGACCTGCTCAATGCCGAGGATGTCGTGTTCTCATGGGAGAACGCGAAGGATGTCAATAGCTACAAGATTCGTTTCAGCCGTTCCGAGGACCTTTCCAAGCCCTACGATGTCCGCGCCATGTCGAATCCTGTTTCCTACAAATACAAGGCATTCGACGGCTTCCTTGAGGCTCTCGGCGTGAAGAATGAGGAGACCGCGACAATCTGGTGGAGCGTCATCGCGCAGGGCAGGGAGGACAAGTTTGAAAAGCAGGTCCGCTCGCTCACCGTGAAGCGCCTTCCTGCCGGACCGGAGGAGCCTTACGAGCAGAGAATCGCCGACCCTATCACGGTTAAGGTCGCCATTCTCTACGAAGACCCGATAATGCCGGGCACGGACAAGTATATGCACGAGGTCTGCACCGTAGGCGGCAACGGCTACAGGTGGAACGACCCTGTCCAGCAGGCCAAGAAGTTCGAGGCCGACCTTGAGGAGGCTTCCCACGGCGTGATTCAGTACGAGGTCGTGAAGGAAGTCCGTGCCGAGAGGCTCTTCAGCTACGACAACACCAAGACCGGCAGCGAGAAGGAATATTTCTCCATCGAGTATTTCCGTGACGTGATTTATGCCAATGGACACGAGTGCCCCGGAATCGGCTCCGGCGTGGAGTACGACTATGTCGGTATGCTCAAGTACTACGGCTTCGACAAGATGCGCGACGCCGGCGAGATACAGGAGGTCTGGGTCTATAACCACCCGGGCAGCGGAATGTACGAGTCCCGCCTCATAGGCGACGGCGCGTTCTGGTGCAACTCTCCGGGAATCTCCGTCGGAGCGCCCTGCAAGGACCTCGTGACCGTGATGTTCTGCAATTACGAGCGCACCACCGACCTCGCCCTCCACAGCTACGGCCACCGTTTCGAGTCCATAATGAAGCAGGTCTATGGCTCATGGCGCAACCGTGCCGAGAACAACCTTCCTGCCCGTGAGGCCGAACTGAACAACTGGGAACGCTACGCCTGCCACAACCTCGAATACGACCGCTACGAGAAGGGGCACGCCCAGATCGGCTGCACCCACTTCCCGCCTAACGGACGCTACGACTATGACTACGACAACCGCACCGACTATGTCTATACCTACGCCGACTGCTGGTTCGACTATCCTAAGATGGTCATGGCGAACCCTCGCCGCGTGAACAGTTCCGAGTGGAAGAACGGCCAGCAGGGCTGGATGATGTACTTCTTCTCTCATATGCCTCACTTCAAGGGCATCAACGAGGATGTGAATGACCTCCATCTGAACAACTGGTGGTATTATGTCGTGGACTGGAACGCCGCCAAGAAGTACGAGCGCGAGCTCCGCGACAACTACGAGGAATAAGAAACTTGCTGAAACAGGTTCCAAGTCTTGACAGAAAGCCCGTGGAGGCTGAAAAATGACAAACTCTGATATGTACAAATATGCTCTTGCCGTTGCGGTGACGCTGCTCATGACAGCCCGCTGCGGCGACAACACAAAGCTCGGAACAATCATCAGCGATGCGGAAGCCGGCGGTCTCACGGAGGCCGTCGGCGACGCCGCGTGTACGGTGCGCATAACCCCGGAAAAGGCCGCCGGCTGCGACATGGTCTGGCTCCATTCCACCGACACCGCCTTCTCCGCCGGGCAGGCCGGGGCGTGGGAGAACGGGCTTCGGGAATATGTCGAGGACGGCGGAAGGCTTGTCCTCTCCATGGACGCGGTGCGCCTGCTTAATGTCTGGGGCGTAGAGCCTTCGGAAATAGGAAGCTGGAAATATGATTGCACCGACGAGGGATTCGGCCGCAAGATAGGCTTCCATTCCCGTTTCAGCCATCCTCTCTTCGACGAAAGCATTCACGGAGGAGCCTACACATGGCACGGGACCGAGGACAATGTATGCCGGCTCAACGGCTTCCGCGGCAATGAATTCCCGTCCGCCGAGGGAGCGAAGGTCATCGCCTGCCAGTGGGAATATGTCTTCCTCCGTCCGGACCTGAAGCTCATTTGGGAGACTCCCGTGGGCAAGGGCTCTATTTTAGCAATCGGGGGCTGCCTCTACTTTGACCGGCCGAACCACGACCGCGCCATACTCGACGCCTTCACCCGCTCCTGCGTCCGCTACATGACCGGCCGCGCCCCGCAGGAAATTGAGGCAAACTTCTGGGAGAACGAGAAGCCGGAGGTCATCCGCCTGCACGGACATCACGACGGCAGCTGCCGCATCTGTGCGGCGGAATATGACCCGGTCATGCCGCCCTCTCCGCGAAAGGTTGATTTTCCGGACATGGGAATGTCGATTGTCCGTGAGGCCACGGGGGAATATACCGACGTCATATCCCCTCACTCCATGGCAATCCTTCCGGAAAGGGGAGGAATCGAGGAAATATGGTTCCAGCCGGTCATGTCCGTGAGGGATTGGCGCGTGTGGGTCGAACCCCGTGGCGCAAAGGCTCCGGTCTGCCTGAACTCGCTCGTCCCGACTGTTGAGGTGCATCCCCACGCAGTCGTGAGAATATATGAAATTGACGGAATGAAACTCCGCGAAATCGTGTCCTCGTCTCCGGAATATGCCGTCACGACCGTTCATTACGAATGGGACGGCGCCGCTCCGCAGAGGATTTACAACGACTTCAAGTCGAACCTGCGCATGATGTGGCCATACGACGAGAGGGTTCTCGGCTCGCTTCTCTACAGCTGGTCGCCGGAACTGAACGCCACGGTGGTGCGCGACGCCGCTAAGAAACACATCTCCATAGTCGGAGCCAATGTTCCCGGACATCCCGTGCTTTCGGGACAGTTCTCGGACTTCAGCTATGACGGCGGCCGGATTCAGGGCATTCCGACATCCCTCCTGCAGGTGGGTTCCGTTGTTTCCTACGACACCGAAGGTCTTGAGGCACTGGACTTTGTACTCGCAGCGGCGAGCACCGGAGAGGACGATGCCGTGAATGCATATCGCTGTGTCATGGAGAACCCCTCCGCCGTCGTTGAGGCTTCCCGCGGCCACTATTCAGACTGGCTCGCCTCCGTCGTGAACGTCGAGACCCCCGACAGCGCCTTCAACGACGCTTTCCGCTGGGCGCAGATAAGCTCCGCGCAGTTCATCAGTGAAACACCCGGGCTCGGCACGGCGCTCTTTGCGGGATTCTCGTCTTCACGCAGGGGCTGGGGAGGAAACCACAGGGTCAGCGGCCGTCCCGGATATGCCTGGTACTTCGGGCGCGACTCGGAATGGGCGGCGTTCGCGTTCCTCGACATGGGCGACTTCAATACCGTCCGCGACTGCATAGACCTTCTCATAAAGTATCAGTCTCCGGACGGGAAAATCTATCATGAACTCACCACGAGCGGCATAACCCACTACGACGGCGCCGACTCCACCCCTCTTCTCGTCCGCCTCATGGCCGAGTATCTCCGCCTCTCCGGCGACCTTCCTTTCATAAAGGAGCGCTACGGAGCGATGAAACTGGCTATGGACTACTGCTTCTCCACCGACCGCGACGGCGACTCTCTCATAGAGAACAGCAATGTCGGCCACGGCTGGCTTGAGGGCGGCGGAAACCTCTGGGGATTCCGCACCGAGTTCTATCTCGCGGGTCTCTGGAAGGCGGCTCTCGACGACGCTGCCTACCTCTCGTCCGCGACCGGCCACGATGCCGCCGCTCTGAGCTACCGCCGCGCCTCCCGCTCGGTTAATGAACCGCTTGAGAAGTTCTGGAATGCGGACAAGGGCTGGTACAACTACGCGATGAACGCCGACGGAAGCTATCAGGACGAATTCCTTGTGCTCACCGCCGTGCCGACCTTCCTCGGGGTGCTCGACCCGGAGCGCTCCCGGACCATGTCCCGCAACTATGTCGGGCCGCTCCTCTCGACCGACTGGGGCTCGCGTACAATCTTCGAGACCTCCGACGCGACCGGAGGCGGCGCCTACCATCCGCGCAATGTCTGGCCGCTCTTCACGGGATGGAAGTCGCTCGCGGAGTACAGCGAGGGCTACTTCGACCAGGGCTTCGCCTCCCTCTACGGCAGCCTCATGACCTACAGGTCGTTCAGCTCGGGTCACATAGCCGAGGTCATCAACGCCGACTCCTACCGCAACAACGGAATCACCCAGCACCAGTGCTGGTCCGAGACCATGACCATAATGCCGTTCATAGAGGGCACTCTCGGCTTCAGCGCCGATGCGCACTCCCGCAGCGTCAGCCTCGCCCCGCGTCTGCCTCTTGACTGGGACAGCTTCAAGGCCGGAGGACTGCGCGTGCGCGATGACCGTATTTCCATTGAGATGCAGCGCACGACTGACCGTACTCTCTGGAAACTCAGCGGCGGCGACGGCCTCAAATGCACTTTCTCTCCGGCATTCGCCCCTGGCGCCGAAATCACCTGCGTGAAGGTGAACGGGAAGAAGGTCAGGTTCGGCCTCGACAGCTCTTCCGCCTACACGGTTCCTGTCCTTCAGTTCAGGCTTTCGGAAGAGGAGACGACCGTGGAGTTCAGCACCCGCGGCGGAGCCGGGGCACTTCCGATTTATGTCCCCGCACAGCGCGGAGGGCAGTCCTCGGGATTCCGTCTGATTGACCAGAGCTTCTCCGACGGCAAGCTCATCGTGACGGTCTCAGGCCGCCCGGGCTCGGAGCATCGTCTCCGGATTCATGTTCCCGGAGGCTACGACAGCGTTTCGGAGGAGGCCGTGTCTTTCGAGGACGGCATTCTCGAACTGAATGTCGCTTTCCCTTCCGACGGCGAAACCCCATACTGCGAGAAGAAAATAAGCCTCGTGACCTCAAAATAGGCCGCACAAACTGAAGAAATCATGTCTCAGAGACAAAAATATGATTTTTTGAAACGATAATGTGAGTCGTATGTGACTGACGGACGCTTCCTTTGCAAACATAACTTTACACCATATAATTATGTCTGCCAAACGCACACTTTTAATAACATTCACCCTGATGGCTTCATTGACTATCATGTCTTCATGCGGACAGCCCAAGTCCGAAAAGGTTCAGCCGCTCGCCTACAGCGAACTCCGTCTCGGCTCCATAAAGCCTGAAGGCTGGCTCCGCGAGACCCTTCTGAGGCAGCGGAACGGAATGACGTCGCAGATGGACAGCCTCTATCCTGAAGTGATGGGGCCGCGCAACGGCTGGCTCGGCGGCGACGGCGACCAGTGGGAGAGGGGACCGTACTGGATTGACGGGCTCATCCCGATGGCATGGATTCTCGACGACGATGCCCTCAAGCAGAAGGCGCAGCCGTGGGTGGAATGGGCGCTTGCAAGCCAGAAGGAGGACGGCTTCTTCGGACCCGACACGGACTATCCCTACGAGCGCGGGCTCCAGCGCGACAACTCGCATGACTGGTGGCCGAGAATGGTCGTCCTCAAGTTCATGCAGCAGTACTGGTCGGCGACCGGTGACTCCCGCGTGATTGACTTCATGCGCAACTATTTCCGCTACCAGCTCAACACCCTTCCGACCTGCCCTCTCGGCAACTGGACCTCATGGGCGACCTACCGCGCCTGCGACAACCTCTCCTCAGTCATCTGGCTCTACCGCCTCACCGGCGAGGAGTGGCTGCTCGACCTTGCCGCGATTCTCCACGCTCAGAGCCACGACTATGTGCACATGTTCCTCGAAACCGACGAACTCTCCCGCTTCAGCACCATCCACTGCGTCAATCTCGCGCAGGGAATAAAGGAGCCTGTCGTCTGGTGGCAGTGCGACCCGCAGCAGAAATACCTCGACGCCGTCCGCACCGCCTTCGCCGACATCCGCAAGTACAACGGCGTTCCGTCCGGGATGTACGGCGGCGACGAACTCCTACACGGCAACAACCCGACCCAGGGCTCGGAACTCTGCTCGGCGGTCGAGCTGATGTTCTCGCTTGAGGAGATGGCTAAGATTACCGGCGACCTCTCGTTCGTCGAGCATCTTGAAAGGGTGGCGTTCAACGCGCTTCCGACCCAGCTCACCGACGACTTCATGGCCCGGCAGTACTTCCAGCAGGCCAATCAGGTGAACGTGAGCCACTGCATCCACAATTTCGACATCACCCACGGCGAGTCCGACCTTGTCTATGGCCTTCTCTCGGGCTACCCTTGCTGCACCTCCAACTTCCATCAGGGATGGCCGAAGTTCGTCCAGAACCTCTGGTACGCCACCCCTGACGGCGGCCTTGCCGCCCTCGCATACTCGCCTTGCCGCGTCACGGCTATGGCCGGCGGACAGGAGGTGACCATCGAGGAGCGCACCCGCTACCCTATGGAAGGGAACATCAAGCTGCTCGTCTCGCTTCACGGCTCCGCCTCCTTCCCGCTCCACCTGCGCATCCCGTCATGGACGGAGAACGCCTCCGTGACGGTGAACGGCAGCCCAGTCGAGGCTTCGGCTCCGGGCAGCGTCACGGTCATCAACCGCGAATGGGCCGACGGCGACATCGTCGAACTTTCCTTCCCGATGAAGGTCACGACGGACTCATGGTACGAGAACGCCATTTCCGTGGAACGCGGCCCTCTCGTGTATGCCCTTGAGATTCAGGAAGAATGGGTGAAGAAGGACAATTCGTCCGACCCTGTGCGCGGCGAGTTCTATTGGGAGGTTCATCCGAAATCCCCTTGGAACTACGGACTCGTGGATTTCGACGACCCCGCCGAGGCATTCGAGGTAACCGTCGATGAGCGCAAGCTCGACACCGACTGGTATTGGAACCTGGAGTCCGCCCCGATAGTCATCACCGCCAAGGCGAAGCGCATCCCTTATTGGACGCTCTACAACGGCATGGCCGGCCCGATTCCATACAGCCGCATGTACGGAAACCCTGTCATCCGAGACAAGAATGTGGAAACCGTCCGCCTCATCCCTTACGGATGCACGACGCTCAGGATTTCCGAATTCCCTGTGATATTCCGAAAATGACGGAAAAATATATTCCCGAATCTTCGGGGACATGAAACTATCAACCAATAATTATAAATCACTGTTAACCAATCGAATTATGGTGAAGAAACTCTTAAAAACTGCCCTTTGCGTGCTGCTCGCGGCATTCCTCGGGTGCGTGGGTTCTTTCTCCGCTGCGGGTCAGCAGAAAGATCTCATCAGGGTTACCGGAGTCATAACCGGTGACGACGGAGAACCCCTCATCGGTGCGGCCGCATACGCGGAGAACAACCGTAAGGGAGGAGTCGTGACCGATGTTGACGGAGAGTTCACGATTACGGTCCCGAGGGGTACGATGCTCGTGTTCTCCTATCTCGGCTGTGACGACGAGCGCCTTCCGGCAACTGAAAAGATGAATGTTGTCCTCAAGGCCAACAACCTCAGGCTCAGCGAGTCCGTTTCCATCGGCTACACGAAGCAGAACCTGCGTGACATTTCGGCTTCCGTGGCGAAGATTGACATGGACGCAATCGAGAACACCCAGTCAGTCTCCCTCGTGAATATGCTCGCGGGTCAGGCGGCCGGCCTCCAGACCGTCATCAGAAGCGGCGTTCCGGGTGCGGCAAGCTCCGGAATTGTCATCCGAGGCAACAACTCCCTCTCGTCAGCCAACGACATCACGGGTATCAGCAACCCTCTCTACATCATCGACGGCATCCCGATGGCCCTTCAGGACTTCGCGGGCTACAACGTGACCGACAATGACTTCCTCTCCACCCTGAACCCTCAGGACGTGCAGTCAATCGACATCCTCAAGGATGCGGCGGCGACCGCGATTTACGGTTCACGCGGCGCGAACGGCGTCGTCATCATCACCACCCGCAAGGGTACGAGCGGCGCACCCCGCGTCACCGCCCGCGCCAGCTACGGAGTCATCACCAAGCCGTCCAAGCTTGCCGTCTATCTCGGAAACGAGGAGCGCGAGGCCAAGATTGGCATGATTGAGACCACCCTTAGCAACCTCTTCGGCGACCAGGAGTGGTTCGACATCCGTCCCGCCGCAGCCGTCGAGATTATGGGACACACCCTTCCGGCGGTGCTCACGGACAAATATAACCCGGCGTTCAACAACGCCTACGACTATCAGGAGATGTTCTATCAGAACGGTTCCACCCAGAACTACGACCTTTCGATGGAGGGAGGAAACAACAGCAACTCCTACCGTGTCAGCATCGGCCACTACCGTGAGACCGGCGTGCTCGTGGGCTACGGCGTGCAGAGAACCAATCTCAACACCAGCCTCGTGACGGACCTTAACAAGCACCTGCACAACGAACTCGTGATGCGCTACACCTACCTCGACCGTAAGGGCGGTCTGAACGACCTCATGAAGGCCATGCCTACCTCGCCGACCGAACTTCCGTCGTCCCTGTTCTACCGTTCCGACGAAGAGCTCCGCATGATGAGCGGCCAGCTCGGCGACGCCTACAACAAGAACAGGACGCACTCCATCTCCGTCGGCGAGACACTTCGCGTCAAGTTCTTCGAGGGGCTGAGCTGGGACAACCAGGCGTCCATGATTCTCGACTACGGAAAGCGCGACTACTTCCTCCCCGCCGTCGCCCGTGACGACCACCGCAGCGTGGCGCACTCCTCTGCCGGCGTGACCACCACAATCAACGCAAACTCCGTCCTGAACTACAACCAGGCTTTCGGAAAGGAGGGCGAGCACGGAGTCGTGGGACTCCTCGGAGTTGAGGTGAACACCAACACGCTGAACCAGCTCCGCGCCGAGGCCGAGGACGGAATGTCCGACTACCTCAAGGTCATCCAGGGCTACAAAAAGGAAAATACATTCGCCTACTCTGACATCGTAACCTCCAATATGTTCTCGGTCTTCGCCATGGCCTCATACGGCTACAGGAACAACCGATACAAGGTCGAGGGCGTTTTTCGCCGCGATGCTTCTTCAAGGTTCGGGGCCAACAACAAATGGGCTAACTTCCCGTCCGTCAAGGCTCACTGGGCATTCTCCGAGGAACCATGGATGAAGGCCACGAAGAAATGGATGGACTTCGGAAAGTTCCGCGTGTCGTTCGGTACGTCCGGAGAGATTTACTACGACCCTCTTCTCCAGTACAACTCGCTCGTGTCCCTCGGTTCGATTACCGGCGGTCTCGGCTACATGTACAGCGACAAGATGGACATCAAGACCTACGGAGACAAGCTTGCCCTCATCGCGGACTTCGACAAGATTGCCAACAAGGATCTTTCGTGGAGCCGCACCAAGGAAATCAACTACGGTCTGGACCTCGAACTCTTCAATCACAGGCTGTATTTCTCGGGTGATATATATTCAAAGTATATGTCCGACCTCGTCTATACCTCGCAGCTTCCGTCATACGTCGGCTACAACAAGCTTTCGTCGAACCTCGTCGATATGGTGAGCCACGGATTCGAGCTCTCCCTCACCGGCTACCTCTTCCCGAGGACATCCGCATTCCAGTGGGACTGGACGCTCAACCTCGCGAACAACTCCACCAAGATTGCAAAGCTCGGAAACGGCGGACGCGACTACATCAACCGCAGCGGCTACTACGCCTTCATCGAGGGCGCTCCTGCGTTCCAGTACTATATGTATGAGTATCAGGGCACGCTCGACTACTACTCCGACCTTCCTGTGGATCCGTTCACCGGCGAGGCACTCAAGTACAACGGGGCCGACGCGGGCCTTGCGCGTAACCTTCAGGGACGCATATTCCCGGGTATGCCTGTATTTACCGACGTGAACGGAGACTACCGCATCGAGGGATATGAGAGCGAGAACGACATGAAGATCATCGAGGGCAAGACTCCGGAGCCGAAGGTGACCGGCGGTCTCAACACCACCCTCCGCTGGAAGGGACTCTCCCTCAGGGTGAACACCTCCTTCGCGTTCGGCCACTACATCGTGAACAGCACCCTCCAGCAGCAGCTCTCGCGCTTCGACGACGCTGCCAGCTTCTACCAGTACGCGCTCTACAAGTTCGACGACTCCAAGTTCTGGAAGGCTCCGGGCGACGGCTCGTACTATCCGATGATTTACGTGAACTACTGGGAAGGCGGCGGAGCGCGTTCGTTCCGTATGTCCTCCATGTTCATCGAGCCGGGCGACTACTGGAGCCTCGACAACGTGACCCTGTCCTACGACCTGCCTCACAAGTGGCTCGACAAGATCCGCATGAGGGGAATAAACGTCTATGTGACGGGCCAGAACCTCGCGATGTGGAAGAAGTCATCCGTGCTCGACCCCCGTCTGGTGTCCCGTACCGGATTCTACAACGGTTCCGGCTACCCGATTTCCCGCACGATAGTCTTCGGCGTACAGCTGCAGTTCTGAGATTTTCAGAAAGGGAAACGCTTACTCAATTATATAATATTATATAATAAGGACAATATGATGAAAAAGTATATAGCAATTCTGGGCCTGGCCCTCGCCTGCGCCTGCGGATGCTCGAAGTTCCTCGATCCGGAGCAGGTCGATCTCATCTACAACGAGGTGTTCTGGAAGACCCAGACGGACGCCGAGGTCGGACTTTCCGGCACCTACGCCCTCTACAGGGGTCTGATGGCCAATTCAAACAACTGGTACAGCCGCGCCGACGCGACCACGGGATTCATCCGCGCCGGGTGGAACGGCGGCTCGTCCCAGTATCTCTACACCAACGGGATTTATACCGACATCGCCAACCCGAGCAAGATGTGGGGCTCGCTTGAGGACTACTCCGACTGGAGCAACTTCTACAAGGTCGTCGCCCAGGCCAACATGGTCATCCGCAAGATAGACGAGATTCCGGATTCCCAGTTCAAGGAGGGGCAGAAGGACCGCATCCTCGGGGAGGCCTACTTCCTCCGCGCCCTCGTCTATTTCAACATCCTCCGCATCTGGGGCAACGCCCCGTACATCAGCGAGATGATTGAGTCCTCAAGTCAGGTCATCGACAAGGACCTCTCTCCTGTCGTAATCCCGAGAACCGACGACATCGACATTTGCCAGAACGTCCTCGCCGACGTGAACAAGGCGGTCGAGCTTCTGAAATTCAACGTTCCGGGCGGAGACGGCTGGGGCATCACCGCCGACAAGGGAGCCGCCCTCGCGCTCTGCGGTCATGTGAATATGTGGATGTGGTTCCTCGTGCGCAGGGACCGTGTTCCCGGAGTCAACGCTTCCGACTATGTGAAGGCAGCGGTCGCCGCCCTTGAGGATTTCCGCGACCACTCCAACCGCTCGTATGTCCAGTACGTTGACATGAAGTCCATTCAGGCAATGTACCGCGGCGGCTCCACCGAGGCCGTGTTCGAGCTCAACATCTCCACCGACTCCAACGAGTCCTACCGTGCCGACATGGCCGGCGTCACCGCGCGCACCTGCAAGATGGAGTCGTTCGACGGCGACCCTATGAAGGACCGCTCGACCCAGATTGACTGGGTGCCGGCGAGCCAGAAGGCGAAGATGTATCCTGAATATGACTTCACGACGCAGACCGGCGACATCCGTCCTAAGCTCTTCTTCGACGCATGGGATTCCGAGTACAACGAGCCTGTAAACGACACCGGCGGAGCCGAGAACGACAGGACGAAGGTCACATGGCTCACGAAATACGCGATGTTCACGGCTGACAAGGACAAGAAGGTCGATGAATATGTCGCCTATTTTGCCGAAGCCAACATTCCCGTGTTCCGCTACACCGACATCATGCTCCTTCTCGCCGAGGCATACACACGCGACAAGCAGTACGGCAAGGCCACGGCCATCGTGAACGACATCCGCGAGAGGGCGAAGATAGGCGAGTACAAGGGCGACAACTCGGGCCTCGCCGACGAAATCATGCAGCAGAGAATTGCCGAACTCTTCGGCGAGGGCTGTCTCTACTTCGACATGGTCCGCAACAACTACTTCCCGAACGACCACCTCATGGCTCCGGCGAAATACAAGCAGGAAGGCTACTACTGGCCGGTATCCTCTTCAATAATGAAGATGAACCCTCTCATCAGCCAGACTCCTTACTGGGACGGCAAGACAAGATGGTAATCAAACTAAACGCATCGGAATATGAAAAGATTTCTTAAATATATGATTATTGCGGCCGTCACCGCTCCGTTCCTCTCCTCCTGCCGCACCGACGTCATCGGAGGCACGATAAACGAGACGAACAAGTTCGACATGACGACCTACGAATATCTGCTTCAGGACGAGAACACTACGGTTGTGGCCCAGCTCTTCGAAAAGGCCGGTCTGAAGGATGCCATCAACGGGGAGGTCACCGTCATCAGCCCGTCGAAATACTCCGTGAACCGCTACATCCGACGCAAGAACTATGGCTTCCGCAACGGAGTCGAGGGCGCGGCCGAGTTCAGGCTTGAGGACATGACCGCTGCCGACCTCGCGCAGATGGGAATGTACATCTATCCCGGCAAGTGGGGACGAGAGGACATCCCGGAGGATGGGGTCTATCTCACCTCCATCGACGGGACGCAGGAGATTCACCTCACCCTCGACGAGACCAACACCGACCCCGGCTCGGCCTACGACGGCGGTAATGTGGCGGGCGCGGGCTTCCAGTACTCGAACTTCCTGCTCACCACTCCGAAGCTCATTCATGTCCTCTTCAAGAGGGGCGCGAACTGGGAACTCACCTACCTTGAGCGCGCGACCCTCACCCCGGACAACGACGAGTGCGACCAGAGCTACAGGATGATGGTCTCCGACATTCACACGAACACCGGCGTGATTCACATCATCTATAGCGGCGACTCAAGCTACAACGAGCACTTCTACTATCACAGCCTTTTCTTCTTCGGCAAGCATGCCGACGACAAATAACATATAATATATTAAGATATGAAGAAATATACGATTAAATATATTCTCGCGGCATTAGTCCTTCTCCTGTCAGTGTCCTCATGCTTCAAGGAACCGAAGGTACAGGGATATATCGGCGAGGGCATAAGGCTTCAGGGTTCGGACACGATGTATGTAGCGCTCGGCGCAAAGGTCGCTTCCAGCACCGCGTGGCTCGACAATTCCACCCGTCCGTGCAAGTTCAGAATCGAGAATGTCCGCGACGAGAAGGGCAACCGCGTCGAAGGCTTCTTTCAGGGATTTCCGACGAGGCTCTGGGCGGCTCCCTACGACTACCTCACGGACAAGACCCTCGAACAGGTGATGTCCAAGCTCACGGACGCGACGCTCACCCCGCTGATGATAAACGAGACTAACGGCCAGCTCCGTGCGATGGAATCGACCGCCAACATAGGTCTGAAGGAAGGCGAGGTCTATCACGTCGATGTCAGTGTTTCCAACTCCAAGGGCTCCGTATTTCTTGAGGACTACGCGATTCTCAAGATAGAGAAGGGCACGGGAGGCGAGTCTGCCGTGGATTTTGAGCTTACGGACTTCGTGAACGGAATCTGCATCGTCGGCAAGGACGACAAGGGCGCTCCTTCAAACACCTTCCCGTACTATGACCAGATTAACGATGCCGCCCCGAGTTTCTCCACCCGCCGTGACAACATCTACAAGGACAACGGCCGCGAGAAGAACATGGCAATCCGCAAGATCGGCGACGAGCCTTCTGTGGGAATCCGCGTCTATGTGAAGATGTACGACAAGAACGGCAAGCTCTTCAACCCCGAGGACTATGCCACCTATTCGACGACCACGAGCTACATCGACTACTCTGTGAACCGCAGGAACCTTCCTCAGAAGGGCGCTAACTACAATCCTGCCGCCCCGAACAAGGCCGAGGAGGGACTCTATATGGAATTCCCTTACACCCCGTGGCCAGTGGGACTGACCTACTCCTACATCCGCGGCGCGATTTACAAGGACTTCAGCAACCTCGAGTGGACTTCTCTCAAGGCAGACAACAAGGCCGGCACGATTCCTAAGAACTACAGCTGGCCGGACGACGACTACAACGGCGGAACTGACGGCTGGTATGTCCGTCTGCGCACGAACGTCAAGTTCTATCAGCCGGGAACCTACGAGATAGTCGTGGTCGTTCCTTACGCTACGGCGAAGTAGTGTGGTTTCATTATAGTGTCTGATGCGGGCGCTGCGACTTTTATGCGGCTCCCGCATTTTCTGTTATTCCCAAGGATTCCCGCCTGTCATTTCGAGCGCAGCGAGAAATCTTTTTCCCTGCCCCAAAATCCTCTCTTCGCCCCGCTTTTCTTAACATCGTGTCCAACAGCTGTTTAGCCTTTCTGGCGATTTCGGTCCGCGAAAAAAGATGAAAAAAGTTTGAAAAAAGTTGCGAAAAAGTTTGCAGGTAAAGAAAAAAGGCGTACCTTTGCAATCC
>CAKUPC010000041.1 GCA_934675095.1 uncultured Bacteroidales bacterium | reverse complement strand
GGACGGACTTGCGGAGGATATGCAGAAGGACTATGAGGACAAGGTGCAGAAGGCCACGGATTCTTGGGTCAAGAAGATTGACGAGCTGGTCGCTGCCAAAGAGAAAGACATATTGACAGTGTGATGGACGGGGCGCCTAAAAGGCGGCCTGCTGCGTTGGGCGTCTTGATGAAATCCTCACAACCATCAGGTTGCTGCGGTATTCATCTTCACCGTCCGCCTTGCATTTCATCCTTTTATGCATCCCCTCTCTTTCAGCAACTTTGGCAGATTGTTGAAATACATTTTTATCTGGATTATTGAAATGCATTTTTATCTGCTTTGATAGATCCGGGAAATTGACTGAAAGCGAAGTGATTTAAAATTATTCGGGAACCGGTGACACCGGTTCTTGTTGTGTGTGAAGAAGATATACGATGAACAAGAAGATTAAGAGGATTTCGTCGGTGAGTACGATGAAGTCGAATGGTGATTATGAGTGGAAGTTCTCGACTTTCGGGGGCGTTACTCGTGTGAACATCAGCACCGGCGAGGACATTGCCCATCTTGACGAGCTTGACCAGAAGCTCTGGACTGTGCTGAGCTGTCCGGCTTCGGGACTCGAAATGGATCATGACACGCTTGCGCTGCTTGACCTCGACGGTGACGGGAAGATTCGGGTGAACGAGATAATCGCCACGGTCGGCTGGCTCAAGCCGCGTCTTGCGGACATGAACGTGCTTATAGGCCGTCCGGCTGAACTTCCGCTTTCGGCGATAAACACGGGAACGGACGAGGGCGCGAGGATATATGCCTGCGCAAGGCAGATTCTCGATAATCTCGGACTTTCAAAGGACACGATTTCGATTGCCGACGTCAGTGACAGCATCGCAATATTCGCGAAGACACGTTTCAACGGAGACGGCATAATCACGGAAAATTCGACGGATGACGCGGAATTAAAGGATATAATAAGGGAGTGCATAGCCTCGTTCGGACCGCTTCAGGACCGCAGCGTCGAGCCGGGCGTGGATGCGGACAGGATTGCCGCGTTCTACAAGGCAGCGGAGGACTATGTGGCGTGGAAGGATGCCGGGGTGAAGGAAATATGCCCTTACGGCGACAATACAGCCGACGCGCTTGCCGCCTGCACGGCCCTGAAGGAAAAGGTGGCGGACTTTTTCATGCGCTGCAAACTCGCGGCGTTCAACTCCGACAGCACGGCCGTACTTGACGTGAGCGCCGAGCGCATAGGGGCAATCAGCGCTAAGGACCTGGCCGCCTGCACTGATGAGATTGCCTCATATCCGCTCGCCAAGGTCAATGCCGACGCACATCTTCCGCTTACGGGGATTAACCCGGCGTGGAAGGCTGTCTTTGACAAGTTCAAGGCTTTGGTAGTTGATGCGGACTATCCTTCGGCGGATTTTCTTACCGAAGAACAGTGGAACGGGATACTTGCCAAGTTCGGCGCCTACGAGGAATGGTGCGGGGCGAAGGCAGGCTCTGAGGTTGAGGCTCTCGGGTATGACAGGCTCGCCGCACTGCTCAAGGAGAATCGTAAAGCCGAACTCGACGCGCTCATTGCCGAGGACAAGGCTCTCGAAGGCGAGGTGAACGAGATTCAGACGGTGAACAAGCTGCTGCACCTCTGCCGCGACTTCTACACTCTTCTTCGCAACTATGTGACATTCTCCGACTTCTATTCCACTGAGGATTCAATGTCGTCGGTGTTTCAGGCAGGACGGCTCTACATTGACCAGCGCAACTGCGACCTCTGCATAAAGGTCACCGATATGGGCAAGCAGGGCACTATGGCGGGTGCGAGCGGGATGTTCCTGCTCTACTGCGACTGCACTTCAAAGAAGACCGCCGCCAAGATGACCATCGTCGCGGTGATGACCGACGGCGACATCAACAACCTCAAGGTCGGCTGCAACGCCGTCTTCTACGACCGTGCCGGCAACGACTGGGACGCCGTAGTGACGAAGATTGTCGATAACCCTATAAGCGTCCGTCAGGCATTCTGGTCGCCGTACAAGAAAATCGGAAACTTCGTCGAGACGCAGATTAACAAGATTGCGGCAAAGCAGGACTCAAAGGTGCTTGAAAAGGCCACCGCGGACATTTCCGCCGCCGGAACCAATGTCGCAGCCTCGGCAGCCGCAGGCACGGCTCCCGCTCCGGCACAGCCTTTCGACGTCGCCAAGTTTGCCGGTATCTTCGCTATGATAGGAATGGCTCTCGGCTCAATCGGCACATTCCTCGGCGGTCTCTATACGACTTTTGTCAGCCTCAGTTTCTGGGGCATGATTGGTTCCATTGCCGGAATCATCCTCATCATTTCCGGCCCGTCCATGATTATGTCCTGGCTCAGCCTGCGCAAGCGCAACCTCGCGCCGATTCTCAACGCCAACGGCTGGGCGGTGAACTCCAAGGTGATTGTCAACGTCCGCTTCGGACAGACCCTCACGGGAATGGCCAAGATGCCGGTCTTCGTCGGCAACGACCCGTTCGCCGAAAAGAAGATGCCTAAGTGGAAAAAGGCTCTCATCGGCGTCGCATTCATCCTCGGCATCCTCATCGGAGTCTATTTCTGCCTCCCGAAGAGCATCCGCCCGTTCTGGCCGCAGCCGAAGGCCAAGACCGAGTGCCCGGCCCAGGAATCCGCTCCACAGACAGATGCGGTTCCAGTTGCGGAAGCACAGTCTGCAGAATAGAACTTAAAGAAAATGTGATTCTGCGATGGCAGTTCTTCTTCTTACCGGTGGAATCGGGAGCGGGAAGTCGGCGGTGAGGCGGATTCTTGAGGGGATGGGCGTGCCTTGTTATGATGCCGATGCGGCGGTGAAGGGGTTCTATAATGTTTCGCCGGAGCGGACGGCGACGGCTTTCGGGGCGGAATCCGAGCCTGAGCATCTTGGCTCAGAGGGGGCGCGAAAGCCGTTCCTGCTTCCAGAGATTGAGGCTGCTCTCGGACAGAGTTTCCGCAGGGGGGACGGCGGTTTTGACAGCCGGGCGCTGGCGGCGGTGATTTTCAGTGATGCGGATAGGCTCAAGGTCGTCGAGGATATTGTCTTTCCGGCGCTCGCCGCTGATTTCGGGAGGTGGCGGAAGATGATAAAACCTGTCCCTAAGTCTGTTTCTGCGTCTGCCAACGCCTCCTTGACCTGCGTCTCCTCTGATAATGCGCCGCAGGTTCTCTCGAACATCGTTGTCTTTGAATCCGCCACGGCTCTCGACAAGCCGGACTTTCCTAAGGTCTGGGACAAGTGCATATGGGTGGATGCTCCGGAAGAACTGCGGATTGAGCGCGTGATGGCCCGCGACCATTGTACCCGAGAACAGATTCTGTCCCGCCTCCGTCTCCAGTCTCCGCTTGAAGCCCATCGCAGCGAAGTTGATGCGGTAATCCTCAATGACTGTTCCCTCCCGGAACTTTCCTCGCGAGTCCGCACTACCTTGATATACTTACTTTGAGCCTATATAAATAAATACCATTCCGAGTATGATCAGGCATAAATCTAATGCCTTCGCCTTCAGGTTCTTTTCCTTGAAGACAAGCCAGCCGCAGAGGAAAGAGACGATGACGGCACCGCGGCGGACGAGCGATATTATGGAAATCATCGAATCCGGCTGGGCGAGGGCTGTGTAATAGACAAAGTCGGCGGCAGAGATGAGCACCGAGATGGCCGGGATTGCCCAGCTCCAGTGAAACGGCGTCGTTGAGCCGCGCTTAGGAAACCATAGAACCATCATCAGTACGCCCATTATTATGCACTGGTAGAGATTGTACCATGTCTGCACGAAAATCGGTTCGAACCGTCGCATTATGAACTTGTCGTAGAGTCCGCTTGCCGCCCCGAGCAGCACCGAGACGCAGAGGCAGAGAATCCAGCGGTTGTGCGCGAAGTCAATCGACTCCCTTTTGCTCGAACGGCTTAGGAGGAACACCGACACGATTGCGAGCAGCACGCCTGCCCACTGCCAGAGGTTCAGCCTCTCCCCGAAGAAAATCATCGCTCCCAGCAGCACCAGGACCGGACGGGTCGCGTTAATCGGCCCTACGATAGTAATCGGCAGGTGCTTCAGCCCGAAGTAGCCGAAAATCCACGACGACAGCACCAGCGCCGCCTTCCCGAGAATGAAAAGATGCGCCAGGGCAGGGTTTTCTATTGCATCGTGAGCAGCGGTTATGTCGAAAATCCCCGCCCCGAACCATCCGAAGCCGCCTATGCAGTCGATGAGGAAAGGCAGGAAAATGACCGTTGAGAACAGCGTGTTGAGGAACAGCACCGGAATCACGGCATTGTCCCTGAGCGCCTCCTTCTTGGAGACGTCGTAGAGTCCGAGCAGAAACGCCGAACAGAAAGCGAGCGAAAGCCAAAGCGGCATAACCTATCCTATTTGTATATTGCGAAACATGAGAATGCCCGTGTCCGCGAAAACCGCCGCAAAGATAATTCATATTCCTTTTGCATTATCCTCATTTGTTCCTAAATTTGTGTTTCGACCAAAAAGAAACTAAAATCATGATAAATCCGGCAAAAAGAACAACATATATAAAGGAATATTATTTCTCCCGCAAAAATAAGGAACTAGCGGCGCTGAACGGATGGCGTGCCGAAAATGGACTGAAACCGATAATAAGCCTCGGCATAGGCGCCCCGGACAGAATGCCCCCGGTGGCCGCGATAGAGGCTCTGTGCGAGTGCACGCACAGAACGGACGCTCATGTGTATCAGAACTATAAGGGGCTTCCGGAACTCCGAGGTGCCTTCTCCGACTGGTATCGCCGCTACTACGGCGTTGAACTCGACCCGGCCACCGAAATACAGCCTCTGGCCGGCTCCAAAGAGGGCATCCTGCTTCTCGCCCTCGCGTTCATCGACAAGGGCGACAAGGTGCTTGTCCCTGACCCCGGCTATCCGACCTACACCTCGGCCCTCGAACTCGTCGAGGCGGAAATCCTCACCTACGACCTGCTTCCGGAGAATGACTGGAGTCCTGATTTCGAGGCTCTGGAGCGCATGGACCTCAGCGGCGTGAAGATGATGTGGGTGAACTACCCTTCGATGCCGACCGGCAAGGCTGCTTCGGAGGAACTGTATCGGAAAATCGTGAAGTTCGGCCTCGAACACGACGTCCTGATAGTCAACGACAACCCCTATAGCTTCGTGCTCACGGACAGGCCTCTTTCAATACTCGCGGTCCCTCGCGCTAAGGAATGCAGCATTGAGCTGAACTCCCTCAGCAAGGCGCACAATATGTCCGGTTGGAGAATCGGGATGGTCGCCGGGGCGCAGGAACTGATTTCTGCGGTGCTCAAGGTCAAGTCCCAGATGGACTCGGGGATGTTCAAGCCTATGCAGATGGCTGCCGTGGCCGCTCTCTCGCAGGGGCAGGAATGGTTTGAGCAGCTGAATGCCGGCTACCGCGAGCGCAGGAAGATTGCCTGCGAAATCATGGATGTTCTCGGCGCGGAGTATCCTGCCGACGGCACCGGCCTCTTCGTCTGGGGGCGTGTTCCCGAGGACGGTCCGCTGCTCGGCAAGGCTGAGGAAACGGCGGAACTTGCGCGGACGGCAGGTTCGAAACTGAGCGCTCCCGAGAATGGCCGGGAAAAGACGAGGGGTGAACTCGTGTCCGACTACCTTCTCTACAAGGCCGGCGTGTTTGTCACTCCAGGCTGCATCTTCGGCCACAACGGACGCGACTACATCCGCATCTCCTTGTGTGCCAATGCCGAAAGGCTCACTGAAGCCCTTGGACTGATTCGGGGCATTATGCGCTGAACCATTGACGGACGTGAAGAATATGGCGAATTCTCCGAAACTCGAAATAACCCCGCTGAACGAATGGGGAATGTTCCATCTTCCGCCGCGTCCGTGCGTGATTGCGGGCCCGTGCAGCGCGGAGACTGAAGAACAGGTGATGACGACGGCCGCTCAGCTGAAGAGGATAGGGATAAATGTCTATCGTGCAGGGATATGGAAGCCTCGCACGCATCCCGGATGTTTCGAGGGCGTGGGCGCTCCGGGACTGAAATGGATGCAGAGGGCAAGGCGCGAGTTCGGGCTGAAGATTGCCACGGAGGTTGCGGGTGAGCGTCATGTCCGCGACTGTCTGGAGCATGGCGTTGACCTCGTGTGGATCGGAGCACGGACGACGGCCAATCCGTTCCTCGTTCAGGAAATTGCCGATGCGCTTGCCGGCACCGACATCCCCGTGCTCGTGAAGAATCCGGTGAATCCCGACCTTGACCTCTGGATAGGAGCCCTTGAGAGGCTGAACCGTGCCGGAATACGCAAGATTGGCGTGATACACAGGGGCTTCTCGACTTCTGAGAAAATAAAGTACCGCAACGACCCTCTATGGCAGTATGCCGTGGAACTCCGCAGCCTCTGCCCGGAACTTCCGTTTTTCTGCGACCCGAGCCACCTTGCCGGCAGCCGCGCCTACATCACGGAAATCTCCCAGCGTGCGATGGACCTCGGGCTTGATGGGCTTATGGTCGAAAGCCACTGCAACCCCTCGGTGGCCCTGAGCGACGCGAAACAGCAGCTCACCCCGGCCGCCCTGGCTGATATGCTAGAAAACCGCCTGATTGTGCGCGAGACCGACACCTCCGACTCCGCCTACAAGGAGACCATCAGCCAGCTTCGCGCGAAGATTGACGTCATCGACGAAAATCTCATCCACACCCTCGCCCAACGCATGGAAATCAGCCGCCGTATCGGAGAGAGCAAGCGCGAGAACAACATCGCCATCCTCCAGACCGGCCGCTGGGAAGCCGTCCTCGCCGACGTGATTGCCAAGGGGCGCGAGCGCGGCCTCGACGAGGACTTCGTCAAAACCGTCTTCAACGCCATCCACGAGGCCTCGATCAAGGCGCAGGAATGACAACCGCCGTCGATGCCTGGCAGGATGTGAAAACCGGATTTTTATTAACTTTGCAGGCTCAAAATGAAAATATAGATGTCCGGAGTCAGATGAAGATAGGAGAAAACATAGATTTGGGGGAGCAGCCGCTGTTCCTTGCGCCGATGGAGGATGTGACCGACCCGTCCTTCAGATGGGTGTGCAAGGAATTCGGGGCGGACATGATGTACACCGAGTTCATATCCTCCGACGGGCTGATACGGGATGCGAAGAAATCGCTCGAAAAGTTGAAGACCTACGATTTTGAAGCGCCGATAGGGATTCAGATATATGGAAGCATACCGGAGGCGATGGTCGATGCGGCGGTGATGGCGGACAGGGCTGCGGAACTTGTCGAGACTCACGGAGCGGATGTGATAGACATAAACTTCGGCTGTCCCGTGAGCAAGATTGCACGGCGCGGGGCGGGAAGCGGAATGATGAGGGAGCCGGACAAGATGATTGACATCACGCGGAGGGTTGTGGAGGCGGTGAAAAAGCCTGTCACGGTGAAGACGCGCCTCGGATGGGACGAAGACTCGAAGATTATCGTCGAACTCGCGGAGAGACTTCAAGACACGGGAATACAGGCACTTACGATTCACGGACGCACGCGCTGCCAGATGTATAAGGGCGAGGCTGACTGGACTCTGATAGGGCAGGTGAAGAACAATCCGAGAATGCATATACCCATCATCGGCAACGGGGACATACGGACGCCGCAGGACGCGAAAAATGCGTTTGACCGATATGGGGTCGATGGAGTCATGATAGGACGCGCCACCTTCGGACATCCGTGGATATTCAAGGAAATAAGGCACTATCTCCGGACTGGTGAACTTCTTCCTCCGATGAGCGTCGCCGACAGGGTGGAACTCGCGAAGCGGCATCTTGCCAAGTCAATAGAAATCAAGGGGGAACACGTCGGGGTCATCGAAATGCGCCGTCATCTTTCCTGCTATTTCAAGGGCCTTCCGGACTTCAAGGAAACGAGGCTCAGACTTGTGACTCTCTATGATATACCGCAGCTTTACGCGACTCTCGACGAAGTGGCGGAGCGATGGGGCGCGTGGGCACCGGAGGTAATCTCTGTGTATGACGAAAAATGCGGCAATATCTCCTCAAACGAATGAATATATATATAGACTTAACTATCAGAGAAATATATGATTGACAAAATTCTTCTGTTTCCATATTATCTCACACTCAAGACGAGACATTTTCTCTACGACCACGGGATTCGCAAGGTTCACGGGAGTGGTGTGCCCTCAATCGGAATCGGGAACATAACCGTGGGAGGAACGGGGAAGACTCCCCATACTGAGATGATTATCAGGATGTTGCTCCGCAGCGAAAAATGGTGTGGCAAGAATGTGGCGGTGCTGTCAAGGGGCTACAGGCGCAGGCTCGGGGGATTCCAGATTGTGACGGCGGACGGTTCCGCGAGGGATTTCGGCGACGAGCCTCTGCAAATAAAGAAGAAGTTTCCGGGAGTCACGGTGGCAGTGGATAAGGACAGGGTTGAGGGATGCCGGATTCTGTGTGCCCCCAAGCCTTTTCTTGAAAGCAAGAAGTCCCGCAAGTGCAGGGCGAAGGAAATCACGCCGGCGGACATTCTGGTCCTTGATGACTGTTTCCAGTTCAGGGCACTGAAACCGGATTTGTCGATTGTGCTTGTGGACTACAACAGACCGACGTTCAAGGACAGCCTGTTGCCGCTCGGACGGCTCAGGGACCTTCCGGAAAGGGTTGCGTCGGCGGACGCTCTGATTGTGTCGAAATGCCCGTGGGAAATCAACCCTTGGGAGATGGACAAATGGGCGCTGTCGTTGGGCATTGAGAGGTACAATCAGAAGGACTGCTTCGGATGGCGGACGGACAACGGCCGCAAGCAGTATCTTTTCTTCACAAAAATCGGCTACGACGAGGCTCAGCCCGTGTTCCCGGAGGGTAACAGCCGCTACCTCTACTCGAAGATGGCGGTGATGTTCAGCGGGATAGCGGACGACACTCCCTTTTCGGAGCAGCTTCGCCTGAACTACAAGCTGGTGGGTCACATAAAGTTCGGAGACCACCACAAGTTCACGAAATCGGACGTCTCGGCCATAAACTCGCTCGCCGCGGCGCATCCCACATCGCTGATAATCACCACGGAAAAGGACTACCAGCGCATCCGCGACTGCAAGAACGTTCCCGAAGAACTGCGCCGGCGGATGTTCTATATGCCAATCCGGGCCCAGTTCCTCTCCGACGACGAACGCAGCGTTTTCGCCGGGATTGTCGCCGGGCTGTAGGATCGCGGATTCTCCTCGCTTTTTGCTGAGCCGTTGTCCCCGCGTCATGGTTTTGCACGAATTTTGTTGCTTCTATGGGTTCACTTTAGAAATCTGAGAAAAAGAATTTGCCTCAGATTGTTTTGAAGATTTCTTAATAGATTATGGCAAAGATTTCAACAGTGGGAGTGCTTACCTCCGGCGGTGACGCTCCCGGAATGAATGCGGCGGTAAGGGCCGTCACAAGAGCAGCGATTTACAATGGCTGGAAAGTCATGGGGATATACAGGGGATATGAGGGACTCATCAACAATGAGATTGCCGAGTTCACCTCTCAGTCCGTCAGCAACACCATCCAGCGGGGAGGAACGATTCTCAAGACCGCGCGTTCCGAGGCGTTCATGACTCCCGAAGGCAGGAAAATCGCCTACGACAACATGAAGGCGGCGGGCATCGACGCCCTTATCATAATAGGCGGAAACGGCTCCCTCGCCGGAGCGCAGGTGTTCGCGAAGGAGTTTGACGTCCCGTGCATCGGGCTTCCCGGCACGATTGACAACGATCTCTACGGGACCGACTACACCATAGGATATGACACTGCGCTCAACACCATCGTCGAGTGCGTCGATAAGATTCGTGACACCGCGACATCCCACGACCGCATCTTCTTCATCGAGGTCATGGGACGCGACGCCGGCTTCCTTGCGCAGAACAGCGCGATTGCCTCAGGGGCCGAGGCCGCGATTATCCCGGAGGACAAGACCGATGTCGATCAGTTGGAGCAGTTCATCAGCAGGGGATTCCGCAAGAGCAAGAACAGCTCGATTGTCATTGTTTCAGAAAGCAAGAAGGACGGCGGGGCGATGCACTATGCCGAGCGAATCAGGACTGAGTATCCTCAGTATGACGTGCGCGTGACCATTCTCGGGCATCTCCAGAGGGGAGGCACCCCGAGCGCCTTCGACCGCATCCTCGCGAGCCGTCTGGGCGTGGCTGCGATTGATGCCCTGAACGACGGGCAGCGCAACGTTATGGTCGGCATCTCGAACGACAAGATTGTCTATGTCCCGTTCAACAAGGCCATCAAGATTGACAAGCCGATTGACCGTGAACTTATTAACGTGCTTCACGTCTTGTCGATATAAATCGACAAGACGTGAAATGACGTCTAACCCCAGTCGCTGACGCGACAGCCCCTATTAGGGGCATACCGACTTCGCTTCGTTGCGTCGGGCGACTCCGGTCTTCCGTTCCACTCCATCCCTCCATCGCGGCGGCTGATGCCGCCTTGTCGATATGAATCGACAAGGCGTGAAATGATGTCTAACCCCAGTCGCTGACGCGACAGCCCCTATTAGGGGCATACCGACTTCACTTCGTTGCGTCGGGCGACTCCGGTCTTCCGTTCCACTCCATCCCTCCATCGCGGCGGCTGATGCCGCCTTGTCGCAGGAATTTCAGGTGTTGACTTGCTCTGAAATGGAGGAAGTCAACATTTATTTTGTCAAGAAATAAAAAATTACTACCTTTGCAGCCCCTATGTGGTATAGGGACGCAACTAAAGTATTAAGTATTAACCATTAACAATCAAGATGGACACACAAAGTTACAAAACTGTATCGCTGAAAGCCGGCGATATCAAGAAAGAGTGGTTTGTGATTGATGCTACCGACTTGGTGCTCGGCCGTCTTGCCTCGAGAGTTGCTCTTATCCTCCGCGGTAAGAACAAGCCTTCATTCACTCCGAACCTTGACTGTGGTGACAACGTCATCATCGTCAATGCGGACAAGGTAAGGCTCACGGGCAAGAAGATGACCGACAGGGTGTATGTCCGCTACACCGGAAACCCCGGCGGCCAGCGCTTCACTACACCGGCTGAAATCCTCAAGAAGAGGCCTACGGAGCTTCTGAGGATGGCTGTCAAGGGTATGCTCCCGAAGAATCGTCTCGGAAGCAAGATCATCAACAACCTTTATCTCTATGCTGGTCCTGAGCATCCGCATCAGGCACAGAACCCTAAAGTCATTAAGTTAAACGAAATTTAAGCAGAGCATGAAAGTAGTAAACGCCCTTGGAAGACGTAAATCAGCAGTTGCTCGCGTTTATGTTTCAGCAGGAAAAGGCAACATCACAATCAACGGACGTACCCTTGAGGACTATTTCCGCGAGGATTCTCTCCGCTACATTGTGAACCAGCCGTTTGCTGCTACCGGCACTGAAGGCCAGTTCGACGTCAAGATTAACCTTGACGGCGGCGGAATCAAAGGTCAGGCAGAGGCTGCCCGTCTCGGAATCTCCCGCGCACTTTGCGAGATTGACCGCGAGGCATACCGTTCTGCCCTCAAGTCCGAAGGTTTCCTTACACGTGACGCCCGTGAGGTTGAGCGTAAGAAGCCTGGTCAGCCGGGTGCACGTAGGCGCTTCCAGTTCAGTAAGCGTTAGTCCTTACCGCCTGATTTACTCAACGCACAGTCCGGTCACAAAATCGCGGGACTCCGATTCGGGATGTGAATCCCGGCGGGCTGCCTGACAGATTTGCCTGACTGCGGAAATTTCGGAGACCGGCAAGGCCGCTGCTTCCGGAATGAAGAAAAGAGCCTCCCCGGGCAAGGCAAGCCTAAGGAGGAAAGTAAAAACAAAAGAAAAATTTAAAACAATGCCAAGATCTAATTTCCAGGAATTACTTGATGCAGGTGTTCACTTCGGACACCTGGCGAGAAAGTGGAATCCTAAGATGGCCCCTTACATTTTCGACCAGAAGAACGGAATCCACATCATCGACCTGCATAAAAGTATAGTAAAGATTGACGAGGCTGCGGATGTACTCAAACAGCTTGCGCGTTCAGGCCGCAAGGTACTTTTCGTCGCCACGAAGAAGCAGGCTAAGGACATCGTTGCCGAGAAGGCCGCTTCAGTCAATATGCCTTATGTAACGGAGCGCTGGGCAGGCGGTATGCTTACCAACTTCCCGACCATCCGCAAGGCAGTCAAGAAGATGAACACCATCGACAAGATGATTGAAGATGGCACGTTCGACACACTCGCAAAGCGCGAGCGTCTCCAGATTACCCGTCAGCGCGCTAAGCTTGAGAAGAACCTCGGTTCAATCAAGGACCTCAGCCGCCTTCCTTCCGCACTTTTCGTAGTGGATGTCCAGAAAGAGATGAATGCCGTCAAGGAGGCAAACCGTCTCAACATTCCGGTTATCGCCATGGTTGATACTTGTTGCGATCCTACTCCGATTGATTATGTGATTCCGGCCAACGATGATGCCGCAAAGTCCATCGCCTACATCATGGACGTGCTTTGCCAGGCAATCAACGAGGGACTGAACGAAAGGAAACTTGAGAAGGAAAAGGAAGTTCCTGAGGCTTCTGAGGAGAAGCAGGTGGCAGGCAAGAAGCTCCGTTCCCGCAAGGGCGCCAAGACAGAGGAGGCAGCCGCTGAGGCCGCTCCTGTAGCCGAGGCTCCGGCAGAGGAGGCGGCTCCTGTAGTGGAAGAGGCTCCGGTTGAGGAGGCTCCGAAGGCCGACGCCGAATAATCCATGGCTGATGCCCGAAACAAATTACGAGTAATAACAGATTAAAATTCAAGACAATGGATATCAAAGCAGCTGACGTAATGAAATTGCGTCAAATGACCGGTGCCGGAATGATGGACTGCAAGAAGGCTCTCATCGAGGCTGAAGGCGACTACAACCGTGCACAGGAAATCATCCGTGAGAAAGGCAAGCTCGTTGCTGCAAAGCGTGCGGACAGGGAGACCACCGAAGGTGCTGTCCTCGCCCGCATCGAAGGCGACAAGGCCATACTCGTGTGCCTTGGATGCGAGACTGACTTCGTCTCTAAGAACGCGGAGTTCCAGGCTCTCGCCAATGCAATCGCAGACGCCGCGATCAAGGCGTTCCCTGCTGACGCGGAGGCTCTCAAGAATGTGGCTCTCGCTGACGGCAGAACCGTTGAGGCTGCTGTTACAGAGCAGACGGGAAAGACCGGCGAGAAGCACGTGGTGGCCTACTACGCTGCCATCAATGCTCCGTTCGCGGCATCTTATGTTCACCACAACGGCAAGGTCGCTTCCGTTGTTGGATTCAGCAAGGAGGTTGATCCGGAAATCGCAAGGGGAATCGCAATTCAGGTTGCGACAATGAACCCTGTTTCAGTTTCCGAAAAGGACTGCCCGGCTGAGGTTGTCGCAAAGGAAGTCGCTCTCTACAAGGAGCAGATGAAGGATGACCCTAAGATGGCGAACAAGCCAGAGGCTATGCTTGAGCAGATTGCAAAGGGCAAGCTCGGCAAGTTCTTCAAGGAGAACACTCTTCTTGAGCAGGCCTACCAGATGGGCGACGGCAAGGAAGCCGTTAAGGATGTCCTCGCCAAGACCGACAAGGAGGCGCAGGTGCTCACCTTTAAGCGTTTCTCCCTGAGCGACTAAGTCGGAGCTGAATACAAGCTATTATTATAAAAACAGGTTCCAGAGTGATTTGGAACCTGTTTTTTGTTGATATAAAGTTTGTTCAAAACCTGTAAAAGCGGCGAAAGGCTTCAAAAGAAAGCCGGAGGCGGAAGAATCTGAGCGATTTTTCTCATGAGCGAAGATCTTCCGCCTTCGGCGTTTGAAGCCGTAAATCACTTCTTGGCAAACAGGCTTATAATGTTGAGGATAACCTTTGAAGCCTTTTCCATGGACTCAAGCGGCACATACTCCATTTTCCCGTGGAAATTGTGTCCGCCGGCGAAAATGTTCGGGCAAGGCAGCCCCATGAACGAGAGGTTTGCCCCATCCGTGCCTCCGCGGATAGGCTGAATCTTCGGCTTGATGCCTTCCATCTCCATGGCCTTCACCGCCTTCTCGACAATCTCGTAGTGCGGCTCCACCTGCTTGCGCATATTGTAATACTGGTGCCTGATTTCCACGCTCGCCGTGCCTTCGCCGTACTTCGCGTTGATGAAGTTCACGCAGTCCTGAAGTATTGCCTTGCGCTTCTCATAAAGATCCATGTCGTGGTCGCGGATTATGTAGGAGAACTTTGCCTCCTCCACTGTTCCGTTGAAGCTTATGAGGTGGAAGAATCCCTCATATCCTTCTGTGAACTCCGGCCTCTGCTCCACCGGGAGAAGCCCGTTGAGTTCCATGCCGATGAGAATCGCGTTCTTCATCTTTCCCTTCGCATAACCCGGGTGAATGTTGCAGCCCTGAATCTTTACCGTCGCCGAAGCCGCGTTGAAATTCTCATATTCCAGTTCCCCGATTGCTCCGCCGTCCATCGTATAGGCGTACCTCGCCCCGAATTTCGCGACGTCGAACTTCACCACGCCGCGGCCGATTTCCTCGTCAGGGGTGAACCCGATGCAGATTTTTCCGTGCTTGAACTCCGGGTGCTCCACGATGTACTGCACCGCGTTCATGATTTCAGCGACGCCGGCCTTGTCGTCCGCCCCGAGCAGCGTCGTTCCGTCCGTGGTGATGAGCGTCTGCCCCTTGTATTCCGCAAGTTCCGGAAAATCAGCAACCTTCAGCGCAAGACCCGGCACCCCGTTCAGCGCGATGTCCCCGCCGTCATATCCCTCGATAATCTGAGGCTTTATGTCAGCACCCGACGCGTCCGGCGACGTATCGACATGAGCGATGAATCCTAGCGCCGGCACATCCTTGTCCCCGACATTCGACGGAATCGTAGCCATCACATATCCCCACTCGTCCAGTTCGGCCTTCACGCCCATAGCCCCCAGCTCGTCCCGGAGCATTTTCAGCAAATTCAACTCCTTTGCGGCACTCGGCTGTGTCTCGCTGCTTTCATCTGACTGTGTATCCACAGCCACATATCTCAAAAATCTTTCAATCAACTTTTCCATATTATTTGTTTTCTGTTTTCATGCTTGAAAGTATCATATATCCAATAATTGCAATGTATGGTAAAATAGCTACCGGCTCAGCCCAATACTTCGCCCAGACCGTGTCAGCCCCGATGAGCCAGTCAATCTTCGCGAACTTCAGAATCGCGCTCACAACGCCCATCAGAGCACCTCCGGCGATGAATCCCGAAGCAATCAGAGTACCCTTCTCTTGCCGCGCCGCATTCACCTCGGCCTTCTTGCTGCGGCTTCCCACAAACCACGAAATCGCCCCGCCGATGAGCAGCGGAAGGTTCAGGTCAATCGGGATGAACATTCCCAGCGCGAAGGCCAGGGCCGGCACCTTGCAGAGAGTCAGTACAATAGCCAGCACCGCACCGATTCCGTAGAGCAGCCAAGGGGCGTTACCGCCGTTCATCATCGGCTCAATCACGGCCGCCATGGCGTTTGCCTGGGGAGCCACGAGCGCATTCTCGCCGGTGAAGCCGTAGGTCTGGTTCAGCACCATCATCACGCCGCCGACGGTCGCCGCCGCCACGAGCACTCCGAGGAACTTCCATGTCTCCTGGTTCTTAGGGGTCGTGCCGATCCAGTAACCCACCTTGAGGTCGGTGATGAACGCTCCCGCGACCGAGAGGGCCGTGCAGACAACGCCTCCGATGACCATCGCCGCCACCATCCCGGCAGTTCCCTTCAGCCCGCAGGCCACAAGAATGAGGCTTGCCAGAATCAGAGTCATGATAGTCATTCCGCTGACAGGGTTCGAGCCCACAATCGCAATCGCGTTGGCCGCCACAGTCGTGAACAGGAAGGCGATTACCGCCACAATCAGCAGCCCCACAAGCGCCAGCCACAGATTATCCACAACTCCGCAGGCAAAGAAGATGAACACCGCAATCAGCGCCACCACGATGCCTATGACGACAATCTTCATCGAGATGTCCCTCTGCGTCCTCAGAACCTCCTCCTCGGCGCTTCCTTTCTTCTTCCGGAACTCTCCCACAGCCAGTCCGAGGGCCGACTTGATGACTCCGAAAGACTTGATGATTCCGATGATTCCCGCCGTAGCGATGCCTCCGATGCCGATATGCCGCGCATAATTGCTGAAAATCTGGTCGGCCGTCATCTCCGACACCGTCTGCGTGATGCCCGTGCCCATGAAGTCGAGCACGCTGCCGCCCCAGATGAGGTTCATCAGAGGGATAATCACAAGCCAGACCAGCAGGCTTCCGCAGCATATAATAAAGGAGTATTTCAGCCCCACTATGTATCCCAGTCCGAGCACTGCCGCGCCCGTGTTCACCTTGAGAACCACCTTTGCCTTGTCTGCAATTGCCTGTCCCCAAGGCAGAATCGTGGTCGAAAGCGTCTCGCTCCATGTCCCGAAAGTCGCCACAACAAAGTCATAGAGACCTCCGATGAGCCCGCTCGCAAGCAGGGTCTTCGCACCCTTTCCGCCGCCCTCGCCGCTCACGAGCACCTGAGTCGTGGCCGTAGCCTCCGGGAACGGATACTTCCCGTGCATTTCCTTCACGAAATATTTTCTGAACGGAATCAGGAACAGGATTCCGAGTATTCCACCCAACAGGCTGGAAAAGAACACCTTGCCGAAGTTTACTGTCAGTTCCGGATACTTGTCCTGAAGGATGTAGAGCGCCGGCAGCGTGAAAATCGCGCCCGCCACAATCGCTCCGGAGCAGGAGCCGATGGACTGAATCATGACATTCTCTCCGAGGCTGTTCTTCCTCCCGAGGGCCGACGAAAGCCCTACCGCGATGATGGCGATAGGAATCGCCGCCTCGAACACCTGTCCGACCTTCAGCCCCAGATAGGCCGCCGCAGCCGAGAAGATGATGGTCATCAGCAGCCCGACCGAAACCGACCATGGCGTGACCTCCGGATAGTTTTTCTTCGGCGAGAGCAGCGGCCGGTACTCCTCTCCCGGTTTCAGCTCCCGCGTCGCGTTCTCCGGGAGCGAAGTCTTAATCTTTTCTTCCATATTCCGTTTTACAAAAAAAAATTTCAACCGAGCCACAAATATAACTAAATTCTGCTCAAAAGTGTCTTCGATGCCATATCTCTTGATTAAAGAATGAATATTAAGGTGAAAATGATGAGGTTGCGGACAATGCAGCAGCGTGCTCCGCACCTCTTCGCGCTTCAGCATTCGTAGTCTTTGAAAAAATATTTTGAAAAAAGTTGCGAAAAAATTTGCAGGTAATAAAAAAGTCCGTATCTTTGCAGCCCAATTCAGAAATGACCCTCCCAATTGAGAGAGGAAATGACTGAAACGGACAAGATCATTGACAAGTTTGAGAGAGATTAAGAGGTAAGTAAAAAACTTAATTGAAAAATTAGTCTGTAATTATTATCCGGACGTCGCGAAGCGTGACGCGGAACGACGTCGCAAGAAACACATCAAGTGAAGAACGAGAGTTATTTTCGAAACGGAAAGATTAGGGACTACAATTTCAAGGCAAACGAG
>CAKUPC010000040.1 GCA_934675095.1 uncultured Bacteroidales bacterium | reverse complement strand
CTATTCCGCAGTCAACATCGTGCGCCGCCGCGCCTGCGGCCTCCCTGTCGGCACGGCATCGTCAGTTTCTGACCTCTCGACAGGCCTGAGCTACGAGCAGTTCCAACAGGCTGTCCGCGACGAGCGTGCCTACGAACTCGCCTTCGAGGGACACCGCCGCCAGGATCTTGTCCGCTGGGGCATCTACTACGAGACCATCATGGAGACCGCCGGAAAGTGCGCCGACTGGCATGAGCAGATGCCGTCGCTCTACATCATCGCCGACTACACCGTCAAGGGCCGCCACGAGGTGCTCCCGATTCCGCAGCGGGATCTGGACATGATGCCGCAGTGCCGGCAGAACGAGGGCTGGAAATAGGTGGCGGGGCGAAGAAAAGGCGGTCTGCGGCGTTGGATGTCTTGATGAAATCCTCACAGCCGCCAAGGCTGCTGCGGTTTCATCCGCGCCGTCCGCCTTGCATCCCATCCTTTTCTTCATCCCCGCCCTCTCAGTGGCTTGACAGGCAGCTTGACAAAAACTGAATTGAAACACGTAAAAACAACAACACTAATAAACAGTAAAATTATGAAAACCACAAAATTCTATGCCCCCCCCAGAGTGGAGGCAATGACACTTAACACGGAGATAGGCTTTGCGCAAAGCCTAACGACAAAAAATGAAAGCTATAACATCTTCAATAACGAAGACTCAGGCGTTGACTGGGAATAAAACCTGAAATGAACATGAAAAAGCATTTTGTAATCATGCTCGCTGTCGCAGCAGCTGCGGTAGCCTGCAACAAGGAAATAATTGAAGAGCCTAACACTCCTGCAAAGGAAGTAAAATACATTGACGTGCAGTTCTCTGCAAACCTCGAAGGACAACCGGAAAGCAAGACAATACTTGATAATGACGGAAGGTCTGTTAATTGGCTTAAAAATGACATTATCAGTGTCTTTGACAATTCGGCTATAACAGAAAACCACAAGAATAAATTTACGATATCTGAGAATTTCCTTTCATTTTCAGGGAGTGTTCCAGAAGATGCAGATGTTTTTTATGCTCTATATCCTAATATTACAGAATCCAAGATTGATTTAGCCGCTAATACCATATCAACAATCCTGCCCTCCGTTCAAGAGGCGACTATAGGATCTTTTGCCAGCAATACGGCAATAATGGTTGCCAAAGCAGATGAGAATAATCAACTTTTATTTAAGAATGTATGCTCCCACATTAAGTTCACATTAGCTGAAGACATGGATGATGTAAAATCGATTACCCTTATGGGCAACAAAGACGAGATTCTTGCCGGGGCATTCACAATTGATTACAACAATGGAAATCCCACAATCACACCGACTGCAAACAAGGCGGAAACTTATGTAACACTCCGCAAATCTGACGGAAGCGCTCTCGCTGCCGGTGACTATTTCTTCACTATTCTTCCGGTCGAGTTCGAGGAAGGCTTTACAGTAATACTTTCCAAAACGGACGGTAGTCAGGTCGCAAAGAGGACTTCCATAAAATATAGCCAGATTGCAGAGAGGAACAGCATCCTTACGATGAAAGCGCTTGCCTCTACGGATTATGCCAAGCACGAAAACTATTTCGTGAAATACAATGATGGCTTCAATCTGACTTTCTGCGGCATCACATTCAACAAGACTACCAATCCGGGGGGAGTGCTTGTGTCTGACAGACGGGACAAAAGTTTCAACCTCGCCGCATCTGACACTGGAGTATATTTCATAACCTCAAGTTGTACAAAAGCGAAATTCAATGCCGCTTCAGCATACAAGTCTCTCATTGTTGTGGGTGCAGATGCTGCCATGAGATCCAATGTGGATTTTTACAGACAAGTAAGACCGTATGACGGAGGAGAACTTATGCTTCTTGCAAATCTCAGATGCACTATCGGTGCTAAAAATGCCTTTGCTCAGAATATAAATACTGATGGTCATGCTTTTAAGACTTTCGGAAATATAGCATTCTCAAATTGCCATTTCAAGAACATAGGGAAGAACTTTTTCGAATTCAATACTGTCAATGTCTTTACAAAACTCAAACTTACTGTTGAAGATTGTGAATTCGGTATCAGCGGAGAGAATGTCTATCTGCTCAATGTAAAAAGCGAGAATGCCTCTTCAGCGCAGAGTATATCCCTCAAGAATAATATCTTCTATGCTGAATCGTCATCTGCGGCAACGAAGTTCAGGCTTGTCTATGGGGCGAAGATGACGATTGATTCATTCAATTTGGAATCATCAACGTTCGACAATATCATTTCTGACCGAAATATGATAATTGTCGGAGACATCGCAACGTCTTTCGGGATGGCCAAGAATCTTTTCTTTGAATGCAATAAGACAGAGGATACTAAATCGCAAATAGTTTCATTCAAAATCAACACTTCTGCCCCTAATGCTACGGGGGTTACGACCAATAATGTGTATTACAATTCTGCTTCAAATGCAACAACCGGAGCAGGAATAGGAGATTCTGCCTACAAGTCAATGACAATAAACTCATTCAAAAAACTGGTAGGAAAGCCAATGTCTGAAACCTGGAATCCAAGTATGGAAACATACGGAGAGTACGTCTTTGACGAAGGCATATCAAACACAATAGGTGCCAAACGTACAAATACATCGTCAACCACTAGCGCGGACTAATCCTACGACTCATTCTAAAAGAGCCGTAGAAGGACAGCATCAGAAATAATGAGAAACCCCTTTCATATTTTTGCAGTGGCGGCGTTTGCCGCCGCTGCTGATTTTTCTTGTCCATACGAAATCAAGCTTATTGCATTGCCCAGTCTGAGAAACTGACAATATTGTAGCGAGGGCTGACGAGAAGCAGCAATTTTTCCTCAATATTCTCACTATACTGCGCAAAATTACGCAAAAATCCGCAGTACACAATAAATATTGCGGATTTTTACAGGATTTTAGCGTTTGCCCCATTCGGTCGGGAGACAGCCCATGTAGCGTTTGAAGCAGGTGGCGAAGTAGGACGGGCTGTTGAAGCCGACGAGGTCGCTGATGACGGAGATGGAGTAGCGGCCGTCCTTGAGCAGGCGGCAGGCCTCCTTGAAGCGGATGCGGCGGATGAAGTCCAGGGCAGACTCTCCGGTGAGAGCCTTCAGCTTGAGGTGGAGGTTCGAGCGGGACATGCCCATCTCGGCGGCAAAGTCGGCCGTGGAGAAGTCCGCGTTGTCCATATTTTTCCCGACTATCGCGGCAGCCTTGGCAAGCAGTTCCTCGTCGTAGGCTGAAAGTCCGGCCCTCCCCGACTCCAGTTCCGAAGACTTTGCGGCCTTGTCCATAACCCTCGCCCGCGTCCGCAGCATATTGCGAATCTTGTTCTGGAGTATGGAAAGCTGGAACGGCTTGGACATAAAGTCATCGGCGCCGGCCCGGAATGCCGCGAGCTGATCTTTGGAATCAGTGCTCGAGGAAATGACTATGACAGGAATGTCCGAGGTCTCCACATTCTGCTTAAGCCGCGAACAAAGCTTCAACCCGTCCATCACAGGCATATTCAAATCCGTAATCACCAAATCCGGAAGAGAATCGTTCACCGCGGCAAGAGCCTGCTCGCCGTTCCTTGCAAGGCGTATCTCAAAGCCGTCCGAAAGCGAGTCGCGAAGATAGGCGGCGATATCCTCGTTGTCCTCAACAATCAACAGCAGGCCACCGGTCTCTTCCTGAACCGGAGAAGCGCCGTCCGCCGGTTCAGAACTGTCGATTTCCTCTGAATCGAGTATATACCTCTCACGCGCATTTGACGAATGCATTTCCTGCACCCCGCCGAGTTCCTCCGCCGAATATGCGCCGGAGGACTGCGGAAGATGCACAGTGAAAGTCGAGCCCTTCCCCGGTTCGCTGTCAATCTCAATCTTGCCGTGGTGAAGTTCAACAAGCCGCTGAACAAGGGACAGGCCTATCCCGCTTCCGATGTTGTCCCGCTCCACCTGATAGAACCGCTCGAAAATCTGCTCCTGCCTGTCTTTCGGGATGCCGGAACCGGTGTCGGCAACCTTCAGTACAAGGTCTTCCGGAGTGAGTTCCGCCGAGAGAGTGACGGAGCCTGAGGCCGTATATTTGAATGCATTGGACAGCAGATTGTTGAGGATCAGCTCAAGATACTGCGCATCTACGAGAGCGGAAGCGTCCCCCACGGAAGACTCAAGACGGTACTTCAGTTTCTTTTTCTGCGCAAGAACCTCGTAATAGGACCAATTCTCGCGGATTATCTTCATCACCGGCTCCGGGCGGACACTCAGCCGAAAGACTCCAAGCTCCGCACGACGGTAGTCTATGAGCTGGTTCACAAGGTGCAGCAGACGGCGGGCGTTGCGGTCGAGATATTTCAGCTGCCTACGCATCCACATATCGTTGCAGCGGGCTATCATTTCAGACAACGGATTGACAATCAGCATCAGAGGCGTGCGCATCTCATGAGATATGTTTATGAAAAAGCGCGTCTTCATCTGCTGGAGTTCCTCCTGATGAACGGCCTCCTGCTCCGCCAGTTCATCCTTTTTCTGCCTGTCTTTTTTCCGGACTATCAAGAGATATAACGCCACAAACGCCAAAGCGGCCATAAAAGCGAACACAATCAGAGCCGGCAGCGTCATGTACCACACGGGGCGGACAACTATCTTAAGGGTCGTCTCTGAATCGCACCATTTGCCGTCACTGTTGGCCGATTTCAGACGGAAGAAATATTCCCCGTGAGGAAGATTGGACCAGGAGGCAGTCCTCGATGAGCATGTTTCAGTCCAGTCCTCATCATGCCCCTCGAGAATGTAGGAAAAGGTGCCGTGGTGACCTGAAAGATAGTCAGGGACAGAGAAGGATACCGAGAAAGAGTTCCTGTCATGCGACAGCCTTATCTCCGGCACATTGAAACGGACATTCTCGGAAGCATATTTTCCCGAAAGCCGAAAACCTGTAATTACCGGTTGAGGAGAATATGGATTGCCGGAAAAAAGTTCCGGACGGAACATGGTTATGCCGTTGATACCGCCAAAAAGAATCTCCCCTCCGCTCCTGCGAAGGCTCGAAGAAGGGTTGAACTGACTTCCGGAAAGCCCGTCTTCGACAGTAAAGTTGCGGAACGAGGACGTGTAGGGGTTGAAACGGCTGATTCCCATGTCAGTGCTCACCCATATCATGCCGTACTCATCAGCCTCAAGCCCATCGACAATGTTGCTCGGGAGTCCGTCTTCAACCGTGTAGTGATTCCAGGTGCCGTCGGAAAGACCATAGCACAGCAGTCCCTCACGTGTCCCGACCCAGACGGACTTGCCGGGCACTTCAAGAAAGCTGTGCACATACAGTCCGGAAGGCGCCGCGATTTCCCGGCAAAGCGACAGCCGGTCATCAGAGACTGAATAAACCATAAGACCGCTGCCTCCCCCTGCCCACAAATGTCCGGAGGAATCGAGCATAAGGGCACGCGCCGATGCCATTGCAGACGACTTTGCGGAATCGGAAAACTCCGGAACATATATCTCCCCCGTGCGCCTGTCAAACAACCGCACACCGCTGAGAGTCCCGAGCCAAAGCCTTGACGAGGACGGCTCCGGGACTATGGAATAGACATCCAGCAGGCGTTCCGCAGACGAAGGTGACTTTGAGTCGAAACGAGTGACGACACCGGTGGTCATGCTGATGCAGGACAGACCGCCGGCATGTGCGCCGACATAGACCTTTCCTGCCGCGTCATCCGCCCAAAGTGCCTTTATATCATTGGATTCCGGAAAACTGCCGTCTCCGGACTTCAGCATCCAATAGCGGAATGTCCCACTGGAACTGTCCCAACGGTTCACGCCACCGGTGTTGGTTCCTATCCAGACATATCCGTTTCCATCCTCGGCCAGACAACTCACCACATCATCATTCAAGGAACTGTAATGTCTCTGTCTTTTGATTGAGGAGAAATGATTGCGCAGGGGATGCCAATAGTTCAGTCCCCCGAAATAGGTTCCGAGCCACATACCTCCCTGGTTGTCACGACAGATACTGCGGACAGAACTCTGGGACAGGGCTCCTTCCTGAAAAGTGTCGCTCCGGACGGAATTGAAGACACCGTCCTCAAGTATGCCCAGACCGCCATAAGTCCCGACCCAGATGCGCCCCGAGTCGTCGGCTGAAAGAGAACGCGCGTAATTGGACGGCAATCCGTCGCCTCCGGTGAATCTCTCTGCGGAGGTGCAGCTCTTCCCGTTGAGCGAAAGACACCACAGGCCGTCCCCCTCCGTGGCAATCCAAAGAGTCTCGCCGTATGCGAAAATCGAATTTATCGGTTTTTCCGATGCAAATTCAGGAACCTTTCTTACCTCGCCGTCAACAATGTCGAGCCGGAACAGTCCCGCCCCGTCTGTCGCTATCCAGAGCGTGTTTCCATCGCGACACAGCATCGTCGGAAGCACTCCGCCGCCAAGAAGTCCGCTTCGCCATTGCAATGTCTCAGGATTGAAAATCATCAGTTGCCCGCCTGCCGCAACATAGAGTTCACCGCCCTCTGCCTCCGCAATTCCCCCGACTTCACCCACAGCCCAGTTGCGGAATGAGTCCGAGTCCGCATCATAGAGCGACAGCCCGTTCACCGTGCCGGCCCAAATTCTTCCGCTGCCGTCGGAATAGACAAGCCTGACTATGTCGGAAGATATTGAGGCGCTGTCCGCAGGAGTATGACGCCACACACGAAATTCATAGCCGTCGTAGCGGCTGAGCCCGTCCATCGTCCCGAACCACATGAATCCGGTGCTGTCCTGACAGATGGAAAAGACCGTGCTCTGAGAAAGTCCGTCTTCAACAGAGAGATGGCTGAAATACGGCATTCTGAACGCATCAGCAACCCCGGCGCCGGCAAACAGCGGCACAAAGCACAAAAGCGCAATCCGCAGCGCGGACACAACGCCCGTGCTGCGGAATAATCCTATGCGGTCAGAACAACCTTTCATATTTCCGAATCGTTCAGAGATATGTCCCCACGGAAGCCTACCTCATTTCGAGATAAGGGATTTCGTCCTTGTCGGCGTAGTTGAGGTTTTCGCCGCCCATACCCCAGATGAAGGTGTAGTTGCGGGTGCCGGCTGCGGCGTGGATTGACCATTCCGGTGAGGTCACGGCCTGCTCGTTGTGGAGCCAGAGAAGCCTTTCCTCCTTCGGCTCGCCCATCAGGTGACAGATTGCGTTGCCCTCGGCGACATTAAAATAGAAATATGCCTCCATACGGCGCGTGTGGGTGTGGGCGGGCATCGTGTTCCAGACAGAGCCCGGGGCCAGTTCGGTGAGTCCCATCTGAAGCTGGTTGGTTCCGCCTCCCTTGACGCGGCTGAGAACCGGCCACACGATGAGCTGGTTCACGACGCGGTCGTTGGAGTCCTCCATCTTGCCGTAATGATCCGAGATTGCGAAGGCATATTTCTTAGGGTCAGCCTTCTTGTCGGTCGTAATCAGCTGTGTGACATACTCCTTGTAGGCCGGGGCGGAGTTGATGTAGAACTTCGCGGGCTTCTGCGGATCGACGCTTCTGAAAGTCACTTCCTTCTTGCCGCAGCCGACATAGAGAGCCTCCTTGTACTTGAGGGGATATTCCTTTCCATCGACGGTCACGATGCCGTCACCCGCTATGTTGATGACTCCGAGTTCCCTGCGGTCGAGGAAATGCTCCGCCTTGAGCTCGTCGAAAGTTTCGAGGACGAGGGTCTTGCTCACGGGCATCGCGCCGCCGTAAATCAGGCGGTCATAGAGAGTGTAGGTGAGGTTGATTTCGTCCGGGGTCATCACCTTTTCCATGACGAAGGCGCTGCGAAGGCGCTGCGTGTCATAGTGTTTCACATCATCGGGGTGGCAGGCTGTCTGGACGCGGTAGTTCACCTGTCCGAATGCGGTGAGTGCCGAAAGCGACATAATCGCCGCAACAAATATTGTCTTTTTCATATTCATATTATTTTACTCTATTCAAAATTTTCGTCTTATTTTATTCCCAGTCTTATTCGTCCGGCGAACGATGGATTCGGGATTATTCATTTTCGGTCTTGGCGACATCCGCCGCAGCCTTCTGAGCCTTCACAATCTTGATGCGGTTCCACACCATCAGAGCAGCCGTCGAAAGGACGAGGACCACGATGCCGACCCACTTGCAGCTGTGAGTAAGGTGAAAAATCACCCATGCGAGAGGGCTGGAGGCAAAGTCGAGCGAACCGCCCTGAAATCCTTCCGGAATGGCCACGGCAGCGTCGCCGGTCTGTGCATAGACATCCTGCGCCGCGAGTGTGAAATACGGGGCGAGGTCAGTCACGAGGTAGAGTCCTCCGAGCACCAGAACAAGCCCGATTATGAAAGTCTTGACGACATTGCCCTTGGTAATCGGGAGAATCATCGGGAAAATGTAGAACATTCCGGCAAGCGAGGCGAGCGGAAGGAACTCGTTGCCAGGGAGCACAACCGCAAGGATGAGCGTCACAGGGATAAGAAGCAGCGACACGACGAGAGTGGTCGGATGGCCGATGACGAGCGCCGGACTCATTCCGATGTTGACTCCGGACGCGCCCTTGAACTTGCGGGCAATCAGACTCTTAGTCGCTTCGGAGATTGGCTTGAGCCCCTCGATGAAGAGCGAGGTGATGCGCGGGATGAGTTCCATCACGGCGCCGATTTTTATTCCGAGACCGAGTATGTACGGAATCTTCTCGACAATCTCGCCCCAGCCCCGGCAGGAGAGGCAGCCGATGATGATTCCGATGATGACTCCGAGGAAAAGCGGCTCTCCGAAGAGTCCGAACTTCTTCTTCATTCCGTCCGCGTCGATGTTAACCTTGTCGAAGCCCGGAATCCTGTCAAGTCCGGCATTGATTGCCTCGGCGAAAGGCACGAATCCCTGGCAGAACGGCTGCGGGATTGATATCCCCTCCATGCCGTCGTAGAATCCCTGAAACTTGGACGCCGTGCGGTCGGCAAGGACGAGGGTTATGATGTAGCATACGATTGCCGCGAAAAATCCCCAGAGAAGGCTGTCCATCGCGAAATAGACGACCGCCCCGATGAAGGCGAAATGCCAGTAGTTCCACAGGTCGATGTTCACCGTGCGTGTGGTCTTGGTGAGGAGCATCAGAAGGTTCACCCCGAGGCAGACCGGAATGATGAGCGCACCGACAGCAGTGTTATAGGCCACAGAGGCAGCAGCCGGCCAGCCCATGTCGAACACCTTTAGCTGAAGCCCGTAAATCTCGACCACCTTCGAGAGCGCCGGGCCGAGCGCACTGGTGAGCAGCCCGGTCACGACAGAAAGTCCGACAAAACCGACTCCCACAAGAAGTCCGCTCTTGAGTGCCTTCCCGGGCTTGATTCCGATGCAAATGCCGAGAATCGTGAAGATTACCGGCATCATCACGGCCGCACCGAGACCGATGATATAGCTGAAGACTTTTTCCATAAATATGTTGTTTCTCAAAAATTTCTGCAATATACGAAATAAATCCGAAACTCCGTGTACGCGCACGGAATTTTATATATAATGGCTGAAAACTTATAACATTTCCTGACAATATCAAACTCCAAATCAAGAAACTGTTTCTAAGTGGGCTACTCCGGAAGTTGAGCCTGCCGACGGGAGGCATATTCCTTCGGGGACATCCCGTAGAGACGCCGGAAGCTGGTCGTGAAGTAGGACGGTGAACTGAATCCGACCTTGTAGGCAACCTCGGAGATGTTCAGATTGGTCTCGGACAGGAGCGAGGCGGCGATTTTCAGACGAAGTTCGCACACGAACGCGCTCGGGGAGAGCCCCGTCATGGACTTTATCTTACGATAGAGCTGCGTCCGGCTCAGGTGCATGCTCCGTCCGAAGCCCTCGATGCTGAGGTTCTCATCGGAGAGGTGGTCCTTGACATAGTCGCAGGCCCGGGACAGGAAATATCTGTCAGTGTGGTTCATCTCCCCGTCGGAGAGTTCGACGCTGAACTCCTTGAGAAACATTTCCTTCAGATGCACGCGGCTTTCAATCAGCGAGTCAATTCTGGCCTTGAGAAGACGGATGTCGAACGGCTTGGTGACATAGTCGTCAGCCCCGGCGCGGAGTCCCTCGCGGGTCTGTTCTACCGAGGTCCGCGCCGTGAGCAGAATCACCGGAATCCGTGAGGTTTCGGAGTCCGATTTCAGCCTGCGGAGGAGTTCCAGTCCGTCCATCTCCGGCATTATTATGTCGCACACGACAAGGTCCGGATGCCATTCGGAGGCCTTCGCGAGAGCCTGTTACTCCCCCGTGCATTTCCACGATGCTCTTTGTAAGGTGAAGGCCTGTTCCAGTCCCGTACAGGTCGCCGTTTCTGCGCTCATCAACACGATAAAACGGAGCAAAAATCCTTTCAAGGTCATCCTCAGGTATGCCCCTTCCGGAATCGTTCACCTCAATGAGCACGACAGGAGCCTGAAGCCCGTCCGGACAGCGCCGCGCAAGAGGCTCGGGGAGAGCCCCTGCATCGAAACGGGCGATGGAGATGAGGATTTCACTAAAGGATTTGTTCGATAATCAAGACCTGGACATAGATGGCATTACTTCAGATATGAAGATTGAAGACTTGATTCATGCTGCTTGTCGTCTTTGGCAACCATTTGTCATACTATCGTGACCGCTACGGACTGGAAGCCGACCTCGTGCTTCATCTTGACGATGGGTGCTACGCTCTCATAGAATGCAAACTTGGCAGTCGTGAGATAGAAGAAGGAGCCAAACATCTTTTGGAAATAAAACGACTCGTTCAAGAGCATAACAAAACAGAAAAGCAGGTGCCGCTGCGCGAACCAGATTTGATGTTTGCCTATAGTTTCAGGCACAAATATACAAAAACTGCCTGAAACTCACAGCAATTTTCACCAAAATCTGCCATAAACCCAAGGCAAGCACGACGACAGCGGGCGAAAACGAAGAAGATTTGTCCGAGCCCCGACTCTCAGAAGCACAGCGACGCGGCACCGAGAACACCGCTGTCGTTGCCGTCAGAGGCGAGGATTTTCAGTTTCTCAATCGACTTCGGATAGGGGAAGTCAGTGAGGTTTGCACGGATGGCGTCGCCGAAAAGGTCGAAGGACTTTGCGATGGAGCCGCCGAAGATGACCGCCTCAGGGTCGAGCACGAGCACTATCAGCCGGACAAGTTCGGACAGACGGCGTCCGTATTCCTCGAAGGCTCTGAGCGCCCCCGCGTCTCCGGTTCCTGCCAAGGCAGAGAGTTCCGCTCCTGACATTCCCGTCTCGTCAGGAAAGAAATGGCTGCCGCACCAGTTGTCGAACTTCACGCCCCCGACACGCACCTCGCCGAATTCCCCGGAGCCGCAGTTGGCGTCCGGAAGCAGCCGGCCAGCGCTGATGATGCCGGAGCCGACGCCCGTGCCGAGCGTGACCCCGACAAAGTTCTGAAACTCGCGTCCCTTTCCGAAAATCTTCTCCCCGAAGGCGAAGCAGTTGGCGTCGTTATCGACAAACACTGGAAGCCCGAACTCCCCTTCGAGAATCCCGCGTATATCGACCTCATCCCAGCCGGCGATGTTCTGCACATTGTAGGCGACGCCTCTCTTTCTGTCAACGACACTCGGTACTCCGACGCCAATCGCCCTCGTTTCTCCGTCAATCAGCTCTGCCACAAGGCTTTTCAGCACTCCGAGAGTTACATCACCGCCCTCAGCAGCCCGCGTCCCGGCCCTCACCTGCCTGACAATCTTCCCGTCCTCAACCTTTCCGACGGCAATCGATGTTCCGCCGATGTCTATTCCAAGTACATTCATAATCCCGTAATTTTCAAATATCTCACAAGATACGAAATAAAAGCGATATTCCGTGTACGCACACGGAAGAAACTGCCTGAAATTTACAGAAATTTTCGTTAAAATCTGCTGGAAATGGAGGTGACCCATATTACGGAATATGTTATATCGATTACGGAACGACGGAGGTTTCGGATGCGCGGAATCGTTTTTATGTGCTATATTTGCCGTGAAATGAGACGGATACTCTGAAAAAGAGGCACCGGCTCCGGGCAAAATTTTCTGAAAGATACTGAATATACGGAAATATGGCAAACGAGAACAAGGCAACTGAGATACAGACGATAGAGACCGTCGCGGAATATAACGACCTTTTCGGAGTGGAGACGCTTCACCCGCTCGTGAGCGTGATTGACTGGTCGAAGTGCCCGCCGATGAGGCACTGCCGGCACAAGTTCGGATTCTATGCGGTGTTCCTGAAGGAAGTGAAATGCGGGGACCTGATTTACGGAAGGCAGAAGTATGACTATCAGGAAGGTACGGTCGTGTGCATCGCGCCGGGGCAAGTCGTCGGGGTTGAGGACAACGGCGAGGTGTTCCAGCCCAAGGGATGGGCGCTGGTATTTCACCCCGACCTGATTCACGGAACGTCGCTCGGGCGGCACATCGGGGAGTATTCCTTCTTCTCCTACGAGTCCAACGAGGCCCTGCATCTTTCGGAGAGGGAGCGGGCCGTGTTCATCGACTGTCTCGGAAACATCAGTCAGGAGCTGGAGCATTCAATAGACCGGCTCAGCAAGAGGCTGATTTCCACGAATATAGAGCTGCTTCTCGACTATTGCCTAAGGTTTTACGAGCGGCAGTTCGTCACGCGAGAAAATGTTAACAAAGACATACTGACTCGCTTCGAGGCACTGCTCAACAAGTATTTCGAGGGAGACAACGCCATGCGGAACGGACTTCCGACGGTCCGCTGGTGTGCCGGAGAACTCTGCCTCTCCCCCAACTATTTCGGAGACCTCATCCGCAAGGAAACCGGAAGTTCCGCCCAGGAATACATCCAGCGTAAAATAATAAGTCTCGGGAAGGAGCGTCTGCTCGATCCCGAGAAATCAATATCGCAGGTTGCCTGGGAACTGGGATTCCAGTATCCTCAGCACTTTACCCGAGTTTTCAAAAAAGCCACCGGAATGACCCCTAACGAGTACATCAGAAACTGATTATTGTTCTTCTACGCCATTGGCATCATTCAGTTCCTTGAAGTAGCTGTGCACCTTGCTCAGGCGAACTGACGCACCAACGAGGACTGCGCCGAAGACGATGAGACCAATGCCGAGCAGAATCACGACAACATTGACTCCAAGCGTGAACGGATTGAGGACAATCAGAATCGAGAGCAGGAGCATCAGTATGCCACCGCAGATAAGCCAGCCAGAACCTGACACCTTGAATGCACTCATATCACCGGCAAGGCCGATAATCATAAAGCTGTGGTAGATGAGCCAGATACCGAGGAAAATCGGAAGCGTGGCCATCGTGACCTGAGGCCAGGAGCAGAGCATGATTCCGACTATGATGTCGAGTATGCCTCCGACGATGTTGTAGCCCCTCATCATGAACCAGTTGCGGCTGCTCACCGCTACGACGAGTTCCGTGACGCCGGTGACAAGCATTATTACACCGAACATAACACTGAAAACATAGTAGCTGTCTGCGGGGAAACAAAAAACAGCGATTCCGGCTGCAATGCCGAGCACTCCGGCAACGAGAAGCAGCCACCAGTTCTTCACGGCCTTGGCGGCCTTTCCGGTCATCTGTGAAATAAAATCCAACATAATCCAAAATCTTTAAGTTAAACAAATGAAGTCCGCAAACTGCAAAACTTCAGTAACCGATATGTGCAGGGCTTTGCAGCCCCGACGGAATCCGCGAACAAATTTGAAGCCAACCTCTCAGCCGCAGACACGCCACTGACAGCCCGTGACATTTTGACATTCAGAATGTGCCTTTAGCGGAACAATATCAAATAAAAAGACTATATTTGCGTTAAATTGATTTATTGATTGGCTTTCATGAAGGCATTTGTCAGACTCATAGCACTCGCTGTCGCCGTGTTTGCCCTGTCGGGAACTCGCGGGACTGAGGTCGTGCAGGGAAATGATGCCTTTCATGAAGAACAGATCAATTCACAATCGTCACTTTTAAGCAGTCAGGACAGAGGGCAGGAAGATGCGGACTGGTGCAACCGGACAGCCCTGAATGACGGAGGCCTTGTATTTTCTGCCGCAAGGACCGTCAGCTCGGCTTCCCGCGTCCGCAATTTCTCCGAAGAGAGAAACAACAGTCCGCAGCAGCATTCGCGCACGGGATTCTTCCGCAGCGGAAAGACTGTCTGCACTGCACGTCCCGGCAATTTCATGCTGGACTGCATCACGAGTCCCGTGAGCGGAGCCCTGTCCGGACTCTCATCAGCCATAGTTCTCGAACGCCTGCGGATTTAGAAACCGCTCCCAAAAGCAAAAATTTTTCTCTCTTCGTTCGAGATGACAGATTCATCTAAAAACAAATAATATAATACTATGACAAAAGATTTCAAACGGGTGCACAACGCGCTCGACATAACCATATCTTCGGTTCTCGTCATCGCGGGAATCATCACAGTGATAATCCCCTCCTCCGTCGGAGTGAACATACTCGGATGCTGCCTCGCGTTCTGCGGAGTCGTGCTCTTCTGCACCACAAAGTCCGGCTACAAAGACTGCAAGTCCGGAATCTGCTTCTGCAAGAAGACCAAGTATTTCCCGGCAAGCCGCAAGTCCGAGATTCTCGACGCCCTCAAGAACGACCCGTCCAAGATGGACTGGAGCGAAACCGAGGCCGGAAACGGGCTCAAGGTCGATGTCTATGTGAACAAAAAGCAGAACCTCGCGTTCGTCCACTGCGCGGAATACATCCCGTACAGCTATCAGGACTGCTCCGACTGGTTCGCCTTCAGCCTCGACCAGACAGGTAACCTTATAAAGTAGTCCTCCTCCCAAAGGACCTTATTCCAATATTTTCAAAAAACCACCAACCGGCCCAGACCCAACAGTCCGAGCCGGTTTTCTTTATAGTTTTTCTTTTATATTCCTCTCTATAAATCTCTGAAAGAAAGGGGATGTCATGCTATCAGCACTAATACCTGGGCTGCCAGAATCCGCAGAAACATCGACAGCGGATAGACCGTCGAATAGGCAACCGCGGCCTCGTCGCTCTCGCAGATGGAGTTCGCGTAGGCAAGGGCGGGCGGGTCGGTGGTGGCTCCGGCAATCATTCCTATGATGGCGAAGTAGTTCAGGTGCAGCACAATACGCGCGAACGCCGCAACAATCAGGAGCGGAAGCGTCGAGATGATGAAGGCATAGAGAATCCACCAGTAGCCGCCGTTCATGATGGTTTCGATGAATCCGTCACCGGCGCTGATGCCCACGGCGGCGATGAAGAGGCAGATGCCCACCTGACGCATCATCAGGTTCGCCGACGGGGAGATGCCAGTGCGGAGCCCCACCTTGGCGCTGAACGAGGAGATGAGTATGGAAACTATGAGCGGGCCGCCGGCAAGTCCGAGCTTGACCGGAACCGACATTCCCGGGAAGAAAATCGGAATCGAGCCGAGAAGCACGCCGAGCATGATGCCGAGAAAGACAGGTCCGACATCCGGAGACTCAATCTTCTGGGCCACGGCTGCCTTGGCCTCATGGTCAATCTTCGTATCGTGCTTCTGCTCCTTGTCGAGGCTGATGCGGAAAATAACTCGTATGAATATGACGCTCAGTATGATTCCCATAACTCCCATCGGGTAGGCGACTGCATATCCGCAGGCGAACTTGGCGTTGTTCAATCCCTCGTTCAGGTCGGAAAATGTCTGCTGAGCCGCGCCGAGTCCCGGAGTGTTGGTCACCGAGCCGTAGAGAACGCCGGTCATCGCGAAAAGGTCCTCACCGGTGATGACGTGAATCAGATAGGCGGTGACCGTTCCGAGCAGCACTATGCCGGTCGCGAGCAGGTTCAGCGTCACTCCCCCGCTCTTGAACGAAGAGAAGAAATGAGGCCCGACCTCCAGACCTATCGAATACACAAATAGTATGAGTCCGAACTCCTTGACGAAGTGACAGGTCGTTGGATCAAGGGTAAAACCGAGCTGTCCGAGGAATATGCCGATGAACAGAATCCACGTCACGCCGAGCTTCACGCCCTTTATCTTGATTCTGTCGCACAGCAGTCCCGCCGTGATTGTCAGGGCGATTATTATTATCGAATGTGCCACGCCCTGTCCCGACACCAAATTATTTAACCATTCCATATTTTATTCATTCAAAGCCGTCGATGCGTCGCTGCCTCACAGCCTCAGTCTCGCACAGAATCCTGATGAACTCCTTGGCCGACTTCTTCTTGTAGGCGCCCTTGAGTATGTGGAACGAGCCCTCCATCAGGTTGTGGTCGGCGTCAATCGGAATCGCCCGGAGATAGTCGTGGGACTGGATTGACGCGGAAGAGAGCACGGTCGCGAAGTTGCTGTTATACACAAGCCTGAGAAGCGGCGTGATGAGGTCGAACTCGATGGCGGCCTTCACCTCCGTTCCGTGTGCCTTGCACAGCTCCTCCAGAAGATTGCGGGCCTGAAGTCCCTTCGCCGGAAGAGCCAGCCTGTACTTCGCAAGTTCCTCAACCCTCACCGACTGAAGCGAGGCGAGAGGATTGTCCTGGGAGACGACGAGCGAGAGCTTGTCATCGAAAATCACGTGCGACTCGATGAGCGGGCTCGTTATCGAAGGCTTGTAGGAGAGCACAAAGTCAAGTTCGTGCTTGATGAGCTTGTCCAGGAGTTCCCCCATCGTCTTGTAGTGAATTTCAAGCTCGATGCCCGGGTACTGCTTGTTGAACGCGAGGATGGCCTCCACCATCATCAGGGAGAATGAGTGCGTGACTCCGATTTTCAGCCTGCCGCACTTCATGTTGCTCAGGTCATACATCCGGCTCACGCAGTTCTCCGCCTGATAGAGAGCTTCCTGCGCGAACGGGAGCAGCTGCTCGCCGGCCTCCGTAATGGTGACCCCGTGGCTGTTGCGAGTGAAGAGCTCGACCCCGAGGTCGTCCTCAAGCTGCCTGATGGTCGCCGACAGCGTGCTCTGCGTGATGCACAGCTCGCTTGCCGCCGCCGAAAAGTTCAATGTCTGTGTAAGTTTTACAAATGCCTGTAGATGACGCAGTTCCATAAAAATCAAAAAAGCAGGTAAAAATTACCTGCAAATATAGTTCATTCGGGACTAAAATTCAAATGTTACAATTACTTGACCATCCCGTCCCTTACGTCCATATCCTTGTGGCGCCTTACGACGAATGAGAGATGCTTGCCTGACTTGGCATAAGCGTTGAACAATGAGGCAACTGCGCAAATAACAACCAAAGAAACAAAAATTGCCGTTTTCATAAATACCTTTACTTTATATCACTAATTTTTACGATTGCAAAGGTACATCCTTATTCCACACCCGCCAAACAACGGTTATGAATTGTTCCTATCGCGGCAATCGCCTTTCACGATTGCCGTCCGCACTTCCCCTCCACACGAGTTCATTCCCCGACGACATAGATATCCTCGTCGGGGGCGGAGAAGAAGAATTTTTCACGGGCGAATTTTTCAAGGGAATCACGGTTGGTTTTCAGGTCATTGATGCGGCCGTCCATTTCAAGAGCCTTTTCCTCATATTCCCGAATCTGCCGGTTCATCGACACGATTTCGGCCTTGGCGCGAATCCAGCTGATGAATGTATTTCCGTGTCCGAAGGTCCAGGCGTAGAGGAATACGGCCAGAACCACCCCCGCAAAGCACAGAAACGACTTCTTCGGATCCCGTAGAGCGTCCCTCAGTTTACTGAAAGCGCCCTTTGTCTTCTCACATATGTCCTTAATCCTGCTCAAAACAAAAAAAATTACCGCATATCTCTGCAAAATTAACTATTTTTGTAGGATTTTGCGACTTTGTCCCGATTTTTGTGCAAAATTTGCGTGAAAATCCATGGGTCGGGGAGTACACATATCAATATATATAAATAGGATATAACTTAATAAAAACAAATATTATGAAACCTACACTTCTTGTACTTGCAGCCGGAATGGGCAGCCGTTACGGCGGACTCAAACAGATGGACGGACTCGGTCCTAACGGCGAGACAATCATCGACTATTCAATCTATGACGCCGTACAGGCAGGATTCGGAAAAGTCGTGTATATCGTCAGGGAATATTTCCTTGAGGACTTCAAGAAGCACGTCGCTGAAAGGTACAGTCATGTGAAATGCCTCGACGGAACCCCTCTGCAGTTCGACTTCGTGATTCAGGAGCTCGACAAGATTCCGGCAGGATTTGCTCTCAACCCTGAGCGCGTGAAGCCTTGGGGAACCAACCATGCCGTGCTTATGGCGAAGGATGCCATTCACGAGCCGTTCGCCGTCATCAACGGTGACGACTACTACGGAAAGGAGTCCTTCAAGGTACTCGCTGACTGGTTCAAGAAGAACGAGGGTTCGACGGGCAAATATGCGCTCGTCGGCTTCGAGATTGACAACACTCTTTCAGATTCAGGCACCGTGTCTCGCGGAATCGGAACTGCGGACGAGCACGGATTCCTCACTCATGTCGAGGAGCATCAC
>CAKUPC010000039.1 GCA_934675095.1 uncultured Bacteroidales bacterium | reverse complement strand
TTACAGTCCAGGCGTTGGCCGTCTTGTCATCATCCGTAACATTGAACGAGGCATAGGAGCCGCTCTTGTAGAGGTAGCGTCCGTCGGCCAGCTGCTTAACCTTGAACCCGTCCTTGTCTGCCGCAAAGATGAAGGAATTGTCCTGGTCCTTGAGCGTTATGGTCTTATTCTCATCAGACATTGCGGAGGTTACGACCCTCACGGTCTGATAGGAATAAGAAGACGAGCCGTCGGTGTTAGGAGTCTGCGCGATATAGCCGCCCTTTTCCTCGTTGTAATAGACGATGAGGTAGGCCTTGCCCGCAGTCACCTTATCGACCCTGTGATAGACATGGTCTCCGGAAGCCTCGGCAAAATACTGATTGAACTTGATGTACTGAGTGTCGTTTCCGCAGACAATCTTCGCCTCGCCCGTGCGTGACTTGAATGTCTCAAGTACAGAGAACGAAACCTCTGTGTCGCCGGCTGCGCCTTCCTTAACCGAAGGGGTAATCCAGCGCGAGCATGAGGTGAGTTCCCAGTCAGCCGCAGCGGTGACCGTGATTTTAACGCTCCCTCCAGCAGTTGGAAGCGCAACATAGGACTTGGAGAGCTTTATGCTTGACAGAGTCTCAGCAGGCTTGTCCTTCTGACATCCGACTGCCAGCAACAGGCAGGAAAGAATAAATGTCAAAAAATATCTTGGTTTCATCTTAATCGGATTTGGAATTAGTTAAACATATATTTGATTCCCACCTGAGCGTACCAGCACTGGCCGATTGCGACAACAGGATTCCATATCTGCGTGCTTCCGCTGATTGCTTCAGGAGTTGAATATACAGGGTAGCCCTCGGCATCGACACCGGCATACTTGAGGATGCGCGCCGCATTGTTGGTGTCGGCGTAGCTCTGGTTCATCTGCTTCATCACGCCGTACCTTGAGTTGAAGATGTTAGCGAGGTTCTTGATGTCGAAGTTGAGCTGGAGAGTGTTCACCGACTTTCCGACCTTAATCTTGAAGTCATGGGCGTAGTGGAAGTCAATCCTGTGAACCCAAGGAGAATACACGCTGTAGGCCTCGGCATATTCGCCCTGATGCTTGCTGAGGTACTTGTCCTTGTGAACATAGTCCATGAAGCGGTCGCGGTCATCCTCGGAGACGAAGCGGAACTCGTTGTTCGCAACCTGCTCGTCGGTAGGGATGTAAATCGCGTCGTAGCTGTAGTTGTCGCCGTTCATGTCGTTGGCGAACATATAGGAGTAGTTGTAGCCGCCCCTCCATGCCTCGTAGAAGATGCCGAAGGTGTTGTCGGCCTTGTCCCTGTAGGAAAGGTTCACGAACGCGCGGTCCGGAGTCGTGTAAATAGAGTTGTGGAGAGTAGCGTAGTTCGGTCCGTTGACCGTAGGGATGTAGGTGAACGCCGAAGAAGCGTTTGAGCCCGGCATTCCTGTAACCTCCTTGGAAACAAGGTGCGTGTATGAGGCGGTGATGTCAAGTCCGCGAATCGGGCTGATGTTGAACGTCAGGTTTGCGGAATAGCCATAGCCTTTGTTGGTGTTGGTGAGCACATACGCGCTCGTCTTCGTATATTTGAAGTCAGACGGATAGATAGGACGATTGTCCGGTCCGTTGAACCTTGCGAATCCTTCGACCGGCTTAACATTGTAGTCCGTGAGGCATACCGCGTTCACTGTCTTGTTGAAGATAAACTCACCGCCGATGCTCATTGGGAATGATGTCGGGAAGTTGTAGTCGAGAGCCACGGAAGTCTTCCAGACCTGAGGCATCCTGAACTTAGGGTCCACAGCCTGTATCTCGGAAGGAGCCACGCCGTCCTCAGGAGAGATGGTAGTAGGGAACTTCTTAGGATCGAGCTCGTTCATCTTCTTGAGCAGGTCTGCGACATTGGTTATCATACCACCCTTGAAGTTCTCAAGAAGCGGATCCGGAGTCGGGTTGTTCTGGTCATCGTAAGTCGTGGTAATGGAGGCGACATTCTGGACCATACCGGCATTCGTAGGCATATTTGTGAAGAACACCAAAGGCAGACGGCCGCTGAACAGACCCGTGCCGCCTCGGAACTTGAGGCTGTTGTTGCCGAAGATGTCCCAGTTGAAGCCGACTCTCGGAGAAATCTGCAATTTTGCAGTAGGCCACTTGCCAGTGTCGATGTGCTTGCCGTTGTAGTCGATGTCATAGATGGCCTGATTTGTCATCAGATCCTTGTTGTTGAAGACAAGAGTCTCAAGGCGGAGACCGTAAGTGAGCTTGAAATTCTCTGTCGGATTCCACTCGTCCTGGCCGTAGAGGGAAGCCTTGGAGTAGCGAACTCTTGCCGCAGGATTCTCCTCTCCGTCATAGCCGTATGTGAGGGCAACAGTCTCAGGAGCGGCGCCGCTGATGAAGTCTTCGATGCTGTTGTAGCGGTAGTAGCCCGTTCCGTTTCTCATGTAGGAGTTGTCGGCCATCTGGTATTCGTAGCTCAGACCGGCGGTGATTTTGTGAGTTCCGGTGTAGTAGGTCACGTCATCCTTGATCGTGAACACCCTGTTATGGACGCCGTTGTTCCAGGAGAAGAGTTCATAGCCGGCTGACATAAGCGGAGTTACGGTGCCCGTGCCGTCGAGAATGTCGATGAACGGGAACTTGTCGGAACTTGAGCCTCGGATGTCGTCGAGCATCGAGAAGGTCGCGAGCAGCTGATTGGAAAGCTTGTCGGTAATCTTGCTGTTCAAGTCAGCGGAGAACGTATGCACCTTGTTGTCCTGAGAATAGAGAGAGTTTGCGAAGGCCATAGAATACTGGGAAAGCCTGTTCTGGGTCGTGCGCTTGCCGCAGTTGGAAGAAGAACCGTTGGTGCTCTTCCAGTCACGGTTGAGCGTGTAGTTGTAGCGCACCGCAAGGTGATGGTTCTGAGTGATGTTCCAGTCGAGGCGGGCGAGAACCTTCATATTGCTGGTTTCGGCCGGGAAGTCAGTCGCGGAACCGGTGTCATAGCCGTACTTGTTCTTGAGATGCTGTGAAACCTGCTCCATCTGCGCGACGGTCGTCCTGGAAATGTAGGAATCCGGATCGGCAACGCCGTCAGTTGAAGGTCTCCAGCGATTCACCACGGTAGGAGACTGCGTGTATTCAAAGTTTGCAAAGAAGAAGAGCTTGTTCTTCACGATAGGGCCTCCGAAAGTGGCGCCGTAGGTGGTTGTCCTGTCCTTGTCCCTTGCGCCGGACACGTCCTGATGGTTAATCTGGTTGCCGCGCATATTCTCGTTGCGGTGATAGACATAGGCGGAACCCTTGAAAGTGTTCGTACCGGACTTGGTGATGGCGTTCACTCCGCCGCCGATGAAGTTGTTCTGGCGCACGTCAAAAGGAGAGATGACGACCTGAACCTCTTCAATCGCGTCGATTGAGATAGGGGAGCCGCCGCCCGGAAGAGCGGACGAAAGTCCGAAGTTGTTGTTGAAGTTCGCGCCATCGACTGTGAAGTTTGCGGTACGGCCGTCAGAACCTGCGAAACTCATTCCGCTGCCGCCGTAAGGCGAAAGTTTGGTTATGTCCGTAATGCTTCTGCTGACCGTAGGGAGCGCATCCATCTGCTTGTTGGAGATGTTGGTCGCCGCGCCTGTTTTCTCAGCCGAGAACTTTGAGGCCGGAGCGGCAATCACGATGGCCTCGCTGAGCATCTGCTTGTCTTCCTTGAGGGAAGCGAGGAGGTTGTAGGCCTCAGCGAGCTGAAGGATGATGTCTGTGTAGGTGACGGTCTGGTAACCGAGGCATGACACCTCCACTGAGTAAGGACCGCCGGCACGCATACCGTTGATGACAAAACGGCCCTGATTGTTTGTAACGGCTGCATACTGAGTACCTGATTCAGTGTGCGTTGCGACGACGGCGGCGCCAATTACAGCTTCACCGTTCTCATCTGCAACACGACCGTTAAGACTTGATGTCGTGACCTGAGCGAAAGAGGTCACACCCAAAAGAACCGCTGCCAAGGCAGTCAGAAAACATTTGATTGTTTGTCTCATAAGGGTTGAATTAATGAAAAATGTTTTGGTTTTATCCCACAAATGTATGTCAGAATCGCGACTTTAAGAAATTATGTCGCGATATTTTGAAAATTTATCGTTTTTTACGATTTTTTCTTTGGAATATTAAATTTTTATGTACCTTTGCACTCCCATTCGGAAACGAGGGGAAATACGAAATATGTGGAGAGATTTGTCTGCTTGCAACCACTCGAAAAAATGCTAAAATGTGATGAAGGTCACAGGTGACCTGACAGTGTGTTTTTATAGCGGCTTCACATATTTCTTATGTGAAGTTTTATTTTTTATAGGCTATATGAACAATTATCTTTTTACTTCGGAGTCGGTTTCCGAGGGACATCCGGACAAGGTTTCGGACCAGATTTCAGACGCGATACTTGACGAGTTTCTCCGGCAGGATCCGGAGGCAAAGGTTGCCTGCGAGACTTTCTGCTCGACGGGACTTGTGATTGTGGGCGGAGAGGTGCGCTCGGAGGACGCATACGTTGACATCCAGAAGGTCGTGCGCGACACCGTGAACCGCATCGGCTACAACAAGGCCGACTACCGCTTCGACGGCAATTCCTGCGGAGTGATGAGCACCCTGCACGAGCAGTCGGCGGACATAAACCGGGGAGTGGTCGGCAAGGACCGGAACGTGGAGGACGAGGCGGACGCGCAGGGTGCCGGAGACCAGGGGATGATGTTCGGATATGCCAACAGGGAGACGGAGGACTATATGCCGCTTCCGCTGTACCTCTCGCATCTCGCGCTCCGGGTGCTCGCGAGGATACGCAGGGAGAAGGATTCGAGGATGCCGTATCTCCGTCCGGACGCGAAGTCGCAGTTTACCATAGAATATGACGGAGAGACTGGAAAGCCGGCGAGGGTTCACACGATTGTGATTTCCACCCAGCACGACGAGTTCCTCCCGGACGATTTCTTCATGCAGTCAAAAATCCGCAAAGATGTGGAGGAAATCCTCATCCCTGAAATGCTGAAGGAACTGCATCCCGACACCGCCGCTCTTTTCCACGGGGTGTTCGACGCGCACGCGAACCCGCAGGGATTCATCCTTCATGTGAACCCGACAGGCAAGTTCGTCATCGGCGGCCCGCACGGGGACACGGGACTCACTGGTCGCAAGATTATAGTTGATACATACGGCGGACGCGGAGCCCACGGCGGCGGAGCCTTCTCCGGCAAGGACCCTTCAAAGGTTGACCGCTCGGCGGCATACGCGGCGCGCTACATAGCGAAGAACCTTGTGGCGGCGGGAGTGGCGGACGAACTTCTGGTTCAGATTTCCTACGCAATCGGCGTGGCGCGTCCGGTCAGCATCTTCGTGAACAGCTACGGCACCGCCGCAGTCGATGAGGCCGGCGTGCAGGGTTCCGAGTTCAAGGGAAGGAGGTTCAGCGATGCTTTCATAGCGGAGAAAATCGGGGAGCTGTTCGACCTGCGCCCGGCGAAGATTATCGAGAAGTTCGGTCTGAAGAACCCTATTTACGAGCCGACCGCCGCCTACGGTCACGTGGGCCGCAAGCCGTACCGCGCCGAAGTCGAGCTCGTCCGCCACGGTGTCCGCACCCGCAAGGAAGTCCAGTTCTTCGGCTGGGAACTCCTCGACAGCGTGAGACTCGTCAAGGAGGCATTCATACTATAACTAACTTCTGAGAATAAGGGGATGCATAAAAGGATGAGATGCAAGGCGGATGGTGAAGATGAATACCGCAGCAACCTGATGGTTGTGAGGATTTCATCAAGACATTCAACGCAGCAGGTCGCCTTTTAGGAGCCCCGTCAAACTTTAGTCCAGTGGATGCGGATGCCTTGGCGTTCCATGCCGCGGAACCAGGTCATCTGGCGCTTGGCGAACTGGTGGATTGCTATGGCGAGGCGGGACTTCATTTCGTCGAAGGTGAGTTCTCCCTTTATATATAAGGTTACGAACTTGTATTCGAGGCCGTAATAGATGAGGTCGGCGGCGGGGATGGGCGCGCGGGCGGGGACGGTACTGCCCGTGAGCGGGTCGGTGCGCTCGGGGGAGCCGTCGATGAGGCCGCGGATTTCCTCTTCCATGCCTTCGCGGAGGCGGGCGTCGAGGCGAGCATCGATTCGGGCGTTGCGTATCTCGCGGGTGACGAGCGTGCCGATGTAGTAGGCCTTTTTCGGGAGATATGCCGTGCGGGTGACGGGATGCTCCGACTCATAGACGGCGATTTCGAGGGCACGGATGAGGCGCTTGCGGGTGTCGTAGTCGGTGCTGTTGTGCAGCGGCTTCAGGGCGGCGAGTTTCGCTATCAGTTCCTCGGTCGGGAGCTTTTCCATTTCCTCGCGAAGTTTCTTGTTTTCAGGAACATCCGGCAGGGAATAGCCGCAGGTGGCCGCCTCGACATAGAGCCCGGAGCCGCCGCACAGGACGGGGACGCAGCCACGGGCGCGGATGTCCCTGTAGGCGGATTCGAAATCACGCTGATATTCGTAGATGTTGTATTTCGTCCCGGCATCTACGATGTTCATCAGATGCCACGGGATTTCCTCATATTCAGCCAAGTCCTTTCCCGTCCCGATGTCCATTCCGCGATAGACCTGACGCGAGTCGGCGGAAATTATCTCGGCGACCGGCTTTCCGGCGAGGCGGTTGATTTCCCTTGCGAGCGCGACGGCATATCTCGTCTTCCCCGAGGCCGTGGGTCCTATGACGCAGATTATGTCGATTTCGCCGGATACATATTTATTATATATGGCAGCGAAGTCAATGTTCTCCGCCGGCGGAAGCGGCGCGGGTTCGGGTATGGGGGTGAAATTCTTTTTCATCTGTAACTTATATTCGCAGGTTCACGACAAAATCCTCCGCAGGGCTTTGTCAGTTGAGGACAAATTTATAAATTTGCAGGCTATATTCAAAATGCCGGGATGTCCGGAGACGACAAAAAGGAAACTTATCATGCCGAAACAGAAGAGCAATGTCGAAATAAAGAACAGAAGAGCCTCGTTTGACTTTGAGTTCATCGAGACCTTTCAGGCCGGCATCGTGCTCACGGGGACGGAAATAAAGTCCATCAGGGCAGGAAAAGCCTCACTCGTGGACAGTTTCTGCTATTTCAACAACGGGGAACTTTACGTCAAGAACATGCATATCGCAGACTACTGGTGGGGATGCACCTGGGGAGCCCACGACCCGAGGCGCGACCGGAAACTGCTTCTGACAAAGCGCGAACTCGGCAAGCTCAGCCGGGCGGTCAAGGAAAAGGGGCTCACAATCGTCGCCGTAAAGCTCTACATCGCGGACAACGGCTACGCCAAGCTGCTCATCGCCCTTGCGCGAGGCAAGAAGGAGTACGATAAAAGACAATCAATCAAAGAGAAAGATCTACGCCGCGAACTTGACAGGTCTTAGTCACATCCGCCAAGGAGCGTAACGCAGCAATCCGCTTTTTCTTTACCTCTCATAGAGGGATTCATTCCAGTCGGGGCTAAGGTAGGAGCCCTCGTGGTCGATGGTGAAGGCCAGGTAGGTGATGTCGATGCCCTTCGCGAGATACTGCTGCTCATAGTAGGTCTGCACCTCGAACAGGGCTTTGACCGCGTCAGGGCCGGAAACCGAGGCGAGCGGACTTTCGACAAGACGCTTGCGGTCGGTCCCGTAGATGTCGGTGGCGCAGGCGAGAATCTTCAGGCCGTTCTGCTCGGCAATGGCACGGGAATACTCGTGAAGGTAGCGGCTGTCGGTCTTGAGATGGACGATGCCGCCGGGTTTGAGGAAGCCCCGGTAACGCTCCAGGAACAGCGGAGAGGTCAGCCTCTTCTTCTCCCGGCCTATCTGAGGGTCCGCGAAGGTAATCCAGACCTCCGAAATCTCATCCTTTCCGAAAAGAGCCCCGATGAACTCGATTCTCGTGCGAAGGAACGCGACGTTCGGAAGATGATGCTCCTCGGCGTACTTAGCGCCCTTCCACAGCCGCGCGCCCTTGATGTCAACGCCGATGTAGTTGATTGCAGGGTTGCGCAAGGCGAGGTCTATGGTGTATTCCCCCTTGCCGCAGCCGAGTTCGACGACTATGGGGTTGTCGTTTCCGAAGAAATCGGAGGCCCAATGCCCCTTAATCGGGTGATCCTTCAATGTTCCGTCCCTCTTCATGGACTCACCGTTCTGTCCGATGCCGTCATTCCCCGCCATGTCGTCACCCTTCACTCCCACGAGGACATCGTCGGCCGAGGGCTGGAGCAGACAGGAGAAGGTCTCATTCTCCCTGAACTTTCGGAGCTTGTCCTTTCCCATTTCCGTCCTGTTCTTTATTCTGGTTCTGATTGTTGCCGCGGTTCCTGTTCCGGCCGCCGCGCTGTCCGCCGTTCCTGCCGCCGTTGCCGCGGTCACCGCCGTTCTGGCCACCATTTCCGTTCTGTCCGCGTCCGCCACGGGACTTCTTCCTGCGACGGCCCACATTGTCGAAGCGCGAGATGCTGTCGTCCCCGACTGCGGTGACGAACTCCGGTGCGACAGGCTCAGGCTCGGACTTGAGAGATTCCGGCTTGATGCCATCGCGGTTCATCTTCTGGATTTCCCTGACCTCTATCGCCGAAAGCGGAAACATATTTGCCTGCGAGAACTTGTCGTAGGAAAAATACATGACCTCGCGCAGAATGTCGGTCTTCATCAGGTAGGCGAGCCCATCCTGGAATTCAAGCGGGTTGGCGACCTTAGGGATGCGCGACTGCGCGTCCATGTAGGAAGCCGTCTCGTAGTTGAGGCAGCACTTGAGCTTTCCGCACTGCCCGGCAAGCTTCTGCGGGTTGAGGGAAAGGTCCTGAAGCCTCGCGGCGGAGGTGGAAATCGACTGGAAAGTGGAGATGTAGTTGGAGCAGCACAGCTCGCGGCCGCATATCCCCAGCCCGCCGATAAGCCCTGCCTCCTGCCGTGCGCCGATCTGCTTCATCTCGATGCGGATGTGGAACTCGTCGGCAAAGACCTTGATGAGCTGGCGGAAATCCACGCGCCCGTCGGCGATGTAGTAGAATATGGCCTTGGTTCCGTCGCCCTGAAACTCCACATCCCCGATTTTCATCTCCAAACCGAGCTCGGCGGCAATCTGGCGGGAGCGTATCATCGTCTCCTGCTCGCGGTCGATGGCCTCCTGCCACTTTTCGAGGTCATAGACCTTGGCCTTGCGGTAAATCTTCTTGTAGTCTCCGGCGGCGGGATCCAGCTTGCGGCACTTCATCTGGCGCGCTACTATGGCACCCTCAAGCGTCACGATGCCGAGGTCATGTCCGGTCGTGGCCTCAACCACGACAAGGTCGCCGGTCTTGATGCTCTGGCCGGAAGCGTTGTAGTAAATCCCCTTCCGGGTGTTCTTGAAACGGACCTCGAAGAAGTCCTTATACTGTTCCTGCGCCACCCTCGGAAGCCAGTCATAGACCTCCATCTTGCAGCATCCCGGCCTGTAGCGGCAGTTCAGCTCGCCCTCGTCGCTCCTTTCCACGGTGCATCCGCGCGAGCAGTCGTATTTTTTTGCTTCGTTATCGTTGTTTTCCATAAATGTGTTTTTATATAGCGACGAAAATCCTGTCCACGAGGTCGCAGAACAGAATCTTCGAATTAACATTCCTGTCCAGGAGCGAGACCGTCCTGTCTATGGCGGCCTCGACCTTCATGCAGAACGCGGCGCCGAACCTTGCCGACGCGGTCTGATAGAAGGACTTTTCCTCCGGCAGCACGCCGGCAAGTCCTTCCTGTCCCTGCCCGGTAAGGAAAATCCGGCGCAGGCAGGACGAGAGATAGGCGCAGAACGACTTCTGCTTCTCTCTTGAAGGAAGCGCGGCCGCAGCCTCCCCCACCTCAAGGGCATGGAGCAGGTCCCGGCGCGCCACGCAGTCGAGCAACGAGGAAACCATCGGGAAGAACTCCTCATTCGGGCGTTCCTCACCGCGCACCTTCGCCGCCTCCTCTTTCGTGAGCGGCAGGACGCGCATACTCTGACAGCGCGAGAACACGGTCTGCATCATCTTCTCCGGAGCGTGGGTGACGAACACGAACACGGTTTTCTCCGGCGGCTCCTCCACGAGCTTCAGCAGCTTGTTCGCGGCCGTGGGGTTCATCTTCTCGGGAAGATAGCACAGAACAGCCTTGTATCCGTCCTCAACAGACGTGAGAGACATCTTCGAGATTATCGACTTGGCCTCCTGCAGCGCAATCTCGCCTTTCTTTCCCTCGATTCCAAGAGCCTCCTGAAGGTCATCCTCGCGGAAATAGGGATTGTCGAGCACCAGCTGCCGCCAATAAGTCAGAAAGGCATCCGATATGGGCTTGTCGCCGCTCACCTTGGAACTCTTGTTCACGGGAAAGACGAAATGCACGTCCGGGTGAATCAGTTTGGACATCTGACGGCAGGACGGGCATTCCCCGCAGGCCTCGCCCCCGGAACGCCGGCGGCAGTTGAGATATTGCAGGAACGCGAGGGCAAGCGCGACCGCCCCGCAGCCGTCGTTCTCGTAGAGAAGCATCGCGTGCGGAACCCTCCCGCTGTCTGCCATTGACACGAGAGTGCGCTTGAGCGCGTCATTTCCGACAATATCACCAAATCTCATAAAAGTCCTACCTATCCTTGGGGCTGCATAAAGCCCATTTTCAAAATACCGCGTCAAACACCCTGTCTGCCTACCTGTTCCTGCGGGCCGTGTAGCGCGCGAGTTCCGCGAGCATTTCGCGTTCCTCCGACGGGGCGAGGAGGGAAATCGACTCAACGGCCTTGTTCACGAATGAGTCCAGCCTCTCCTCCGCATATTCAACTCCGTGGTTTTCAGCGACAAACTTCACAATCTCATCACGGTTCTCCGGGTGCGCGACGACGTCTGCCACGAGAGAGCGTATCTCCGTCTCCCGCTCCGGAGCGTTTGAAAGCGCACCGAGCAGCGGCAGGGTAATCTTCTGTTCGAGCACATCCACTCCGAGCGGCTTGCCGACCGAGTCCGTGCCGCAGTAGTCAAGTATGTCGTCCTTAATCTGGAAGGCATATCCGAGGCTCACGGCGTAGTCCCTGACGCCCTCCACGCACATTCCCGAGGCACTGACCGAAATCGCTGCGGTGACGGCTGCGGCCTCAAAGAGCGAGGCGGTCTTGCTGTAGATTATGCGGAGATAGTCCTCGTAGTCAGTGTCCGCGGCCTGAGCCTTCTGAAGCTGGAGCATCTCGCCCTCCGCAAGGCAGCTGAGGGTTCTTGAAAAGATGCGTATGACACGCGTGTCGCAGCTGTCATCGTCATCACCGAGTATGAGACGGATGGCCCTGACCAGCCAGAAGTCCCCCACAAGCACCGAAGCCGAGGGACCGAGTATGGAGCGGACGGTGGGGTTTCCCCTGCGAACGTCACTTTCGTCAGCCACGTCGTCGTGGAGAAGGGTGGCATTGTGAAGCAGCTCCGAAGCGGCGGCATAGCGCTTTGAAACATCGGGAAGCGGACTGACGCAGTCCTCGCGGACATGAGTGTCAGCCGAGCGGAGACAGGCGCGGGCCACGAGCAGGGAGAGCATCGGCCGGAGCTGCTTGCCCCCGTGCGAGAGAATTGACCCGTTGGTTGCGTTCAACAGGCCAATGTCACTCCTCAATGTCTCCGAGATAAGGTTCTGAACATCCGTCCAGTCCGTGCCCAGATAGTCTCTGACTGTCTTTATATCCATATTCCGCCGTTCTGCCAAACTGCTTCCCCTCCCGTTAAGACCCTGCCGCCAAATCATTCGTCCGTCGTCAAAACAGCACGGCCACGGAAACCGTGACTCCGCCGAAACGGCTCTTGTCCCCGATTGACTCCTTCATCTTCGCGGCGAACGAACTTGCGTCCGTGATTTCATTCTTCGCGTCGAAGAGCGTTCCGAAGTTCCAGTTGTATCTTGCGGAAATCTGGAAATGCCAGACCTCCACGCCGGCTCCGAGGCCGACACCGTATTCCCAGCGGTTGAGTCCCGTCCAGTCATTCTTGACGGATCCGTCGCCCTTATACTTGTTGTTCAGGGCATAGCCGAAGAACGGCACGCACTCGAAATAAGGCCTCATAATCAGAAGGTCCGGTCCCCACTGTACTGAGACAGGCACCTCAAGATAGCCCGCGGTGTAGTCGAACGAAGCCACGCCTTCAGCGGAAGACGGGACATTGGTTCCCTTGACCTGATACATCACGGAAGGCTGCACCGCGAATCCGAGCGGCAGGGACAGCTTGAAGGTGGCCCCGACATGATACTGAGTGTCCTTGGTGAGCTTCCAGTCGTTCGGCTTGGCGGACGAGAATGTCGCTCCGCCGATTACGCCGTAGTTGAACTGTGCACTTGCGTTCGCGGCAAAGAGCACGGACACAAAAGCAGCCGCAAAAATCGAAAATATCTTTTTCATATCAACATAAACTTTAAAATATTTTGAGATGCCTTATAGAATAGCGTCCAGTTTTGCAGTGATGTTCGCTTTGGGCTGCGCACCCACGAGCCTGTCAACCAGCTTGCCGTCCTTGAAGAAAAGCAGCGCCGGGATGCTCATGATGCGGAACTGCCCCGCAACCTCGCTGTTCTCATCGACATTGCACTTTCCCACAACGGCGCGTCCCTCATATTCCGTCGCGATTTCCTCTATTGTCGGGCCGAGAGCACGGCACGGGCCGCACCATGTTGCCCAGAAATCGACGAGTACGACACTATTTGATGAAATAATTTCCGCGAAATTCGCGTCATTCACAACCTGTTCCATAATCATTACGGTTTATATGATTAAACAAATGTAGTCCGGATTCACAAAATGCGGAAAATCCGGACTACAAATATAACAAATTATGACGTCAATGCAAAAACGAGTTCGGAATCAAAATCTGAACTGCCTCTGAATGACAAATTAAATGGACTTCTCGACGTTCCAGACGAAGGCGCGGAGACCGAGTTCGGGATATTCCGTGTTCTTTGCCTCAAGTCCGGCGAGAATCGGATCGACCTCCTCATCGGGGACGACGGCGAGCATGGCGTTGTTGAGTGTAGGCCATGCGTGCGTGCCCTGATGCGGCTCTCCTGTCTCTGAACCGCGGCCGGTGATTTCGTTCCACATGGTGTAGCCCTTGCAGCCGCGGGACTCAAGGATGTCGGCGAGTTCCATGTTGTACGCCTGATTGTATGCTATGAATATTGTTTTCATGAAATCTGTCCTCAAAAATATTGAACAAATATCTCGTTACTCTAATTTCGTTCGCTTAGCCTCAATCCGTGCGGCCTTGCGGGCGCGGCGGCGGTTGCCGGCCTCGACGAAGGAGGTGTAAATCGTCGGGATGATGATGAGGGTCACGAGCGTGGAGACCGTAAGACCCCATGCCACGGTGATACCGAGCGAACGCCACATCTCTGAGCCCTCGCCCGTTCCGATTGCCATAGGAACCATACCGAGGACGGTGGTGAGGGTGGTCATGAGGATAGGGCGGAGACGGCTCTTGCAGGCCGTGACGACGGCTTCCTTGACCTCATAGCCCCGCTCCTGAAGCAGGATGGTGTAGTCGATGAGCACGATACCGTTCTTCACGACGATACCCATGAGGATAATCACTCCAATCAGAGCCATCACTCCGAGAGCCGTATCCGTAATCATGCATCCGAGTGCGACTCCGGTGAGCGCGAACGGAATTGAGAACATGATGACGAACGGACTCATCAGCGACTCGAACTGGGACGCCATCACCATATAGACGAGGATGACAATCAGGATGAGGAGCGTGATGAGGTCCTTGAAGGTGTCCTGCTGGTCCTCGATGTCTCCGGCGACAACCACTGAAATCTCTGACGAGATGTCGGTGCTCTTTATCGCATTCTGGGCGACTGCCGCCGCATCGGAAAGCGCGTAGCCTCTGGCGACATATCCGGTCACGGTCACGAGCCTCTGCCTGTCCTTCCTCTCGATTTTAGGCGGGGTGGAAGTCTCGACGACACGGCCGAGATCCTTGACCTTGATTGAGGCGCCTGCAGGAGTATAGACCACAATGTTCTCAATGTCAGACACGTCGGTCCTGAACTGCGGCGCATAGCGGACGCGGATGTTGTACTCCTCTCCGTCCTCACGGTAGTAGGACTGCACGGACCCCTTGATTGCGGCGCTGACCGCAGCAGCTGCCGTGGTGCTGTTCAGGCCGTTGACGGCAAGTTTCGTCCTGTCAAAGTCCACCTGATACTCAGGGGTGTATTCGTCCCTGCTCACGACAGCCTCGGAGAACGCGGCGTCATCCCTCAGCTTTGTGGCAAGCTGCGCGGCGATGTCGTCGGTCTTCGTGAAGTCATATCCATAGACCTCAAGTTTCACGGATGTCGAGCCACCCATGCCCATACCGCCTTCCGTGACTGTGAACTTCTTTATCTGAGGGTATGAATTGAGCACGGCACGCATCTCGTCCGCGATTTCAGAAGAAGAGCGGACACGGTCCTCCATACTTCCGCAGTCTATGTTGACGGAGATGATGTTCGTGCCGTTGTTCTGCATCGAGGCAAAAGCGTTGTCGGAGTCCGCCTGACCGAGGGAATAGCTATACACCCTGATTTCCGGAGCGGCCGCGACGACCTTCTGATAGATTTCATTCGCAAGTTCACGCGTCACGTCCTGACCCGTTCCGACAGGAAGTTCAATCGTGGCGCGGAGACGGCCCGAGTCGGACTGAGGGAAATACTCTGTCTTCATGTTCGGGACGTAGAGCGCGATTGAGCCTATGAATATGGCGAGAGCCGTACATACGACTATGACGCGATGCCTTACCGACCAGTGGATTATGTGACCGTAACCCCTTGTAATCCAAGCAATGAACTTGTTGATGTTTCCGAACACGAAATTATACGCCTTTCCGTGGTTGAGCTTCAGACGAAGCATTCGCGAGCACATCATCGGCACAAGGGTAAGCGCACCGGTGGTGGAGACAATCATGATGATTGACACAATCCAGCCGAGCTGGCGGAACATGATTCCTGACATACCCTGAATCATGGTCAGCGGAAGGAACACGGCGAGCATGGTGAGGGTGGATGCGATGACGGATATACCCACTTCCTGAGTTCCGTGCACCGCGGCCTCCTTAGGCTTCTCTCCCCTCTCGATGTGCGTCGTGACGTTTTCGAGCACCACTATGGCATCATCGACGACCATACCGATTGCGATTGAGAGGGCTGACATGGATATGATGTTCAGCGTGTTGCCCGTCGCGAAGAGGTAGATGATGGACGCAAGCAGGGAAATCGGAATCGCGAGCACGATGATGAACGTCGCCCTCCACCTTCCGAGGAAGAGGAACACGATGAGCGCGACCACGAGGAAGGTGATTATAATCGTCTCCTTCAGGGAGTTGATGGAGTTGATGATGTTTCGGGAACTATCGACGACCGTGGTTATCTTTATGTCGGAAGGCAGGGTCTCCTGAATCTGGGCCATCGCCTTCTTGACCTTCCTGATGACATTCACGGTGTTGGCTCCGGACTGCTTCTGGATGATAATCTGGGCGCCCTGCACTCCGTTGGTGTAGGCTTCCTGAGACTTTTCCTCAAGTCCGTCGTTCACCGTCGCGACGTCGCGCAGATAGACCGCCTCGCCGCCTGAATAGCCCACGACCACATCAAGCATCTCCTCGGCGCTGTCAAACTCCTTCTCGATGCGGAGAGTGTAGGTGTCCGAACCGATGTCGATGTTTCCCGAAGGCACGTTCTTGTTCTCGTAGGCGAGGACATTGGAGATGCCGGCTATGGAAAGTCCGTATGCCTGGAGCTTGTTCGGGTCGCAATAGACCTGAATCTCACGCTTAGGAGCTCCGGAAACGGACACCGTACCGACACCGGACACGCGGGCGAGCGGAGTGGAGACCTTGTCGTCGAGGATTTTCTCAAGGGCAGGGATGCTCTGGTTCGCCGTCGCGGAGAAGATGATGATAGGCATGTCGTCCGCGCTGAACTTGAATATGACAGGAACGGACGCGCCGTCGGGCAGGTTCGAGTTCACCATGTCCAGTTTGTCGCGGACGTTGTTCGTCGCCTCGTCGATATCGACTCCGTATTCAAATTCGAGGGTTATGATGCAGACGTTCTCCTTCGACTGCGAGGTGATATGCTTGAGGTCACTCACACCGTTCAGGGAGTTCTCGAGAACCTTCGTGAGGTTCGTCTCTATGTCTTCGGCACTCGCTCCCGGATAGGACGACATCACCATGATGGTGTTCGAGTCGAAGTCCGGGAAGTTGTTGATGGACAGATTCATCAACGAGAAGATACCGAAGATTGCGAAGGCCGTGAATATCAGGGCCGTCGTCACCGGATTATCAACCGCTTTTCTGTATATGCTCATGATATTATTCTGCTACAGTTACCTTGATACCGTCCTTGAGGCGGACCTGGCCCTCGGTGACGACCTTCGCGCCGTCCTCGACTCCCGAAAGAATCTCATACATGGAGTCGATGCGGCGGCCAAGCTTCACGTTCTGATAGGTGACGGTTCCGTCGGCATTGAGGACATAGACGAACCTCTCGCCGGAACCGGTCTGCTTGACGATTGCCGTGTCCGGGACGACTACGCTGTTGTTAACGCCGAACTGAACGGTCACGCGGGCGTACATTCCCGGGCGGAGGACATTGTCCTTGTTGGGAACGATGACCTCGACATTGAAGGTGTGCGTCGATTCGTTGATTGTCGGGTATATGCGATTGATTTTGCCGACGAAGACCTTGCCGGGGAAGGCATCCACGGTGATGTTCACCTCGTTGCCCTTCTTCACCTTGGAGTAGTCGCTCTCGGAGATTCCGACGAGGAGCTTCACCGGAGCAATCTGCTCGACGGTGTAAATCGGCTGTCCCATCGAGAACATATCCCCCTTGTCGTAGTTCCTCGCGGTCACGACACCGTTAATCGGAGAACGGAGAATCGTGTTCTGGAGAAGATTGTCGTAGCTGGTCTTGCTGACCTTGTAGGAAAGCTCTATCGCGTCGAGGTCCGACTTTGAAAGTCCGCCCGCGTCATAGAGCCCCTTGAGACGGTTGTACTCGGTCTCGTTGTTCTTCATCTGAAGTTCGGCCTGCTGGAGCTGGAGTCTGTCCATCTCGGCAAGTATCTGGCCTGCACGGACAAAATCACCGACTTCAACATTGATTTTGCTGATTCTCATCGAGGTCTGCGGAGCTATGTTGTTCTTCGCGTAAGGCTCTACGGATGAGGTATAGACTGATGTCTGCGGCACATTCTGCTTCCCAACGGTCACCACCGTCACGAGCGGAGCCACCTCCGCAACCTGTTCCTGCGCGGCTGCAGCCGGAGCCGCCTTTTTCCCGTTGCCGCAGGAGACGGCCGCCATCACGGCTGCCGCAAATGCTAAATTTCTTGCTATCTTGTTCATATCTTCAATATTTTCAAAATCTGTTGTCCTGAGAAATCCTGTCGTTCCGACGCGCCTCGGCTATTCAGTAAAGTCCTGACCGAGAGTCTGTTCAAGCTGTGTCTTGGCAACGATGTAGTTATAGACCGCCTGCGACTCAGTGAGGCGGGCCTGCGTGAGGGCAAGCTGCGCATCGTTCAGGTCGGTGAGGGTAGCGCGTCCCACCTCGTAGGACTTTTCAGCGATGCTGTAGGCCTTTTCTGCGGAAGCGACGGCATCCCTTGCCGCGTCGTAGCTCTTGACATTGGTCTCCATCGTGTTGAGTGACTGACGGATGGAAATCTTGAGGTTACGCTCGGTGGAGGTCATCTGAAGCCTCATCTGCTCGTAGCTGTTGCGGGCCTGGCGTACCTGGTTGAGACGCTTTCCGCCGGAGAAAATAGGAATCGAGAGACTGACTCCGACGTATGAATATGGAGTCCACTTGTATTCCTTGAAATTGAAGTCGTTGGTCATCGCGTTGTAGCTGTAGTTGAACGCGAGGGCGAGGGTCGGGATGTAGGCATACTGCTGGGCCTTTATGCTCTGTGCAAGTTCATTCGCCTGAATCTCAAGCTGTTTCATCGTGGAGTTGCGGTCGAGCGAGATGCTGTCGGCCTTGGTGACGTCGGAAGTCATATATTCCGCATAGTCCTCAATCGCGCCCTCGACGTCGATGTTCATCTCAAGGTCGATTCCCATGACGGCCTTCAGCTGCCACAGGGCAAGGATTATCGAGCTTTCGGCGTTATAGACATTCGGGATGGCGTTGGCGACGTTGGTCTTCGCACGAGCCATGTCGAGGTCGGTGGCCTTCTGGACGTTGTATTTCTTCTCCGTCTCCGCGAAATTTGTCATCGCGTTCTCATATACCTCCTTATATACATTGAAGGCTTCCTTGGAGAAAAGGACCGCGTAGTAGGCGTTCTTCACCTGGCTCACCATGTCAAGGCGCGAGGCGCGTGCCTTTTCCACCGCGAGTTCGACGTCCATTCCGGAGATTCTGATGCTTTTCCAAAGCTGGGCGTTCACAAGCGGCATAGAGGCGGAGATTCCCGCGCTCCATGTGTTCCAACGGCCGACTTCAAGTCCGCCGTTGGACTTTGAGCTGCCGGAAGACGTCGAACCGCTGCCTGAACCCGTACCGGACTCGCCCGTTCCGCCGCCTTCACCGGAGCCTTCGCCGCTGCCGGAGGAACTGCCGCCGGCACCCGTACCGCCCCCGAGACTGCTCATGTCAAAGT
>CAKUPC010000038.1 GCA_934675095.1 uncultured Bacteroidales bacterium | reverse complement strand
GATTATGCAATCACGGCCGGCGGACAAAACCGGCCTGCCGCATTTGTCAGGCCATCAAAATTCAGACAAAAATGAGAAAAGTATTGAAAACTGCCGTCATGTGCGCCATTGCAGCGCTGCTCTGCCTGTCCGCCGGTGCGCAGCCCCACAAGAGTTTGATGCCCACCCCGGACGGAACCTATATGTTCGCCGAGAGGGACACCTGCAATCTCTATATGGACATATATGAACCGGAAAAGGCCACGACAAAGTTCGCCACCGGCCGGGAGAAGCCGACGGTCATCTTCATGTTCGGCGGAGGATTCGTCGGCGGCAGCCGCGGCGACGCGGACCTAGCCCCGCTCTTCAACGCCATGCTCCGCGAAGGACTGAGAATCGTAGCCATCGACTACAGGCTCGGTCTCAAGGGGCAGAAAAACGTGGGGCTCGGCAGCGTGGATGCCATTGACAACGCAATCCATATTGCCGTGGAAGACCTCTTCAGTGCCACGAACTTCATCATCGACAATTCCGAAGAGCTCGGAATCGACACCGGGAACATGGTCATCATGGGTTCGTCGGCCGGCGCGATTTCCGTTCTTCAGGCCGAGTACGAGCTGTGCAACGGGAGCAAATGGGCGCAGGTTCTTCCAGAAGGCTTCAACTACAGGGGCGTGGTCTCGCTCGCGGGAGCCATACTCAGCCGCAACGGTGCCCTCAAATATGCAAAGGAGCCGTGTCCGATGGTTCTTTTCCACGGAACGGAAGACAAGGTCGTGAACTACAGGCAGACACGCTTTTTCAAGCTGGGCTGGTACGGCTCCAACACCATCGCGTCAGTCTGCCGGAAGAACGGCTACAACCACTGCATCTATCGCTACGAGGGCGCACGTCACGAAATCGCCGGCTCAGGACTTGAAAACCTCCCTGCCATCATGGAATTTCTGGAAGTCAACGTCTCCGACAACATCTCCCGCAGCATCGATGCCACCGTCACCGACCCGCGCATCGAGCCATCAACCCCACCCTCAGCGAGTTATATAATTGAAAAACGCCGGTTAAACCGGCGTTTTTCAATTACAACTCAGACATTTTATTCAAACACAACTCAACAAGTTTTCGCACCTGAGCCTTGTAGTCAGGATTGCTGCTGCCGATATGCCTGTTGGCGATGACACAGCACACCGTGCCGGCATGATGTCCGAGATGCGCGGCTATTCCGGCAACTGCGGAGCCTTCCATCTCGAAGTTGGTGACGCGGCGGCCTTCGAACTCGAAGCTCTCGAACTTATCGACCATGTCCGGCATCGCGAGCTGCATACGGAGGACACGTCCCTGAGGTCCGTAGAATCCCGATGCGGCGATTGTCATTCCCTTCACCGTGCAGTCGCTGAACTTGTCGATGAGCTTCTGGCTCGCCTTCACGAAATACGGGTCAGGAAGGTGCTTCGCCCAGCCCACGTGCTTCTTGAACGCCTCCTCTATTTCCGGCATGGCAATCTTGTCGCGGTCGGCGTACCAGTTGAGAAGACCGTCGCATCCGATTGAAATGTGAGAGAAGATAAACGAGCCGAGAGGAATGTCCGGCTGAATCGCGCCGCAGGTCCCGATTCGGAGAATGTTGAGCGAACGCTTCTGTTCCTTGATTTCGCGGGTCTTGAAGTCGATGTTCGCAAGGGCGTCAAGCTCGTTCATCACGATATCGATGTTGTCGCAGCCGATTCCCGTCGAAACGATGGTGAAACGCTTTCCGTTGAACTTTCCGGTCGTCGTCACGAACTCCCTTGAAGCGTGACGGAACTCGATGTCGGTAAGATATTCCGCAACCATATCCACACGCCCAGGATCTCCGACAAGTATCACATTGTCAGCAAGTTCCTCCGGCTTGAGATGAAGATGAAAAACGGAGCCGTCCCCGTTGATTATAAGTTCTGATTCTGCTATACGCATAACTCATTGGTTTTAACATTAAACAAAAATGCGCCCTGCAGTTTACATTTCACAGAAAAACGCACCCGCATCAGGCATATCCCTGCAAATATAGTCATTTTTGCTTTCGAAGGCAATTTTGAGAAATATATTTGCCCCGCGATTTTCCCGAATGAGCGGTTTTTATTATTTTTGCAGCTGTTTAGAAAAAAGTAAGCTATGTGGCAAAGAATACAGACCCTATACCTCGCGCTGGCGACGGCGCTGCTGACATCAATGTTTTTTTGCAAGTTCGCGACCATACTCGGTCCGGACGGCGCTGAAGCGACAATCAAATATTTCGAGAAAGTTCCCTACTGCTTCCTCCTCATCGTGACGCTCATCGGCAACGTGTTCTCACTGTTCGCCTTCAAGATAAGGATTCCACAGATGAGGGTCGCTACTCTCTCGGCGATAAACCTGCTCGCGTTCCAGGTCTGGATAATCGTGGACGTGGTGCGCGGATGGAACGAGATGGTGTTCTCGGTGACGGCGCTCTTCCCTCTCGTCGCGATGATTCTGGACATTCTTGCCGCACGCAACATTATGCTTGACGAGGCGATGGTTCAATCAGCATCGCGCCTGCGCGCCTCAAAAAGACGGCGTAAATAAGAGGCGGATTGCGGCGTCAAGAAAACCTCGCCAGCACCGCCTTCTCGTAGGTCTTGGTGACGGGAATCGGCGGAATCTGACCGCGGTCGAGTTCGAGGACGAAGGCGTCGCCCTCCTTGCGGAGCACGCGGACGTGTTCGGTGTTCACGACATACTTGCGGTGGCAGCGGACGAGAGTGCTGTCCTTGAATGTCTCCTCGACGGTCTTGAGGCGGCAGCGCAGCATATACTGCTTCATGTCCCCGTTTCCGTCGTCATACCACACCTTTATATAATTGTCGTCGGACTCGATGAAGTAGAGATTGCTGCGGCGCACGGAAAAGCGCAGCGTCCCTCCGATGTCGAAAAGGGTGATTTTCTGTTCATCGGTCTCCGGTTCGGGCTCGTCGGTCACGACATTGCTGTAGTTCATCAGGCGGATGATTTTTTCCTTCTCGACGAGCGCGAAATAAAGGCACGAGATTATGTACGGCACCGCCAGGGATATGAATCCGTAGAGCATGGCCTTGAGAAACACCTCATAAACGGTCATTTCCTCCGGGACCTCGGAAATCAGCACCGTCAGACCCGTGTATATCCCGCAGATGACGACGATTTCCGCGAAGCACCAGAGCACATAGTGCCAAATCCTCATTTCAAAGAGATATTTCGTCTTGTACATCACTATCCTGCTGACAATCAGAACCATGACACTGATAAAGAAGAACAGGAGAGTGTAGAGGAAACGGGAGGAATAGCCGAGTTCGAACCACGCGGTCTTTGAGAAAGGAACATACAGATTCATGAAAACCATGCCGAAGAGCACGGAAAACGTCACCTGACCCACAAGCTGGAACTTGTCCAGCAGATAGCGCGGAAGCCTTTTGTTCATACATCAAATTTCTTACGGTCCAGTAATCGACTGACGCTGCAAAAGTATTAAATTTGAACCAATTTGGCAAATTTGGGCACCAAGAAAAATTTTGAGTATATTTGTCCTCGGAATAAGAAAAAATAATGAGTATATATATGAAAAAAAAAGTCGTAATAACCGGAATGGGCGTGGTTTCGCCGACAGGAAATGATGTAAGCACATATTGGGACAACCTGAAAAACGGCCGGAACGGAATCAAGAAGCTGACGCGGTTCTCCACGGAAGACCTCCCGGCCTCGGTCGCGGGAGAAATCACGGACTTCAACCCGGCGGATTTCGGAATCGAGCCCGCGTTCATGAGAAAGCAGGACCTCTTCTCGGTCTATGCGGTGGCGGCGGCCAAGCAGGCAATGGATCAGTCCGGTCTGGACTCCGGCGAAGGCGGGAACATAGACCCGTTCAGACTCGGAGTCTATGTCGGCTCCGGAATCGGAGGCTTCCCGGCGACCTACCGCGAGGTGGAGAAGATGATTACGAACGGGCCGAAATGGATTTCTCCGCTCTATGTGCCGACAATGATTCCGAACATCGCGTCGGGGAACATAGCCATACGCCACCATGCCAACGGACCGTGCCTGCCCATCGTGACGGCCTGCGCCACGGCGACGCACTCAATCGGAGAGGCCTACAGAGCAATACGACACGGCTATGCGGACGCAATCATCGCCGGCGGCACCGAATCGCCGCTCATCCCGATGGCCGTTGCGGCATTCGCCAATGCAAAGGCGCTCACCGGCTCCGACGACCCGAACTATGCCTGCCTGCCGTTCAACGCACACAGAAGCGGATTCGTGCTCGCGGAAGGAGCCGGAGTGGTGGTTCTTGAGGAATATGAGCACGCGAAGGCAAGGGGCGCCGAAATCCTGGGAGAAATCTGCGGATACGGCAACACCTGCGACGGCTACCACATCACGGCTCCGAGGCCGGACGGACTCACGCAGTCCAAGGCCATCGGGGAGGCGCTCTCGGAAGCCGGATACCGAGCGGGAGAGGACAATCTCTACATCAATGCCCACGGAACGGGCACGCAGCTTAACGACAGCTGCGAGACAAAGGCGTTCAAGATGGCTCTCGGAGAGGACGAGGCGCACCGTGCGCACATATCATCCACAAAATCAATGACAGGACACCCTCTCGGAGCTGCGGGCGGATTCGAGGCCATCGCCGCCGTGCTTGCGCTCAGGGACGGCATCGTGCCGCCTACCATCAACCTCGACGCGCCGGATCCGGAATGTGACCTCGACTACACGCCGAACGTTGCCGTCGAGGCTCCGCTCACAATAGCCATATCTGACTCATTAGGTTTCGGCGGACATAACGCCTGCATAGCCTTCAGACGCGAAACCGTCTAAAGTTCCCGCTTGCTGCGTTACGCTTCGTCGCCAAAATCCTCACAACCATTAGCTGCGGTTTTAACTCCTCGCAAGCCTTGCAATCGAACACTTTATACGATTTCGCTCCAAAGTGTTCTTCTATATGAAAAATGTAAAATGTACGTTTCCGTATTTCTTCTCTTTGACGAAATGCGGATGTGAGGTGAAGGAATATTCTGCGGGATGCTCGAGGATGAAGTAACATTCGGGATTGAGTATTCCGCAGTTAAGCACCTTGTCCGGAATGGTGTCAAGGCCTTCGATTGCGTAGGGAGGGTCGGCGAAGATGATGTCGAACTTTTCCTTGCAGAGGGGGAGAAAGTCGAAGACATTATGGCGCACGACCGTCAGGTTGTCCAGGCCGAACTTTGAGGCCTGCGAGCGTATGAAAGAGGCGTTCGCCGGCGCCATCTCCACGGCGTAGACCATTCCGACCCCGCGTGAGGCGAACTCCAGTGAGATAGAGCCCGCTCCGCCGAAAAGATCAAGCACCTTCAGACCGTCAAACTCGTATTCGTTATCAAGAATGTTGAACAGCCCCTCCTTCGCGAAATCGGTCGTGGGCCGGGCGGCATAGCCTGCGGGAAGCTCTATCGTGCGTCCCTTGAGTTTTCCTCCTATTATCCTCATGTTCAAATAATTACCAAGAAAACATCAAACCAGCGACATTCACCTGAGACCAAGCGGGTCTTCATCTTTACAGAGATTCGATGTCAGAAAACGGTTTCCACGCTGCGGAAATAGCTGCACAGGGAAATTTCCTCCGCTTCCGTCAGCGGCGTCCTGAACAAAATGTCCGAAACGTCCGGGTTGAGCTGGAGGCTCTTCATCGCGGAAAAAATCCAGTATTCGGCCGTAGTGAAGTCCGGAGCGTCAAAGACATTGCACAGGCGAAGGCTCCTGCCCTCGGCAATCACGAGATAGAGGCGCGAGTCGGCAAGCGAGGCCACAATCTTGTTATACTGCGAGATTCCGGACAGAGAGCGGAGCATATAGTAGAGTTCCGGAAGAACCTCGGCGCGCCTGCCGTCCACCATGAGAACAGTGTTTCGCAGAGTTTCCGAGAGAGTCTCCCCTATCGTTGGCGACCAGATCATCGTCGCGGCGAACTCCGGAACCTCCACGCTTGAGATGCCGTCGGTTTCCGAGATGTCAGCCACCGAGGCAAGCAGTTCGCGCTCGCCGCCCTCACGGACGAACTGAGCCGGGACGAGCGTCACCTTAGGCGTGAACAGGGAAATCTCCACCTCGTCATAGCGCCGCTGAAGCTCGCGGGCAGTAAAAACAGACCCGGCATCCATCCAACCGGATGAATGCCTGGCCTTGTCAGATTCTGTCTGAAAGGAAAATCCGCTCAGGCCGACCTGAATGAATATCCTGTCCTTACTCCCAGTTACCTGCATTGTTGTTAGGTGCGGTGATGCTTCCTACCTTGAGACCAGGATAGCGGTCCGTCTTGACCCTCTCGTCGTCGAGGTTGATTCTGAGCTGATTGTCCATGCCCTTGAGAAGAGCCTTGTACGGCATCTCCGCCTCGAAGAGAGGAACCGGGACGCCCGAAACCATCTTCACCGTAGAGGCCATCTCGACAGGCTGTCCGCCGCTGAACGGAATGATTCCAATGGTGTTGATGTCGAAGTCAGGACGGTTGTTGAAGAGGGTGTCCTTCACCGGAATCTCGTTCTCGATGGTGAAGACGAGCCTCTGGCCGGTCTTGGTGAGTTCGAGCATCTGCGCCGGGGTAATCTTTGGCTGCTTCTTCTTGAGAGCCTTGGTGTTGGCAACGGCGAGGGAGTCGTCCATTGAGCCGACCTTCATGATTACCTTCATCTTGCCGGTGTTGTAGAATGTCTGGAGCGTGTCGAACGCTGAAACGAACTTTCCGTTCACGCTCTTATAAGCCACCTGAAGATCACGGATGTCCTTGAGCTGCTGGATGGCGACCTTCTCGCGTACCGCCTTTTCCTTGTTGAAGTCAATCGGCTCCATGACACTCTTGACCGTAATCACTGCGAGGAATATAATCAGCGCAGGCAGGAGAATGTAAGTCAATGTAATCTTAATTGCTTTGTTCATATTCGTGGTCTTTTATATTTCCGAATTTCCAAAAACTTGACAAAGTTAGGAATTAGATTTATGAATTGCAATAAGAAATCCTCAAAAAATATATGTAATTTTGCAAAGCGAAATCCCGCGCGGACACGGGGAGAAAAACTTGTGCCCGAATGCGGAGAAAGATGTAGAGGACAATGAGTACGATTACAGGAGAAAAGCTCGCGGAGCTGGACAGGCGAATCACGGAAGCGTCGGCGGTGGCGGTTTCCACCCACGCGCATCCCGACGGGGACGCCATCGGCAGCTCCACCGCACTCGCCCGCTATCTGATGGGGCGCGGGAAGCCAGTGCGAATCATCCTTCCCGACCCGTGCCCGGAAAATCTCGGATTCGCGCTTGACGAAAGCCTGACACGGTGCATCGCCGACAAGAAGGACGCGGCGGAGGCGGCGCTGAAGGAATGCGACCTCCTGATAAGCATCGACTACAACAGTCCGCAGAGAACCGACGCGCTCGAAGGCGCGGTGCGGAGGTTCGGAGGATTCAGGATACTCATCGACCACCACATATCCCCGGAAGAGGATTTCTACGACCTCATATTCTCCGAATGCGAAGTCTCCTCGTCCTGCGAACTGCTCTACGAGATACTGCTCGGGATGCCGGACATCGGCGGAAAGGCGGAAAGGCTCGGAAAGGAGGCCGGGACGGCGCTGATGCTCGGGATGACGACGGACAGCAACAATTTCGCGAACTCGACTTATCCTTCGACGCTCAGGATGGCCGGGGAGTTGATTGCGGCCGGGGTCGATAGGAACGCGCTGCTGGGAAATCTCTACAACAGATACAGGGAAAACCGCTTCCGCTTCATGGGATATTTCCTAAGCGAGAAGATGCGCGTGATGGACAACGGAGTGGCCTACGCGGTGATGTCCGCCGCGGAAATCCATGAATACGGCATACGCGAGGGCGAGTCCGAAGGCTTTGTGAACATTCCGCTCGGAATAGAGAAGGTGAAGATGAGCATATTCATCAAGGAGGAGGAAAGCCACGACAGGCTCAGGATCTCGGTGCGCTCAAAAATGGGAACATCGGCAAACCTGTTCGCGAAGCGCTATTTCAACGGCGGCGGGCATGAGCTTGCGGCGGGAGGACGACTCGCGGTTCCTTCCGACATATCCGGTCCTGAAGCCGCCCCCGCCTACATCGAGAGATGCGCGAGGGAGTTTTTTGGACGGTAGCCGACGGGCGGGGAAATAAAGATGCCGCAGAGGAAGAAGAAAGGCGACTAAAAATGAAAAGGAAATGAAGGAACAGAAAGACGGGAATATATGGAAAACGGTCGCGGTAATCGTGGCTGTCATGGTCGCGGCGGCCTGCGGAAAACAGCAGCTGCAGACGACCTACGACAGCCAGGACAAGAAGATTGACTCGTTCATACAGAGCCAGATAAGCAGTTCAAAGGCACTGAGGGTCTATATCAATGAAGGGTGCAGCCGTCTCGTGATTGACGAGGGCGTCGGCGAGGACAGTCTCTCGACCTCGGGGACGGTCTCGTTCTTCTACGCCGCCTACGCCTTCACCGGAAGTCTCAGCCAGAACAATATGTTCGCGACCAATCATGAGGAAACCGCAGTGCAGAACGGCTGGAACGAACTCGGCGGGGCGGACTTTTCCCCGGTCAAGGCAAGTCTCGCGGACGACAAGAGCCTGGTGGAGGGTCTGCGCAAGGGACTTTTCGGAGTGAAGGAGGGGCAGGAATGCTACATAATCTTCTCCGGGAAGCACGGGTTCGGCTCCAAGCCGATTGGCACAATTCCTGCGAACTCGGCGCTGCTCTATCATGTGTGGGTCGAAAGCATAGAGAACAACTGACATATTGGAAAAGACAGGAAAGATTAGTATATATTTAAGGTATAGGAAAGGAACATGAAGAAGATTTCAATCATCCTGACGGTCATCATCACCGCCGTTCTGTGCGGAAGCTGCGCAAAGACCGTCGAAAGCGGGATTTATGACGACGAGATAAACTACCTGAATGCCTGGCTCAAGGCCGACCATTCGGACATCGGACTGGAAATAACGAGAAACCCTGAAACCGGAATGCCGGAAACTCTCGGGCGCGGGGTATATCTCCTCGCCGAGAAAGAGGGTACCGGAGAGACCGAGGCGAAAAAGGGCGACTTCGTGACGCTCAGCTACATAATTTCCGACATGAACGGCACCATTTCCTCCAGCACGGACAAGGAGACCGCGGTGAAGCTCGGGACATACGACAAGACATACTTCTATGGCCCCAAAGTCGTTTCAATCTCCGGAGGCGCGAACTATGCCGGGGTGATTGACGCGGTGGCAGGAATGAAGGTCGGAGGCGAGAGGACGGTGTTCATCCCCAAGTGGCTCATGAGCACCAAGGACAGCGATTCCGAAGAGGACTATCTCGCAAGTTCGACGACCGCGTCCAACGCGATCTACAGGATAAGGCTGACCGGAATCATCGAGGACATCGAGAAATATCAGATTGACGAAATCGAGACCTACCTCAAGGACAATGTGGTCGGGAAACTCAAGCTCGACAACGGTGAGTTCGCCGCCATGCCGGACACGACAAAGACAATCGGCGCGTGCAGGGGCTTCTACTTCATCCCGGTCACAGACACCACCGGACACAGGACATTCCCGTCCGACACCACCATCGTCATCAACTACACCGGTCGCAGGCTGGACGGACAGGCCTTCGACACAACGGTGGAGAAAACCGCAAAAGATAACGGAATCTATTCATCATCAACCACGTACGAAACAAAATCAATCTCATGGAGCGAGGACTTCAGCGGTCTGAAGATGAGCAGCAGCTCGCTCATTTCCGGATTCAGCAAGACCCTCTGGCAGATGAACGCCGGCAAGGGTATCGGAATCTTCTGGTCTGACCTCGGCTACGGAAGTTCCGGCAGCGGGAATCTCATTCCAGACTATGCGCCGCTCATTTTCGAGATTGAAATCATCAGCGGAGAGGAGGAGGACGAATAATGGCCGAAATGAAATCTGCACCGACGGAATTAGGCACCGAAAAAATCTGGAAACTCATACAGAACTACGCGCTCCCGGCAATCATCGCGATGACGGCGTCCTCGCTGTACAACATGGTCGATAGCATCTTCGTGGGACAGGGCGTGGGACCGCTTGCAATCTCCGGACTTGCGGTGACCTTCCCCCTGATGAACCTCTCAACGGCATTCGGAACGCTCGTGGGCGTGGGAGGCGCGACGATTCTCTCCATCCTGCTCGGCCAGAAGAACTACGAGGCATCGCGGAAGGTTCTCGGCAACATAGTGAGCCTCAATATAATAATAGGATTTCTCTTCGCAGTCGTGGCCCTCGCGTTCCTAGACCCTATTCTCCATTTCTTCGGAGCCAGCGAGAACACGATAGGATATGCGAAGGAATATATGGAAATCATCCTCTACGGAAACATAATCTCTCACGTCTATTTCGGACTCAACGGTGCGATGAGAGCGTCCGGCAGCCCTAAGATGGCGATGGGACTCACGATTTTCACAGTGCTCTTCAACACGGCGCTCGACCCGGTGATGATTTTCGGAATGAACATGGGAATACGCGGAGCCGCATGGGCAACCGTCATCTCGCAATTCATCGCGATGATTCTCGCGATTCTCCATTTCACAAGGAAAGACAGGACGGTGCGTTTCGAGAAGGGCATACTGAGGCTTGACCTCAGAGTTGCCAAGGACTCGCTTGAGATAGGGTTCGGGCCGTTCCTTATGAACACGGCCGCCTGCATCGTGTCTCTCTTCATAAACCAGCAGTTAGGGAAATATGCCGGGGACCTCGGAATCGGAGCCTACGGAATATGCAACAGAATTACTTTCATGTTCGTGATGATATGCATGGGACTGAACCAGGGGATGCAGCCTATCGCCGGCTACAACTACGGGGCAAGGAAATACAGCCGCGTCAAGGAAGTCTATCTCAAGACTGCCGCGCTCGCCACAATAGTCTCCGTGCTTTGCTTCATCGTCTGCGTGGGAATGCCGCGGCTCGCGTGCTCAATCTTCACTCATGACCCGAACCTGCTTGATCTGTCGTCGCACGGGCTGAGGATAATGAACGTGATGTTCCCTGTCGTGGGATTCCAGATGGTGGGAACGAACCTTTTCCAGTGCCTCGGAATGGTGAAGAAGTCAATTTTCCTCTCGCTCACGAGACAGCTGCTCTGCCTTGTGCCTGCGCTCTACACCCTTCCTCTCTTTTTGGGAGCCGACGGGGTCTGGTGGAGCTTCCCTATTTCCGACACGGTGGCGAGCATCCTCACGGCAATACTTTTAGGACGGCTTTTCAGCAAATTCTCAAAACTTAATGACGGCGATGACCCGGTGGGGCTCGGCGGCGCGGTTAAATAAATGAGGATGTCATAAACCACGGGGAATCCCCCCAAAAAAGCGAATGAAATGAAAAAGATTATAATAAATATAGGGCGTCAGTTCGGCAGCGGCGGAAAGGCTGTGGCGGACAAAATCGGCGAGATTCTCGGGATTCCTGTCTATGACAACGAACTGCTGACAAAGGCGGCGCAGGACTTCGGATTCACCGAGGAACTGTTCAGGGACAGGGACGAGAAGAAGCGCAGCCTCACGCTGTCCTCCGTCTTTTCGTCAAGCCTCTTCGGCGGGGGCTCCTACCTCACGGACGACAACACGCTGTTCAAGATGCAGGCTCAGACCATCAGGAACATCGCGGAGAAGGGCTCGGCGGTGATTGTCGGGAGGGCGGCTGACTACATCCTCCGGGACTTGGACTGCTGTCTCGACGTTTTCCTCACCTCGCCGCTCTCGGTTCGTGCGGAAAGGGTGTCCGAAAGGATGGGGATGCCGATTGAGAAGGCGCAGGACTTCATCGTGAAGAAGGAGAAGGAGCGGGAAAGCTTCTACAACTGCTTCACATTCGGCAACTGGGGCGTCGCCTCGACCTACGATTTGTGCGTTGATACTTCATTGCTCGGGGTGGATGGTACAGCTCGGTTCATTATCGAATTTGCAAAACTATCCTCAATGATTTGAATATCTTTTGGGTCTATATTTGTTTTCTCAAAAATCTTATTCAAATCGCCAAGTTTTTTATTCCGGAAAATTTCTTAACTGAATAATAGCGTTTTGGTCAAAAGAAAAAATATAATATTTTTAGTTATTGTAGTGGCGGCGGTCGTTGCGGCGGTGGCGGTTCCGGCCACGAGGCTGCACGGGACGGGGCAGAAGCAGGCCGTGACGGAGGAGGTTGAAGACACGGTGTTTCTGAACAAGGTGCTGACGAACGGGATGTCGGAGGTGGCGACACTCAAGAAGATGGACCGGAAAATCGAGCGATATATGCAGTACTGGCACATCCACGGGGCGCAGCTTGCGGTGATGCGCGGAGATTCCCTGCTATACTGCAAGGGCTACGGCATTGCCGACGACAGCCTCTGCCTGTTCTGCGACAGGGACTCCACGGACTGGGGCAGAAAGACCGGGGTGTCGGTCGAGATGACTCCGGGGCACATCATGAGAGTGGCTTCCGTCTCGAAGCTCATCACCGCAGCTGGAATCATGAAACTTCAGGAAGAAGGGCTCCTGCACCTCTCGGACACGGTTTTCGGCCCTCACGGAATACTCCGGGACTCGCTCTACACCGAGGCCATCAGCAACATGAACGACTACTCGAAGATTACGGTCGAGCATCTTCTGCGGCATCAGGCCGGATTCCGCCGCGACCCTGTCTTTTCGGCGAACGACGTGCGGAGGCAGATGGGGCTTGACCATAGCCCGGAACTCGATGACTACTCCCGACTGGTGCTTTCCCGGAGGCTCAGGTACGAGCCGGGAGGTTCGCAGACCTATTCGAACTACGGGTATATGCTGCTGTCGAGGATAATAGAGACCGTCTCCGGGATGGGCTACGAGGATTTCATCCAGACAAGGGTGCTGCATCCGGCCGGATGCTGGGATATGCACATAGCCGGGAACTACTACCGGGACAAGCGGCCGAACGAGGTGCGCTATTTCGTGCACGAGGGCGACGGAAAGCAGGTTCAGGAATACAACGGGAGCGGGCGCATGGTCGAGAGGTGCTACGGGGGAAACGACATAAATCTCCTGAGCGGAGCCGGGGCGTGGGTGTGCTCCGCGGCCGAGCTCGCAAGGTTCGTGGCCTCGATTGACGGGGTGCCGGAGTCGGTCCCGGACGTGCTCGACGAGGAAAGCGTCGGACAGATGACTGAATACATCGACTCGAACACCTATTCCCTCGGCTGGAACGACACCAACCCGCGCAAGGGCTGGGTGCGTACCGGGACGCTCGCCGGAACGAATGCAGTCATCAAGTATTTTCCCGACGGGGAATGCTGGATTTGGATCACGAACACGAGCACCTGGAAGGGGCCGAGCCACCTGAAATACACAGCGACGCTCTTCGACCAGCTCCGCCGCGACTACTCCGCCAAGCTTCCCTCACAGAACCTGTTTGACCCGCAGATGGCCAGACACAAAGATTCCTCATTTCGCTCGGAATGACAATTAAAACAAACAACTGAAAGAAAGGGGATGAAGAAAAGGATGGGATGCAAGGCGCTCAGTGAAGCCAAATACCGCAGCAACCTTATGGTTGTGAGGATTTTGGCAAACTGAGCAACGCAGCAGACCGCCTCTTCTTCGCCCCGTCAGAACAAGCCGAACAACTGAGCATCTATACGGTCCGTAATTGAGGCGAAGTCCTCCGGACGGTTCTCGAAGTCGAGGTTGTCGCCCTCGATGATGATGACCTTGCCGGGATAGGAGGCAATCCACTGCTCATAGAGCTCGTTCAGTCCGGTGAGATACTCGATGCTCATCCCCTTCTCATAGTCACGTCCCCTCTTTGCAATCTGGGAGACGAGGTGGGAAATCGAGGAGCGGATATAAATCAGCAGGTCCGGATATTTCACGGAGGACATCACGACATGAAAGAGTTCCATGTAGGTGTTGAAGTCACGCTCGGAAAGGTTGCCCATCAGGTAGTTGTTGCGGACGAATATCTCCACGCCCTCGAATATCGTGCGGTCCTGGACGATGGTTTCCTTGCTGCGTGAGATTGCCATAACATCCTTGAGGCGCTGCGCGAGGAAGTAGGTCTCAAGATTATAGGACCAGCGTGGAATGTCCGTATAGTAATCCTCAAGATAGGGGTTGTAGGTCACGGCCTCGAACTTGGGAGTCCATCCGTAATGTTCGGCCAGCATACGCGTGAGAGTAGTCTTGCCGCATCCTATGTTACCGGCGATACCTATGTGCATGATTATTCAGTTTTTGCAGGTGGAATTTCTATTTTGCAGTTGGTCGAGTTCATCGCCCTCTCGACGCCGATTGTGGCGAAGGCCTTCACGCCGGCTATCACCTTGTCGCTGATCAGCGGCATCACCTTCAGTTCTTCGTCGCTCAGCTTCCCGAGCACGAAATCGACCTGATGTCCCCGGCTGAAATCATTTCCTATTCCGAGGCGTATTCTTGCATACTCCTGACTTCCGAGAAGTTCAGTGATGTTCTTCAGTCCGTTATGACCGCCGTCGCTGCCGTTCTTGCGCATCCGGATGGTACCGAAGGGAAGGTTGAGGTCGTCGGAAATCACGATGATATTTTCAATCGGTATGTTCTTCTCCTGCATCCAGTACCTGACGGCCTTGCCGCTGAGGTTCATGTAGGTCGATGGCTTGAGGAGTATGAAGCGGTGACCCTTGAACGGGACCTCGGCAATGTCCCCGTAACGGTCGGTGTGAAAAACGGCGTTGGATGCCTTTGCAAAGGCATCCAACACTATAAATCCCATGTTGTGCCGGGTGTTTTCATATTCGGAACCTATGTTTCCGAGCCCGACTACAAGACAGTTCATCTTTCAGACATTTCCTGATTATTCAGCCTGAGCAGCCTGAGCGGATGCACGGGTAGGACGTACTGAGCAGATGATTGTCGCCTTAGGAGAAACGATGGTGACGCCCTCGTAGTGGAGGTCGCCGGCTACAATCTGCTTGCCGATATGGAGAGGAGTACAATCTACCTCAAGGTTGTCAGGAAGGTTGTTCATCATCGCGCTTATCTTGAGCTTGCGTGCGGAAACGAGGAGCTTACCGCCGGCCTTCACACCCTCAGCGTGACCGGTAACTACAACCGGAACGTCAATTACGACAGGCTTGGTGTCGTTTACGGCGAGGAAATCTACATGGAGGCACTGGTCCTCTACCGGATGCCACTGAAGCTCGTGAAGAACGGCATTGATTTTCTGTCCGTTGCTGAGTTCGAGGTCGATGATGTATGAGTTCGGAGTGTGGGTGATCGGTCTGAGAGCCTTGGCGTCAACCGCAAAGTGGATGTTCTCCATTCCGAGTCCGTAGATGTTGCAAGGTACGAGTCCTTCCTTGCGGAGAGCCTTGATGGCCTTCTTGCCGACAGCTTCACGAAGCTGACCCTTCAATTCAATGTGTTTCATTGTTTTGTTAATTTAAAATGTGTTACTCAGTTCAGCCTCCCCTTGCGAGGATGACAGAACCCCATTGCACCAAAAAGTCCTGTGACTTTTTATGGGGCTGCAAATATACAACTTTTTTCTGATATTCAACAACAGAAATCAAGCGTGGGCGAAGTTGTTTTAAGGCGTATGGAGCAGGAGGCCTTCGCTCATGAAAAAAAATCGCTCAGGATCTCCTGCCCCATACGCTCCGCAACTTCTACAAGCGGGCTGTTACAACCTCTCATTCAATTACTTCACAAGACCCGTCGCCTTGTTCCAGGAAAGCTCCTTATAATAATTATTGAGATAGTTCCGGTCCGGATAAGGCATATACATGCTCAGGCCGCTGAAACTCTTGATCTGGAAGTCACTCATGAACCACTCCGTCGAGGCCTTGTAGGCGACGCACTGTCCGAGAGCCCAGTCGATGTCGGAGAGTTCGGTTTCCGTCGCCCCGGAGGCGACCATTATGCTCCGAAGGTCATAGAACCATTTCTGCTTGTCCCTGTAGCGGTTACGGAAAAACTGCTGGAGGGCTGTCTTGTCGCAGCTGTCGTAATTCACATCGTGCGAGCGGAACACGGAACGGCACACGGCGGCAAGCGCGTCGAGGCGGGAGCAGTCAATCATGGAGATTGTCGCGGACTTGTATTGCCCGCTCTGGTTCTCGTAAAGGCTGTAGAAATCCTCGCATACTGCCTCCGGAGCCGGAGCATCTGACTTCAGAAGCCGCTCGACAAGCCGGCTGTAGTCCATTCCGTCGCCCAGAATCTCAGTCTGGGAGGCGCCCATCCAGCGGCATTTGTCCTTCAGTTCGTATGCGACCTCAATTCCGCCCATGTAGCAGGCGTCGAAGATGATGTAGTCCACCTTGAACGGTATTGCCTCGGCCAGTTCGATGATGTCGGTCTCATAGGCGTTCTTGTGCGTCTTGTCCGTCCATGTCGAACCGATGCTCTTCACCGCAGGACCGTCGCCATCGCGACGGACATAAGGCACGGGGGCATTTGCGCGACGGCTTCCCTGTCTGCCGGACTTTCCTGCCGACCATACATCCGTAGTTGTGCCCTCGAACCTTTCGGGCAGAGCGAGATAGCCCGGCGGAACCCAGCCGGAGCCGTGGGAGGAGAGCAGCAGGCCGTAGCTGTCCGCACGGTACCTGTCCCTGATGCAGCTGAGGACTTTCGTGATGTTCTCGCCGGTGTTCGGGACGTCCCCCTCGCTGAATGTCATGACATTGGCACGCACGAGGTCGCCGGCATGATTCCGATAAACCCTCACAAGAGAGGGAATCTCCGGAGTTCCGTCCGCATTCACCCCGTGGCTGTAGATGAAAAACAGGTTCTCCTCATCCCCTCCGTCGGGAATGTAGCGAATCTCCACTTCCTTTATGTTCTTCTTCAGATATGAGTCCAAGTCATTGCAGCCGAAGCTCATCATAACGAACGCATGGATGTGATTGTGCCGCACGATGACCTCCGTTTCGGTGACAACCTTCGTGCAGGCGCCGAGCGAGAGGAGAGCCGCGACGGACAAAAGCATATTCCGTATCATATTCTTCATATTCCCATATTTTTTCTAAATTTGTCAGATATTTTCAAATTTGCAAAGGTACGAAAAATTAAAAATATGAAAACTGTAGTGAAAATGATTGCAGCAGCAACGATTATGGGCTGTGCCGTTTCGTGCGGCGGGCCGAAGAAGGAGGAAGTGCCGGCCGATTTCAGGTACCTGATTGACGAGTTCGCCGACCTGAAAATCATGAGATACCGCGTTCCGGGATGGAATTCCCTGACCCTCAAGCAGAAGGAATATGTCTATCATCTGAGCGAGGCGGCGAAATACGGGCGCGACATCCTGTGGGACCAGAACTGCGCGGTGAATCTGCCGGTGCGTCATCTGCTTGAGGACATAATCGAGAAATATGACGGAGACAAGGAATGTCAGGAATATGCCGACTTCCTCGTATATGCGAAGAGGGTGTTTTTCAGCAACGGAATACATCATCACTATGCTGAGGAAAAATTCTTCCCGGAGTGCTCACGCGAGTATTTTGCATCCCTGATGGCCGCCGTGGGCGACGAGGACGCTGAACTTCTTGAGGCGATATATTCCCCTACCCTCTACCGCTGGAGAAAGACGGACGAGGGGGACATCGTGAAAGGCTCTTCCGTGAACTTCTACGAGGGCGTCAGCAGGAAAGAGGTCGATGACTTCTATGCCGCGCTCGCCGACCCGAACGCCCCCGAGCCTGTCTCATACGGCCTGAACAGCAAGCTCGTCAAGGGCACTGACGGAGTAATCCGCGAGGAGGTCTATCGCATTGACGGATTGTACGGAGCGGCTATTTCGAAGATTGTCGGAGAGCTGGAGCTTGCGTCCGAGGTCGCAGAGAGTGAACTTCAGAAGCAGTACATCGCGACTCTGGTCGATTACTACCGCACGGGTGACCTCCGTATCTGGGACAAGTACAACATCGAATGGGTGAAGGACACGCTCGGCACGGTGGATTTCATCAACGGTTTCATCGAGGACTACAACGACCCTCTCGGGCGCAAGGCCACATGGGAGGGGCTCGTGAACGTGCGTGACGAGGAAGCCTCGCAGCGCACCGTGAAGCTCTCGGAAAACGCGCAGTGGTTCGAGGACCACTCCCCTGTCGTTGCAAGGGTCAGGAAGCCGGCGGTCAAGGGCATCTCAGCGAAGGTCATAAACGCGGTGACGCTCGCCGGAGACTGCTACCCTGCCACCCCTATCGGAATCAATCTCCCGAACGCCGACTGGATCCGGCGCGAACACGGCTCCAAGTCAGTGACCATAGCCAACATAACCCACGCCTACGACTTCGCGGCACAGGAATCTCCGAAGAGCACGCTCACCGAGTTTGCTTGGGACGAGGACGAAATAGCCATGGCAAAGAAATACCTCGCCCTCACCGACGAGATTCACACTGACCTGCACGAATGCCTCGGCCACGGCAGCGGGCAGCTTCTTCCGGGGACTTCACCGAACGCGCTCGGAGAGTTCAGTTCCACTCTTGAGGAGACCCGCGCAGACCTCTTCGGACTCTACTATATGGCCGACCCGAAGCTCGTCGAACTCGGCATCCTTCCTGACGGCGAGGCCTACAAGGCGATGTACGCCAACTACATACGCAACGGCCTGCTCGTGCAGTTCTCACGCGTCGAACTTGGAAAGAAAAACACTGAGGCGCATATGCAGAACCGCAAGCTGATTGCCCAGTGGTGCTACGACAAGGGACGGGAGAACAATGTCATAGAGAAGAAGGTGCGTGACGGCAAGACCTATTTCGTGGTGAACGACTACCCGGCACTGCGCGGTCTGTTCGGCGAGCTTCTCGCTGAAATCCAGCGCATCAAGTCGGAGGGCGACTACGCCGCCGGCAAGGCC
>CAKUPC010000037.1 GCA_934675095.1 uncultured Bacteroidales bacterium | reverse complement strand
CGACTCGGACTTTCCGTTGCGCATCCTCGTCGTCGCGAAAGAGAGCGACACCTCCTTCTTCGCCCGCGTCACGGCCACATAGAACAGCCGCCTCTCCTCCTCAACGTCACTCTCAGAGGCCAGAAGGCCACCCGAAGGAAAAAGGTTCTCCTCCATCCCGGCAATATAGACATACGGAAATTCCAGACCCTTTGAAGTGTGGACCGTCATGAGCCCGACACGGTTGGCCGTCTCCTCGTCGCTCACGTCGGCGGCACTTATAAGAGTTATGTTCTCCAGATACGAACTGAGCGTAACCATCGGATAATCATCCTCTTTCAGGTCATCCTGCGACATGATTTTCTCTTCGGCAATCATGTCCTCGGCATATTCGGCATTCCTTTCCTCTATAAAGAGCTTGATGCCGTTAAGCAGTTCCTCGATGTTGGCGAACCTCGACTGCCCCTCGACGGACACGTCAGACTTGAAAAAAGCCCACAGCCCGCTTTCCTTGAGCACCGCGTCAGCTACTGTAAAGGCATCCTCCGTGGCCGCCCGAACGGAGTTCTTCGCAATCTGGTCGCAGAACGCGCGAAGCCTCGTGACCGCAGCCGGCTTGAGTCCGTAAGTGTCAAGGTCAGACTCATATACGGCCTTGAAAAGCGTCGTCTCATGATTGTGCGCGGCAGCGGCAAGAGCCGCAATCGAAGTGTCGCCGATTCCTCTGGCCGGCTTGTTAACGATCCGCCTGAAGCTCTCGTCGTCGTTGATGTTCACCGTCAGCTTGAGATACGCCATCGCGTCCTTCACCTCCGCCCTGTCATAGAACGAATTTCCCGAATATATCTTATAAGGCACGTTCCTCTTGCGGAGCGCCTCCTCCAGGGCACGGGATTGGGCATTCGTCCTGTAAAGTATCGCAAAATCCTGATACTGAGCGGATTCACTGCGAAGCGTCGCCATAATCGAAGACACGATAAGCATCGCCTCCTCCGTCTCCGTATATGCCTTGATGAGATGAATCTTCTCCCCCTCGTCGCCCTTGGAGTAACAGGTCTTCGGAATCCTCGCGGAGTTCTTGGCTATCAAGGAGTTGGCGGCATTCACGATTGTCTGCGTGGAGCGGTAGTTCTGTTCGAGTCGGAAGATTCTGCACCCCGGATAATCCTTCTGAAAGTTGAGGATATTCTCCACCCTCGCCCCCCGGAATCCGTAAATCGACTGTGAATCGTCGCCGACGACACATATATTCTTATGAAAGGCCGAAAGTTTCCGGAGTATGATGTACTGCGCCATATTCGTGTCCTGGTACTCATCGACGAGGATATACCGGAACATATCTGCTATTTCCTCATACGATTTCGGCGAGTCGCGCAGGAGTATGTTCATGTTCAGGAGCACGTCGTCGAAATCCATGACCCCGGACTGGCGGCACTTCTGCGAATATAGAGTATATATCTCATTGATTCTCGGCATCTTGCGACGACGGTCCTGTTCGATGGCATTCGGACTTTCACGATATTTCGCGGCGGTCACGAGATTGTTCTTCGCGTATGAAATCCGCGACTGCACGTCCTTAGGCTTATAGACCTTCTCGTCGAGCTGCATCTCCTTGAGGCAGGTCTTTATCAGACGGATGGAATCGTCGGTGTCATATATCGTGAAATCCGGCCTGTAGCCTATCTCGGCGGCATAATCGCGGAGCAGGCGTATGAAAATCGAGTGGAAGGTCCCCATGTAGAGACGACGGGCCTTGCGGGCACCGACCATGAGCGCGATTCTTTCCTTCATCTCCTTCGCGGCCTTGTTGGTGAAAGTCAGCGCCAAAATCTTCTGAGGCTCACATCCGAGATTGAGGATATTGGCGATGCGGCAGGTAAGGACCCTCGTCTTACCGGAACCCGCCCCGGCCACTATCAGCACCGGCCCTTCCACGCACTCAACTGCCTGTTTCTGAACAGGATTCAACCCCTCCAAGGCCGAACTCAGACTGTTTTCCATTTCCTTGTTTCTTTATTTGGTTTTGGAGTGCGAATTTAGCAAAAAAATGCGTATCTTCGCGGCGGTTTTTTGAAAATAAAAAATTATACTCAAAAACGTTTTATAATGTCAAACAACATCTATTTGAAAAAGGGTCTGAACATTCCTCTCGAAGGAGCGGCGGCCCTCAACACCAGAAAGGTGATTGCCCCGGACATTATCGCCGTCAAGCCTACCGACTTCAGGGGGCTTGTCCCGAAGCTTCTTGTAAGGGAGGGCGATAAGGTTCTTGCAGGCACGCCTGTAATGGCAGACAAGATGGCGCAGGACATTCTCTTCGCATCGCCGGTCAGCGGCGAGGTCGTGGAAATCGTCCGCGGCGAAAAGAGAAAGTTGCTTGAAATCCGCATCAAGGCGGATCAGACGCAGGAGTATGTTGACTTTGGTGTGAAAAGAATCGCGGATCTCGACGGCGAGGCTGTCAAGGCCGCGCTTCTTGAAGGCGGTCTCTGGCCGGCAATCATCCAAAGGCCATACGGCATCATCGCAAATCCTGAAGTCAAGCCTAAGGCCATCTTCGTTTCAGCGTTCAACACGGCTCCGCTCGCGGCGGACATGGAGTATGTCCTCAGGGACGAGTTCGCCGACATCCAGGCGGGAGTGAATGCCCTGAACAAGCTGACCGACGGCGGCGTCCATATGTCATTCGACAGCGCGAACTATGCCGGGACACCGTTCCACAAGCTTGAGAACATCATCCCGCACACGTTCACCGGCAAGCATCCTGCGGGCAACGTCGGAGTGCAGATTCACCACATCAGCCCGATTCGCAAGGGCGAGACGGTATGGACTGTTTCCATGGTGCTGCTCGCCGCAATCGGAAAGCTCTTCCGCACGGGAAAATACGACGTGAGGAGAAAAATCGCGATTACCGGACCGCGTGCCGTTGAACCGGCATATGTGAGCTGCGTGCCGGGAATGTCAATGAAGGAATTTGCATGGTTCTATCAGGAGCCTGAAAACCTCCGCTTCATCAGCGGCGACGCGCTTTCAGGAACAGCAGTCGGCATCGACGGGTTCCTCGGATTCTTCGACAATCAGGTGACCATCCTCAAGGAAGGAAACGAATACGAGATGTTCGGATGGGCGAAGCCGTTCAGGACCAGCCAGTTCAGCACCTCGCACACCTACTTCTCATGGCTCACGCCGAAGAAGAAATATGACATGGACACCAACCTCCACGGAGGAGTCCGCGCGTTCGTCGTTTCCGACGTATATGGAAAGGTTCTCCCGATGCGCCTCTTCCCAGTCTATCTCGTGAAGGCCTGCCTTGCACAGGACATCGAGAAGATGGAGAAGTTCGGCATCTACGAGGTTCTTCCTGAAGACTTCGCGCTCTGCGAATATGTCGATCCGTCAAAGATTGAGATTCAGTCAATCATCGAGGACGGAATATCTCTCATGTTGAAGGAAATGGCTTAAAGGAAAGATTATGAACGCATTAAGAAAATATGTTGACAAAATCAAGCCTACCTTTGAGAAAGGTGGAAAGCTTGGATTCCTTCATTCGACGTTCGACGCATTCGAGACATTCCTCTTCGTCCCGAACACCGTGACCCGCAAGGGCTCGCACATCAGGGACTGCGTCGATCTCAAGAGAGTGATGATAATAGCGGTGCTCTCCCTCGTTCCTGCGCTCCTCTTCGGAATCTGGAACACGGGCTACCAGCACTCTGTGGCATACGGCCTTAACTGGGGCTTCTGGCCGATGGTCGGATATGGCATCGTGAAGATTCTTCCGCTCTACCTCGTGTCCTACATCGTCGGTCTCGCGATAGAGTTCACCTCCGCGCAGCTTCGCGGGCATGAGGTGAACGAGGGCTATCTCGTTTCCGGAATGATAATTCCGCTCATCGTGCCTGTAGATGTTCCGCTCTGGATGCTAGCGCTTGCAGTGGCGTTCGCGGTCATCTTCGGCAAGGAGGTCTTCGGAGGCACCGGAATGAACATCTGGAACCCTGCGCTCCTCGCGCGCGCGTTCCTCTTCTTCTCATACCCGAGCAAGATGTCAGGCGACACCGTATGGGTGGGCGGTCTCGGAGCGGGCAACAACGCATGGTGCGCGGGCAACGGTCTGGTTGACGGTTTCTCCGGCGCCACTCCGCTCGCGAACGCATCCGCAGAAGGCCTTGCGGAACACGGCTACACGCTCCTCAACATGTTCATCGGAAACATCCCGGGTTCAGTCGGCGAGACATCCGTGATAGCAATCCTCCTCGGAGCTCTCATCCTCGTCTTCACTGGAGTCGCATCATGGAAGATTATGGTGTCTTCAATAGCCGGCGGACTCGCAATCGGATACCTCGGCTATGCCTGCGGCGCGACTGACCTTCCGGGCTACTACCAGCTCGTCATGGGCGGCTTCCTCTTCGGTTCAGTCTTCATGGCGACTGACCCTGTGACTTCGGCGCAGACAGAGTGCGGCAAGTGGATCTACGGATTCCTCGTCGGAGCTCTCGCGGTCACGGTAAGGCTCTGGAACCCTGGATATGCAGAGGGAATGATGCTCGCGATACTTCTGATGAACACGTTCGCTCCGCTCATCGACCACTGCGTGATAGAGTGCTCAATCAAGAGGCATAACAAGAAAGTAAAAATCGCTTAATACCTATATAATATGAATACTAACAGCAACGTATATACAGTTATATATTCAACCGTTCTCGTGGTTGTGGTGGCGGCGATTCTCGCTTTCGCGGCGGAAGGCCTCAAGGACAAGCAGAACGAGAACGTGAAGCTTGAGACCATCACCAAGGTGCTCACAGCGGCGGCTCAGGCCGACGACAACTTCTCAATCACCGAGGACACGGACATCCTCGCGACCTACCGGGACAAGGCAGTCGACGCCTACTACATCGACTGCGACGGCAACAAGGTCGGCGAGTCCATGAATCTCGGGAAGGATGACCTCAAGGCAATTCAGGTCGCCTCCACCTCAGATCTGAAGAAGCAGAACGACATCATCAAGAAGGTTGAGGCCGGAAACGCCGACTCCGCAAAGGAACTCAGGCTTCCCGTCTATATCTTTGACATCACCGGAAAGACTGTCACGGTCATCCCGTGCTATGGCGCGGGTCTCTGGGGACCGGTCTGGGGCTATCTCGCGTTCGACGAGGACGGCCGCACTTTCGACGGAGCCATCTTCGACCACAAGAGCGAGACTCCGGGTCTGGGCGCAAAGATTGCCGAGGAGCCGTTCTACAGCCAGTTCAAGGGGCACAAGCTCACTGACGAGGGTCATTTCGACGTCGTCAAGGGCGGAGCTCACGGCGACATTCACGGTGTGGATGCAATCTCCGGAGCGACAATCACCTCAAGGGCCGTCGGCACGACAATCAACACTTGGGTGAAGTACTATCTTCCTTATCTCAACGGCATCGCGGCCAAGAAAGCCGCCGCTGCCGAAACTGAAACGAACGACGAGGCAACAACAGAGGCTGCTGCCGAGGATGTAAAAGCGGAGGAATAGGTTATGAAAGATTTTAATTTGAAGGAAACATTGCTCAACCCTATCTTCAAGGGTAATCCCGTCACTGTCCTCGTGCTCGGTATCTGCTCTTCGCTTGCAGTGACCGTTCAGCTCAAGGGAGCGCTCGTGATGGCGCTTTCAGTGACCATCGTGACCGGACTTTCCAGCTTCGTGGTGTCAATGATGAGGAAGTCGATTCCTAACCGAATCCGAATCATCGTCCAGCTCGTGGTCGTGTCCCTCATGGTGATTCTGGTCGATCAGGTGCTCAAGGCATACGCCTACAGCATCAGCAAGACGCTGTCCGTCTATGTAGGACTCATCATCACGAACTGTATCGTCATGGGCCGCATCGAGGCATTCGCGCTCGGAAACAAGCCGATTCCGTCACTCCTTGACGGTCTCGCCAACGGAGCCGGCTACGGTATGATTCTCATCATCGTGGCATTTTTCCGCGAACTTCTCGGAAGCGGCACGCTCTTCGGCTTCAGAATCATCCCCGAGGCATTCTACAATGCCGGCTACATGAACAACGGTCTCATAATCCTGCCGCCTATGGCCCTCATCCTCCTCGGATGCATCGTCTGGGTACAGCGCTCGATTCAGAAGGATCTTCAGGAGAAATAACGACAAACTCAGTTAATTATGGAATATATAAGCTTATTCGTAAAGTCAGTCTTCGTTGACAATATGATTTTTGCATACTTCCTCGGCATGTGTTCATACCTGGCAGTATCAAAGAACGTGAAGACAGCTTCCGGACTGGGTGCCGCTGTTATCTTCGTGCAACTTATCACGCTTCCGATAAACTACCTTCTCAACAAATACGTGCTCGCGCCAGACGCGCTCATTCAGGGCGTTGACCTGAGCTTCCTGAGCTTCATCGTGTTCATCGCGGTGATTGCGGCAATCGTGCAGATAGTCGAGATGGTGGTCGAGAAGTTCGCCCCTGCCCTCTACTCGCAGCTTGGAATCTTCCTCCCGCTCATCGCGGTGAACTGCGCGATTCTCGGAGGCTCCCTCTTCATGCAGGAGAAGGATTTCGCGAACCTCGGCGAGGCGACGACATATGCGCTCGGCTCCGGCTTCGGCTGGTTCCTCGCAATCGTCACCCTTGCGGCCATCCGTGAGAAGATGTCATACTCGAATGTCCCTGCACCTCTGAAAGGGCTCGGAATCACATTCATCACAGTGGGTCTGATGGGTATGGCGTTCATGACATTTATGGGAATTCAACTTTAATCGGAGGAAAGGTATATGGGAAATGAAATGATAAATACAATTCTCGGGGCCATGGCGGTGTTCACCGTCGTGACGCTCATCCTCGTGGCTCTCCTCCTCATCATCAAGACATGGCTGACTCCGAAAGGAACCGTCAAGATCAGCATCAACGACGGTAAGAAGGAAGTCAATGTAACTCCGGGCAGCGACCTGCTCCACACACTCGCCGGCGAGAAGATTTTCCTCCCGTCAGCCTGCGGCGGAAAGGGCAACTGCGGACAGTGCAAGTGCCGTGTTCTTGAGGGCGGCGGAACAATTCTCCCTACCGAGGTGGGCTTCTTCAACCGCAAGCAGATTAACGACCACTGGAGGCTCGGCTGTCAGGTTAAGATCAAGGAAGACATGAAGATTGTCATCCCTGACTCTGCGCTTTCAGTCAAGAAGCTCGAGTGCGAGGTCATCAGCAACGACAACGTCGCAACCTTCATCAAGGAATTCACCGTGAAGCTTCCTGAGGGAGAGCATCTTGAGTTCAAGAGCGGCGAGTACATCCAGATTGACATCCCGGCCTACGAGCTGGATTTCAAGGACATCGCAGTTTCGGACGAATACAAGGCAGACTGGGAGAAGTACGGGTTCTTCAACCTCCATGCTTCCAACCCTACGCCGACCGTCCGCGCATACTCAATGGCCTCTTATCCGGGTGAGAAGGGCATCATAAAGCTCAACGTGCGTATCGCTACGCCTCCTTTCGACAGGAGCGTTCCGCGTGAGCTGGGTCCGAAGCTTCTTCCGGTCAATCCTGGTATCGGCTCATCCTACGTGTTCACGCGCAAGCCGGGTGACAAGGTTATCATCAGCGGTCCTTACGGAGAGTTCCTTCTTCCTAAGAACGACCCTGACTCACAGGAGTATATCTTTGTCGGCGGCGGCGCCGGAATGGCACCTCTCCGCAGCCACATCATGGAGCTCTTCAAGACTCTCAAGACCAAGAAGGAGGTTCACTTCTTCTACGGGGCGCGTGCGCTCGTCGAGGCATTCTATCTCGATGACTTCGCGCAGATTGAGAAGGAGTTCCCGAACTTCCACTTCCACCTCGCCCTTGACCGTCCGGATCCGGCGGCAGACGCGGCAGGCGTGAAGTATGTGGCAGGATTCGTCCACAACGTGATGTACGAGACCTACCTCAAGGACCACGAGGCTCCGGAGGACATCAAGTACTTCATGTGCGGTCCGCCTATGATGGTCAGCTGCGTGAACAAGCTGCTTGACTCGCTCGGAGTACCGCCGGAGAACATTCTCTACGACAATTTTGGTGCATAAAAGATAAGAGGTTGCCAATCGGCAACCTCTTATTTTTATATCATTTTGCTGAAGCGGTCGGGGATGCGGACTACGATGTCGATATTGAACATCGCCGGCTTGTTCCATGCATACGGCGGGCGGACAAAAGTCTGGATGCGGCGGGCTATGCCGGTCCATTTGTCGAAGCCACGGGTCTGACTGTCAGTTATGACACGGATAGTGCGGGAACGCTTTTTAAGATGCCGCTCCCAGCCGTCTGCCAGACGGTCCCTGTCGGCGAAGCGTGCCTGAATACGGGTCATGTCAAAATAGCCGCAGTGAAACAGATACAAATCCTTGGCGATATGGAAATTATGTCCCTTGACACGATGGAATCCCCTGCCCCATCGGACCGGAGCCGAGATTATCGACGCCTTCGTGTATCTTGTGCCGAGAATCCCATATTTTCTTTGTGTCAGAAACGGCCTTGTCCCGTCGATGTCACCTTCCTCCCCGAGTTTCTGTCCGAGGTCTATCCCAAGCGGAGAAAGGCAAGGGGAAATCTTTGCCGCAGAAAGATACTCGACAAGCGAAAGGCCGGTTTTCGGATCTGCGACAATATATTCATCCGCATCCGTGCCTATGACAATATCATATTTCCTCAACAGTTCAGCAGCCTTCGTCCCGAGAATATCTATGCGCCTCTTGTCGCCCTCAACGACACTGCCCTGACGCCTCTCGTACATTTCAGCATTCACACCCTCGCAGAAATCCGGAACAGGCTGGTCGGTTCCGTCGAAAAGCACAAAAAGATTTTCCCGCCCAAGTTCACGGCCATAGTAGTCCACCCATTTTTCGAGGTAGAAATCATCATTGCGAACCATTGTGAGCGCACAAATCCGTTTTGCATTACTCATAAGCCAGCAAGTTTTCGTTTTAATTCAAAGACGGTCTGCCCGAAAGCGGAATCACCTCAGTGCTTTTCCATATATTTGAGAAGAACCATGCGGATGTTGTCCGAAATGCGCTTCGCCGTGTCGGAAGTCTCCTCAAGGGCCTCGGCGATATTCTTATATTTCATGAGTTCAATCGGGTCAGTCTCATGCTGGAAGATGTAGCCGACATATTCCTCATAGGTTTCGTCCGCGGCGTGCTCCAGTTCAGTAATCCTGTCGCACTGGCTGATTATCTGTGAAAAGTTGTCCTTGAAGCTGCTCAGATACTGAATCATGTCCCCGAGAGCATCTGCGCTCGACATTATGAAAGTCGCCATATCCTCAATCTGAGAGTCAATCCGCTTAGGGAAATAGAGGAGAATGGACTTGGCTGCGGCGTTTATCTTGTCTATGAAATCATCCACCGACATCGCCACTGTCTGTAGGTCGGTTCTGCTTACCGGGACAATGAGCTGTCCGTAAAGGTCCTCGTATATCTCGGTGAGTAGCGCGTCCGCCTGCACCTCGTAAGTCTTTATCATGTTCTCGCAGTTGAACCACTCGTCCTTGTCGGTGGTCTGCATCATGCGCACGAGAATGGATGAGGCCGCCTTGATGTATTCGGCCTGCTTCATGAAAAGAGGCATATACTTCCTCTTCTTTGCAAAGATTCGTCTGAAAAAAATCATATCCCTATCATTGTAACGCCCAAAGTTACATTTTATTTCCGTCAAAAGAAATAACCGCCGCGGATTGAACGGCTGTTTTTGATTGTAAGAAATCTAAAAAACCTCAAAAAAAATTTATGGATTTCAAAAAAAAGAAAAAACTTCATGTTTCTTTTTTCGATTCGTGCAATCGTCCGAAAAGTCTGCCATAGATTTGCAGCCGTCAAATCAAACAAATGTGACGGAAAAGATGAACGCATACAACGAGTACATACAACCAATTTTCTGCAACCAGGGCCGGTCTTCGGTTTGCCACCCTCACAGGATCGTCTATCCTTTTCTGGCATTTCTGTCTATTGCTTGCCTGCCGGCCCATTTCTTTTCATGCTCAAAGGTCGTCGCGCCGGCATACGAGAAAAACATGGAGGCGGAAAACAGCAGAAGTTCCGTCAGGCTCATGATGAAAGGCGGGGACGGGCTCGGGAGACGAAGCTGCGATGTGCTCATATATAATGCCGACAAATTCGGGCGGCTCGACTCGTTCACGCATTTCGACGGGAGCCTGGAAGAGATGCAGGTGTCCTCGGGAGAAGGGAAGAAGACGGCCGTCGTAATCTGCAACGCTCCGGAAGGCAGCCTGCAATGGGAGAAGATTCTCACAATGCAGTCGCTTTCCGGGCTATGCTTTGAACTCGAAACGGAAGATGTCTCCAGCCCCGTACTTGTGGGGAAGGCGGATTTTGAGGCCGGGGAAAGCTTCTCCGTCATGCTCAGTCCACTGATGGCGAGAATATGCCTGCAGGAACTCAGCTGCGATTTCCGCGGCACGGCCTACCAGTTCGAGAAACTGACGGATGCAAGGGCCTACCTGACAAACGTGAATGCCGACTGCAGCGTCACCGGAGAAGGACGGCCAGGAAGCCGTTTTATAAACAACGGCGGCTGGGACGAGTCCGATGCCGTCAAGTTCCGTTCGCGGGAGATACTGTGCAGGGAGATAGAGGGGAACGTGGGAATGGATGTAAGGCAGCTTGACTTGGAGCTTTACTGCTACCCGAACCTCGGCAGCGTGGAAGCATTCGGGCAGCCGTTCACAAGACTCGTGATAGAGGGATGCGTCAAGGGGCACAGATGGTACTGGCCGATAAGCATCAACGGACTCGGGGACGGCGGAATACGCTCCAACGACAGCTACAGTCTGAAAGTGCGCCTGCGCAGGAGCGGGACGGAGGACCCGGACTTCGCGATAAGGATGGACAGGGAAGAACTTGTAATGGAAATCGAGAAATGGAACGAGAAAGAAAATTATGTCGTGGCTTTTTAGCTGTTGTCATAACTACCGTTTTGTGTTTATTGTTCGTCAGCGGGTGCACGGAGCACCACGGAATCGGGCTGCTCCGTGCGCCGACTGACATATTGCTTCGCGCGGGAGAAATGACTACGCGGGCGGCCGAACCGGACTGCGACAGAATCCGTGACGCCAACATATTCGTGTTCTCGTCTGACGGATTCCTTGAAAGGTCGGAATACATACACGGTGATGCCTGCTCTCTGCCATTGGTCTATGGCAGGGCCTACGACATCTATGCCTGCGTAAATTTCGGCTATAAGCTGAACATCAAGACTCTGGAAGAGATAAACTCCCTCGTCTTTCACATAGCCTATCCTGACGATTACTCGACAGGAATGCCGATGTGCGGTGCCGTATTCGGCGTTCGGGCCGGGAATTCGATAAGGCTGCCGATTGTCAGGATGATGGCGGAACTGCGTATCGGCATGGACCGGAGCCGGCTCACGGACAATGTGAAGATGGATGTCCGCAGCCTGCGCATAGGCAATTGCCCGAGACGGTGCAGGGTGTTCTCCGAGTCCGGTGCCGAGAGTTCCGACGACTGTTTCTCCGTCGGGTTCAGCCGCAACAGCAGCGAGTGTGAGATACTGAACAAGGTCATCGGAGACGGGAAGAGCGACGAACTGAGCCTTTATATGCTGGAGAACATCCAGGGAGACTTTCCTCGGGAGGTGGGGACGGATTCAGACAAGGTGCTGGAGAAATCCGAACATCTTGCCGATGTTTGCTCCTACATTGAGATGGAGCTTGGCTACCATTCTCCTGAGCACTACAACAACGGAGGCTTCCTGAAATACAGGTTCTATCTCGGGGAGTCGCGCTCTGACCTTAACGTCCGCAGGAACTGCCTCTATCACATCACCGTGACTCCCGACGGAGACGGGCTGAACGAAGACAGCTGGAGAATTGACAGGACTTTCCTCTCCGACATTGTCAGCTTCAGCATGAAGCCGGACGGGCTTATCGAGCCCCAAATCGGGGATGAGATTCATGTACGCTGTTCATACTCCCCCGCAGGAGCGCCGTTCAGGATAGGCCTTGACGAACTTGAGGAAGGCCGCACGCGGGGAGTATTCAACTACACTATCGACGAGGACTGGCATGGGGTGAAACTCAGCATAGTCGGTCCAGGCGACGCTAAGGTCTATATGGAAGCCGGGGCACCTGTAAGTCAGGCCGGACTTCTGAACATACACGTGAAGAAAAAATGATGCAATATGGTCAAGTCAGTTTTCAAGTCAATGCTGCCCGCTTTCACGGCAGCCGCCGTCCTGCTTTTGGGCGGATGCGCGGAAAGGCTAATGTCAGACGGAGGGAAGACGGGAGAAAGAGCCGAAGTCACGCTCAGGTTCATCTGCGAAGAGACCGGCGCTCCCGCCTTGACGAAGTCCTCGCTGTTCGAGGGAGAGACAATCTCGGACATAAACCTCTACATCTGGAGGGACGGGGGCTGCGTCCTTCATGAATTTATGAAAATGGATTCGGATGTTTATAGGATTCCCCTCGTCACGGAAACGAGCTATTCGTTCTATGTCCTCGCCAACTGCGGCAAGGCCGTCGAGCCTGACGGGAACAACTGGATGAAGGATGAGGGCAGCATGGAAAGCCTTGCGATTAAATTTCCCGACATTTCCGGCGGGATGAGTCCGATACCTATGGGCACCGTCCTGAAGAACCGCTTCATAGGAGGTTCCGAACTCAGGCTCAACATTGAACTTGTAAGACTTGTCAGCAGAATCGTGTTCAGCTATGTGCCGGACGATAGTCTCGGAGCCTCGGGAATCAGCATCACGGGCATAAGGCTCTGCGACGCGGCACAGCGAATGACTCCGTTTTCGGAGGAATCTATGGCGGCGGACGACGATGTGGCAGACGGAGATTTCGCCTCGGAGGAGGATCTGAGTGCCATCAATGGAGGCGGAAGCATCGAGTTCTATGCCTTCGAGAACTGCTGGGGCGACCTCCTGCCCGGGAACACCGACCAGAAAAGAAAGGTTCCCGATGAAATGGGATATGTCACGGGGCCGACCTACATTGAGGTGAACTGTTCTTTTGAAGGTGAAGGACTTCTGACAGGAGACCTCACTTACAGGATTTACCTCGGCTCCGACGCGGTCAGCAACTTCGACCTCGTCAGAAATTCCTCCTACAGGATTCAGCTTTTCGGTTCCCGCGACGGGCTGGACGAAGTGAGCTGGAGGATTGACAAGGATGTTTCATTCAACGACTACCTCGTCAACTGGACTATAGCACGTGGAGCGCATTCTCCGGACAACCTCTACATAGGAGAGATGTTCCTCGGAAGGCTCTCCTCAATCGACCAGTCTGTAATCTCTTATTTCGGGAACAGCATTGAGGACATTGTCGAAAACTGCACGATACGCTGCATCGGAAACTCTTCCGACAATCCGGAAGACGACCCGATTACATTCTCTCCGTTCGAGATGGACGATAACGGGGAAATCACCTTTGAAGGGACCTGCCGCCGTGAACATTCCGGAGGCGAGCTGTGGCTCTGCGATGCAGACGGCCGCAAAGTTTCCAAGATTGCGCTCATGCTGAATGTCAAGACACCGGAGATTATATTCGCCTCAGAAGACCATGCCGCCATGCCCTACCCCGAGGAAAGGACGCCTTCGGCAACAATCAACGGGAACATAGCCGACATATACGCATACTTCTGTGACAGCGACGGGCGCAATCTGCTGGCGGACGACGGCAAGGGGTACGGCTTCGCGTCGGATGTGTTCAGTTTGACCATAGTTGATGACAGCGCGGGGTGGAGCAACGCAAAGCAGGCAGGATGCATAAGTACATACATCTCGGATAAATACAGCGGAGATGTCGGCAACCTGCACGGGCAGCCGTTCTGCACCGTCAACCTCAAGATGAGCAACACCGGGAAGAACGCCTCCGCAAATTCCACATTATGGACAATGGTCGGTTCATCCGACTGTCTCAACATAGGCATAGCGGACAATGTCCACTCCATGTTCAAACAGAAAGCATTCGATGTCAGCTATTTCCCCTTTGACATCACCTTCTACGACAAGGCATACGGGGGAAAAACCGTCGCGGAGAAATACGACATCAGTTCAAGTTTCTTCTTCACCGTGTCAAACAGGTCGAATATGTCCTTCAGTTTCAGATATCTGGCGCTGACAGAGAGAGGTTCCGCCGGCAAGGCCCTTTTCGGCGCGACAACGCCTTCCGGCACGGACATATACTTCTATGATTGCCCCGCAAGCATAAATCTGCCGCAAAACCTGTCCATGCTGATGGCGGAAGCCGACATAACAACCCTCACACCCGGAAACTTCACTTCCTGCAAGATGACACTGGCGGATGACGGCACAATGATAATAGGACTCGACAAAACCTTCTACAATCTGCTTCATGCCGCATGGACGACAGAGGCACAGCTGACCTACGACCGCTACGGTTACTACGATTCCGCCCTGAGCCGCCAGACCGACGGCTTTTACAACAAGAACGGAATAAGCGCAATGGTAGATTTCTCCTCCACCTACGGAGGAAACCTATCCTACACATTCGACGAGGAACTTGAAAATTCCGGCGAGGAGAGCGCCTATGTATATTCCAACGACTACGATTTCAAAGGCTGTTCATACTACTCCGCAAATGTGTTTAAGGGGCACACATACGGTGACGCGTCACGGGTTTTCAAGAACTACAGCTATCTCACGCCCCATAACATATCGAAAATCATGAAGCAGAGGCGCAGCATCAAAATCGGGATGTTCAATAACGCATCGCATCCTTATTACACGATGAAACTGGACGGAGCCGTAAGCAACACATACATCAAGCCGTCACTGAATTGCAAGGGGTTCTGCCGCACGCATGTCCACGGGCAGAAAAAGGATCCGGTGGATTACTATCCCGAAGCCAACTATGCACCTGATGTGGCAACCTCGGACAGGTCGGCCGCGACTTATGTCCTCGCCTATGAAGGCATAAAGACACTCTTCAACACGATTTACAGCAAGACCTTCGACGACTCAAACAAGAACTATATCAAGGGAACCCCATGGCAGCACCACGCCCACCCGACAAAAGTCACGCTCAACCTGAGCTTTGATCGGGTCAAAGCCTCCGGAAGCTGGTATGTCTATAAGTTCGAGCCTTACACTCCCGTCAATCTGACATATGACAACAGCGGTTACAGTTCAGAATATGACGACAATCCATACACCGTGACAACCGCCGTCGATTGGAAGACGATGCACGGGAGGTTCTCACACAAGATTATAATGGTACATTGACATGACGGCTTCAAGGACAGTATCTTCACAGCCACGACGGCGCGTGCCTGTCATGATTGCAGCGACAATTCTGCTCATGAGCGTTACGGTATCCGCTTTGGCGCAGCGGCAGGACACCGGACATTTCCGGAAAGGAATCTTTGCCGGAGTCGAGATTTCGGCGGGGTTCGCGGCGGGAAAGGCGCACGCGATTCCGGGGGCGCATTCCGGAGCCGGCCGGAACAGCGGAATCGAGGGCAGCAATTCCGTCGTCACGGGAACGACTGCGCTGCCTGTGTTCGTGAGACTCCGGAGCGACATCCTCGACAGGCGCGTCTCCCCTATGGTTCAGATTGACCTCGGATATGCCTTTCAGTTCGCGCACTCCAAGCGAACAACCTCGGAACTGTCGTTCAACGTCGAACCATTTCCCGAACGCTATATGTCGCTCGGATTCAGCACGCCAGAAGAGTATATAAACTCCTGCGTAGAGAATCTCCTGAAACGGCACGGTCAGCTTTCCGAAGAGGAGGCCGTCAGGCTTGCCGAGGAAGAACGGGTGCGGGCAACGAACCGTCTGTGCTGTTTCTCCAACGGGCAGCGAAGCTATCTCCCGGTCGAAGCGCTCGACCGGCTCGGCTGCTTCTCAAAGGACGGCTTTTTCGGAAACCTGACCGCTGGAGTCAGCATCGCCGTCGGCAAGGAGCAAGGCAGGAAACAAGCCAAGGAGCAAAACAGGATTGCAGCCGGAGTGTCGGTCGGACTCGCGCAATACTCCCACAGCATCCCACTGGGGAAATCCGACAACGGTCATGTCACGATGTCCGTCCCCGCATCCCTTCCGGACGGCACGCCGGTCATCATCGCCCGCACCTCCCTGAAGGACAACCCCATCCGCCTCGACATCCGCCTCCGCGTCAGCTGGGAATTCTGACAATGCCGGGAAACAGATTACCACATGAAAGAAAATCAAAATCTTGAATTCAAGGAGTCATGGAGGGATGAGTACTTGAGATACGTGAGCGGATTCGCTAATTCACATGGAGGTTCACTGCTCGTCGGTGTGGATGACAACGGAGTTATAGTAGGCATGGACAATGCCAGGATGCTGCTCGAGAATCTTCCGAACAAGATAGTATCAACTACCGGTGTCATTCCGGACGTCAGTCTGCTTGAAGAGAACGGCAAAGAGTACATCAGAATCAGCATCGGTCCTAGCAATACACCTGTTACATTCAACGGACGCCTGTATCTGAGATCAGGAAGCACACTTCAGGAAATGGACGGTATGGCTGCTCAGAACTTTCTCCTCAATAAGATGGGGATTTCCTGGGATGCCCAATTTGTAGATGGCACTAGTATCCAGGATATTGATGCTGCGGCTGTTTCATATTTCGTTGCTGAAGGCATTTCAAAGGGACGCCTTGCCAAGAGTACCGAGAAGGACAGCATCGAAAAGATTTTGGGAAACTTGAAGCTGGTGGCCGACGATGGCAGAATGACAATGGCCGCCCTGCTGCTTTTTGGCAAGGAGCCCCAGAAGTATTGCCTGAATGCAAGGTTCAAGATAGGGCGTTTCGGGAATGGTGCCGGAGACCTTATCACTCAGGACTTGATTGACGGCAACCTCATCCAGATGGCGGACAAGGTGATGGACGTGCTGTCAGCAAAATATCTCGTCAGACCCATCCACTACGATGGGATGCAGCGTGTAGAGCCTCTCGAAATCCCGGAGAAAGGTCTCAGGGAGATTCTGTACAACAGTATTATCCACAAGTCATACGACGGCCCTGACAATCAGTTGAAAGTTTATGATGATCGCATAAGTCTATGGAACTATGGCAAGATGCCAGAAGGCACGACTATCTCTGATATGTTCAAGGAGCATCGTTCTATGCCAAGGAATAAGCTTATCGCCAACGCCTTCTACTTCGCAGGATTCGTTGAGGCATGGGGCCGTGGCTTTGAAATCATTGAAAATGCTTTCAAGGATGCAGAACTTGAAATCCCGTCATTCGTGGAGGAGTTCAGTGGAGTGGCGGCCAAAATCAAGCGCGAGGTGTTCTATGCCATCCAGCATGGAGCCAGGATAGATGATCGGACCGGCAAGGTGGTCAAAGCTTTCTATGACACCAATGATGATACCAAAAATATAACTGAAAGACAGCAACTTATCTGTAATTTACTTGCGGCTGCTGACACCAAAAATGACACCAAAACCACAGGGTCATTATCCGTTAAAATTGGCATCTCTTTAAGCACTGTCAAAAGAGAACTGAAGGCTCTTCAAGAACGGGGGTTCATAGAACACTGCGGACCGACCAACGGAGGCTACTGGAAAGTATTGACAAGAAAATAGTAACACAGAGAGAATATTCCATCCCCAAGAGTTCTCGTGCCGGAAAGACTATGATCGATGACCACCACATTGGTCATTGCGTGTAGAAGAAGTTGAGAGTAGAAGACTTTGCGTGAGTGGGGCTGACTTTTATATATATAGCGATATACTTATCATTCATTATCAAGTTTTTCAAAACATCTTAAGTTTCTATAAGGATATTTTCGTAAATTTGTATTCTTGTGGGGTAAGCAAGTTCCGTTTTTACACAGAGTACGAATTATGGCAACTAATAATCACGCTTCTATCCGATATAGGGTATTGGATGACTGTTTGAGAAAACAGGATGTCCAATATACTATGAGCGTTTTGCTGCAGAAGTGCAATGATGCTGTAGCTGATTATGATCCGAGTTCATACGAAGTCGGAGTCAGGACATTCCGCAGCGACATCAAGTATCTGAAGGACATAGCTGGGAAATCTGATGTGGATATCAACATAAAGCTTGGTCCCGATGGTTATTACTATTCATATTCGAAGAAGGACTTCTCCATTTACAAGAATGAGTTGAGCGATTCAGAAGTTAACCAGTTGAAAGAGACAATTCAAATGCTGAGACGCTTCAAAGGGATGCCGCAGTTTGAGGAGATGGTTGAACTGATGACGAAGATAGAGGATAAATTCCAGTTGCGTGGAAACGAGGAACGAGTCATCGGATATGATCAGAATGAGAATTATGTAGGGGCTGAAATTCTTTCAGAAGTCTTTACATATACTGTTAACAAACAGGCTGTCAAGATTCTCTATAGCCCGTTTACCGGTGGTGATAAAGACTGGATTTTCCATCCATATTTCATAAAGGAGTACAACAACAGGTGGTTTCTGTTCGGTTTCAACGAAACCGATGGGTACATCACAAATGCTGCCTTGGACAGGATTCGTGACATCCAATTGGCTGGCAGGAAGTTCATTCCGAATGACAAAGTGAACTTCGAGACATTTTTTAATGATGTCGTCGGTGTATCTGTCAAGAAAAACAAGCCTGTGGAGAGAATCACAATGAAGGTAGCCTCAAGATGGTTGCCTTATCTGGAGACGAAGCAGATTCATAAATCTCAGGTAACTGTCGATAGAGACAACAGAATCATTACGATTGATGTTGTCCCCAATAAGGAACTTGATGCCCTTATATTGTCATACGGCGATATGGTTGAGGTTCTCTCTCCAGAATCTTACCGGGCACATATTCGGGACATAGTTGAAAAAAACGCACAAATTTATTCTAGTGTGAAGAATGATTTCACACCTAATACTCACCTTTGCATTCAAAAGCAAGATTAAACTTTATATATGACAGAACAGGAACTTGCCAGGGTAATCTGGAACATCAAAGAGATTATTCGAAACATATACGACGATGCGGAGGTGGAGGACGTAATCCTTCCCTTCACACTCCTTCGCCGATTGGATTGCGTGCTGGACCAGCACCGCGATTACATAATGGGAGAGATGGAGAAGATCAAGGATAAGCCGGAAGGATTCCGGAAACTTAAACTCAAGGCTCTGATGGACGAGAAGAAACTTTCTTTT
>CAKUPC010000036.1 GCA_934675095.1 uncultured Bacteroidales bacterium | reverse complement strand
CGGAATCACCAAGGAGGAGATGCTTACCCGGATGAGCGGTGATATAGACGAGCTCGCGCAGAAATTGAACCTGAGCAGGGAAGAAACGATAGCGGAGTTGACAGAGCATTATGACGGTTATCATTTCTGCTGGCCGTCGTCTGACGTGTTCAATCCTTTCAGCCTGCTCAACTGCTTCGCTGACGGGAAGATGGACTCTTATTGGTTCGGCTCCGGCACTCCGGCCTATCTCATCAACATGATGCGGAAGTACGATTTCTTGCCGTCTGAATTGGGCACGAGCATGGAGGCCGTAAAGGATGATTTTTATGCAGCCACGGAGTCCATGACTACCATCATGCCTCAGCTATATCAGAGCGGTTACATAACCATAAAGGGCTATGACGAAGAAACTGGGCTATATACACTGGATGTTCCAAACAATGAGATTCGTGTCGGCCTGTTCCACAGCCTGCTGCCGCACTATCTGAACGACAACTCCGTAAAGGGCTGAACTTCTCCGTGATGGATGGGGTGAACGCCTTGGACTGGAAAGTGAAATATGACATTCAAAAGACTCTTTGACATTGCAGCGTCCTTCTTCGGGCTGCTTCTGATCTGGTGGGTGTTTCCCATCGTGGCATTTCTGATTCATAGGAATATGCCGGGCGGTCCGGCGTTCTTCTGCCAGAAGCGCGTGGGAAAGGACGGCAAGCTGTTTACCTGCCATAAGTTCCGGACGATGAGAGTTCAGCCCGCTGTCGGGGCGGCAAGGGCCTCCGCGGGTCCGGCGGCCGCCAAGGGAGACGGCTGGTCCTCCGTGTCCGTCGCGGGAGACTCGCGCATCACTCCGCTGGGGGCGAAGCTGCGCCACTACAAGATTGACGAGCTGCCGGAGCTTTGGGATGTGCTGATCGGGAATATGTCGTTCGTGGGGCCTCGCCCGGATGTCCCGGGATATGCGGACAAATTGCAGGGGAATGACCGTGACGTGCTGAAGCTGCGTCCGGGAATCACCGGGCCGGCGACGCTGAAATACCGTCTTGAGGATGAGATGATTTCGGAATATGTTGCTCAGCGGCAGGCTGCGGGAGACGCTCGCCCGATGCAGGAGATTGCCACTGAATACAATGACACCGTGATTTATCCGGACAAGGTGCGCCTGAACTGCTACTACTATCGTCACTATTCGTTCTGGAAGGACATCGAGATGATTCTCGCCACGGTCCTTGGGTTCAAGGTGAAGTTCGCCGGGGAGGAAGTGTAAACATACTCACCTTATAATCTTCTTCAGAAACTCCTCCGGAGAGATGACCGGCAGGCCGGCATTCTGAATGGACATGAGAGGCATTGCCTTTTGTGTCAATGATTTGCGTATATACATCTTGGTATGGCGAGTTTTGGACCCGTCATGACTTCCCTATGCGATTGTATCAACTTGCGATTATATCAACTTTAATATCATGTCAGAAGAAAGAAAAACAATTTATCTCTGTCTGGCTCACATGAGCGAGGAGGGATGGGAGCAGAAGTATGTCAAGGAGGCGTTCGATACGAACTGGGTGGTTCCCATGGGACCGAATGTCAATGCCTTTGAGAAGGATCTGGAGGTTTTCGTGAACAGCAGGACTGACGGAGGGGAGCCGCTTGACCGTCGGGTTGTATGTCTTTCCGCCGGGACGGCAGCCGTGCATCTTGCCCTCATCGGCGCCGGAGTGAAGGCCGGTGACGAGGTGCTTGTCCAGAGCTACACATTCTGCGCGTCATCGCACCCGATCACCTATCTCGGAGCGCATCCGGTGTTTGTCGGCTCCGAGCGCGAAACCTGGAATATGGATCCGGAACTGCTGGAGAAGGCCATCATCGACAGGAAGGAGAAGACCGGCAGGTACCCTAAGGCGATTGTCCCGGTGGCGTTGTACGGAATGCCATATCATATCGACCGGATTTTGGCGATTGCTGAGAAATACGGAATCCCGGTGGTTGAGGATGCCGCCGAGGGCATGGGCTCGCGCTTCGACGGGAAGGTGCTCGGAACATTCGGGAAATACGGCGTGCTATCGTTCAACGGCAACAAGATGATCACGACGTCCGGCGGCGGCGCCCTCATCTGCCGCAGTGCCGAGGATGCGAATGAAATCATGTGGTATGCCACTCAGGCCCGTGACGCCTACCCTTACTACCAGCACACGGCCATCGGCTACAACTACCGTATGTCCAATGTCTGCGCCGGCATAGGCCGCGGCCAGATGACGGTTCTCGGTGCGCACATCGCCCATCATAAGCACGTGCAGAAGCTTTATGAGGAACTGCTTGCCGATGTTCCGGGCGTCCACATCCATAAGCAGCCGTCAGACCCGCGCTTTGACGCGAACTTTTGGCTCTGCGCCGCCACCCTCGACCCGTCGGTACGCATCAAAGGACAGGAAAATGCCTACAAGGAGGTCATCAGGACGGCTGTGGGCGGCGCCGCCGGCGTGATTCATCAGGTGGATTCTGCCACGACGGACTGCCAGCCGAACGAGAATGTGGAGGCGCTGCGCGTCTTCATGCTGAACAGGAAGATAGAGGCCCGTCCGACATGGAAGCCGATGCACAGGCAGCCTGTCTATGCCGGAGCTCCGGTCTATACCAACGGCATTGAGGAGGAGCTCTTCAAGGTCGGCTTCTGCCTCCCCGCCGGCCCGTACGTCTCGGACGAGGATGTCCGCTACATCGTCGATTGCATCAGGGAGGCGATTGTGGGGTAGTTCCTCTTTCGGCGCCGTCGGGCTGTCCGGACGCTGTGTGTCCGGACCCGGAATCAATCAAAGGCAGATTTTTCCTGAAATGAAAAATTCCTGCTGAAACTTTTGAGAAAGTCTCCGATAAAGGTTACCTTTGTCGGGGATTTTTCTTTTGAAAATGTGAAGAAATTGCCTCTGATTGAGGATTATTTTTGAGCATAGATTTCTTTGGAGAAAAAATGTTGTCAAACCAGTAATCTGAACCGTGACGATGAACGATAAAGACCAGACTCGCCTCAGTCTTATGAAACTTTTTCCCAAGCAGGACTTCGGGCTGACGGAGAGACAGGACAGATTGCTGGCTCTGTATGCGTGCGTTGACGGGCGTAGCCTGACTCCGGCGGAAATCAAGAGATGGCTTTCCTATGACAAGGCGGCCGACAGGGATGCTGACATTGAGATCCTGAAGGACCGGCATCTTCTCGGGCGGGTGCGGTTTTCGTGGAACGGGGACATTTCGGTCTATGACAGCCGTTTCCTGCGCATTGCCCTTAACGCGCTGCTGTATTACCCGGATGTCGTGCAGATTGTCAGGGATATGCGCCGGATAGGGGACACTGACAGGTTCAATCTGGTGCAGAGCGTCCTCGCCGGGGAAAACGGCAGTGTCGGGCGGCTTATCGGGAAGATGTTCTGGAACAATACGGATACATTATTCGCGGACATTGTGGGGGAGCCGGCGTTTGACCTCGTTTTCGCCTCCTTGGCGGAAGACAAGTTGGAACGGCTTGTCGGGATGAGGCTTACTGATGCCGTGGCGGCCGACTCGTTCGACGAGACGTTGGCAACTGAGCTGGAAGACTTCGCCAAGAAATATATGCACGGGGCTGGACTGGTGCGGACGCTTGCGGAGATTGACGGCCTGCGTTTTCTGGCGACGGGGGAGACTCGGCCTGCCCCTGCTGAGGCGATTAAGGCCAGCGAATGGCCTCTGGCTACGGAGGCGGTCCGCGAACTGTACCGAGGAAACTATGACGCGGCCTCGGAACTCTTCGAGAACGCATTGAAAATCAGGAACAAGACAGCGAAGATAAAGAATATATTCGATTCCCCGATTCTTGCATATTTTCTCATATTGTCATACATCCTGTCGAACACCGACAAGACAAAGAAGAAACTTTCTCAATATCTGAACAAAAATTTCGAGGATGCCGGACTCTATTGGGCTCAGGCACCGGCGCGGATTCTTGCCGAGCAGTGGGACGGCATGTCCGAGAAATATTTTACGCAGGAAATATCCTATGGGCTTTCAAGCAATGGCAACACGGTTTCGAGGATTCTTCTTGGAGGAATAGCCGTGAACCACGGATTGGGGGTCGGAAGCGAAATCAAAAAGTCCTCATTCGCGGTTGTGAATCATGAGGCGGCGGCTCTTCTCGGCATAGACCCCAAAGAAAAATTACGGCTCGAAAGTCTTTTCGGCGGGACGTCGCTGATTTCGCGGATTCGTGTGCGGAAACCGTGGGAAATCGCGATTGAAAATCTGACGGCGCTGTTCGGAAACGCTGCTGACAAACAGGACGCAGCCGAACGGAAATCGCGGAGAATCGTCTATTTTCTGGAATATGACAAGACCGTGGAAATACGCGAGCAGAATACTCTGAAAAGCGGAAACTGGGGACAGGGAAAACGGCTTTCCACCTATTCGTTCGTCAGCGGAATGTACAATGACATACTCGATGAATATGACCGGAAGGTGCAGGAGCGCATGAGAAATCCGGATTCGGCGATGGCCTCATGGATTTTTCCGGTTCTTGTCGGATGCGACCGCGTATTCCGGGGTTCATATTCCCCCGCGAACAAAATCGAAATCATTGAGGAGCAGCCTTTCATTGAAGTTAAGTTGAAAAATGGGGAATATGTGTTCACGACAAATGTGCCGCGAAACAAATATGACACTGAATACTACCCTGAGAACACGAAGAAGATAGATGCCCTGCATTTCGCCGTAATTCGTCTCAACCGCATTCAGATGCAGGTACTCAAGCAGCTCTCGGCGGCGAACGTGACGTTCCCGGAAGAGGCCGGGGAGGCGCTGAAGGCCTTCATCACCAGGCTTTCCGGCATCATCGAGGTGCATTCCCCGCTCATGGAGTCCGGCTCCTCGCTTGAGGAGAGGAAAGGAAGCACGATGCTGTGGCTGCGTATAGTCCCGAAATCAGGAAGCTTTGACGCCCGTCTCTATGTCCGCCCGCTTGAAAACGGCAAGCTCACTTTCTTCCCGGGCAAGGGAGACTCCGTCTGCTACGACTCCGACGGCACGACGCGCTATCAGGTGACGCGGAGCCTCCGCGACGAGAAGGCCGCGCTGAAGACATTCCTCGAACGGACGGGACTGGACGGGGTGGAATCCGATGACGGGTTATATGAACTTGCGCCGGAGGAAATGCTTCCTGTTGTGGATGCTGCGAAAGACCTCGGGAACATCTGTACGCTTGAATGGCCCGAGGGAAAGAGCCTCCGGATTCGCGGAACTCTGGAACCGGGAAATGTCAATATAAATGTGCGCTCCAAGGAACAGTGGTTTGAGATTGAAGGCAGCGCCGAACTGCCCGGCGAGGATGCTCTCGCGCTGGAGCAGATTCTCTCAGCAATGGCCTCAGGCGGCTATGGGAACGGCTACCTCAAACTTGGCGAGGATGACTATGTGGCTCTTTCAGAATCGCTTGCGAAATATCTCAAACGACTCGAAGCCGTCACGCAGAACTCCCGTGGCTCGGAGCGCGTCTCCATGTTTCAGGTCGGTGCCCTTGCCGACATCGTGCGCAAGGGGCATCTGAACGCCAAGGCCGATGCGGAATACGGCAAGCGGCTCGCTCGGATTGACGAGGCCGCTACCTATAACCCTCCTGTTCCTGCCGCGCTCAAGGCGGAAATGCGTGACTATCAGGAAGAAGGCTTCCGCTGGATGGCACGACTCGACCACTGGGGCGCGGGAGCCTGCCTCGCCGACGACATGGGGCTCGGAAAGACCGTCCAGACCATAGCCTTCCTTCTCCACAAGGCCGCGTCAGGCGCGTCGCTCGTGGTGTCCCCCGCATCGGTGCTGATGAACTGGACCCGGGAGCTGGCGAGGTTCGCGCCGTCCCTGAACGTCGTGGTTCTGAACGAACAGGACGACAGGACGGACGCGCTCAGGGGAATCGGGGAGTATGACGTCGTTCTCACGACCTACGGGCTGCTCGTCCGCGAAAAGGAGGCGCTTTCGGCCGTGCTGTGGAATGTGGTCTGCCTCGACGAGGCCCACACCATAAAGAACCGGGGGACAAAGATGTCCGACGCCGCCATGTCGCTCAAGGCGTCTTCGCGTGTGATTCTCACCGGAACTCCGGTGCAGAACTATCTCGGCGAGCTCTGGAACCTCTTCCAGTTCCTCAACCCGGGGCTTCTCGGCAGCTACGAGAGCTTCCATCAGAAGTTCATAGCCCCGATAGAGAACTCTGAGGACAAGGACAGGCAGTCGCAGCTCAAGAGGATAATCCAGCCCTTCATGCTGCGCAGAACCAAGTCCGAGGTCGTCGAGGAGCTTCCGGAAAAGACCGAGATATACCGCAGCGTTCCGATGAGCGCGGCGGAGACCGTCGCCTACGAGGCCATGCGCCTTGAGGCGAAGAACGAGCTTGAGCAGGACACGCGGGTGAACATGAACGCCCTCGCTGCAATAACGAGGCTCCGCGAGGCCGCCTGCGCGATGCCGCTCGTGAAAAGCGGCTGGTCCGGGGAGCCGACCAAGCTCGCCGCGCTCAGGGAACTCGTTGGCGAAATCGTTTCGGGAGGGAACGGCGTGCTGGTGTTCAGTCAGTTCACCGGCTTTCTCGACATCGTGTCCCACGCTCTCGACGGGGACGGAGTCCCGCATTTCTACCTTCAGGGTTCGACCCCTATAAAGAAGCGTCATGAGATGGTCAGCGGTTTCCAGCGGGCTGAAAGGCCTGTCTTTCTGATAAGCCTCAAGGCCGGCGGGCTCGGATTGAACCTCACGGGCGCCAACTATGTGATTCACCTCGACCCGTGGTGGAACCCGGCGATAGAGCAGCAGGCCACCGACCGCGCCTACCGCATCGGCCAGCAGCAGAATGTCACTGTCTATCACCTGATTGCGCAGAACTCCATTGAGGAGAAGATTCTCCGTCTCCACCGCAGCAAGCAGAACCTCGCGGACGCGATACTCGAAGGCACCTCGAAGAGCCACGCCATCACACTCGACGAACTCCGCGAACTTCTGCAATAGGCTTCGGGATGGGTCTGCTATGAAACGGAACTGCGAAGACTGCCTGAAATATGGGAAAAGACTGCTGAGAATATGGAAAATATGATATTGGATTTTGAATATGTGCGCCGCCTGCTCTATGGCGGCGAAAAAATAGACGTCGCGGCGCTTCCGATGGACGCTGTCATGAAATGCCATGAGTTCCTGAAGGAGTTCGCGTCCGACAAGGTGATTTACGGAATCAACACCGGATTCGGCCCCATGGCGCAGTGGCGCGTCGATGACCGCTATCTGACCGACCTCCAGTACAACATCATCCGCAGCCACGCCACCGGTGCCGGCGACCCTCTTCCCGACATCATGGTGAAGGCGGCGATGATTGCCCGGCTCGGAACCTTCCTCCAGTGCCGTTCCGGAGTTCACCCAGAAGTGGTCGAACTCCTCGCCGAGTTCATAAACCGGGGAATATATCCCTTCATCCCGAAGCATGGAAGCGTCGGAGCAAGCGGGGACCTCGTGCAGCTCGCGCACATCGCGCTCACCCTCATCGGAGAGGGCGAGGTTCACTGGAAAGGGGAGTGGCGGCCGTCGAAGGAAGTCATGGACGAAAACGGGCTCAGACCATTCACGATGCGCATCCGCGAAGGGCTCTCGCTCACCAACGGCACCTCTGTGATGACCGGCATAGGGCTCGTGAACCAGATTGCGGCGGAACAGCTGCTCGACTGGGCGACGCTGGCCTCCGTGATGATGAACGAGATTGCCTCCTCGTTCGACGACCTCATGTCCGAAGAGCTCAACGAATGCCGCCGTCACGAGGGACAGCAGGTCATAGCCGCGAGGATGCGCCGTCTCTCCGAGGGCAGCAGGTGTCTGAGGAAACGTGAGCATGAGCTCTACGACAGCGGGCATGGCGCCGACAAGGTCTTTGAGCACAAGGTTCAGGCCTACTACTCTCTCCGCTGCGCCCCTCAGATTCTCGGCCCTGTCTATGAGACACTTGCAAATTCCCGCCGCGTGCTGGAGGAGGAACTCAACTCGGCCTGCGACAACCCGATTGTCGATCCCGTTTCTCGGAACGTCTATCACGGCGGCAATTTCCACGGCGACTACATCTCGCTTGAGGAGGACAAGGTCAAGATTGCCATGGTTCGCGTCGCCATGACCGCCGAGCGTCAGCTGAACTACCTCTTCCACGACCGCATCAACGGCATACTCCCGCCGTTCCTGAACCTCGGCACTCTCGGGCTCAACTACGGTATGCAGGCCTGCCAGTTCACCGCCACCTCCACGACGGCCGAATGCCAGACCCTCGCCATGCCGAACTATGTGCACAGCATCCCCAACAACAACGACAATCAGGACATCGTCAGCATGGGCACCAACACCGCGCTCCTCTGCGCTCTGGTCATCGAGAATGTCAGTCAGGTCATGTCCATACTCTACATCGCTCTGGCACAGGCTGTTGACTGCCTGGAAATCGCGGATTCCCTCTCCCCGTCGAGCCGCCGCGTGTATGACGAAATCCGTCGCATAGTGCCCGTGTTCATCGAGGATACACCGTTCTACCGGGACATCGCGAACGTCGCCGAATGGATGAAAAATAATCCTCTGAACCTCGAATAATCGGGATTTTTGAGTGTTTTCCGAAAGTTCGGTAATATATTTTCGTCGTTTATTCATATCTTTGCAGGCGATTTTTTACACTAATTATATCGTACATCAACTATATCGTATATCAATGGCACAGAAACCTTCGATTCCAAAGGGAACAAGAGACTTCGGCCCGGCGGAGATGGCCGGACGTAACTATATTTTTGACACAATCCGCTCTGTTTTCAGAACTTACGGATACGCCCCGATTGAAACTCCTTCAATGGAGAACCTTTCCACGCTGATGGGAAAATACGGCGAGGAGGGCGACAAGCTGCTGTTCCGCATCCTTAACTCGGGAGAGGCGTTTAACGGAATCGACTTCAAGGAATATGAGACCGCGCCTTCGGCCTCCGACGACCCTGCGAAAGGTCCGTTCTACAACTGCCGTGCGCTCACTAACCGCGTGTGCGAGAAGGGGTTGCGCTATGACCTCACCGTTCCGTTCGCGCGTTTCGTCGTGCAGCACCAGAACGAGATTTCCTTCCCGTTCAAGAGGTTTCAGATTCAGCCTGTATGGCGTGCCGACCGCCCGCAGAAGGGCCGCTACCGCGAGTTCTACCAGTGCGACGCGGATGTCATCGGCTCCACATCCCAGCTCAACGAGCTTGAGCTCGTGCAGATTGTCGACAGGGTGTTCGGGCTCTTTGATGTGCGCGTCTGCATAAAGATTAACAACCGAAAGGTGCTCGCCGGGCTTGCGGAAATCTGCGGTTTCCCGGACAAGGTGGTCGATATCACGGTGGCGATTGACAAGATCGACAAGATAGGGCTTGAGGCTGTTGAGGCCGAGATGCTTGAGAAGGGACTGACGGAGACGGCCGTGAAGGTCATTGAACCCGTGCTTCAGATGGACGGCACGGCGGACGGGAAGATTGCGCTGATGCGCGGGCTGTTCGGCGGCGGCTCGGCTTCTGGGCTTGTCTCGAAGACGGGTCTGAAGGGCATCGACGAGCTGGAGGAGCTTTTCGGCTACATTGACGCGGCGGAAATTTCGCAGCAGGTGGAGATTGACCTCTCGCTCGCCCGCGGTCTGAACTACTACACCGGAGCCATCTTCGAGGTGAAGGCGCTGGACTTTGCCATAGGGAGCATCTGTGGAGGCGGCCGCTATGACAACCTCACGGGCATATTTGGTCTCCCTGGCATGTCCGGAGTCGGAATATCCTTCGGCGCGGACCGCATCTACGATGTCCTGAAGGGGCTCGACAAGTTCCCGAAAGACGTGACCGACAGCGCACAGGTTCTTTTCGCGAACATGGGCAGGGACGAGGTCCACTATCTCATCCCGCTCGTGAAGTCGCTCCGCGAGTCCGGCGTTTCCTGTGAGATTTTCCCTGAATCCGGCAAACTGAAGAAGCAGTTTGACTACGCCGACCGCAAGCACATCCCGTTCATCTCCATCTGCGGGGGCGACGAGGCCGCCGCCGGCAAGGTGAACTTCAAGAATCTCGCGACCGGAGAGCAGCAGGCCTTTGACAAGGCGGACCTTGCCGGAATGCGGGCATTTCTGGGGCTGTAAAGAAACCTTCAAAAAATAAAATCGCAAAAAGTTCAACAAAAGTTTGCAGCATCAAAAAAAAGTTGTACCTTTGCAATCCCATTCGGAAAAAGGTCGCTTGACGATGTTTTCCGGTGGGCGGATACAAAGATTCCTGAATAGCTCAGTTGGTTAGAGCATCTGACTGTTAATCAGAGGGTCGCAGGTTCAAGTCCTGCTTCAGGAGCAGACATCGCGGGGTAGAGCAGTTGGTAGCTCGTCGGGCTCATAACCCGGAGGCCGGAGGTTCGAGTCCTTCCCCCGCTACCAATCCAAGACATCGAGGTTTCCACTTCGATGTCTTTTTTTTTATTCGTTGCGGCATCGTCGCAATAAATAATCTATACTTTTGTCATTATGTGGGGTAAAAATGTGAGATAATGACAAATTTGAGGCTGTAGATGTGTCATTATCTCGGTTTTGGAGGACAGATAATGACAAATGAGGGGACACGGCCGTGGCTTATGGAAAATTTTATTAAATTTGTAAGTTTGAAAAAACACGCGCCGTATGGACATTGACCTTCTTTCAAAAATGGTGTATGACCTCATTCTGGAAAATGACAGGGTTGCCCTGCCGGGAGTGGGGTGCTTTGTAGCCGAAATTGTGCCGGCGAGTTTCTCCGACAGGGGCTATACGATAAATCCGCCTTACAGGAAGCTCTATTTCAGAAGCCAGCCCGACGACGGGAATCTGCTTGTGCGGCTCTATGCCCGGGCGAATGACGTCACGGAAGAGGCGGCGAGGCGCATCGTGACCGATTTTCTTGCGGAGATGAAGGATGTGCTTTATGCACGGAAGGTCATTGTTTTTCCGGGACTCGGACGGCTCAGGGCGACGAGGGAGAACAACCTGTTTTTCGTCGCCGACGAAGCCCTTGACATCTATCCTGAGGGCTTCGGGCTTCAGCCCCTGTCGCTGAAGACCCACAAGGAGACGGCGCAGGAACTGTCCGACACAATGAACGGAATTGATGACATACTCCACTCTGAGCCGGCTGCCGAACCAGCCTCCGAGCCGACAATTGAACCCGTCGCTGAGCCAGCTGTTGAACCGGCGTCTGAACCGGTTGTTGAACCGGCGTCTGAGCCAGCGCCAGAGCCGACAGTAGAGTCTGTTTCTGAGCCGGCCCCTGAACCAGTTGTTGAACCAGCGTCTGAACCGGCATCTGAACCGTTGCCGGAAACGACCGCGGAACCGGTTTCTGTGTCATCGGCTGAGCCTGTCCCTGCTCCGGCAAAAAAGAAAAAGTCCCCCGCGAAGGTGGTGCTGACCGTACTGCTGTCGCTGCTCCTTGCCGCCGCGGTGCTCTTTGGGCTCTTCGTGCTGTTGGTCAACTGCTTCCCGGACTTCCTCGACACGCTGCTCTACACTCCGGAGGAACTTGAAATCATAAACTATAAACTGTAGCAGATGTTCGAACTGATATATCCCGTAGAGCCGGCTCCGATGCTTCCCGGGCTCACCGCCGACTCCCCGCGCGATAGGCGAATCGAGGACGAGGTCTTTCCCGTCGTCGAGGAGAGCGGCCTTGTCGTGGGGCGTGCCGAAAGGAAATACTGTCATGGCGGGTCACGGCTCCTGCACCCAGTCGTGCATCTTCACATAATCGACCGAGAGGAGAGGATATACCTCCAGAAACGCTCGATGAAAAAGGACATACAGCCCGGAAAATGGGACACGGCGGTCGGGGGACACGTCGGCTACGGGGAAAGCCTCGTCGAGGCGCTGCTGCGCGAGTCCATGGAGGAACTGCATCTGACGCGCTTCAACCCTGTCTATATCGGGACATATCCCTACGATTCCGTCCGTGAGCGCGAGCTCGTGAACATCTTCGTCGCCGTCGGCTCATTCGACATACGTCCGGATCTTGACGAGGTCGCGGAGGGACGCTTCTGGACGCTCGGGGAGATTGACGATGCTATGGGAAAAAATATCCTCACCCCCAACTTTGAAATGGAATTCGGGAATATACGTAACAAACTGATTGCGCTGCTCTGAACTTACGGGATTATGCGAACAGACGGAATTATGCAAATGAACGGAATATCAATAATATACACAAATACCCCCGGAAGCACTGACGAACTCTCCCGCGTGGCCTCGTCCGTAGGGACTCCCTATTTTCTCCTCTGCTCCGGGAAATACCGCGTCCGCCCCGTGCAGCACGCGCTTGAACGCTTCGTCCAGATTGCCGACGCGACCGGAGCGGATATGCTCTACGCCGACTGCATCGAGAACGGAAGCCACCATCCGCTGATTGACTGCCAGATGGGCTCCCTCCGCGACGACTTCGACTTCGGGCCGGCGGTCCTTTTCAGGACAGCTTCCTTCGCCCATGCTCTCGCGCGGCAGAAATCCGAGGCAAACTACTGTCACGCCGCGCTTTACGACCTGCGTCTGCGGATGCCTGCCATCTTTCACATCAGGGAATACCTCTATGAATATGAGGAGGCGGACCTTCGGGAGAGCGGCGAAAAACAGTTCGACTATGTGAAGCCTTCAAACAGGGAAGTGCAGCTGGAGATGGAGGCGGCCTGCACCGCACATCTGAAACGGCTCGGCGCATGGCTCGGCCCGCGTCCCGAGGCTCCTGAACTGCCCCCGGAAGCACTCGAACTGCGTCTCGAGGTGTCTAAACTGGAGGACGGTGCGGAATCCACGGGAACGGGCGGGGAAATCCGCGGCATGACTGGACATGGCTGTTTCCCGGTTGTCGCGTCGGTCGTGATTCCCGTTTTCAACCGCGCGAAGACCGTCGGCGATGCCGTGAGGAGCGCCCTTTCGCAGCGCTGTGACTTCGGTTTCAACGTCATCGTCATAGACAATCATTCGACGGACGGGACGACGGAACTCCTCGACGAACTCGCAAGGGGTGACGACAGGCTCATACACATAATCCCGGAAGAGAGGGGACTCGGAATCGGAGGATGCTGGAACGTCGCGATTGACAGCCCTCACTGCGGACTCTACGCCGTGCAACTCGACAGTGACGACATCTATTCGGGACCGGACACGCTCGCCAAAATAGTCGCCGGCTTCCGCTCGCAGCGCTGCGCCATGCTCGTCGGCTCATATACGATTACAGACTTTGACCTCTCTCCCATGCCTCCGGGACTCATCGACCACCGCGAGTGGACGGACGGGAACGGGTATAACAATGCATTGAGAATCAACGGTCTCGGTGCTCCCCGCGCATTCAGGACAGACATTCTGAGGAAGATTCATTTCCCGAACACCAGCTATGGGGAGGACTATGCCGTCGGACTGCGCCTTTCCGGACTCTATCGTCTCGGACGGATTTACGAGTCCCTGTACTTCTGCCGCCGCTGGAGCGGAAATTCCGACGCCGCGCTGAGCGTCGAGAGGCAGAACGCCAACAACCTCTATAAGGACAGCCTGCGTACGGCCGAGCTGCTTTCAAGAATAAGGCGCAATGCCTGTCAGGGCGATGCCGGCCACAATGGCGAGGATACGAAGAAATGCTGACAAGATGAAAGAGAACAACGAGATACAAAAGTTTGTCAATGACCAGCTCTCATGCTGGCCGCTCGCCTGTGCCAATTTCCGGGCGCTCAAGGGGGTGAAGACCAAGACGCTGACAGTCGGCGGCCTTGACGTGACGGTGCAGCACAACCCGGCGAGGATGATTTCGTCCGCCGCCAAGCTTGACAAGGCCTCGGTGGCAAAGCGCCCCTGCTTCTTCTGCAACCGCTTCCCAGAGCAGACCTTCATCCGCTTCGAGGGGCGCAAGGGCAAGAAATACGACATTCTGCTCAACCCGTACCCGATTTTTCCCGACCATCTGGTCATCGCGATGACGCGCCACTGCGAGCAGTCCATCCGGCAGCGCTACATCGACATCCTCGACCTTTCCAAGAAATATCAGGCCTACACTTTCTTCTACAACGGCCCGCATTCCGGTGCCTCGGCTCCCGACCACCATCACTTTCAGGCGGCTCCGTGCGGCCTTATGCCGCTGGAAGCGGATGTCCGCTCGATGCTCGCGGAGGTGAGGGCGTCGTCGGCAAAGTCGGCCGACCCCTCGTCGCCGGTTCCGGCGCTGAGCTACATCGCTTCCGTTCAGGACGCGCGGCTCTACCACTACAACAAGTTCGTGAACGGGGTGTTCGTTCTCCGTGCCGCCACCTCCAAGTCCGCGGCCAAGCTGTTCTACCGCCTTCTCGACTGCGCGGACACGCCGGAAGGGGAGAGCGAGCCGCTGTTCAACCTCATCAGCTGGTACGACGGAGGCGAATACTGCTCGATTGTCATATTCCGCACCGCGCACCGCTCCCATCACTACTTCTCCGACGGCCCGGACCACCTCACCATGAGCCCCGGCTGCGCGGACATGGGCGGGTGCATCATCGCTCCTGTCCCGGAGGACTTCGAGAAACTTGACTCGAAGCTGCTCACCGAGGTCCTGGACGAGGTGACGATAAGCAGGGAGACCCAGCGCAGGATTGTGCGCCGCCTCACGCGGACACAGCCGCACATCAGCGTGGGCATCATGTCCGCCCCGCGCATCGAGTTCCGGATGTACCCCGACGGGGGAGGGACGCGCGTGGCAACTTGGCGCGAAGGCAAGATTGACTACGACGGGGCGCTCTACGACGAGCTTTTCTTCGAGGAACAGACCCCATCGACTTTCTTCGCCGAGCCGACATTTGAGCTTCACGACGTGACGATAGGCAAGGGATTTCATTGGGAACGCCGTGAGACACAGAAGTTTGCGGGTGCGCTGAAGATAATCGTCGAGGACAGGATGCTCACCGCCGTGAACGTCATCGGGGTTGAGGACTATCTCCTGAGCGTCATATCTTCCGAGATGAGCCAGAACTCCCCGGAGGAATTCCTCAAGGCCCACGCCGTGATTTCCCGCTCATGGGTCATGGCCCAGCTCCAGCATCGTCGCACCCCCGCCTGCGACGCGAACGAGCGGGAACAGTTTCTCCGTTGCCGGAACATAGAGGACGTCGTCACCTGGCTCGCCTGCGGGTCGTACCGGAACCAGTTCCGTCAGGAACCGCACCGGGGGTGCGAGATGCCCCTGACAGGGGCCGCTGACGGGAGTCAGCGGGGGTTGAGGAATTTCGGGTCGTACCAGAAATGGTACGACCACGGTGAACATCTCCACTTCGACGTATGCGCCGACGACCACTGCCAGCGCTACCAGGGCCTTACCCGCGCCACCAATCCCGCCGTCCAGAAAGCAGTTGACGCCACATGGGGCCAGGTTCTCACCTTTGACGGAGAACTTTGCGACGCGCGTTTCTCTAAGTGCTGCGGAGGAATCATGGAGCGATTCTCCACCTGCTGGGCGGACGAGGACAAGCCTTACCTTCAGCCGCTTCCGGACACTCCGGGGCATCTTCCTGATGGAACTCCTATCCCGGGTGCATCCGGTGAGGTCAGTGCCGACGGACATACGCCGACTCCCGGAACGCCCGCCGCCCCGTTCTGCTCGCTTGCCGACAGCTCTCTTCTTGCCCGCGTGTTCAACAACTATGACCGGGAAACCACTGACTTCTACCGCTGGACCGAGGTCTATGACATTGAGCGGCTTTCCGCCCTCGTCCGCGAGAAAAGCGGCATCGACGTCGGACGGCTCACGGCCCTCGAAGCCCTTGAGACCGGACCGTCAGGGAGGATATGCAGGCTCCGGGTTGTCGGCACGAATGGCTTCTTTGAAGTGGGCAAGGAACTGGAAATCAGGAGACTGCTCTCCAATTCCCATCTTAAGAGTTCCGCGTTCGAGGCCGAGTTTACCCCGGACGGGCGCGTCGTGCTTCGTGGCCGGGGCTGGGGACATGGTGTGGGACTATGCCAGATTGGCGCGGCGGTTATGGCCGACAAAGGGTATTCCTGCGACGAGATACTCCGGCACTACTATCCCGGAGCGCGGGTGGTCGAGTCCCTGCCCGGCATTTTAAACGGACGAAGTGATTTCCCTGAAAGTTCAAAAAATTGAAAAATTGAATCTACGAAATGGGAAATATGATTAAGGAAAGGAATATGACAAAAGGAAACGGAAATATATCCCCGTGGCTATGGGTACCCACGCTCTATTTTGCCGAAGGTATACCCTATTTCGTCGTGAACAGCATATCGGTCATCATGTTCACGAAAATGGGCGTGAGCAACGGTTCCATGGCACTGTTCACGAGCCTGCTCTACCTGCCGTGGGTGATAAAGCCCCTCTGGAGCCCGTTCGTTGACATACTCAGGACAAAGCGCTGGTGGGTTATGGCAATGCAGGTTCTCATGTCCGTGTGCTTCGCCGCCCTCGCGCTCTCGCTGCCCTCCGGCGCCGGGACGCTTGAGGCTCACCGCTGTGCCGACGGCTCCACCCCGGTCTCGCTGTTCACTCTCACACTCATAATCTTCTGGGTCATGGCCTTCGCGAGCGCGACCCACGACATCGCCGCCGACGGATTCTATATGCTCGGGCTGACCCCCGGGGAACAGTCGCTCTTCGTCGGCATCCGCAGCACATTCTACAGGCTCGCCTCGGTCTTCGGCCAGGGAGTTCTGGTGGTGATTGCCGGCGTCCTCGAAACCCGCCTCGGCGACATCCCCAAGTCATGGTTCTGGACCATATTCGTCACGGCCGTCGTCTTTGCAGCCGTCACTCTCTGGCACGGCTTCGCCCTCCCGCATCCGCAGGCCGACCGCCCCGCATCAGATGACATAAACTCTGCCCCTCGGTTTTCTGATGCCACACCATCCAACGGCTCAGACTTGCAGCCCGGCTCGGCTTCGAATAATCACACATCCGCCGACGGCATATTCCGGAACTTCGGCCGCACATTCTCGACATTCTTCAGAAAGCCGGGAGTCCTCCTCGCCCTCATATTCCTTCTCCTCTACCGCCTTCCGGAGGCGTTTCTCGTCAAGATGATGAACCCATTCCTCCTCTCTCCTGCCTCGGACGGCGGCCTCGGACTCACCACGGCGCAGGTCGGTGCGGTCTATGGCACGGCTGGGGTCATCGCCCTCACTGTCGGCGGCATACTCGGCGGAATGGCGGTGGCGAAATGGGGGCTCAAACGCTGCCTGTGGCCCATGGCTCTCTCGCTTGCCCTCCCGTGTCTTGCATTCATTTGGCTCAGCGTCGCGAAGCCGTCCTCGATGTGGGTAATCGGCGGGTTCGTGTGCCTCGACCAGTTCGGCTACGGATTCGGATTCACGGCATATATGCTCTATATGATATATTTCTCGCGCGGGGAGTACAAAACCTCGCACTATTCGCTCTGCACGGCGTTCATGGCCCTGAGCATGATGCTTCCCGGAATGGTGGCAGGGTACTTGCAGGAAGCCCTCGGCTACACCGGATTCTTCTGGATGGTGGGCGCGTGCTGTCTTGTAACTATTTTTGTGACAATGCTTTTGAAAATAGAACCTGATTATGGAAAGAAATAGGATATATTCTCTGCTCATCGCTGCGCTTGCGGTCTTTGCACCTTTCTCCCTTATGGGACAGAAGCCGCTGCCTCAATGCAAGGTGGCGGAAAACACTGAAAACGAGCACGCTCCTTTAGTGCGGACCGGCATCGAGGTGCTGCGGGACAGGGGGTTCGACCTGCTGCGGGGAAAGCGCGTGGGGCTCGTCACCAATCCGAGCGGCGTTGACAGCCGGCTCAACTCCACGATTGACATCCTCTTCGGCGCGGAAGGCGTGGAACTGGTCGCGCTCTACGGCCCGGAACATGGTGTCAGGGGCGACAAATATGCCGGCGACAAGGTCGTGAACGAAAAGGACCCGACCACCGGCCTGCCGGTCCATTCCCTCTACGGCGCGACGCGCAAGCCGACTCCGGAGATGCTTCATGGCATCGACGTCATGGTCTATGACATTCAGGACGTGGGAGTCCGCTCCTACACCTACATCAGCACGCTCGGTCTTGTCATGGAGGCCTGCGGCGAGGCGGGTATTGAGGTCGTGGTGCTTGACCGTCCGAACCCTCTCGGTGGACTGAAGGTTGAGGGCCCGCTGGTCAGGGACGGATTCCATTCCTTTGTCGGCCAGTATAAGATACCTTATATATATGGACTCACTGTCGGGGAACTCGCGATGATGCTGAACGGTGAAAACCTCAACCGGGGGCAGCAGGGAAAGCAGAAACCGGCGCACTGCCGCCTGACCGTGGTCCCGATGGAGGGCTGGCACAGGAATATGCTCTACAGCGAGACCCGTCTCCCGTGGATTCTCCCGTCTCCGAACATCCCGACCTGCGACACTCCGCAGTACTACGCCTCGGCCGGAATCGCAGGCGACCTTGCGGGCTACATTCAGATAGGCGTGGGCTACACCCTTCCGTTCCATGTCTTCGCCGCCCAGTGGATCGATCCCGTGGCACTGAAGAATGAACTCGACGGCTACGGCCTCCCCGGGGTGGCGTTCCGCGCAATCGTCTATAAGCCGTTCTCCGGTTCTCAGGCCGGCAAGATTGTCAGGGGGGTGCAGTACTTCTTCACGGACTACGAAAAGGCCTCCCTGACCGAGGTTCAGTTCCGTGTCCTTCAGGCGCTTGCGAAGCTCTACCCGTCCCACAGGCCGTTCGAGACCGCGACATCGGTCGGCTCGTTCGACAAGGTGTGCGGCACGGATTATGTCAGAAAGGCATTCGGCAAACGCTACGATTTCAATGACATCGCGGACTATTGGCGTGGCGACGCGGCGAAATTCCGTGAAATGTCAAAAAAATATTGGATTTATAAAAATTAAAATCTATGACTATGAAAACATCATATTGCAAGGCCGCCGTGGCGGCGATGCTGATAGCCCTGGCCGCATTCGAGACTGACGGATATGCCCAGACCCGCCGCACGACGGGTTCATCGACGCGACAGACTTCCTCATCTTCGCGGAGCAACACATCATCCTCGTCCTCTAATAGCGAATCATCTTCATCAAGGAGTTCTTCGTCATCATCTGGAAGCGCCTCCTCTTCATCAAGGGGCGCATCCTCATCTTCAAGAAGCGTGTCGTCTTCACGCAGGGGCTCGTCTGAAAGC
>CAKUPC010000035.1 GCA_934675095.1 uncultured Bacteroidales bacterium | reverse complement strand
CTGGCGTTTATCACTCCCCTGTCCCCGCCGAGGTCGAAGCCCTTGGAGGCCGACAGCTGGTAGGTCCTGGGATTCACGGCCATGGTGACGTTCCACGGCGTGCGGCCCTTTCTGGTGTTGATTTTCACCATTCCGCTGTTGAGGTCGCCGTATTCCGCAGAAGGCACTCCGGTTATGACCTCGATTGACTCTATGTTCTCGACCGAGATATTCCTCGTCCCGCTTCCCGCAGGCTGGGCGAACGAGGCGTTGTTCCCGATGCGCACTCCATCGACTTCGAGGGCTGTTCCGAACGCAGCGTTGCCCACAGCCGAGCCACCGTCGCGCAGCGAGAGGACATTGTTGGTAGTAAGGTCCGGATTTATGGTCTTGCCGCCGGGCAGAAGGGTGCTCACGTCGGTTATGTTCGACATCTGGAGGTGTTCGAGCGCATGAGTTCCGAAGGATATCACCGTGTTCATGTCGTCCTTTTTCCTCTCCGCCGACACTACGACCCCGTCAAGAGCCAAGGTATTAAGCGGCAACGCAACATTCAGCCCGGTGATGTCCTTATCCAGTTTCACTTCAAGGCTTTTCTCCGCATATCCGAGGCACGACACCTTTATAATATAATCCCCCGCCTGCACCTTGTCGAACAGATAGTTTCCGTCCGTGTCCGAAAGAGTCCAAAGTCCTGTTCCGTCGATGTTGAATATGACTCCGGCTATAGGCTCACCACTCTGAGCGTCAGTGACTTTGCCGGCAATCGAAAAGTTCCGAGGCGCGGCAAACGCAAGTGCCGAGAATGTCAGTAAAATCAATATTAAGGAATATCTCTTCATCTTGAGACGTGTTTCTCATGTGTTTTTCAAAATCCACAGCCTACAAATATAATTATTTTTGCATAAATTTGTAAGATTTGGGGGGCCGTCTCTAACGGCAAGGGGGGTGGAACGACAAAACGGATTCATTGAAAATGAAAGAAAATATTTGAAACACATGAACATAAAGAAATTTTTATCTTACGGAATCATGTCCCTGACGGCGATGATTTCGATTGAGGGATATGCGTGCAGCAACATTCTCGTGACAAAGGGAGCGAGCGCCGACGGGTCGTGCATGATTTCGTATGCCGCTGATTCACACCAGCTTTACGGCGAGCTCTACTACCTGAAGGGCGGCTTCTGGGACAAGGGAGCGATGAGGGACGTGACGGATTGGGACACGGGGAAGTTCCTCGGACGGATCCCGCAGGCACCCGTGACCTACCAGAGGGTCGGGAACATGAACGAGCACCAGCTGATTGTGGCGGAGACCACCTACGGAGGCAGGGGCGAGCTTTGGGACTCCACAGGCGTAATGGACTATGGTTCATTGATATACATCGCTCTTGAACGGACCACGACGGCACGGGAGGCGATTGACGTGATTGTGTCCCTCGCCAACGAATACGGCTATTATTCAGAAGGAGAGTCGTTCTCGATTGCCGACCCTAACGAGGTGTGGGTGATGGACCTCATAGGAAAGGGGACGAAGATTGAAAATGGGAAGAATGTCCGCAAGGGCATCGTCTGGGTGGCACGCAGGGTTCCTGACGGCTACATCTGCGCGCACGCCAATCAGGCTCGCATCAGCACGTTCCCGCTTGACGACCCGGAGAACTGCCTCTACGCCCCGGACGTGATTTCGTTCGCCCGCGAGATGGGCTGGTTCGACGGCAAGGACAGCGAGTTCAGCTTCTGCGACACCTACGCCCCGCTCGACTTCAGCGGAATGAGAGCCTGCGAGTCACGCGCATGGTCGGCGTTCAACATCCTCTGCAAGGGCAAGTTCACCTTTGAGGACGAAAACGGCAAGGAGGTGACCCGCGACGCGGCGGACTATCTCGACTACGCGATGGGCTACGACAAGACCAAGCGCTTCCCGCTGTTCGTGAAGCCGGCGGAGAAAGTCTCCGTAAAGGATGTGGCGGACGCGATGCGCGACCATTTCGAGGGCACGCCCATGGACATGACACAGGACATCGGGGCCGGCGGAAACGCGCTCCCGTACAGGTGGAGGCCGATGAGTTTCGAGGTCGATGGAAAAACCTACATAAACGAGAGGGCAATGGCGACCCAGCAGACCGGGTTCTGGTTCGTGGGACAGAGCAGAGGGTGGCTGCCGGATGCCGTGGGCGGCGTGATATGGTTCGGCTGCGACGATGCCGCGACTTCATGGCTCACCCCGATTTACACGAACACGCAACAGGTCCCGGAGTGCTTCCGCGAGGGCAACGGCGACATCCTGCACTACTCCGCAACCTCGGCGTTCTGGATGTGCAACCGCGTGGCGAACGCCTGCTATAAGGCCTACAACATAATGGCTCCGACGGTGCGTGAGGCCATCGACGAATGGGAGACGACGCAGATTGCAAGGCTCGCCGAGAATGACGCGAAGGCGATGGAAATATATAATCTCGAAATTCAGAAGAAACGCAAGATCGTCAAGAGGAACGACAGGAGACCGAAGGTCATCGACCCCATTCCGCAGACAAAGGAGTTCGTGACGGAGTTTTCCGTGAACACGGCGCAGGAGATTTTCGGCAAGTGGGTCGCCATGGAGGAGTTCCTGCTCGTGAAATTCCTCGACGGCAACGTGAAGGGACAGAATCCGGACGGGAGCTGGGTTACGAACGGCTATTCGGACAAGATTCCGGGCAAGATTGAGTGGCCGGGCTACACCGAGACCTGGAAGCGGACGGTAGCACGGGACCACGGCTCCGTAATCGAGGCAAAATAAATAGGATGTTCGCTGAGGGTCGGGCTTCTCGCGAGCCTTGCACCATTCTTTTGTCTCGCCCTCTCGGGGATTCATCTCATAATGGTAAATTTAAACTGACATAAAATGGCTACAAAATCAAGATTCTTAAGGAACTGGCCCAAGCATCTGCTTCAGTGGGGCGTGCTGGCCTTGCTTGTTCTCGTGCTGACGGGCGTGGTGAAGTTCGGGACTGAAAAGCCCGACCCGGAGGCGTGGTGTCCTATGGGCGGCCTTCAGGCGCTCACGACCTACCTTGCCAACAGCACGCTCCCCTGCTCGATGTCTTCGGTGCAGGTGATGATGGGCATCGTGCTCGCCGTGGCCGCGATGCTCTTCGCGAAGCTCTTCTGCGGCTACCTCTGCCCGCTCGGGACTGTCGAGGATTTTCTCACGGGCCTGCGTAAGGGTCTGGGATGGAAGAAGGGAATCGCCATCCGCAACGGAAGCGCAGGCGACAAGATTCTGCGCATCGTGAAATATGCACTGCTCTTCGTGATTTTCTACTCGACGGCAACGGCAAGCGAGCTCTTCTGCAAGAACCTTGACCCCTACTATGCGGTGGCGACCGGATTCAAGGGAGAAATAACGCTCTGGATGTCAATCACATCCTTAGTGCTCGTATGCCTCGGAGGATTTCTCATCGACCGTTTCTGGTGCCGCTATGTCTGCCCGCTCGGAGCCTTGTCCGACACGCTGAAGTACTGGGCGTGGGTGGTCGTGCTCTTCGGGACGGTGCTGGTTCTCGGCCTGTGCAAGGTTCACGTGAACTGGGTGGCGGTGCTCGCGACCTTCTGCGCTGTGGGCTACCTGCTTGAGGTTCTTGTTCCCAATGCGGCATATCAGAGCCTCGCCGTCATCAAGGACGAGAGCCTCTGCAACCGCTGCAAGGCCTGCACGAGGCACTGCCCATACCATATCTCTGTCGACAAGTGCCGCAGCCGCGTCAGTCACGTTGATTGCACCCTCTGCGGGGAGTGCACGGCAGCCTGCCGGACCGGAGCATTGCAGATTGGAGTGAGCCAGCGGGCGAAGGGAGGCTTCTGGAAATATGTTCCGGCACTCCTGACCGTCGCTCTCACCGCAGTCGGAATCTGGGCGGGAACGAAGTTCGAGCTGCCCACGGTCAATTTCAGATGGGGCATCGAGCAGGTAGATTCCACCGGAGCAGTTGTCGCGCAGCTCGTCCCGTCCGAGAATCTTGAGACGGTGCATCTCGACGGTCTGCGCTCGGTGAAATGCTACGGAAGTTCAATGGCGTTCAAGGCGAAGCTTCAGCGGATTCAGGGCGTGCACGGCGTGAAGACATACGTCCATCACCACACGGCGGACGTACTCATAGACAAGACCAGGCTGGACGAAGAGAAACTCAAGGAGGCAATTTTCACTCCGTCGATGTTCCGCATCTGGACTCCGGATCCGGCGAAACTCGACTCTCTGAAAATCGTCACCATCCGCACGGAAAAGATGTACGACAAGGTCGATCTCAACTACCTCGGGCTTCAGATTCGCAACACCGGCAAGAGCATCTTCGGACTTGAATCCGAGTTTGCCTGCCCGCTGATTGTGCGCGTCTATATGAGTCCGGACGAGACTGCCGATGAACAGTGGTTCAAGGAGACGGTGGAAATGAAGATGCTCAAGATGCCTGTCCACGGCGGCGGCACGAAGGACACCCCGGTCGATTACAAGTTCGTGAGGATGGAGCCGGGATTCGGGATGATAGGCATCAGCGACTACCTTCACCGTATGTTCAAAAACACCTCGGCGTTCACGGCTGAGTTCCCTACCCGCGTCGCCGAGTACGAGGGCCAGCCTCAGTTCATCTATGAAATCACGGACCGCAACTACGAGAAGCCTATCATCAAGCGCTCCGTGCCGTATGTCAGCAACCACCTCTCCCGTCACGATGGCATCATCGGAGTCTATATCCGCCTCAACCGCGACCTCATCCCGGCCATCCAGATTCGCTATGCCGCCCCGATGACGGCCGACCGCATCTGGGAACTCCTCAACGAGGAGAAGTGGACCATCACCTACGCCAAGGACGATGTCCGCGAAATGGACGCGAAGATGAAGTTCCACGAGAAGGGCACGGTGCACCGGTACGTTCCCGGCGAAACGGAGTTGAAATGAAATAAGACGAAGAAAAAGCGGTCTGCGGCGTTACTCGTCTTGCCAAAATCCTCACAACTATAAGGTTGCTGCGGTATTTGGCTTCGCCGAGTGCCTTGCATCCCATCTTTTTCTTCATCTTATTTCTCTCAGTCACTTGATAAGATACATTATCTCAAAATTTTATTAGGTTTGCATAATAAAATTATTAGGTTTATCTAATAAAATTATTACCTTTGCCGTAGATATAGTGTAAGACACTATAATACAGGAACTATGATTCAGAGAGAATACATAAAGACCATCGCAGAAAGAATGGATGAGCCTCGAAAGTTCATTCAGGTTCTCTACGGCCCAAGGCAGGTTGGAAAGACGACAATGGTTGAACAATACCTTGCTGCCACCGCCCATAATCATCTGTTTGTCACGGCCGATGACACTGTGCAGGCGGAAGGAAGCTGGATTCGCGGACAATGGGACAAGGCGCGTCTACTGCTGAAACAGAGCGGGAGCGCGGATTTCATACTGGTAATAGATGAGGTTCAAAAGATTTCCAACTGGAGCGAGACCGTAAAGAAAGAATGGGACGCCGACTCACGGGAGAACATCCCTATGAAAGTAATCCTCCTCGGTTCGTCGTCATTGCTCATTCAGCAGGGACTTACGGAATCGCTCGCCGGCAGGTTTGAAAGCATATTCATTCCGCACTGGACATATTCGGAGATGAAGGATGCCTTCGGGTGGAGTTTAGACAAATACCTATGGTTCGGCGGCTATCCCGGAAGCGAAGAACTGACGGACGACGAGACGAGATGGAAGAGGTATATTAAAAGCTCACTTATTGAGACAAGCATATCAAAGGACATCCTCATGCTCACAAGGGTGAACAAGCCTGCGCTGCTGCATAAGCTTTTCGACATAGGATGTTCATATTCCGCTCAAATACTGTCTCTTACAAAAGTGCAGGGAGACCTGATGGAGAAGGGCAATCTCACTACTCTCAGCGACTATCTTGCGCTTCTTGATGCTGCGGGGCTGCTATGCGGACTTGAAAAATACGCCGGAGACATAATTCGGAAACGCGCATCCAAGCCAAAGTTTCAGGTCTATAACAACGCTCTTCTGAGTGCGCAAAGCGAATTTACATTCGATGAAATCAGAGACAACGCAAAAGAATGGGGACGTATTGTCGAGTCCGCCGTCGGCAGCCACCTGCTGAACAAGGCAAGGGAGGGATATTTCGACCTATATTATTGGAACGAGAACAGCCGGGAAGTCGATTATGTCCTCCAGAAAGGCAGCAAGGTCATTGCCGTCGAAGTCAAAAGCGGCAAGGACTCCGGCAATGAGGGGATGACACTGTTCGATTCCAAATTCCACCCGCACAGGCTCTACACCGTCGGCACAGACGGCATCCCCCTCGAAACGTTCCTCACCGTCAATCCGGAGGAGTTGTTCTGATGGGAGGAGGGGTATGAGCAATCGAGGTTTATCGAAATACAGAGTATTGATTATATATTTGCGTCATTATGGACTTTATTGATTTGTTCGCCGGCATAGGAGGTATTCGCCTTCCGTTTGATGAGTTGGGACATCATTGTGTATTCTCCTCGGAATGGGACAAGGCCGCAGCCATTACATACAAAGCAAACTTTGGTGAGGAACCATGCGGAGACATAACAAAGATTCCTGCTGAATCCATTCCACACCATGATTTGCTTTTGGCAGGTTTCCCTTGTCAGGCTTTTTCCATCATGGGGAAACGTGAGGGTTTTGCAGACACGAGGGGCACAATGTTTTTTGAAATTGAACGAATCCTGCAATACCATCATCCTCCGGTCATTATGTTGGAGAACGTCAAGCAACTTGTTACGCACGACAAAGGGAACACATTTTCTGTAATACGGCAGAAACTGAATGCATTAGGCTACCATTTGAAATGGAAAGTTCTCAACGCCCTGGATTTTGGTTTGCCCCAGAAACGCGAACGCGTAATTATCGTAGGTTTCTTGTCAAACGCACGGTCTGAAGCATTCAATTTCGATTTCCCCATCAAACCTTTTAGCCTCGCTGACATTATTGAGCCTGACGAGGATGTGGACAAGTCGCTTTATGCTTCTGAACATATTTTAAAAAAACGAAAAGAAAGCACAAAGGGGAAAGATATTTTTTATCCCTCTGTCTGGCATGAGAATAAAGCCGGCGATGTATCCATTCACCCATATGCCTGCGCACTCAGAACAGGAGCTTCATATAATTACCAGCTGATAAATGGAATCAGACGTCCGACATCAAGAGAACTGCTGCGTTTACAGGGCTTCCCGGATTCATTTGTCATCGCTGTCAGTCATCAGGAAATACGGCGACAGACAGGGAACTCCGTTGCCGTACCAATGATTCGTGCCATCGCTGAACGCATTACAGACATTGTAAATAATATCCAATAATATGCCTTATAACATTGACGAAACACATACGCCCCGTCTTAGAGACGGTCGCAGAGCGCCATACGGAGAAAAATACCCATTAAACGAAATTCCAGATTCCATTATCAAGAAAATAGGCGGCTATCTGGTCTATCTTCTCTACATCGGACGAAAAGACATTTCCGGCGAAGACTGGGGCGATGCTTTTGCAGACGCAATCGGAGGGAATCACCTCGACTCACCCGTAGGAATAGCGGATGTCGTTGTTAATGGCATGGCATATTCCATGAAAACCGTGAAACAGCAGAATCCATTCGGATGCGATAAAGTCCGTCTTATAAGCGGAAGATGCTCTCCCGATTATTCTTATGGAATCTCAGACCCACACACAGATATACAGAAAACAGGGCGAGCCGTCCTTGAGATTTGGAATGAAAGGGTAAATATTGCCCATGAAGAATTCAATCCTGTGCGGACATCTATTCTTGTACGCTCATATGATTTGCTGTCCTATGTTCTCTTTGAAGAAGACACCAACAGATACAGGGTTTCTGACTACATATGGGAAACCAATCCCAACGGGAATCTCATCGGCGTACATAAAGACACAAAAGAGCAATGCTTTACATGGCAGCCACACGGTTCACAATTTACCATCCATACAAAAGTGCCGGACGATGCCGTCAAGTTCACAATTCGCCGCCCACCTATAATCACCAAAGAATCAGTTCTAGAAAACATAAACTTCGGAGAGGATTGGGTTGAGGTTATCAGATAAATTATGTCTTCCATGGAAAACAACGACAACAGCATACTCATATATCAGGACGACGATGGAACAACCAAAGTCAATGTAAGATTCGCGGATGAAGATGTCTGGCTCACGCAGGCTCAACTGGCGGAAATTTATTGTACATCGAGAGAAAATATAACGATGCATATCGCGAACATTTTCAAAGACAATGAATTAGACTTAGAACGAACTTGTAAGAAATTCTTACAAGTTCGTCAAGAAGGAGTGCGTAGTGTCCGACGCAACATTGACCACTATAATCTGGACGTCATCATCGCACTTGGCTATCGTGTTCAGTCACAAGTCGCGACAAGATTCCGTCGATGGGCGACCCAACGGATTCATGAGTATATCCAAAAAGGGTTCACATTGGATGATGAGCGTTTGAAACAAGGAGGCAACAGATATTTCAGAGAACTTCTCCAGCGCATACGGGACATCCGGTCTTCGGAACGCAATTTCTATCAGCAAGTCACGGACATTTATGCCACATCCGTCGATTACGACCCGCGGTGCGACATGACGAGAGAGTTTTTTGCAACGGTTCAGAACAAACTTCACTACGCCGTGCATGAGCATACGGCTGCCGAAGTGATTTATGAACGGGTTGACAGCGACAAGCCGCTTGTAGGAATGACAAACTTCAAAGGGGACTACATCACCAAGGAGGATGTAAAAATAGCAAAGAACTATTTGACAGAAAATGAATTGAAACGGCTAAACCTGCTGGTTTCCCAATTCTTGGATTATGCGGAATTTCAGGCGCTGGAAATGCAGGAAATGCGAATGACGGATTGGATTGCAGCGCTCGACAACCAGATTGTCTCATTGAAACGCAAACTATTGGAAGGAAAAGGGAACATCTCGCACAAACAGGCCATGGAGAAAGCCGAGAAAGAATTTCTCATATATCGTCAGCGCGAAATGGCTGCGCTGGAGAGCGACTTCGACAAAATGATGAAACTGATTCAAGAGAAAGAGGCTGCGAACAAGTAAAATACATGACAATGAAAAAGATAGTTTTAGTTTTTGCGGTTATGGTTTCCTCAGTGCTGGCGGCGTCGGCTGACGAGGGGATGTGGATGATAAACGCGATTGACAGGGCTTTGGAGAAGAACATGAAGGCCCGTGGGCTGAAGATGGGGGCTCGGGAGATTTACGATGCGGACGCGAAGGGGACGACGCTGAGCGATGCCGTGGTGGCGCTGGACTTTGGCTGCACCGGAAGCATCATCTCGGACGAGGGGCTTCTGATTACGAACCACCACTGTGCCTACGCGGACATCCACGGCATCAGCACGCCGCAGCGGAACTATCTGGAAGACGGTTTCTGGGCACTCAGGAGCGAGGACGAGCGGTATATTCCCGGAAAGAACGTGTTTTTCTTGAAGAAAGTCCTCGACGTCACGGAGGAAGTGAACGCGCTTGAGGCGAAGCTCCGCGAGGAGGGAAAAAACTTCGGAATGAGAAAGGTGAGCTATATCCTCGAAAAGGAATACAAAAAGCAATATCCTGAGTATGAGGCATATCTGAGTTCGATGTGGGCCGGAGAGAAATATTATATGGCGCTGTACCTCGTGTATAACGACATCCGTCTCGTGGCGGCTCCTCCCGTGTCCATTGCTGCCTTCGGCGGGGACATCGACAACTGGGAATGGCCTCAGCACAAGTGCGACTTCGCGATGTATCGGGTCTATGCCGGGGCGGACGGGAAGCCTGCGGCGCATTCCGAGGAGAACGTGCCTCTGAAGCCGGAGAGGAAGCTGAAGATTTCGACGAAGGGATATAAGCCCGGAGACTTCAATATGGTGATAGGGTTCCCCGGGCGCACTGACCGCTGGTCAAGCTCGTTCAAGCTGAAGGAGCAGAAGGATGTGACGCTGCCGGTGTCGAACAAGGTGCGTGGCGGGCAGATGGCGATTGCGGAGAAGTGGATGAACACCGATCCGGAAGTACGGCTGAAATATTCAAACTGGTATTTCGGGCTGAGCAATGTGCAGGAACTGAACGAGGGCGAGGTGCTGTGCTACAACAGGTTCAATGTCGTGGCCGACAAGCGGGCACAGGAGGCTGAACTTGCGGAGTGGATTGCGGCTTCCCCGGAGCGTACGGCAAAATGGGGTTCGCTGCTTTCGGAACTAGCCGCGAAATACAAGACCGTGGAGGATGTGGAACGAAACCGCACATGGTTCAGGGAGACGCTGGTGCGCGGAAGCCGGATGTCGCTGATTACGGCACGGCTGAAGAACTCTCGCAACGGGCTCAAGGCCGTGATTCCTGTCTATAAGGAAATTGACATGAGGGTTGAGAAGGAACTCTTCGCCTGCTCGGCGGAGATGTTCCTGCAAAATGTCGGCAGGGGGTACTGGTCGGATTTCCAGAAAGAGATCGTGGAACATTTCACGGACCGTTCCACAGGGACGGTGGACTACCGTGCGCTGACTGATTCCGTCTGGAACGGGAGCTGCCTCACGAAAGGTCTGCCGTCCTGCCCCGACAGGCCGGGACACAGACGCGGGCACGGCGGACTTATGGATGAAAACGAGGCGGAGACCGGTTCGGAAGAAGATGATGGGAAAGGCAGGTCACGCTACTCGGACGACCCGCTGTTCCGCTTCCTTCAGGACGTGAAGATTACGGTGTTCAACGACCGTCTCAAGGCACTCGAAGGCCAGCCGAGCATCCTCGCGCTCGACCGGGAATACACTCACGCCCTCTATGAGATGCGCCTCGACAAGGGCACTCCGGTCTATCCGAACGCCAATTCGACGATGCGCATCACCTACGGAACGGTGGGAGACCTGCGTCCCCACGACGCCGTCCGCTGCAACTGGCAGAGCACCGTGGCCGGCGTCCTCGAAAAGCACGACCCGACCGCCTACGAATTCTGCCTCAAGGACGACTGGAAGAGGCTTCTTGAAAGCGGCGACTTCGGCCGATGGGGCAGCACCATCAAAGCGGCGTCCAAGAGCGACGGCAAAGCGAAAGCTTCTGACAACGGCCAGACGACAGCCTCAGCGGCCTTTCCTGTGGATTTCATCAACGACTGCGACATCACCGGCGGCAACTCCGGCTCCCCAGTCCTCAACGCCCGAGGCGAACTCATAGGCCTCGCCTTCGACGGCAACAAGGAGTCCCTCGCGAGCGACACCAGCTACACCCCGGACTACAACAAGTGCGTCTGCGTTGACATCCGCTACATCCTCCTCACCCTCGACCGCTACGCCCACCTCGACCGCATCCTCACCGAGCTGGGATTTTAGAAACATGAAAAGAATAAACTGCTTCAGATTTTTCAATTATTTTCGAGTATAGATTTATTTTGGAAGAGGGAGTGTACTGGAGGTACATGACCGATGAGAAAATAAATATAGACCGAAAAGAATGAAAAAGATGATGCAGGTTATTTTTTGAAGGTTTCTTAGCACGAAAACACCGCTCAAAATACCACGAAAACACCGATTAGGAAATAATGTCTCACATTTTTAGTTCGACTTTTTGTGGTGTTTCACACTTTTAAGGACGACTTTTCGTAAAACAACGCATTTTTCTGCCCGACTTTTGCGCGTAATCCAACAATAAATATTACCTTTGTAACATAAAACCAGAGGCTTATGAAGAGGAATGCCATCAGTGAACTGTACAAATGGAAAGACAGCAGCGACAGAAAGCCGCTGATTATGCTCGGAGCGCGTCAGGTCGGCAAGACCTGGCTGATGCGGGAGTTCGCACGGGAAGCTTACAAAAACAGCGTGTATGTAAACTTCGAGGACAATGAAATTCTCAAGGAACTGTTCGTGAATGATTTCGACATTCAGCGCATTGTCGGTGCAATCCAATGGAGCACGGGAGTCACGGTCGATGAAAACACCCTAATCATCCTTGATGAGATTCAGGAGGCTCCGAGAGGAATAACTGCCTTGAAATATTTTGCGGAAAATGCACCGCAGTACCATGTCATCGCCGCCGGCTCCCTGCTTGGAATAGCCATGCACCGTAATGATTCATTCCCTGTCGGCAAGGTTGATTTCATGCACTTGTATCCGCTTTCCTTTTTTGAGTTTCTGGACGCAGTCGGAGAGAGTCGTATGGTGGATCTGCTCCGAGCCAAGGACTGGGAATTGATTAGGGCGTTCCGCACCAAGTTTGAGGAACGCCTGCGACAGTACTATTTCGTAGGAGGAATGCCTGCCGTAGTCTCCTCATTTGTGGGCGACGGGAACCCGGAGAAAGTCAGGACAATTCAGAAAAATATCATCGAAGCGTATGAACGCGACTTTTCCAAGCACGCCCCGGCAATCGAGGTTCCGCGCATCAGAATGGTCTGGAACTCCATCCCGTCGCAACTGGCAAAAGAAAACAAGAAGTTCATCTATGGCGCCGTCAAGGAAGGGGCTCGGGCAAGGGACTTTGAGCTTGCCATCGAATGGCTGAAGGACGCAGGACTTGTCCATAAGGTGAACCGCTGCAAAAAAGCGCAGCTGCCGCTAAAGGCATACGAGGATTTCTCCGCCTTCAAGATGTTCCTGTCCGACATAGGACTTATGGGAGCGATGAGCAATGTCCCGGCGCAGAGCATTATGGACGGCAACGCGCTGTTCTCGGATTTCAAGGGCGCACTGACGGAGCAATATGTTCTGCAGCAGCTGATAACTGACCCATCTTTGTCCATATACTACTGGTCCGCCGACAACTCAAGAGGCGAAATCGACTTCCTGCTGCAGGATAAGGAGAAGATAATCCCCGTCGAGGTCAAGGCGGAGGAAAACCTTCAGGCAAAGAGCCTGAAAGCGTTTGTGGAAAGAAATCCGGGGCTGAAAGGAGTGCGCCTTTCCATGTCCCCCTACCGTGAGCAAGACTGGCTGGTCAACTATCCGCTCTATTCCGTGGAGGCGGTGATGAAGGGTGATGAAGGGTGAAATTCATCGAGTAAAGTCGATGAATTTGCAATATCCGCAACTTTTATCGACTATACTCGACAGTTACCGGAGTTCGAGGAGGAGGAAGGAGTTGGGGGACATGACGACGGTGGCGGTGTTGCCGGTGAGTTCGACGGGGGTTTCTGTGTGGAGCTTGTATTTGTCGGTTATGAAGCTGCGGATTTCGGCGATGTCGCAGTTTTTGAACTGAATTGAGAGGGGGATGGGGGCTATGCGGTTGCGGTCGTTGGAGAAGTTTGAAATCAGCACTGCCATGCGTCCGTCGGTGTCCTTTGCTGCGGTCACATAGATATTTTCGGCCGTGCCGGTGGAGGAGAAAACCTGCGTGCCGAGTTCGCGGAGCTTCTTCCATGAGTAGAAGGCGTAGTAGGGCGGAAGGGTGGCGAAGGTCGTGAAGTCGAACAGACCGTTGAACGAGGTGTTCGGGCGGGCGTCGTAGTACATCAGCATATCGGTCGGGCCGTCCTGGCAGACCTGCATTACGGCTGCGGAGAAGGCGGCGCCGTCGCTGGATTTGATGATTTCGGTCGTATAGACAAACTCGTCGGTCCAGTTGGAGAGGTAGTTCCACTCGTCGAGAATCATCTCAACTGAAGAGTAGCCGTAGCGGTCGAGGAGCGACTTCATGAGAGCGTTCTTCTGGACGAAGGCCTCCGGAGTGCCGGCATAGAGGTGGTAGGAGAAAAAGTCCATCTTCACGCCGTGCTTCGAGCAGTAGGCAAGAAAACGCTCCGCCCATTCGTTGTCCTCGCACAGGGCGGGACCGCCGAACTTCAGATCGGGAAAACGAGACTTGAGATGTTTTGAGACGGTGGCGAAGAAACGGAAATAGTCCTTGTCAGAGCCGTTCCATGTCGGGGAGTCGTTCTTGAGGTGGCGGCCGGCGCGGAAGCCGAGGTCGGGCTCGTTCCAGATTTCCCAATAGTCGATGCCGTAGCGGAATCCGTCCGCCCAGCCCTCGTTGTAGTGCATTATGATGTGCTCGCAGACCCGTGCCCATTTTCCATAGTCGGTCGGAGGATAGACTTCGTATTTCTTCGCGGCGTTCTCGATGGACTGCCCCAGACGATAGAAGACCTTGGTGCCTGTCTGATAGATTTCCTTCAGGAGCTTGTCGGTGAGGGAAAAGTCATACGACTCGGCCATGCTCTCGTCGGCGCTGAAATCCGGAAAGACGCAGTCGATATCGACGCAGTGTGCCCACGAGGCATACAGAGGAGCGTCGTGAAGACGTGCGTAGGGAAATCCCGCCGCCTTGTAGGAGTCGAAGTTGCCCTTTTTCTGGCTCGCCGGAGCCACTTTCGGGCCGTTGTTCACGGCGTTCATCGGCTTTATGGGGCCGAGTTCCACTGACGGGTCTATGACTATCTGGGAATAGGCATTGACCGCGAGCACGAGAGCCGCGGCCAATGCTGTTATGAGTTTTCGAGACATTTTCTATCTGTTCGTTTGAATATGGGATTGCGAGTTTCTTCGCGGTGGATTATTTTGCGTCTTTTACGCAGCGGACGGAAAGGCCACCGGCTACAGTGTAATCATTTCGTATTTTGGCGTTAAATCCATCTGGTGCTACAGAGTACTTTGTCCTCTGGATGGCCAAACAAGATGCCTTAGTCATGTCGGAGTTGCTCCTATCCGAAGCCCAAATCCGCGCATAGCCATCTTCATTACTTCTATAAAAACTCAATCCCGCACCTGTTCTTCCGCCTACGGCGGCAAAGAATAACCCAGAGCCATCCTTTATGGTGAAACCAGCCTGAACTACTGAGGCATTTTGTTGAGCTTCTGTCCAATTATCACTATACGAAAACGCCCAATTTTCAGATTGTGTAAATCCTATATCCAACAGCCCCTGAAATTCAGAAGTGGTCGGAAGTCGCCAGCCTTCAGGACAAGGATTGGCAATTTTACCTTCTACATATCCGGCATCGGACTCGGACATCGGCCAACCTGTAAGAGCCTCGCCTCCATACCAATTACCGCTGCTTACCTTGTAGAAATATGCATCTTCAGGAGAGGAAGCCGGGCCTGACTTGCATACAGAACTGGTCGTTGCTGCCGGATAGTAAGGCTGTCCGACAGCCCTGCCATACTGATAAAGCAGTCCGTTCGGATGCTCCTTGCTGTAGCCGCAATAGACCGGTGCCCAGAGGAGGTCTCCTACCTTTATCAGCTTCAGATTGGTGCCAGGATAATAGTCGAAGTTTATCGGCATGGAATAGACAGTGCCGGCTTTCGGAGCGAACTCAGACTTGAGAGTCCGGGTCGTCCTGTGCCCGTTCACGTCTTCAGTCGTAATCTCAATTCCGGAAGCGTATGTCTGCGCAGGAACTGCAACCACGACCTCCGTTTTCAAAGGCAAGCCTTCTTCTCCGCAATCCACTGTGACAGCCGCCGCACCGGCGTCTGCGACCGGGGTCAAGGCTGGAGACTCGGCCATGAAATCAACGGAAAAATCTCCGCACATAGGCTCATTCCCGTTTGACTTGACGGTGATTGTCTTTATCTTGTCAGTGTCGCCATATTCGGTGTCGAATGACAGGACAAGATATGCCATAAGATGCTTAAAGTTCAAGCCTTCCGCATCTTCTGAATACGCGGCCATTATTGCAGATTCCGGGTCAAATGTTTCTGCCTTATATGTCTGCGCCGTCGGAACGGTCACGCCATCCTTTTTCCATGCCGAGGCAGGATATACAGCCTTAAAGCCATCCGTACCAAGGTCCTTGCCGAATGCAAAGGTCGCTGTCTTTGCATCATCCGCGATGACGGCCTCGGCCGATTCGACTCCGTTCACGCTGATTTTGTCGCCGGCAGTCCAGCTGACAGGATATTTGCCGTCAGCCTCCTGCCCCATTGCAGTCTTGGTGACATCGCCGCCGATGCTTGCCGTCAGCGTAAACACCGGGGCATCAGGAGTTTCCGGTTCAATTTTATTGGAATCCTCCTTCGAGCAGGAAACCATAGCCGCGAGAAAAAGCGGAAGTATATATCTAATCTGTTTCATGATTCTTCTGTTTTATAGTTCCACACAGCTAAAACCAGATGAACTCTGTCCTGCTGTCCTTTTCCATGTCATCTATGCCCCCTTCAACCCTTGAAGAGGCAAAGCCGAGTTCGGTTTCGAGCAGCTGCACGTCAAGACGCGGCGAGCTGTAGTCTGTTGATTTTGTTTTCATATTTCCACAATTTTTAGTTTCCCTTTACGCAGCGGACGGAGATGCCGGTAGCTTTCGCCAAATCAGCATAAGCAGCAGTGAAGCCGTCTGGATCTTCGGAAGACTTATTTCTTCGCAGACTGAAGCAGGTCGCCTTTTTAGCCTCAGTACCGGACTGAATATCCGAAATCCATATCCTCGCGTATGCATCCGCTCCGGTTCCCCTGTAATACCCTTGTCCCTTGCTTGTTCGGCCGCCGACAGCAGCGAAGAAAAGTCCGGAGTCATCTTTGAGAGTAAAGCCGGTCTTGACCTCCGCTGCATTTTTCTGGGCATCTGTGCCACCGCCGTCGCTGAATGACCAATTCGTTGATTGCGTAAATCCGATTGTCATAAGACCCTCACACTCTGCCATGGTCGGAAGACGCCATCCGCTCGGGCAAGGGTTGGCAATCGTACCCTCGACATACCCGGCTGAGGTGCTCGACATCGGCCAACTTGTCAGAGACGTGCCGCCATACCAGTCTCCGCCGTCAAGCTTGTAGAAATACGCATCGTCAGGAGAGGTAATCGGGCCATTCTTGCAGACGGAACTGGTCGTTCCTGCCGGATAGTAAGGCTGCCCGGCCTTTCTGCCGTACTGATAGAGAAGCCCGTTAGGATGCTCGACACTGTAGCCGCAATAGACAGGCGCCCATAGGACATCCTTCTCCTCGCTGCCTACAAACTGATGAACCGTCACAGGTTCCAGTTCAGTCCCCGGGTAATATGTCACAATCTTCTTAGGTTCGTAACTTATCTCCGGCAGTTCAGTGACCGCGCCTTCGGCAAAGGCGAGCGTTCCGAGTTCAGTTTCCATATAGCCGCCGTCGGTGTCGTAAAGGATGCACTTCACGGCACTCCCGGGAAGAACGACCGAGCGGAAATAGTATTCGCTCGCCTTGTCCTCCTCTAAAAGAACATTCGGAGAGAATCCGAGCCGCAGGGTGTCAACCTCCTCGCCTCCTATGCCTGTGGCTACCACATCCGCCCGGAAAAGCGTTCTCGGCTTTGAAGAGGCTGCCGTCACGCTGATTTTTCCGTATGGGCTCGTGTGAGCGAGAAGAAGCTTCCCGTCAGAGCCGGCCTCGCCCTTCAGACACGCCGGGAAAAGTTCCGGTTCGACGGTCTGGGAAGAGAGGTCAGAGCCTCCGGAAATGAACTCGGCCGACTTCACGGCGGTGAGTTTCTTGCCGCAAACCATCTTCTGGAAAGTGAAGCGTCCCTCGGCTATGTCAGCCTCATTTTTCATGAGATATGTGGCTGTCTCATTGTAATTTTCATCCAGCGGATTGCCATATACTGTGAGGATGTCCCCCTGCTTCCAGGTCACCCGACTTCCGTCCAATGAAGCCTTGGTGTCGGCGACGGAGACATAGACGTATGGGTATTCACTTCCGCCATGAGAGAAGCCCGACTCCGAATAGTTCGGATCCTTCTTGCAGGAAAATGCCGCCAAGGCGACAAGTATCAAAAAATAAAATGTCCTTTTCATAATTATCAGTTTTTATAGATAAGCGTCAAAAAATATGAGTAAGCATTATATTCACAAGGCGCAGAACACGCGGTCCTTAGGATTGTCGTCGAATGAGGCGCATATCGAGACGCTGCCGGGAGCGGTGTCCAGAGCGGAAAGAGGTATGGCAATCTCGGCGAGCCAGCCCGTGTCGATGTCGCTGTCGTCCGTCAGAGTGCCGCCGTAGGTGCTGGAGACAGAGACAGACTTGTTCGTCGAGGTGAACGAGGTCGGTCCGACCTTAACCTTCACCGAAACCTTTGACGAGGCGGATGAACCTACGGACACGGTCATATAGTCGGACGACGAAAGATGTATGTCACTCACCTCCAACAGGATGTAGAGATTATCGTCATCCGCCGAGCAGCGCAGCGTGGCGTCGGTCGAGGCATCCTTGCAGAAATAGAGCGCGTCGTCGGTGCTCTGCCACTCGGAATTGTCCGCATCGACCGTCACGGTCCGCCGTGTCGCCTTTATGTCGTGGTTCAGGGCGTAGCGGCAGAGGTGTATGGCCTTTGAATATGCGGAAGCGACGAGGAGACAGTGCGTTCCGTCAATCGTCGTTGCCGACCAGTTGCCGCCCGTCGTAAGGGCAATCTTCTCGGCGCCGAAGTTCTTCGCGGAGGCATCTCCCATCTTGTAGCAATATGGCCATGTGCCGTTTTCGCGAGAGTAGGAAAGAATGGTCTCGCCGGAAGGGAACTGAACAAGGTACGGGGCGCAGGCATCCTTTCCCAGCTTGTCCGTGCGGGTCGAAGGACCGGTCTCGTCGCCTTCGAGATATTTCCAGCCCGGAGCGCCCGGAGAATAGAGAACTGCAACGGAATGGGCTGTCGATGTGGAAGTCTCGCTGTCAACGTCCTCCATCGCGAACGCGAGCTTGCCGGTGCCGCAGATGTCGATTCCAACGGGCATCTGGTCGGTGAACTTGTTCATCTTGGAGTCTGCGTGATACCATGTCTTTCTCATCACCCTGTAAGGGTCGGAGCCCGGCTCCGGAGTCCATGTCTTTCCGCCGTCCCTGCTCAGCACGAGGGAGGTGCCGGAATGAGAGCTGCTGACCCATGGCCTTGCCTCGGTGAAATAGCAGTGAATCTCGCCGTCCGGCATCTCAAGCAGGAAAGGCTCCCAGCATTGCCCGTAGAAGATTACGCTTTCCTCCGACCAGCTCTGACCGTTGTCGGAAGAGCGCTTGACGGCAAGGCCGTGGTCTTTCTTATAGTCCTGAAGCCTATAGGTCGAAGGTGCCCAGAAGGAGTTTATGGCGAGGATGTCCCCGTTGCGCAGGACAAGAAGCTCCGGGCAGGAGTAGTAGCGCACGACCGTACCGCCCTTGCAGCCGGGGGCATTGTCGTTGTGCTCGAACAGGCAGCCCTTGTAGGTCCAGCCGAAGATGTCGCTTCCGAGGGCATAGTAGGTTTCCATGCCGTTGTTGTCGGTGCGCGTCGTGGCGCCGCGCTGCCACATAAGCATATAGGAGCCGTTGGGCAGCCTCTTGATGCGGCTGTAGGTCTGCGGCTTTGCGGCGGAGATGTCGTTATTGTACTCGGTCAGGGACGACTTCATCTGGACGAGATATGAACGAGATTCCTTTGAGGCGTGGTCGCCTATGACGCTCTCCCCGGCGTTAAGCCTCGTGAACGGGGTGAGGTGCAGTTCGGCGCTGCCCTCCTCCCTCTCGAAGTCAAGCGAAACCTCGCTGACCAAGCCTGCCGTCAAGCTGAGTGCCTGTTCATATTTGAACGAGCGCTTCACACCTTTCACGCCCGTGACTTCAAAGTTCAGTCTGATGGAGCGCCGCGGAGGAATGGCCACAAGAACAGGTGCTCCCATCGGGATTCCCTCGCCCGCATCACGCACGATTATGGACGTGGCCTTGGAGGTCGAAGCGAGCGTGCCGTTCCTGAAGTCCGGCTTGAAGTCTCCGGAAAGCTGCTCGCCGTTCGCCCCGCCTATGGTGATTTCATAGATGTTGTCAGAGCCGAGCGAACCCGGATTTATGACGAGACGGAGATAGGCCATCGCGTGCGCGAGGGATATGCCGCCGCCGGATGCGGAGTAGCCGAGCATCACGGCCGAAGCCGCGTCAATGCCCCCGGCGACATATTTCTGCCTCGCCGGAATCGTCAGATTTTCCATCGACGAATACACGCCCTGCGGATAAACCGCGCTGAAAGGAGCCTTCACCTTGTCGGAGAAAGTGAATTTGGCCGAAGCCCCGTCAGCCTCAGTCTTCTTTGAACGCTCTCCGTTCACGACCATCCGCGACGACTCGGTGAACGCAAAACTGACTCCGGCTACATCCGAAGGCATCCGGGTCTCTATATGTATCTCCTTAGTCTCCGCAGGCTTAGGCTCATTGTTGTCCTCGGCCGGCTTTGTGCAGGCGGCTGCCGAGACCAAAGCGAGAAATATCCAAAATCCCTTCTTCATATAATCGTCACTTTACCAATTTGAATCTTGCGATATGCAGTTTCTTCCCCTTGTAGGGAGCCACCAGAACCACCGTGTTCTTCGAATCGACGCAGGCACTGGTCCAGCCGCCCCTGTCGAAGGCCTTGCGCTCCGGGCCGAACGCCGTCGCTGAAGAATTGCCTATGCGGTACATCAGCGGCCATTCCATGCCCTTGTTCCTCGTGAAGGTCACAAGCACCTCGCCTGTCGGGAACTTGACCATATACGGCCCGGTGGCATTTATGGAGAGGCTGTCTATCCTTTCCTTCGGGCCGGCCTCGTCCCTCCGGAGTTTTTCCCATTTTCCGTCGTCCGGGGAATAGACTATGCCGAGAGAATAGCTGCCCATCTCGCAGTCCTCCATGGCGAAGGCCATCTTGCCCTTGTCGTTAAGAATCACACCGACAGGCATCTGGTCGGTATATTGGGACATATCACGTATCGGGTTCCAGTATTTCTTTCTCATCACCCTGTAGGGG
>CAKUPC010000034.1 GCA_934675095.1 uncultured Bacteroidales bacterium | reverse complement strand
TCGGGGTACTGTGACTCGAACACAGGACCCTCTGGTCCCAAACCAGATGCGCTAGCCAACTGCGCCACACCCCGAATTCCCTCAATTGGGACTGCAAAGATAAGCCACTTTTTGAAAACGACCAAAATTTTTTGCATTTTTTGCCCGAAATGTTCAAATGGACATATTTTTTCTTGCTAACTTTGGGAGTATAAATTTCTTTTAACTGACTGATATGAAGAAAATTCTGATTTGTCTCGGAGCGGCTGTCGCTCTGGCTTCCTGCGGCGGGAAGGTCATTGAGGCCGATGTCGCTGTCATCGGAGGGGGCGCCTCCGGCGTTACGGCGGCGGTGCAGGCTGCCAGAGGAGGCGCGGAAGTGCTTCTGGTCGAGGAAACTCCATGGCTCGGAGGGATGCTGACATCCGCCGGGGTGAGCTGCATCGACGGAAACTACAATCTGCGCTCGGGCATCTTCGGAGAGTTTACGGACTCGCTGGCTGCCCGCTACGGCGGTTACGACAATCTCAGGAGCGGCTGGGTCAGCAACATAAACTTTGAGCCGAAGGTAGGCGAGGATGTGCTTGAGAACATCGTCGCCGGCTGCGGGGAGGCTGTACGGCTTCTTAGGGAAACATCGCTTGAGAGTGTCGTGAGGAAGGATGGGGCTTGGGAAGGAGTTCTCGTGTCGGGAGAAAAGAGGAGGACTGCATTCCGCGCAAAGGTGCTGATTGACGCCACGGAACTCGGGGATGTCGCGAAGATGTGCGGGGTGAAATACCGTGTCGGGATGGATTCCCGCTCTCTGACCGGCGAGGCCATCGCCCCAGAGAAGGCCAACGACATCGTTCAGGACCTTACCTATGTGGTCGTGCTGAAGGATTACGGTCCGGATGCGGACATGACCATACCTGAACCTGCGGGCTACGACAGGACGGCCTACCTGAACTGCTGCCTGAATCCGCTGAATGTCCCGGAGAGGCACGGACGCACGCTCTGGTCGCCGGAGAATATGCTGACTTACGGCGCTTTGCCTGACGGGAAGCACTACATGATTAACTGGCCTATAGACGGGAACGACTACTATGTGAACACGGTAGATATGACCCCGGCGCAGCGCGATTCCGCCCTCAATGTCGCAAAGCAGTTCTCTCTCGGTTTCGTCTATTTCATGCAGACGGAACTCGGCTTCCGTAATCTCGGAATCGCCGATGACGAATACCCTACCGCGGACGGACTGCCGTTCTTTCCTTACTATCGCGAGTCGAGGAGAATATGCGGCAAGGCCTTCCTTACATTGGACGGCGTGGCTTCCCCATATACATACAAACATCCCTACTACAGGACGGGCATAGCCGTCGGGGACTACCCGGTGGATCATCACCACCTGCGGAATCCTGACTACGACAACCTCCCGGATCTTCACTTCAGCCCGGTCCCGTCGTTCAATGTGCCGGCAGGGGTGCTTGTCCCGGAAGGCGTTCCCGGACTTCTCGTGGCGGAAAAGTCCGTTTCCGTGTCGAATCTCATAAACGGAACCACGCGGCTTCAGCCTGTCGTGATGCAGCTCGGACAGGCTGCGGGGGCATGGGCTGCCCTCTGCGTGAAGAACGGGTGTGAAATCGACGATGTCTCAATCCGTGACGTTCAGAGGGTGCTTCTCGATTCGGGCTGCTACATCATGCCGTATCTTGACCTTCCTAAGACAGACAAGTTTTTCGTGGCTGTCCAGCGTATCGGTGCGACCGGCATATTGCGGGGAGTCGGCCGGAATGTCGATTGGGCCAACCAGACATGGTTCAGGACCGGCGATCCTCTGCTTTACGAGGAACTTCATCTTGAGGGGTTCGTCCAGGATTCGGTCGTAACCAGACTTTCGGGATTGCGGGGACCTGTGACGCAGGAAGGGCTGTCCGAACTGCTGAGGCCTGTCACTGAAAGGTATCCCCAGGCGAGCATGAACTATCCGATGAGGTTCTGGGAGGAGTCGGAACTCGGCGGATACCGTCCTGGCGAGGAACTTACGAGGTTGCAGGCGGCCGTGTTCATGGATTACCTTTTCACGCCGTTCAGCGAGGATGTGGATTATGAAGGCAACTTCGTCCCTGTGTATGGCGACGATGACGAGTGAGACGATGTTCCATAGGAGAAAGCTTATGTCAGGAAAAAAGATTTCATGGGCCGGCGTCCGGACTGTTGTGCGAAAGGTCGCCATATTCCCGTTCATCATGCTGATAAAGTTCTATAGGGTCTGCATCTCTCCGCTCAAGCCGCCGACCTGCCGTTTCACTCCGACCTGCTCGGAGTATGCCTTGCAGGCTTTCCGAAAGCACGGCCCGTTCAAGGGGTTTGTTCTGACTGTATGGAGGCTGCTGCGGTGCAACCCTTGGGGCGGGAGCGGGTATGACCCGGTTCCATGAGTGAGGCGGTTGTTCCTTCGCGTTTCGGGGCGATTTTTAATGTTTCGTGCATGATTTCTTGCCTTGTAGCATCATGAACTAGTAAAACAACAACTAAAACAACGGATTTTACAACCTTCGGGAGAACGGAATATCCGACATTTGCAGTCAGGAAAACTATTTGATTTGTGGCGTTCTCCTATATGTGCAAATCCAATCTCTAAAACGCGTCACAAAAAATATCGGCGGGAATGACTTCATTTCCCGCCGATATTTTTTGTGTGTGACGGGGCGAAGAAGAAGCGGCCTGCTTCGTTGCAAAAGCCCTCGAAATCCTCACAACCGATAAGGTTGCTCCGGTTTCGAGGGCTTTGTGCGCCTTGCATCCCATCTTTTTCTTCATCCCCTCCCTTTCAGCTTTTTGGAGCAGGGCTATGCTTGAGTACTGTGCGAGGTTACTCCTTGCTTGGGGCTTGTGGGGTGTGTCTGGATGATATTTTGTTGAGGATTGTGCCGATTTGGGTGAAGACGGTGGCGTAGGGGAGGAGTTCCTTGCTGTTGTAGATGAAGAGGATGTCGGTCGGGGTGTCCTTGAGATGGTCTTTCTGGTGGCGGTAGGCCTCGCGGATGCGGCGCTTCATGAGATTGCGCTTCACCGCGCGCCTGAACATCTTCTTAGGGACGGACACCATGATGCGGCTGTGTCCCTCGCCGGGCCGATGACAGAACCGGAACGCACCCTCGGTGCCATAGCGTCCCCCGGCAAGAAGCGCTGAGACGCTTTTCTCGCCACAAATCCTTTCCTCCTTGGAAAAAGTGAGGGGGGCGGCATCCATATATCCGGAACTTTGAGGGATGTTACTGCTTTTCGTTTATGAGATAGTTTTCAAGCGCCTTTGAAACCGAAGGAATCTCCGGCGTCGGGGCTGAAATCTCTACCTTCAGTCCGGCCTCCTCCATCGCCTTCACGACAGATTTGCCGTAGGTGATGAACTTGATGTTCTCCTGCCTGAACTCCGGGAAGTTCGCGTAGAGAGACTTCACGTCAGCGGCGTTGAACACGACAATCACATCGTATTTGTGGAGATCCACGGCCGTGAGGTCATGCGGAACCGACTTGACGAAAACTCCGGTCGTAAAGTCGTACTGCGTCGTTTCAAAGAGCCTGGTAATCGCGTCCTTGCCGGCAGAGTCGCTGGTGGTGATGAGGAACTTCTCTCCCTTGTGCTTCGGCCCGATGAGGTTCATGACGGACTCCGGCTTCCCGTCCCCGAAGAAAATCTTCCTCTTGCGATAGACGATGTGCTTCTGGAGATAGTTGGCGACGATTTCCGTCGTGCAGAAATACTTCATCGTCTCGGGAATCCTGACGCGGAGCTCGTCGCAGAGCTGGAAGAACGCGTCGATGGTCGTCCTTGCCGAGAACACGATGGCCGTGTAGTCGGAGATGTTGATTTTCTGTGTCCTGAACTCGCGTGATGTCAGCGGCTCCATCTGGAAAAAGGGGAGGAAGTCGAACTTGACTCCGAATTTTTCAGCAAGTGCATCGTAAGGAGAGGCCGTCTGCGGCTGCTTCTGTGAGATGAGAATATTCTTTGCGCTCATGTCTTTTAAAGTTCGTCAATAAATCGGCGGAAAAAGCGCCGAAAACCGTCTAAAAAACCACTGCCGAGGTCACAAGCAATGCTGTCGGCAGAATTTCAAGGGCGCAAAGGTACAAAATTGCTGTCAAATAATTGCTATCATAGGCAAAAATTTGAAATCTTCGAATCAAAAAGAGCAGATATAATGCTCCTGTCAGACAAAGCGTTATGATGTGCGCCGTGTTGTCGGGAAGTTTGCAGAATCCAAGCGTCACGGCGGAGATGAACAGTACGGACACGAGCAGAAGCCAGAAATTCTTGGGGCAGCCGACGGCGGTCTCGTGGACTTTGGAACTGAACCTGCGGAAAGGGAGTATGTGAGACAGCGAGGCGCGCAGAAGGCCATACCCGGTAATCACTCCGGCGACGGCCGCCAGACTAAGCGGGGCATTGAGCCCTGTCATCCAGCCGGGGGAATACAGACCGCTTTTCCAGACGAGCGTAATCAGCGCCGGGAGGCCGAGCCAGAAGAGCAGGTCGCGGCTTCGCTGCACTTTCTTGCTGTCCTCGATTCGTATGCAGGTCGCGGTCCGGAACATGCCCGTCCACAGTTTCGGGTACATATTCACGAACTGTGGCAGCACCGGCAGGAACATCAGCATCGCCACGCCGGTCGCAATTGTCAATGTGAGTTGTTCAGTGTCCATATCATCAGTCATCTCGAACGAAGTGAGAGATCTTTGTGCTGCGGCAGTCAGTTCCCTCTTTTCGCGTTATACCCGGCCGCGTTCAGCAGCTCCGTCACCCGGTCGCGGAAGTCGCCCTGAATGACAATCTCCCCGTCCTTGGCGCTGCCCCCGACTCCGCACTTTACCTTGAGCATCTTCCCAAGTTCCTTCAGGTCATCCTCGCTTCCAACAAAACCCGTCACGAGCGTGACCTGTTTCCCGGCCCGCCCCTTCCGGTCAATCTTCACCACGAGCCGTTGCCGGGACGGCTCAGGCGTCTCCGCCTCTGGCTGCTCATCTGTCTGATACTGAAAGTCAGGGTTGGTCGAGAACACAACCCCGAGCCTGCTTTTCCAATCGTTGTCCGCTGCCATAATTCACTTTTTCATTTGCCGGGCAGTTTCAAAGTCCGGCGTTTATTTTTGCAAATATAGCCAATCTATTTGTATATTTGCAGGTTATTCGACAAACAAAATGATGCTTCGCAGAAGCGTCAGCAAAACAATGGGCTTCGCGAGAAGCCGCACATATAATTATATGGACAAAAAAAGATTCAATCTCTGGAATTATGTGACCTCGGCGGTCGTGTTCGTGATTTCCGCGCTCACATATCTTCTCACAATCGAACCCACCGCATCGTTCTGGGACTGCGGGGAGTTCATCGCATCGTCATATAAGCTCGAAGTCGGACATCCGCCGGGAAACCCTGTGTTTCAGCTCATTGCGCGGTTCTGCACTATGTTTACGGACAAGATGCACGCGGCCGTCGCCGTGAACTCGATGAGCGCGATATGCTCCGCGCTGACGATATTTTTCCTCTACCTCACGATTGTTTTTCTCGCGAAACGTATTGTTAAACCCGATGAAAATGGGCGCTATTCCATAGGCAAGGCACTCGCGATTTACGGAAGCGGAGCCGTCGGAGCGCTCGCATACTGCTTCTCGGACACATTCTGGTTCTCGGCGGTCGAGGGTGAGGTCTATGCGATGTCCTCGCTCTTCACGGCGCTCGTGTTCTGGGCGATGACGAAGTGGTACGAACAGGCGGACGAGCCTTACGCGAACCGCTGGATTGTGCTGATTTGCTTTCTGATGGGTCTCTCGATAGGCGTGCACCTGCTGAACCTGCTGACGATTCCGTGCCTCGTGTTCCTCTACTATTACAGGAAGCGTGAGGACAGGGGATATACATTCTGGCAGCTCGTGGGAATCTTCGCGCTCTCGTGCGTGATTCTGGCGCTTATCCTCTTTGTGATAATACCTTACCTTCCTAAGGCAGCGGCATATTTCGACCTGCTCTTCGTGAACACATTCCATCTGCCGTACAATTCGGGGGCGGTTTTCTTCATGGTGCTGCTCTTCGCGCTCTGCTTCTGGGGACTTTTCGTGACGATGAAAAGGCAGAAGGCGTTTCTCAACACGCTGCTGCTGTGCTTCACGACAATCGTGGTGGGATTCTCCGTGTTCTCGATTGTGATTATCCGTTCATGCGCGCACACGCCGACCAACGAGTACCAGCCCGATAACCCTTTCACACTCTGCCGCTACCTCAGCCGCGAGCAGTACGGGAGCACCCCGCTCATTTACGGTCAGTATTTCGACTCGGACTACTACATCGAGGACGACTGGTACTGGGCACCGATGGACGGGAAGTACATAAAGGCCCCGTCGTTCGGCAACATAGTCTATAAGGGCGGCGACAAGATGCTCTTCCCGCGTATGTGGAACAGCGGCAACGGCGTCGATGACCGCTACAAGCAGTTCTACGGCTCCTACATGAAGAACGGGGGTAAGCAGGGCGGACGCTACCGCAAGCCGACTATGGGCGAGAACCTCAGCTTCTTCTTCGACTATCAGCTGAACTGGATGTACTGGCGCTATTTCATGTGGAACTTCGCCGGCCGTCAGAATGACGTCCACAGCCCGAGCCCGGGCGAGCTTTTCGAAGGCAACTGGGAGAGCGGCATCCCGTTCATAGACGAGATACGCCTCGGAGACCAGAGCGACGCGCCGGACTATCTCAAGGAAAACAAGGGCAAGAACCACTACTATATGCTGCCTCTGCTTCTGGGACTTATCGGTCTGTTCTTCCAGTTCGCAAGGGACAAGCGGGGCTGCTGGGTCACCTTCCTGCTGTTCTTCATGACGGGAATCGCGATTGTGATATACCTCAACCAGCCGCCGTTCCAGGTGCGCGAGCGGGACTACGCCTACGCCGGCTCTTTCTACGCCTTTGCAATCTGGATAGGGTTCGCGGTGCTGGCCCTATATACATGGATTGAGGAACTGCTCGACAGGAAGAAAGTCTCCTCCGAGACCGCCGGAGCCGCTGTTTCCGCCGCCGTGACGCTTGTCTGCCTCGGCGTGCCTGCCCTGATGGGAGCAGAGAACTGGGACGACCACGACAGGAGCCACCGCCGCACGGCCGTCGAGATGGCCTACAACTACCTCAATTCCTGCGGCGAGAACGGCATCCTGATAACCCACGGCGACAATGACACCTTCCCGCTCTGGTATGCACAGGAGGTCGAGGAGTGCCGTCCTGACGTGCGCATCGTGAACACCTCGCTGCTCGGCACCGACTGGCACATAGACCAGATGAAGTGGGCCTGCAACAAGTCCGCCCCGCTCGACCTGAGCGTCGGCCCGCGCCAGTATCTCTACGGCACCAACGATTTCGTCCACATCTATGACACCCGCGACAGCGCCATACTCCTTTCCGACGTGATGCGTGTCTTCCGCCATCCTTCGGCGAAGGTTCCGCTCTCGTCGGGCAAGATGGTGGATTACATCTGCTCGCGCAAGCTCGTGGTTCCGGTGAACAAGGAAAATGTGATAAAGTACGGAATCCTCGACAAGAAATATGAGTCTCAGATTCCGGAATATATCGTGCTGACGATGTCTCCGAAGAAGGACTACATTTCCAAGCCTGAGCTGTTCATGCTCGACCTGCTCTCGAACTACCGGTGGGACAGGCCGATACACCTTCTGAATATGGGCGGCGACCTGAACATGGGCATCAAGGACTATCTTGAATACGACGGGTTCTCCTACAAGTTCGTCCCTATCCGCAACCGTCAGCGCACTTCCGAGGTGGGATTCGCCGATCCGGACAGGCTCTACGACATGATGACGAACGTCTATAAGTGGGACGCGCTCAGCTATCCGGACTACTACGCCGACAACCAGCACCTCTACACTTTCTGCGGTGTCCTCTCGCAGCGCGCGCTCTTCGTGAACGTCGCGAAGGAGATGGTCAAGGCAGGTCATCCGGAGCGTGCGGTCGAGATGCTCGACAAGTGTCAGGCCTGCGTGCCGGAGAAGAACTATCCGCTGGACATTTCCTATCTCGGCTACTCCAACGAGCTGATGGTCATGGACATGATTAACCTCTACTATGTCCTCGGCGAGAAGGACAAGGCCTCCGACCTTGCCAAACGCTTCCTCGCCAGGATGTTCCAGTCCGTGAACTTCTTCTTCCAGTTCTACGACTACGCCAAGGACGACTTCGACCGCGCCCGCAACATGGTCCTCATGGTTCAGGACATAGCCAAGGACAGCGGCGACGACGCTGTGGTTGCCCTCGTCGATGCCGGCTTTGACCGCCTCCGCGCCGACTACGGCGTCAAGGACGAGTAAAAGAAAACGATAGAACCTAAAGAAATTTAAGTAGATAATATCAAATTTGGGCTAAATCGAAGGAAAAATCGTCGATTTAGCCCGAGTTCTTTCAGACAACCATTATGCCGACAAATTGCTCCGGGGCGCGGAGAAAGTCCATTAAATTTACTATATATATGCCATCATCATTCATATATGTAGGCTGAAGGCCATTTACTATCACAATACGTCGAAATCCATCGCGAAGTTTGACTAGAGATGCTAACTCTTGATTAAACTTTTCCTCAGTTTCCATCGCATAGGCAGACTGGATGTACACTCGTTCATATCCACGATTACATACAAAATCCACTTCCAAGGTTCTTCGCTGGCGGGTGCCATCTGCACTTTTCGTTTCGGTAAAAACCTGACCCACATCTATCTTCATACCTAAAGAACGCAGTTCGTTGAAAAGCAGATTCTCCATCAGATGTGTTGGCTCTACTTGCCGGAAACCAAGGCGTACATTTCTAAGCCCGAGATCTTCAAAGTAATATTTATATGGCGAATCAATGTACTTGCGCCCTTTAATGTCATAACGGGTAGAACGCTCTATGATAAAAGCGTCTTCCATATGCTCTATATACTGCCGTATGGTATCTACTGAGATGCTGCTTTGTTTGACACTCTTAAAGGTATCGGCAATCTTCGGCGGATTTGTCAGGCAGCCAACGCACGAAGCCATTATATTCATCAGTTCGGCTAAATCGCTGTCTTGGCGCACCTCATACCGTTCCTTAATATCTCGGAGATATGTATTCTCCATTTGCTGTCCCAGATAGTCTATTTTTTTTGAACATTCGCCTCTAATACCACTTGAGGTAAACCGCCATAGAGCATGTATTCGCGGATTAGTTCTTGTGAATAGTTGCCAAGAAAATCAGCAACCTCCCTAAAAGTCAGCGGACGCACATGAATCTCATCGCCTCGGCCACGGAATTCTGTGATAACATCTTTAGACAGGAACCTTGCATTTGAACCTGTCACAAACACATCAACATTGCTGATATTTAGAAACGAGTTTAAGACATCTTCAAATTCACGAACCATTTGCACTTCATCCAGCATTACATAGTACCGGCCATCCGTCGTGAGCCGGCTGTTGATATATTGAAGCAATACGTCCGGATCCCTTAGACTCTTGTCTGTTCTGTGATTCCGTGTAAATACACAATGTTAACGATTACAAATATATGCATTTTTATCCGTTGCTGCAATAAATCATGCGCCATTTGCATCATTTACAATCATTTACTTGATAATAGGCTAAATCGAAGGAAAAATCGTCGATTTAGCCCAAGTTCTTTTGTGTGAATCCGTATCTTTAATTCTGAAACAATCCCATCGGTGCTGTTTTGATGTTCCGAAAATATTTCATACATTTGCCAAGTTGTAGGCGAAAGTCTGCAATGACATATTGATGAAAGTGTTTTCGCACTGTCCTTAAAGAGAAATCTGACAGTTTCAATAAAAGCAAGGACAGCGAACAGCACCGTCATCTGTATTCGGTTGCGTGTATTCTACACCCTTCGATACAGGTGTGGGGATTGTTTCAGTTTATTTGCTTTTAGGTTTTGTCAGAACCTCTCTTTAGATAAACGAAATCAGGCTCCACACTTTCTGTTTTATTTTAAATCCTCTGTTTGGGAGCCTGACGGAGTGGAGAAATCAAACGAATGAAAAGAACTATTTGTTTATTAACCAGCTGTCTTGCAGTGCTTTTTCTTGGCGTGTCTTGCTCCAAGAGTGAATCCGAGAGTGGTATGTCAGATGATTCTTATACCCCAGAGTCTTCGGTTACTATTGATGGTGTCACTTGGGCGACTTGCAATGTGGGAGCCACGAGTTGTTCCGATAGGGGACGACTCTTTACCTATGATATGGCACTTCAATCTTGTCCAGATGATTGGCGGCTGCCGACGCGCGACGAAATCGAGACTATTATGGCTTTATTCTATCATTTTGGCGAATCTGAAGACAGGATAAGGGGGTTATTCTTCACGGGTTCGTCTCCGGATGGGGACTCTGTGTTTTTGCCTTGTGCGGGTTATAACTTTGGCTATGGTCATCGAGGTTTGCAAGAATATGGTTGTTATTGGCTATCAACTGGAGACTGCTTCGTTTTTTGTGGTGGTAGAGGAGTGGGAGTATCTGATGTCAAGTCTCCTTTTAAGATGTACGTAGGGCAATATAGTTTTTTTATGCAAGATGGTATTTGCGCATTCTCAGTGCGTTGCGTCAAAAACTGACAGTTGCTAAGGAGGAATTTACCTGTTTCAAACATTTCTACATAATATTGCGGCGTTTATCCGAAAGGGTGGCCGCCGTTTATATTTGCAAAAAAGAAATCAATTAGTTACTTTTGCCGATGGAAAGAGAATTGTTCTATTCTGTGGTTTTGTCAAGAAAGGAACGAAGGACTATGGACGGGCTTTTACTGTGGCAATGAATATTTTAAGGAGGATGTTATGAGAAATTCGGATTATAGGCTGTCTCCTGAAGAATGGGCGGCTCTCAGAAATGTTGATGTTTCTGAGAAAGAGGGATTTGTGTCGGCTGAAACTGTGCTCGCGAAAGAAGTGGGGGCTCATGGAACGGCGGAGCGTGAGGCTTTTGACGCGAAGGCCCGGGCGTGGTACTATGGAGAGGTTCTTAAAGAACGTCGCAAGGAACTTGGACTGACTCAGAAAGAGTTGGCGGACAATGTCGGCTGCAAGAGGACCTACATAAATCGGATTGAGCACGGCGAGACGGATATGCAGCTTTCCTCTTTCATCCGCCTTGCAGATGCGCTGGGACTCAGCCTGCGGCTTGAAGTCAGCCTTGCTTAGCGTTTGGTCGTATGCCAAAAGTAAAAAACTTGGGCTAAATCGATGAAAAAATCGTCGATTTAGCCCAAGTTCTTAATGTGCGGGATGAAAATGTCAGTCGGTCGGGAGGTCGGAGAGGCTGATTTCCAGGAGCTTCATCTTGCGGAGGACGGCCGGCCATTCGGTCTCGAAAAATTCGCGCTGAAGGCTTGATAGAACCTTGCCTCGTGCGTCGGGGGTGACGAAATAGCCTATCCCCCGCTTGTTGTAGATGATGCCGTCGGCCGTGAGCTTTTCGTAGCTGCGCATGACCGTGTTGGGGTTCACGCCGATTTCGGCTCCATATTCCCGGACCGACGGGATGCGGTCTTCGCCCTTCAGCTCTTCGGAGAGTATTTTCTCGCAGATGGCGTCTGCAATCTGGAGATATATGGATTTGTTCGCGTTAAATTCCATATTCCTGAGATTTAGTGTTTTACGGTTTTTACGCGGACGTATGCCCAGACTCCGAGTGCGAGCGTTATGAGGATGCTGACGCTGTAGCTCACCCATTTCACGGTGCTGAGGATGCGTTCCGGGTTGTCCATGCTGTCGAGCCAGTCTATGAGGCCTTCGCCGAGATGAAACATTATCGGAGTGAGAACCATGCTTGTGGCCATTGACACGAGAATCATCACGAGTATGGTCTTGCCGATTTTGTTCTTCTTGAAATAGAGCGCTCCGAGAAGGAAGGTGAGGACCCACGAGATGATGTTCACGACCACTCCCCAGAAGACCTCGGCGCTGGAGAATAGCTGAATGTTAAGGTCTTCGTCCGTGATGTTGCAGAGCTCGTTGAACTGCTGAGCGCCTTTTGCCGCCGTCGTGATGAGAGTTTCACCGCATTTCGGATCGACGAGGCAGAGAAGACTGTCGGCGGCGAGGGCTATCGCGACGTATGCGAGAGGGGCGAGGATTGCCGTGTTGATGAACATCGTGAGGAATTTTTCGAGTGACGATGCCGGAATCAGCGTGTAGAATCCGCCGCTGCGCTTGTCGGTGAAGAATCCGTATGCCTTTGACGGGACGACGAGAATGAGGATGTAGAGCAGGATGAAGAATGATATTGCCCTTCCGATGAGCCCGTAGGATGCCCAGCTGCCGTCAACGAGAAGGTGAATCGTGCCGCAGAAGAGGTAGGCTATGAGTCCGGACAGGGAGGTGAGCAGGACCGTGAGCCATGTGTTGTTGAATGTGTTCCTGAGGTCGCTGACGAAATATTTGCCGAACCTCGTAAAATTGAATGTATCGTTCATAGTTGTCTCAAAAATCTGTTTCAAAACCTTATATAGGTGTTATGTACTATTATTACAATTTCTTCTTTAATTCTATTCACTGTATTGTGAATCTGTTGCGCTGCTGAAATTTGCCTTGAACCACTCCTTGTTCTTGTGGACGGCGTTGAAGAGCGCCTCGATGTTGACCTTGCTCTCGCGGCCGTCGGTGTTCGGGAGCACCTGGATGCAGCCGCCCGGGATGAACTCGCTGTAGAGGGCGTTCGGATTGACTTCCGTCCCGTAGTCAAAGAAGAGCTTATGGGAAATCTCCGCGATGCCGGCGTTGAGCAGAACGTCCTGACGGTCAAGGATTATTACGGGGTCGATGACATTTTCGAGGTCCTTGACCTGATGCGTTGAAATCACGACTGTCGCGTCCTCCGAAGTGTATTGCATCAGTGCCTTGCGGAACTGTGCCTTTGACGGGATGTCGAGCCCGTTGGTCGGCTCGTCCATAAGAATGCAGCGGCTTCCGCTCGCGAGCGCGAATGAGATGTGCGTCTTCTTGAGCTGGCCGGCCGACATCCTGTCCATCCTGTTGTCCTTAGGAACCTCGAACAGGTCAATCATCGCCTCGAATGCCTCAAGCGAGAATCCGTCCCAGAACTTGCCGTAGTTCAGCGCGAACTCCATCGGCTTCATCGTGATTTCCGCAACCTCGTCGCTGAGGTAGTAGATTTGGGTGAGCAGCCCCGGCTTGCGGTCATACGGTCTGTAGCCGTCTATGTCGATTGTTCCCGTCTGTGGCTTCTTTAGCCCGCAGAGCAGGGTCAGAAGAGTGGTCTTTCCCACTCCGTTCTCTCCGAGCAGCCCGTAGATGTTCCCGGGTTTCAGCTCCATTGAAATGTTCTTCAGCACGGCGTTGTTGCCGTAGGCGAAGCTTAAGTTGTTGATTGTAATCATTTTAATAGTATTAAATTATCTGTTTTGTCTTATTTTGATAGTGTATTAGTATTGTAATACACCACAAATATACGGCGATATTTTTAATCTCCAAATATTTTTCGACATTTTTTCATCATTATCCTCATTTCTCGGTAATTTTGCCCCTCGAATTGCATAGTTGTGGCCTCATTTTGAACACAATCGCGCATAATTTATTATTTTTGTCCTGAATCCCGGAGAATGAGTGGCGGAGACAGTCGGGAGGGATTGGATGAAAAAGAGTTTCAATGATATGAAAGTTGCGGTAGTAGGTGCCACGGGTCTGGTTGGCACGAGGATGCTTGAGGTGCTGGCGGAGAGGAATTTTCCGGTGACGGAGCTCCTGCCTGTAGCGTCGGAAAAATCTGTCGGAAGGAAAATTTTGTTTAAGGGGAGGGAATATGAGGTCGTCTCGGCTGAAATGGCAATCGCCGCGAAGCCTCAGCTGGCGCTTTTCTCGGCCGGAGGTTCAGTCTCGGGTGAGCTTGCGCCGAAGTTTGCGGCTGTAGGGTGCCGCGTCGTTGACAATTCGTCGTTCTGGAGAATGGACCCGACGAAGAAGCTGGTCGTTCCGGAAATCAACGGCGATGTGCTCGAAGAGGGGGACATGATTATCGCGAATCCGAACTGTTCGACGATACAGATGCTGATTGCCGTGGCTCCGATTCATTATAAATACGGAATACGCCGCATCGTCGTTTCCACGTATCAGTCTGTTACGGGCACGGGCTACAAGGCGGTGAACCAGATGAAGGCTGAGCGAGGGGGAGCGGAATGGGGCGAGTACCCGGCGGTATATCCATGCCCGATTGACATGAACGTTCTTCCGCACATCGATTCTTTCCTCGACAACGGCTACACGAAGGAGGAGATGAAGATGGTGAACGAGACGCACAAGATTCTCGACCCGTCGATTCGCGTCACGGCGACGACGGTGCGTGTGCCGGTGATGGGCGGGCATTCCGAGTCCATAAATCTGGAACTTGAGAAGCCTTTTGAGCTGGAGGACGTGAGGGCCGCGATTGCCGCGTTTCCGGGTGCGGTGGTCGAGGATGACCCTGCGCACAATGTCTATCCGATGCCGATAAACGCGCTGGGGAAGGACGAGGTCTTTGTCGGGAGGATTCGCCGCGACGAGTCCGTGGAGAACGGGCTGAATCTGTGGTGCGTGTCGGATAATATCAGGAAGGGCGCGGCTACGAATGCCGTGCAGATAGCTGAGATTCTGTTGAAACGTGGTTATCTGCACTGAGACCTAACCTCAGTTGATGTTTGGGGCATACCGGCTGCGTCGGCGGGACCTCTGCCTCAGTCCCTCCGGGACTTGTTGCTGAAAAAAGATAATAAAATAATAAAAGGATATGTTCAGTAAGGAAGTATATGTAAACAGGCGGGCGGAACTGCTGCGCCGGATGAAGGGAGAGAGCGGCGTTGCCGTGTTCTTGGGAAATGTCGAGGCTCCGGCAAACTACAGGGGCAATGACTATAAGTTCAGGCAGGACAGCACATTCCTCTATTTTTGGGGGATTGACGAGCCGGGATTCGCGGCTGTGCTTGACCTCGAGACAGGGGCGGAGACGCTGTATGCCGACGACGTTGACATTGACGACATCGTGTGGATGGGGCCGCAGCCTTCGGTGCGCTCGAAAGCGGTGCTGATTGGCATAGGGGAGAACGCCGGAAGCACCTCGGACGGGGTCTCGGCGCCATACGGCAAGTTCTTCGAGGCAGTAGCCGCGGCAAAGGCGGCAGGGCGTCGCGTCCATTTCGTGCCTCAGTCCCGCTACTATAACCAGATGCGCCTCGCTGCCATTCTTGGGTTTGTTCCGGAAGTTGTCGGCAGCCGTCATCTTGACGGGGACTCCGCTGCTTCAAAGGCTCTTGTCAGGGCAATCGTTTCAATGCGCCTTGTGAAACAGGACTGTGAGATAGAGGCCATTGACAATGCCTGCGACCTCGGAGTGGAGATGCACACGATTGCCCGTGAGGGATGCCGGCCGGGAGTGCTTGAGCAGGAAATAGTCGGTCGGATGGAGGGAGTGACCCTCTCGAAGGGCTGGGGCGTGTCGTTTACGACGATTCTGTCCCAGAACGGCGAGACGCTGCACAACCACACCCACCACCAGATAATCACCCCGGGCCGTCTTCTCGTGGTCGATGCCGGCGCCGAGAGCAACATCCACTATGCCTCCGATTTCACGCGCACCTATCCTTGCGGCGGAAAGTTCACCGCGCAGCAGAAGGAGATGTACGACCTTGTCCACTCCTGCAATGAGTTCGCGTTCTCTATGGTGCGTCCCGGAATTACCTACCGTGAGGTTCATATTGCCACTGTCACCAAGATGCTCGAAGGCCTCAAGGCTGCGGGGCTTGTCACGGGCGACCCTGACGAACTCGCGGCTGACGGAATCGGAGGACTTTTCATGCCTCACGGGCTCGGTCACAACATGGGTCTTGACGTTCACGACATGGAGGACTACGGAGAGGACTATGTCGGCTATGACGACGACCAGAAGCGCGAGGGCGGAGTAGGTCTGGCGAACCTCCGAATGGCCCGCAGACTCGTCCCGGGCAATGTCGTCACCGATGAGCCTGGAATATACTTCATCCCTGCCCTGATTGCCCAGTTCAAGCGGGAGGGGCTTGACAGGGGGCGCGTGAACTATGCCCGCCTTGAGAAGGAATACAGTCATTTCGGCGGCATCCGTCTCGAAGACGACGTGCTCGTCACTCCGGACGGCGCCCGGCGGCTGGGGCACAGTCGGCTGCCTATTGCATCTTCTGACATAGAGCGTCTGATGTCCGAATAATGGAAATGTTTATTATAATCGCAGCGATACTGCTCGGCATCCTCGGGATGGTGGGCAGTGTCGTCCCTGCATTGCCGGGACCTCCCTTGAGCTGGCTCGGGCTGCTTGTCCTTTACTTCTGGGGCAGCGGGACGAATGCGGCCGGGGACAGGATGTCGTTGACCGTGTTGGGGATATGGTTCGGAGTGACGGCCCTTGTGACGGCTCTCGACTACCTCATGCCCGGGATGCTTACGAAAGTCACCGGTGGCAGCCGCTACGCCTCGCGCGGAGCCACGATAGGGATGATAGCCGGCATAATCCTCACGCCAATCGGCATGATTCTCGGCTCCATCCTCGGAGCCTTCATCGCCGAACTCACCTACGGAAACAAGACCCCAGGCGACTCCCTCAAGTCCGCCCTCGGCGCCTTCGCCGGCTTCCTGCTCGGCACGGGAATAAAGCTCGTTGTCTCCGGAGCAATGCTGTGGGCTATAATAGTTTACGCTTTCTGACAATTACCGTCTCCTTAGGGATAAAGTAATATTTCTCAATCTCATACGCCACCTCCGCGTCTGGAGCCGTGATGACATCAGCCCTCTTCAGCGCCCTCTTGTGCCGTCGGTTCAGCACGTGCCGCTTTAGCCAGCTGTAACCGTATCTCTCGTATAAAAACGCAAGTGAATCGACCTCCACGACCCTCCTGCCCTCGTTGTCCCTGTATTTTTTCATTTGTGTTATTTATTAGGAAACATCTTAAGCCGGTTATTTTTCTAAAGTAGAAACTCCTCAATGTTGTCCGGTGTGATTACCATGAAACTCGCGTCGGGATAGGCCGATGCGAATGATGACGGGCATTTTGTCCCTGATTTTGACGGATTCCATTTGAACTCAAATGCTTTCATCGTTCCGTCTTCCTCTTCTATGTAGTCGATTTCACTCTGGTCTTTAGTCCTCCAGAAATAGGACTGGGCGAAACTGGAGGCATATTCATTCATTTTCATCCTTTCTGAGATGACGAAATTTTCCCACAGGGCGCAGCTGTCCGACCTATTCTCCATAGGGGCAAAATTGCCTATGACGGCATTTCTGATTCCGAGATCCCAGAAAAACACCTTGCGGGTCATCTTCAGTTCGTTTCTCAGATTTCTCGAGAAAGAGCCGAGCCTGAAAATTATGTATGATTTCTCAAGCACGTCAATGTACTTTTCCACAGTTTTCGGATCAACGCCGAGCAGTTGCCCCAATTCGTTATATGACACCTGATTACCGATTTGCAGCGACAGTGCTTTCAGCAGACGAACAAGCATATCCGGCTTCTGAATCCTGTCCATGGCGAGCAAGTCTTTATATAAATAGCTGTCCGTAAGCTCTTTGAGTACCATCTTTTCTTCCGCTGGCCGGGTGACGACTTCCGGGTAATACCCATAAATCATCCTGTGCGAAACCATTCTCTGTTCGTCGAGAAATGAGGTCTGGGTGACCATCTCCGAAAATGTCAATGGAAAGAGCTTCAGTTCCCTTTTCCTTCCGGCGAGAGACTCGTTGACTTTTGAGGACAGTTCAAAACTGCTGCTTCCCGTGGCAATGACCTGCACCCCGGGAACCTGATCCGTAATCAGTTTCATTCTCAGACCTATCTCATCTATGCGCTGAGCCTCGTCTATCACGACTGTTCTTCTGTTGCCGATGATTGTCTTCAACCTCGTTGAGGTGATGCTTCTGAACATTTCTCTCACATCGTCATCGTCCCCGTTGAGCCAAAGCACGCTGCTGTCCCCATCCAACAGAGAATGGAGCATAGTCGATTTCCCGACTTGCCTTGCGCCCATCAGTGTTATCGCCTTTCCTGAACCGAGCAGCGATTTGAGCCTTTCGGATTGTGTCCTCTTTATCATATTTCACCTGTTTTGGTGCAAATATACATAAATTCCCAAAAACTCGCCACTTTTTAGGAATCCATTCCCGAAAACTCGCCGCTTTTTAGGAAAATAGTTCGTGAGAGCACTCTGTTTTAAAAGGCTTTCAGATAAAAGGCTTTTGAATAGGGTATAATGGCATGATATGCCTGGCAGTCTTTCCAAGCATCTTCCTTGTGGCTTATTGCTGAGATGTCGCGGGCTGACGTGTCCTTGAATTTATCGCAGACTTTATCAAGTATGATTCTATCCTCGGCACTGAATGCATCCAAGTCTGGCTTTTCCATTCCTGTCAAGACGCAACCTTCGTATTCCCCTGCCGCTTTAGGCACCTGTTGTACGGCATCAAATTCGCTGAAAACACGGTCCCATTTTTCCGGCACCGGGCCGAATCCTATGGCTCTGTATGCGAGTCCGGTCATTGCCGTGCCACGTTCCCGATATGACAGGAAGTCAATATAAAACAGAATCTTGTTCATTTTCGTGCACCAGACATCGCCGCATCTGTCAAGAATATAAAGAAGTATATTCTTCAGCCGTTCAAGAGATTCCGGCGCATATCCGTTTACGGAGCCTCGTTTATGAATGAAGATTCGTGACTCTTCATATTTCCTTATTATTGTGGAGTCTTCGGCTTTTGCGGCATCTTCCACTTTCTTCCTGGTGTTTTTTCTCTCTGATTCGGAAATGCAGCTTCCGGCGTTCTCAATGAGATCGAGCATGACTCCCGGATTCATTGCGCTGCGTATCATTCTCCCGTTTGAAACACTTGGCACCTCGCCCTGCTCATAGAGTCTCCATTGATTCGGACCGAATCCAAGAATAGCGGACATCGCAGCGCATGATAGCCCGTACCGCCTCCTCAAACCAACAATTTCATCGGCGTATGGAATCCCGTATTTTTCCCTATATTTATTGTAAACCTGTGCAATGCTCGCCCCGTCTTGTTCTGATGTTGTGAATTCTTCTCCTGTGTCATTGCATACCCAAAACTGCGCGACATATCCGTACTTTTCTTTTCTGTACGTCACTTCGCGAACCTCATATCTCAGCGTGCACTGTCCTCCGGTAAATGGGCTTATCATTTTATTTCCTCCTTAAACGGGTGATTCATCGGGTGCTCCGCTATATGGAATGATATGCATATAGTCTGCCGCCCACTCGTCCCCATTGTTATCTTTATGTATATTTCCCTGTCTTTCACGTCTTTCCCGAACACCCACATATCAGTTCCGTGATATAGAGTATCGATGACCGGTCCTTCGCTGTAGTCTTCCACCTCAATAGTCCGTATAATCTGGAGCCTCTCAATTTCTGTGATATTCAGGTCAATAAGTGTCTGAATATTTTTGCCCCTGTCATTTCTGAACAGGATTCCCCAAATCTCCATCTTCACCCGGAACTGTTCCAGAAATTTCTCTACATCCTCTTGCGTTGCCATTGTCTAAAATTATCTACAAAGTTATAAAAATAATGTTATTATAAAAATAAATCAACGATAAAGTTGATTTTGTCAGTTTTACTCAATTGCGGTTTTTCAAAATCTTAACAATGCGAATATAGCACCAATATTTGGAGGTGCAACCTGTTTGCGGTTGCACTCTATGCTTTTTGATTGAAATTTTGCATAGATTTTTCTCTTTTTATATGTTTTTATCGTTTTTTATATGCCGGCCAATCCTGCTTTTGCGGATAATTCCGAACTTTGCCACTCAATACCTTTTGAGTGCCGGTCCGTTTTCCGGAAATAATTTCTAACCTTGTGGCGCTGAGCGATCAGCACATACATATTGAAAGTGTTTTCGGACATCCTTAAAAGAAAATGTGGCAGTTTTCAAAAGAGAAAGGACGACGGACAGCACTCATTCTCATTGTGGACTATGCAGTGTGGGCATCCTGTGCCCCGATACTTCATATCCGTTTTGAGTGTGGGGTATTGGGTATCGTTTATTTTCTCTTGGGTTAGCCACAACCTTCTTTTAGATAAACGGAATCGACTCCACACTTTCTTTTTGTGCAAAACCGTCCGGAGGAGTCACGGACGAAGCAAGATTCATGGGAAACAAGGCTATGAAAAGAATTGGACTATTGCCGTCGTTGGCGTTGGTGACGGCTGTCATTGTTGCGTCCTGCGGGAAACTGGAGGACAGAATCAACTCACTCGAACAGAGGATTTCGGAACTGAAGGACACAAGGATTCCGTCAATTGACGAGCAGCTGGCCTCAATCAAAAAGACAATCGGGGAACTCGAAAAGACCGACGCGGGACTCCGGGAATACATCTCCGCGCTCGAAGAGAAGCAGGCGAAGCTTGAGACGGAACTCGGAAAGACGAACGCGGCCCTCACCGAGGCACAGAAGACCCTCCGCGAGGAGATGGCGGCTGACAAGTCGGAACTCTCCGGCGAGGTCGATGCGGCAAAGGCCGATGTCATCGCGCAGCTTGAGGCCTACAAGACCCTCATGAACGGGGAACTTGAGACTCTGAACGGCACAATCGCGGAACTGAAGGCCAAGGATGAGGAGCTTCAGAAGAACGCGGAGGAACTGCGGAGCTATGTGGACTCCGAGAACGGGAAGGTGCGCGACTGGGCGGACGCGACGTTCGCGACCATCGAGCAGCAGAACAAGATTGCCGAGGCCGTGGCCGGAATCAAGACGCAGCTTGAGACCCTCAACACATATACCATGAACATGGACGTTCGCCTCACCAACAAGGCCGAGGAGCTGTCGAAATCGCTCTCCGCCCTCGACGAGTCCACGCGGCAGCAGATAGGCGCGCTCACGGAAAAGTTAGGCAGCGACATCTCTGCGCTGAGGACTGAGCTCACCGACGCCTACACGAAGCTCATAGCGACGGAGCTCACGAAGCTGGAGACCTCGATGAAGTCATGGGTGAACGAGCAGCTGGCGGGCTACTACACCATAGAGCAGACTGACGCGAAGCTCGACGCGATGAGGACGGAACTCGTCGGGCGTATGGACTCCGACAAGGCGTATCTCACGACTCTCATCACCAACCTTGAGACCGCGACGAACAGGAAGATTTCGGCGAACGCGAGCCTGATTACGGGTCTTCGCGGCGACCTCACATCCCTCTCGCAGTCTGTGGCGGAGAACGCCGGAAAGATTGCCGACGACGCGATACTCATCAGCCGGAACACGTCCGCAATCTCGAAGAACGGTGCGGCAATCGCCGCGAACACGAAAGATTTGGCTACCGTGAAGAAGCTCGCGGAGGAGAACCAGAAGCTCATCGCTGAGAACAGCGAGAAGCTCGCCGAGATGGTGAGACTCCACAACACTCTGAAGGACAGCGGAATCGAAGACTGCGTCGA
>CAKUPC010000033.1 GCA_934675095.1 uncultured Bacteroidales bacterium | reverse complement strand
CAGTCATAGACCGAGCGCTCGACGTCGCGCTGAAACCGCATCAGCGACAGCGGGTCGGACGCGGGATAGTCCGGAATGTCCCCCGGTTCAATGCTGACTACCACGCCGGAGTTAGCCCATTTCGAGTTGCGTGCGGAATTTGACATTCCGTTCAGCACCGTCTCCCCCGCCTCGGTCGAAGACGGCACGAGAATGCCGCCCGGACACATACAGAACGAGAACACCCCGCGTCCCTCAATCTGGGTCACGAAGGAATACTCCGCCGTCGGCATGAAAGGCTGGTACTTTCCGTGGTACTGAATCCTGTTTATCAGCGACTGGGGATGCTCCACCCGGACTCCAAGCGCGAATCCCTTGGCCTCAAGCGCCCATCCCCGGGAGTTGAAGAGTTCGTAAATATCCCGTGCCGAATGCCCTGTGGCGAGGATTATGTGCCTTGAGGAATATGCCGTTGAAGAGCCGTCGGGATTCCTCGCGACGACATCATATCCTCCGTCAGGTTTCGGGGATATGTCGATGATGCGCGAATCGAAATGATATTCCCCGCCATGTTCGACGATGCATTTGCGTATATTTTCCACAACTACCGGGAGACGGTCGCTGCCGATGTGCGGGTGCGCGTCGGTGAGAATGGACTCCGCCGCTCCGAAGCGGACGAACTGGTGCAGGACCTCACGGATGTCCCCGCGCTTGGACGAGCGGGTGAAGAGCTTGCCGTCGGAGAAAGTACCGGCCCCGCCCTCGCCGAAACAATAGTTCGAGTCCGGATTGATGACTCCCTTGTCCGAGAGCTTCGCGACATCGAACTTGCGTGCGTGGACATCCTTGCCCCGCTCGATTATCACGGGCCTCAGCCCGCGCATCAGCAGGTGCAGAGCGGCGAACATCCCGGCAGGACCCGCACCGGCCACAATCACAGGTTCCGCGTCATGGACATCCTTATATTCCGGAACCGCATAACATTCAAGAATTTCCGAGGCTGTGCACACCTGATAGCGGCAGCGGTAAATCACGTCGCCCCTCGCGTCAATCGAACGCCGCACGAGCCGGCACTCCCCCACCGCCTTCATCCCCACACCGAGAGCCCTCGCGGCCGCCGCCCTCAGCTCAGCCTCAGATATTTCCTTTCCGACCTTGCAGGTCAATTCTATCTCTTTCATAATAACGCCGCAGTTTGTTTTTTATCGGGATTTTTAAAATTCGGCCAGACGTGAAACCGGGGCGACATCAAGGGATGTGCGTTCGCCGTTGAGGTAGTGGTAGTAGCCGGCTATGGCAATCATCGCGGCGTTGTCGGTGGTGAACTTGAACTCGGGGAGATAGACGTTCCAGCCGCGCTTCTGACCCTCCAGGGTGATGCGGTTCCTCAGGCCGCTGTTCGCGGAGACCCCGCCGCCGATGGTGACCTCGCGTATGCCGGTCTGCTTCGCGGCCTTTATGAGCTTGTCCATCAGGATGTCTATCAGCGCCTTCTGGAACGACGCGCAGATGTCCGCCTTGTTTTCCTCCATGAAGTTCGGGTTCTTCGCCATCTCGTCGCGGACGAAATAGAGCAGGGAGGTCTTGATGCCGCTGAAGCTGTAGTCCAGTCCCGGGACATGAGGCTTGGCAAAGCGGAAACGGTTCTCGTCTCCCTCCTTCGCGAGCCTATCGACAATCGGGCCGCCCGGGTAGCCGAGCCCCATCATCTTCGAGCACTTGTCGAACGCCTCCCCCACCGCGTCGTCGATGGTCTGCCCGAGAATCTCGTATTCCAAAGGGCTATCGACCCTGACAATCTGGGAGTTGCCGCCCGAAACGAGCAGGCACAGATAGGGGAACTGAGGTGCGCGGTTTTCCTTGTCGTACTGCCTTATGAAATTGGCGAGTATATGTCCCTGAAGGTGGTTCACCTCAATCAGCGGGCAGTCCAGCGCGATGGAGAGAGCCTTGGCGAAGGAGGTGCCGACCAGCAGCGAGCCGAGGAGTCCCGGGCCGCGGGTGAAGGCGACTGCGGTTATGTCCTCCTTGCCGATGCCAGCGCGGTCGATGGCCTGGCTCACCACCGGCACGATGTTCTGCTGGTGGGCGCGCGAGGCAAGTTCCGGAATCACGCCGCCGTAGGCCTTGTGCACGTCCTGACTCGCGATGACGTTCGACAGAAGGTAACCGTCCCTTATGACTGCCGCCGACGTGTCGTCGCACGATGATTCTATTCCCAATATTATGTCCATATACATAATTATTTTTGCTGCAAAAGTACGAAAAAACTCATATTCTCGCTACAAATTCTTAATTTTGCAGGTTATACGCCAAAAAGACATTCAAATTTTTGAGGAAATTCTTTCATATCGTTAAGATAGTCCTCGTGACGATTGCCGTACTCATCGGGGCGGCGTTCATCATGATTCAGTCCCCGAGGGTGCAGACGGCGGTCGCGAACCGTGTGACGGCGGCGCTCAGGGAGTCTCTTGACGCGGACATAAGGATAGGAAAGATTCATCTCAGGCCGTTCAACACTCTGATTATCGAGGACCTGCTCATTCTTGACAGCGCTCCCGCCGCACCGTCCGATGATTTTCCGGGAATGGCTCCGGTCGATACCTTTTTCCGGGCGGGCAGCATAATCGCCGGATTCTCGCTTGACGGGCTGCTTACCGGAGGCGGGTTCAAGGTGTCTCAGGCGAAGGTGAGGGACGCGCAGATGAACCTCGTGCTGGAGGGGAAGACGCCGAACCTGTCGAGAATCTTCGGGCTCGGCGCGTCGGACAAGGAGCCCAAGCCCAAGAATGAGCGGGAACTGTTCTCGGTACGCGACGTGAGGGTCGAGAACATGGGATTCAGGATGCTGAACTTCGGGGCTAAGAGAAATGTGCCGGAAGGGGCATACGAGGAGGACGGAGAGAGAGTGGCGCAGTTCGGGATTGACTGGACCAATCTGGAGGTGAGGAATATATGCCTTCGGGGAAAGGACCTGAGGATGAAAGGCGGAGTCATGACGGGGACGCTGCTTGAGATGTCGTTCAGGGAAAGAAGCGGGTTCGACTGCCACAGGCTCAGCGCGGAGGCGAGGGTCGGCGACGGGAAGGTCATCGTGAAGGACATCAGGCTCAGGGACGACTTTTCCGACCTGAATGTTCCGCTCTACATGATGAGCTTCGACAGCATGGCCGACTTTTCGGACTACATAAACCTCGTGAAGATGGACGGGATCATCGAGAACAGTCTCATTGATTTCCGCACAATCGCGTTCTTCGCGCCGACGCTGCGGGAAACAGGACTGAAGGCACGGGTGTCCGGAAGCATGAGCGGGCCGGTGAGGGACATGAAATTCAGCGGAATCAGGGTCAGCCTCGCCGACGGGAGCTTTGCCGGGACGGTCGATGGAAGACTGTCGGGCGTTCCTGACGTGAAAAGGATGACTCTGGACGCGAGGCTGTCACACAGCATGTTCACAGCCGCCGGAGTGGATGCGCTCGTGAACGCATGGACGGAGGATCGCATTGATTTCAGGAAATTCGCAAAGGGGCAGAGGTTCATGATGAACTGCCGGGTGAGCGGAAGGCTCAACGACCTGCACATACGGCCGGAGATTCGTTCCCTCGTGGGAAATCTCGACGCGGACATAAGGTTCAGCGACCTCATAACGGCGGACAGGCCGATACTCATGGACGCGAGGCTGCGCACGAAGGACCTCGACGCCGGGAAGATTGCCGGAATCGAGGCAGTGCGGGAGTGCAGCCTTGAGACCGGGGTGAAGATGAGGCTGCCGGACGGCAACGGGACGAAGATGCAGGTGCACATCGACTCGCTGAAGGTCTCAAGGCTGAATCTTTTAGGGTATGACTACAGCAGGATTGCGGCCGCCGGCGACATAACCGAAGACGCTTTCGACGGAAAGTTCGTATGCGGAGACCCGAACCTCAACTTCCTGTTTCAGGGGACATTCGCGCTGTCGCACAACACGAACAACAGCCTCTACAAGTTCTACGCTAACGTCGGTCATGCCGACCTGCACGCGCTGAAGCTCGACAGCAGGAAAATCTCGCGCCTGAGGTTCAGGACGGCGGCCAATTTCGTCCGGACAGGCGGACAGGACCTCATAGGCAAGATTGATGTCGGAGGTCTCGTCCTGGAGAACGCTTCGGGGGTTCACGACATCGGGGACGCGGAACTGACTTCCATCACCAAGGACGAGGTGCACAGGATAAAGTTCAGTTCAAGCTTTCTCGACGCGCTCTACAACGGCACCGGGTCGCCGGCGGATTTCGTCTCCGACCTTCAGGACATAACCCTCAGGCGCGACCTCCCTATGCTCTCGGAGGAGGCTGCGGGGAAATGGGAGGGCAGGAGCTACGACATAGGGATGGACTTTCACGACTCTCGGGGGCTGCTTTCCTTCCTTGCGCCGGGACTCTACATCGCCGACAGCACGAGCGTGAGGATGAACATATCCACTGAGGGGCGGCTGAGTGCGGACATGAACTCTTCGAGAATCGCGTTCAACGGCAACTACCTCAAGAACTTCCGCGCGGAGTTCAACAACGGGGACGACAATTTCACGGGAAGCGCCGGCGCGGACATGATAAGGCTCGGGAATATCGCCACGCTTGAGAACAGCATACTCAAGATGTACGCGGACGACGACAGGCTCGGAGTCGGATTCCAGTACGACAACAGCGGTGACAGCGGCAACAGCGGGGAGATTTACGCCCTCGGAGAGCTCGGAAGGACTCCGGGCGGCGACATCGGGCTTTCCCTCAGGCTGCTGCCATCGACGGTTCACCTCAATTCGAGGCACTGGAGCATACATGAATCTACATTCAATATCACAGGAGACGGGGCGGAGGTCAATTCGTTCGAGTTGACGAACGACGAGCAGCGGCTTTCAGCATACGGAAAGGTTTCAAAGACGGCGGCGGACACCCTCACGGTGGAGCTTGACCGCTTCGACATAGGAATCGTGAACCCGCTCGTCACTCCGGATCTCGGGCTCGCGGGCAAGATGACGGGAATGGCGAAACTCATATCCCCTCTTCCGGACAAGAGCATTCTGCTTGACGTCGTATGCGACTCCACGTATATGGCAGGAGAGGAAATGGGCGTTCTGACGGCGCACTGCGGATGGGACAGGACATTCAACCGATTCGACATAAACCTGAAAAACGACATCGGAGGTCGGAGCACCGTTTCGGCCGAAGGCAAATATACCCCTTCAAGCCGGGGAATCGAGGCACAGATTGCGCTCGACGGACTTAATATCGGCTATGCCAAGCCTTTCGTTGCGGAGATTTTCAACAGGTTCGAGGGAGGTATTTCGGGCAGGATTTCGCTCGACGGCCCGGTAACCTCGCCGGAGATAAGTTCTGAGGATGTCAGGATTGACGACGGCGTGCTCAGCATCGCGTTCACGAACGTGCCGTATCAGGTCAGCGGCCCGGTGCACATCGACAACGAGGGGGCGCATTTCGACAACGTGACGGTCCGCGACAAGTTCGGATCCTCGGGGAATGTGAACGGGGCGATAACATTCGGGAATTTCGTGAACCCGGGGATTGACCTCGCCGTGAGCGTGAAGAATCTGGAATGTCTTGACACGACGCCGTCCATAAGTCCGGACTTTTACGGTCATCTCTTCGCGAGCGGCAACGTGCGCGTCAGCGGCCCTTTCAGCGGAATCGCTCTCGACATCGACGCCGTCACGGAGAAGAGCGGCAACCTGCACATCCCTATCCCTAACACGAGCGTGGCCGGCGTGACCAACCTGCTGAGATTCAGGGAGGAGGAGAAAATCGTGTGGGTGGACCCGTATGAGGAGATGATGAGCCGGCTGAAGAAGCAGACGGAGGAGACCGGGGATTTCAGCCTGAACCTGCGTGTGGGCGCGACTCCTGGCGTGACGGCGTTTGTGGAGATTGACAGGGAGAGCGGGAATATGCTGTCGGCCAACGGAAGCGGGCAGATTGAGCTGAAGATGAAGGGGGACGACTTCAACATCAACGGAAACTACAGCATCAGCAGCGGAAACTACAAGTTCGTGGCGCTCGGGCTGGCGTCGCGCGACTTCCAGATTAAGGAGGGCAGTTCCATCCGCTTCAACGGCGACATCATGGAGAGCAGCCTCAACATAGACGCGCTCTATAAGACGAAGGCTTCGCTCTCTACACTCATCGCCGACACCTCGGCCGTAAGCACGCGAAGGACCGTGGAGTGCGGCATCAGCATTTCGGACAGGCTCAAGAACCCGCGTCTGGGATTCTCGATTAACGTGCCGGACATCGACCCGGCGGTGAAGTCGAAGGTGGAGAGCGCCCTGAGCACGGACGACAAGATTCAGAAGCAGTTTCTTTCGCTCATCATCTCGAACAGCTTTCTCCCTGACGAGCAGTCGGGCATCGTGAACAGTTCGACGCTGCTCTACTCGAACGTGTCGGAGGTGATGGCGAACCAGCTGAACAACATCCTCCAGAAGCTCGACATCCCGATAGACCTCGGTCTGAACTACCAGCCGAACTCGAAGGGCAACGATGTGTTCGACGTGGCGGTCTCGACCCAGCTGTTCAACAACAGGGTGGTGGTGAACGGGAACATCGGCAACAGGCAGTACAGCAAGACGGGCGGTTCGAACACCGACGTGGTGGGCGACATTGACATTGAAATCAAGCTGAACCGCTCCGGCACGCTGCGGCTGAACCTTTTCTCGCACTCGGCCGACCAATACACCAACTACCTCGACAACTCGCAGCGCAACGGCATCGGCATGGGCTACCAGATGGAGTTCAACGGCATCCGGGACGAGGACAGGTTCCGCCTGACGACGCTGAAGGTCGAGGCGCGTGACACGACGAAGGTTCAGGCACATGACACGAAGAAAGTCCGGAAAGCAAAGACGGCAAGGTCTCAGAAAAAGGCTCGGCGCAAATTGTCCGGGCAAAAGGCTCAGAGTGATACCGCTCAGAAGGACACGCTGTCATCTCGAACGGAGTGAGAAATCTCCGTGCGGGGAACAACAACAGAATGAAGCAATAGGACAAGAACATGGAAGACAAAGGACATAAACTTTACCTGGTGCCGTCGCCGCTCGGGGATTATGAGCCGGGGAGGGTGATTCCGGCACCGGTGCTGGAGCTGCTCGGAAGCGTGGGGATATATGTGGTGGAGGAGCTGCGGACGGTGCGGCGCTACCTGTCGAAGGCCGGGCTGCGGGGGCGGATTGACTCACTTGAGTTTCACGAGCTGAACGAGCACACGGACGCCGCCACGGTGGAGTCCTATTTAGAGTTGTTCCGGCGCGGCGACGTGGCGCTCATCTCGGAGGCCGGGCTCCCTGCGGTCGCCGACCCGGGCGCACAGCTGGTCGCCCTCTGCCAAAGGCATGGGATTCAGGTAGTGCCGTTCGTCGGGCCGTCCTCGCTGATGCTGGCGCTGATGGCCTCCGGCCTGAACGGACAGGCATTCGAGTTCTGCGGCTACCTTCCGGCAAAGCCTGCGGAGCGAAAGGCCTCACTGAAGTCGATTGAAAAGGATGTTTCCTCAACCGGGCGAAGCCACATCTTCATCGAGACCCCGTACCGCAACGACGCGATGCTCGCCGACATCTGCGCTGTGTGCGAAGAGAGCACGCTGGTCTGCGTCGCGGCAGACATTACGACATCGGACGAGTTTATCAAGACTCTTCCTGTGCTGGAGTGGAAGCGAAAGGTCGGCGGAGGCTTCAAAATCTGGAAGCGCCCGTGCGTATATATAATAGGTGTAGCCCCCGGCTGCGGTGCCGCTGAAAAGCTGGTGAGCCCCGGAAGAGGCGAAGAAAGGCATCGGGGCAACTCCGATGAAGGACGAAGGCCCGAAGAAAGGCGATGGAAAGGAACGAGGAAAACATATAGAAACAGAGATAAAATTTAAGGATATGACAAGCTTACTTGAACTTGAGGGAATGGAATTCCATTCAAATCACGGATGCTACGAGGACGAAAGGAAACACGGCAACCGCTTTGTCGTTGACTTCATGGCGGAAATCGATGTCGATAAGGCCGCAAGGACCGACAGTCTCGCGGACACGGTGGATTTAGCGGAGATATACGCTATTGCGGCAAAGGAGATGGCAACCCCGTCGAACCTCATCGAGAACGTCGCCGCGCGCATCGTGAAGGCCGTGGAGAAAAGATACCCCCGACTCGGACATTTCTCAATCCGCGTGTCGAAGCAGAATCCGCCGCTGAATGGCGGAGTCGCGCAGTGGAGCCGAATCACTATGGACGGCGGCAGTGAAAAAAGTTTCTAGAAGCGGATTACTGCGTTGCACTTCGACAATTAAAATCCTCACAACCATCAGGTTGCTGCGGTTTTAATTTCTCGTGCGCCTTGTACTCCACTTCTATAAATCTTTTTTCATCTAAGAGACTGATGCAGTTGATGAGATTGATTAAGAGATTGATTAAGAGATTGATGCATTTGCCTGCAACAATTGGTTATTGCGTTTATGAATACTAAAATATCGTTTATTACTCTCGGGTGCAAGCTGAACTATGCGGAGACATCGACTTACGAGAGGAAGCTTCTGGAGAGCGGCGTGCCGCTGGAGGTTACGCCGTGGTCGAAGGGGGCGGACATATTTCTTGTGAACACCTGTTCGGTGACGGAGCATTCGGACAAAAAGTGCAGAAACATCATCAGGAAGCTGCACAGAGTGTCGCCGGATGCGGCGATTTTCGTGACGGGATGCTATGCCGAGCTGAAACGCGGTGAGATTGAGGATATTGAGGGCGTTCGGGCGGTCTATGGAGCGAAGGAAAAGAACGGGGTCGTTCCGGGAATATTGGAATATGTCGCAGAGCGGAACTTGGCTGGAAAGAATCCGTGTAAAAACGCCGCGAATGTCGGGACAGGAGAGAAAGACACCGTAGATATGCCGGAGGGAAAAGACGACGGCAACTACCTCGGAGCATACTCGACCGGCGAGCGCACGCGCTCTTTCCTCAAGGTGCAGGACGGATGCGACTTCAAGTGCAGCTACTGCACGGTGCCTTACGCACGTGGCGAGAGCCGGAACGAGCCGATTGCGGACATTGTTCGGAAAGCGGAGGAGATTGCAGCCGCCGGATGCCGGGAAATTGTGATTACGGGGGTCAACACCGGAGATTTCGGAAAGAGCACGGGAGAGAGTTTCTTCGAGCTCATCAGGGCTCTGAACGCGGTGAAGGGCATTGAACGCTACCGTATATCCTCGATAGAGCCGAATCTTCTGACGGAGCCGATGATCGACTGGATCGTGTCGGGGACTAAGTTTCTGCCGCATTTTCACATTCCTCTTCAGAGCGGAAGCGATGCCGTGCTAAGGGAAATGGGACGACGCTACGACACCGAAGCCTTCGCGCATAAGATTGAATATATCCGCAGGGCGTTCGGCGACAGGAAAGTGTTCTTCGGAATCGATGTCATCGTGGGATTTCCCGGAGAGACGGACGAACTTTTTGAGGAGACATTCAGTTTCCTGAAAGACAGGATCCGGCCGGCGTTCATACACATATTCCCGTATTCGAGAAGGGCGGGAACTCCGGCGGCGGTGCGGAAGGACCAGGTGCAGGACAGCGTGAAGACGGAAAGGGTCGCGCGGCTTGAGGAACTCTGCACGGAGCTGCACAGGGAGTTTGTCGGCGGATGTCTCGGAGACACGGCGCGGGTGCTTTTCGAGAGTGCGGACAAGGGCGGCATGATGTCCGGATATACGGAGAACTACATTAAGGTTTGGACTGAATATGAGCCGTCGCTCATCGGACGCGCTTCGACGGTCATTTTGACAGCAGAGAACACTAGACTTGAGGCGCTTTCAGGTGAGGAGTAGGATTTTGTAGGATGTTTTGAACAAACCTTACTTAAGAACATACGGCTTCACGCGGGAGGTGAGAACCCTCCGCTCATGAAAAAATCGCGTAGGGTTTCTCACCTTCCGCTTTTTTGAAGCCTTTCGCACATATACTGGATAATTGTAGAAAGGAATAATATATAAGGATGTGTGCAGGAAGGAATAACATATACCGGATAAACGTAGAGGAATAATGGGATATATCTCATTAGCAAGCCTTTAAAAGGAATATGGGAATGATGATGTGGGATTTAAAGACAAGAAAATTATGACTTATATGGAAAACTGCCGGGAGGAGAACACGAAGGGGAAAAAGGGACGGACGCGGCTGACGTTCTTCGGGAGCGGGACATCGCAGGGTGTGCCGGTAATCGGCTGTCAGTGCGAGGTTTGCAGAAGCACGGATTCGATGGACAAGAGGCTGAGGTCGAGCGTGCTGGTGGAGCATGAGGGAATGACGATTCTGGTGGACGCCGGGCCGGATTTCCGGACACAGATGCTCCGGGCCGGAGTGCGGCATCTCGACGCGATACTCCTGACCCACAACCACAAGGACCACACGGGAGGGCTCGACGATGTGAGGGCGCTTAACTACACCGAGGGGCGGGCCTGTGACATCTACTGCGAGAAATATGTGGAGGATTCGCTGAGGATGGAATATTCCTATGCCTTCGCAGCCCACAAATATCCCGGAGCCCCGGAATGGCATATCCACAACATCACCGCCGAGCCGTTCACAGTCCGTTTCGACGACTCGGCGCCGCATCTCTCATGGGAGTCCGGAGTCGGCTATCACGAGGTGCCGGGCGACCCGAACGGCGTTGTCCGCGAGACGAGGGTGCTGCCGATTCGGGGTATGCACGGTGCGCTGCCGGTGCTCGGCTTCCGCTTCGGCGACATCGCCTACTGCACCGACATGAACTACATCCCCGAAGAGGAGTTCGCCAAGCTCGAAGGACTTGAGCACTTCATAATCAACACGGTGAAGCGCGGCACCCACAACTCACACTGGGGTCTGGAACAGGCCATCGAGGTGTGCCGCAGGGTCGGGGCGAAGCACTCCTGGCTCACCCACCTGAGCGACCGCCTGCCCAAGTACAGGGATTTCGTCCCCGAACTCCTCAGCCTCCCGGCCAACCCCGACGGCTCCCCAGCAGGCATCCTCCCGGCCTACGACGGGCTGGTAATCGAGGCTCTGTAATAATTTCTTAACAATTCTTTTGCATTTTTGCAGAAAATTGTGTTGATATGGAGTATCTTATTTTGATTTTGTCCCTTGCCGGGATTGTGCTCGGAGCGGACTTCCTCGTGAACGGAGCCGTCGTAGTGGCGAAGAAATGCCGGGTGTCCAGCTTTGTCATAGGGGCGGTGATTGTGGGAATCGGAACCTCGCTGCCCGAGCTGGTAGTGAGCACGGTGGGCGCAATCGAGGGAAACTCTGAGGTGGCCATCGGCAATGTGGTGGGGTCCAACATATTCAACGTGTTCGCGATTCTCGGTCTCACCGCGCTGTTCTTCCCTGTTGCGGTCTCGCGTCAGAACATGAAGTTCGAGATTCCGTTCTGCATCGGGGTCTCCGTGCTGCTGACGCTGCTGGTCTATAATTTCTTCTGCGGAGGGGAACCGCTGCTCGGCAGGGGCGACGGAGTCATACTCCTTGCCGCTTTCGTGACGTTCATGTGGATTTCCCTGCGGCGCGGGAAAGCGACCGTTCCGGCGGGCGTGACAGAAACTGCCGGGGAACAGGACACTTCCGGAAAAGCGGAAACGGCGGCTGAAACCGCTGCGGCTGACACTGTCCGTGAAAATGGAAACACCCAGGAAATTCCCGAAGCTGTTGAGGGAAAAGACGGCAAAGAAGCCGGAAAAAATTGGAAGAACAGCCTCTGGTTCGCCGCGCTCAGCATAGCGGGAGGACTCGCCGCGCTGATTGTCAGCTCTAACTTCTTTGTCGATGAGGCCGTCCTGATTGCGAAGGAACTCGGAGTGAGCGACGCCTTCATATCCATAACCCTCCTTGCCTGCGGAACCTCGCTGCCCGAACTCGCGGCGTCAGTCACGGCCGCCCTGAAGAAGGACACTGACATGGCGCTCGGAAACATCATCGGCTCCAACATCTTCAACGCCTCGATGATTCTCGGCACCGCCTCGCTGATAACGCCGCTAACGACCGGGAAAATCGGGCTCGTTGACTACGCTGCTATGACCCTGGCCGCCGTGCTCCCGCTGATTTTCGGCATACGCGGAAAGATTACCCGCACCGAAGGGCTGCTCATGCTGCTGTGCTACGCCGCCTACACCTGGTACATCGTGACCTATGTGATGGCGGTTTAACCTGCCGTTATGGAAGTAAAATTCCGCAGATTCCTCGATTTATGGAAATAGAATCCAGCAAATCGCGTGATTTATGGAAATAGATTCACCGGAATTTGTCATTTTATGGAAATAGGGACAAAAAGAAGGGGATGACCAAGCATTACGGTCATCCCCTTCTCTCGTTTCCTGCCGGAATTATTCAGCGACGATCGCGCCCTGCGGACAAGCGTCCGCGCAGGTGCCGCAGTCGATGCAGACGTTAGGGTCAATCTTGTAGATGTCGCCCTCGGAAATTGCTCCGACCGGGCATTCGTTGATGCAAGTACCGCAAGCTACGCAGTCCTGTGTGATTTTGTGAGCCATAAATTTATGAGTTTAAATAATCGTTGTTTCTTTCCGTCCGCTCCGTCACGGGACAACATGACCCGACGGGCAAAGACATTGCAAATTTAGGAACTGTTTTGATTTTTTACAAAATATTTTCAAGTATCTTTGCATTTTGTTCGGAAGCCTGTCTGGAACAGACGTTTCACGAAAGGGCGGAGAAAACATTGAATCGTAATGAAAAGAATATACCTATATATATTATATGTCATCGCGGCGACGGTTTTCGCGGGGGTGGCATGGACGCCGGCTACGGCGCAGGTGAAGGTCAGCGGCAGCATCGAGATGGACAGCGACGTACATGACTTCGGGGACATACTGCTCGGAAGCGGGCCGGTCAGCTGCTCGTTCACGGTGAGGAACGTCGGGAAGGAGCCGGTGGCGATTTACAGCGTGGTGACCTCATGCGGATGCACGGATGTGGAATGGACGAAAGCACCGATAAAGCCCGGGGAAAGCGGAAAAATCTCAGCGACCTACAGCAATAACGAGGCGCCTCTCCCGTTCGACAAGAACCTGACGGCATATTTCTCGGACTCGAAGAAACCGGTGATACTCAAGCTGCGGGGCGTGTGCCACGAGAAAAAGCTGACGCAGGCGGAGATATTCACGGAACGCTTCGGGGACGTCGGCTTCAGGACACTTGAGGTCAAATGCGGGAACATCCTTCAGGGAGAAAGCCGCAGCGACGAGTTCAGGGTGGCGAACCTCGGCGAAAGACCCGTGAGGCTTAAGTTCAAGGACATAAGTGAGGGACTCTCGCTGAAGGTGTCCCCGGAAGTCATCCCGGCGGGGGGCGAGGCGAAGGTCAGCTACACCGTGAAGACCTCGCGGGAGAGATGGGGCAAGAATTTCTACTATGCCGTTCCTGTCGTTGACGGGGTCGAGTCCTACACCCTTGCGGGACTGCCGGAGGGCGTGAAGGCCGGGAAGCTGAGGATTTATGCGTTCACGACCGCGAACTTCAATTCGATGACTGAAAAGGAGAAATCCGACGGCCCGCGGCCCCGGTTCGAGACCTCGACATGGTCGTTCGGAAAGATGAAGGCAGGAAGAACCATCGACGCGGAGTTCAGCTTCACCAACGAGGGCAAGCGCTGCTTCCAGGTCTATAAGTGCGACACGGACGCGCCGCGCTATTCCCACGGGACAATCCGGCCTGCGGCGCCGGGGGAAAAGGGACAGATTCGGGTTCATGTCGACACGTCGATGCTCCCGAAGGGAGAGACGCTGATAATCGTGACCCTCACCACCAACTCCCCTCTCCGTCCGGTCATAAACCTGTTCATATCAGGGTATCTTGAGTAGCCGAATTAAAACACTGCGCATCAGGTAGATATAATCCACGATAACCGGACATCATACAAATATAATCCTCCACAAACAGACATCACATCCTCAGCAGAATGAATCTCCTCCACACCATATTGGACATCCTCCGCAGCAGCATACTCATCACGGGACTCGTCATCGTGATGATGATGATGATTGAAGCGCTGAACATCGAGTCGCACGGCAGGTTCTTTTCGCGCCTGCGCAGGACAAGGCTCGGGCAAGTGGTCTTCGGAGCCGCTCTCGGGCTGATTCCGGGCTGCATCGGCGGGTTTGCGACTGTCTCGCTCTACACCCACGGGCTGTTCAGCTTCGGAGCACTCATCGCGATGATGATTGCATCTTCCGGCGACGAGGCCTTCGTGATGCTGGCGATGTTCCCGCAGAAGGCGCTGATGCTGTTCGCCGTGCTGTTCGCGGTTGCCGTTGTGACGGGAGTCCTGACCGATGTCATAGGGGACAGGCTGCGCCGCAGGAAAAAGAACGCCGGGGTGGCTTCTGAGCCGGTTTGCTGCGACGAGGGCTTTGAGATTCACGAGCATGAGGACACGGAGCCGCACGAGCACGGGAAGAGGCATTTCGGATGGAAGCGGGCGGTGCTCGCGGTCGGGCTGGCGGTGTTCATAGCGGCGCTCGGCTCCGGACTTCTGGAGCACGACCACGGCGGCCACGCCCTCACAATCAACCTGCTCGACGAGTCGTGGATGAACATACTCTTCGCCTGCCTGAGCGTCGTGATGCTCGGAGTGATAATCTTCGCGCCGGACCACTTCGTCGAGGAGCACCTGTGGCATCATGTCATCAGGAAGCATTTCCTGAACATATTCCTCTGGACTTTCGGAGTTCTCGCCGCCATCGCCGTGCTCATGCATTTCATCGACATCGGGACATGGGTCAGCGACAACACCGCCCTGATGATTCTTTTCGCGGTGGCCGTCGGCATAATCCCGGAATCCGGCCCGCACCTTATCTTCGTCACCCTTTTCGCGGCCGGCATAGTCCCGTTCCCGGTACTTCTGGCCAGCAGCATATCCCAGGACGGGCACGCTTCTATTCCTCTTCTGGCCGAAAGCAAGTCGGCGTTCCTGCGGGCGAAGGTCATCAACTGCATCGCCGCCCTCGTATGCGGTTTCACGGCGATGCTGTTCTTGTAGGCATATTCCCATATCCCCGGATATTCGCAACATCTTCGCAATATCCCCGAAAAACCCGATTTGCCGGATTCGCCATTTTTTTGTAAGTTTGCGTGTTTTTCGCATCTTGCGGAGAATTTGCATTTTTTGATGAGGAACAGATATGGTACAAACGAATCCTACGGTTAACGACTACAACGACGACAGCATCAGGACCCTTGAAGACGTGGTGCACATCCGGAAAAGGCCGGGAATGTACATCGGACGGCTCGGGGACGGCAGCAATCAGGGGGACGGGATATATGTCCTGCTGAAGGAGGTCGTGGATAACTGCATCGACGAGTTCGCGATGGGATTCGGAAAGAACGTGAAGATTGACATCGACGAGGCGGGAAAAGTGACCGTGAGGGACTTCGGACGAGGCATTCCGCTCGGAAAACTGACCCTTGCGGTGAGCAAGCTGAACACCGGCGCGAAGTACGACACAAAGGTCTTTCAGAAATCAGTCGGACTGAACGGAGTGGGTACCAAGGCGGTGAACGCGCTGTCGTCATGGTTCCACATCGAGGCCTACCGCGACGGGAAGACGGCCAACGCCACATTTGAACGCGGACGGCTCAGGGAGGAGGTCACGGACAAGGACAACGTGAGCACGAAGGAGAAGAACGGTACACTCGTGTGCTTCGTGCCGGACGTGGATATGTTCGGGAATTTCCGCTATAAGATGGAGTTTGTCGAGAAGATGGTCAAGAACTACTGCTACCTCAACAAGGGCCTGACCATCACGCTGAACGGGAAGCAGTATGTCTCGAAGAACGGACTTCTGGACATCGTGAACGACAACCTCGACCCGGAGCATCCGCCGCTCTATCCGCCCATTCATCTTGAGGGACAGGACATCGAGGTGGTGCTCACCCACGGAAACGACTACGGAGAGAACATCGCGTCGTTCGTGAACGGACAGAACACCCGCGACGGAGGAACGCATCTCGCGGCGTTCAGAGAGGCTATCGCAAAGACCCTCAAGGAGTTCTACAAGAAAGACTACGCTCCGGAGGACATCCGTCAGGGAGTCATAGGAGCCATCAGCATACGCATTCAGGAGCCTAACTTCGAGGGACAGACCAAGACCAAGCTCGGCTCCACCTACACCTATGAGCAGGAGGTTCTCGACGAGGACGGCAATCCTGTCAAGGGGGCGAACGGAGCGAACAGGATAGAGAGAGGTCCGACAATCAGAGCCTTCATCAACGACTTCATAAAGACGAACCTCGACAACTATCTCCACATCCACAAGGACATCGTACCGGTGATTCAGGCGAAGATAATCTCGTCCGAGACCGAGCGCAAGGAGATTTCGGGAATACAGAAGAAGACCCGCGAGCGCAACAAGAGGACGAATGTCTATAACCGCAAGCTGCGTGACTGCAAGCTGCATCTGGGAGACAAGATTACCGAGCAGAACAAGGAGCAGATTGACCTCACGAGCATATTCATCACCGAGGGAGACTCCGCGAGCGGTACCATCACGAAGGCGCGCGACGCACAGACGCAGGCGGTGTTCAGCCTCCGCGGAAAGCCAATCAACTGCTACAAGGAAAGCCGCAAGAAGGTGGCGGAGAACGAGGAGCTGAACCTGCTTCTGAACGCGCTCGGGGTGGAGGACGACGTAGCTAACCTGCGCTACAACAGGATTGTGGTGGCGACCGATGCCGATGACGACGGAATGCACATCCGTATGCTCGTGCTGACCTTCTTCATGAAATACTACCCGGAGCTTATCCGCAACGGGCACGTCTATATCCTCCAGACTCCCCTCTTCCGCGTGCGCAACAAGAAGGAGTCGATTTACTGCTACGATGCCGTGGAGAAGGAAAAGGCCATCAGAAAGATAAAGACAGGCGTGGAAATCACGAGGTTCAAGGGTCTGGGAGAGATTTCGTCGGACGAGTTCAAGGACTTCATCGGCGAGGGCATGAGGCTCGACCCCGTGACGCTGAGCGACGAGGAGTCGATTTCCGAGATTATGGAGTTCTACATGGGCGACAACACCATCGAGCGGCAGAATTTCATACGCGGAAATCTGCGCAGCGAAGAAGAATTAGAGGATGTAAATATATAGAAAAATATGTGGAGAAAATTCTGCGCCTTCATGCTGAAGGCATTGGGTTGGACGGCCGTGGAGCCGCCGGTGCCTGAGGACAAATGCGTAATTCTCGGAGTGCCGCACACGACAATCTGGGACTTTGTCATATCATATCTCTATTACACTTCCGTGGGCGGAAAGGCCTACTGCATGGTGAAGAAAGAGTTTTTCTGGGGGCCGCTCGGATGGATTGTCCGGAAGATGGGCGGAGTGCCCGTTGACAGGACAAACGGCGCGTCGGTCGTGCTGAGCGTCGTTCATGAGATGAACAGCCGGAAGATGATGCACCTCGCCCTTGCCCCGGAAGGCACCCGCAAGCCTGTAAGGCGCTGGAAGACAGGCTTCCACAAGATTGCCACGGCTGTAGGCTGCCCTGTCTATCTCGGCTACTTCGACTGGGGCACGAAGCGCATCGGCCGCGGACAGAAGTTCGAGCTGACCGACGACGCCAAGGCCGACATGGAGCGCATTCAGCAGATTTACGAGGAAATGCACCTCACCGCCCGCCATCCCGAGAACTACCTCACTCACTGAGCGGTATGGAGTGACCTGACCGACAGCCAAGCAGACCACACATATTTATGAAAAAATCCATCGGCATAGACAAAAATTCGCTGACGCCCGTATATCGCCAGATTGTGATGAAAATCAGTTCGATGATTGACGCGGGAGAGCTTGTGGACGGGGATATGCTGCCGTCGATGAACGAGCTGGCGGAGGAGCACGGAATCTCGAAGGAGACGGTGAAGAAGGCATATACGATACTGAGGGACAAGGGGCTCGTGGAGCCGCATCAGGGCAAGGGATTCTTCGTAAGAAAGGATGTGGAGACACACAAGCTCAAGGTCATTGCAATATTCGACAAGCTCAGCACCTACAAGCAGATTCTCTTCGACTCGATGACCGAAAGGCTTGACGCCCACGCGGAGATTACGATACGCCTGCACGAACAGAACGTCGATATGCTCGAATATTTCCTCAACGAGAACCTCGACAATTTCGACTACTATGTCATCACGCCGCACTTCCCGCTTGACGCGGCGACGCAGAAGAGAGTCTGCACGCTGCTGGGGAGGATTCCCAACCGCAAGCTCATTATGCTCGACAACTGGATGAGAAGCATCCCGGGCAATTACGGAGCGGTCTATCAGGACTATGAAAACGACATAGTCAACGGACTTGAGGAGGGTCTCGACTCATTCCGCGACTACAACAGGCTGAATGTGATTACTCTCCCGTCGAGCCTCTATGCGAGGGAAATCAGGAAAGGGGTCGCCCGTTTCTGCCGGGACAACAGGATACCGGTCACTTATTCGGACATCGTGATTCCCGAGAATGTCCGCACGGGCGAGGCCTACCTGCTCCTGAGCGGTCAATACGACTTCGGGCTCATAGAACTGGCAAGGCTGGCGAAGAAGAAGGGGCTTGCGGTCGGGAAGGACATTGCGATAATCTCCTACAACGAATCCCCCATCAGCGAGATAATCCTCAACGGCCTCACCACCGTCTCGACGGACTTCGTGCAGATGGGACGACTCATCGGTGACATGATTCTTGAAAAGAAGCTCTCGAAAGAGCACTGCGACTTCCGCATGACCCGCCGCGACTCGTTCTGAGGTGCATTCGACTTGGAATCTGTTATATAAGGTGCGGTGATTACCGGGCAAAGAGGTCGTCGGACGTGATGACATTCTGAAAACGGCCTGAATACTCATTCCGCTTAAGACCGAAAGTCGTGACAAGAGTCATCAACGTCGGTTTTCGGGTCTTCGCCTCCGCAATAAACGATGTCTGACGCTCACGCAGTTTTCGGTCATATTCCTTATCAATGATGAAATCGCTCGACGAAAACTTGCATTCACAAAGATTTATAAGTCTGTCGGCCCTGTCTATCAACATATCAATCTGGCTGTCCATCCCCCGCCACGAGTATGTCTCCGTGCGGACTCCCGAGATGCCGAGAGCCGACTTTATCTGGGATATATGCTGAAAACATACATTCTCAAACGCGAATCCGCGCCACGAAGTAATCGAAGGGCTGTTCTGATTATGCTGCCAATATTCCGCATCGTCCGTCTTGTTACAAGCGATGAAATGCCTGTAGAACAAGCAGAAATTGTCTGTAATCCTATAACGGACACACTTTTCCGGCTCGCCGAAATAGCGGAACTTCGCAATGAAATCACTTTCTGCAAGTGCGCGAATAAGCTTGGAGAAGCCACCTCCGCCCGCGATGCCGGTCTTATTCAATATTTCTTCACGGGTGTAGCCTATCCTTTTTCCGGAAAGCAGGTTCATCACTTTCTCCGCCTCACCAGGATTCTTGAAAACAGAGGCAAACAGACGGTCATATTCAAGTGAAAGTTTCCCTTTATTGGCGAACAGCAGCGCATCCACATTCTGAGCAAGGCTTTTCCCCTGCGTGAAGAGATTCATGTAATATGGTATTCCTCCGAAAATCATATAACTCTGAACAATGTCATAGCGATCCATTTCAACGCCTCTGGAACGGTAGAACTCTTCACATTCGCGCAAGGTGAACGGCTGCAGCTTGATTTCCGCCGTCAGCCTGTCGAAAAGACCGCCTTTTCCGTTCACCAGTTCATCTGAAATCCACGAGACCGCAGAACCGCACACGACAAGCATAAGATTGTCGCGCTTCGCTCCCCACCCGTTCCAAAATGCCTCAAACGCAGTCACGAATCCGGAACGAGGAGTATCAAGCCACGGAAGTTCATCAATGAAGACCAATTGCCTTTTATCGCCTGAACGGCTCTCAAGAAAACTTTCCAGAAGGAAAAACGCATCAAGCCAGTTCGACGGCATTTCCGTCACTTCCATCCCGGCCCGCACCAATGAATGCACAAAGTTCTGGAGCTGCATCTTCATGAGCTCCTTGCCCTCAATCTCAACAGGAGACAACGCCGTGTGCGAAAATACGATTCTGTCCCTAAACAGTTCATTGACGAGAAATGTCTTTCCGACACGCCTTCTTCCGTACAAGACCACAAATTCCGGACGACCGTCACCATAGATGCGCTCCAATTCAGCGATCTCTGATTTTCTTCCGATGATTTTCATATTGCCTTATTTTTCCGCAAAGATATAAAAAACGATGGTTTTGGACAAATAGTCAGGAACTATTTGTCCAAAACCCATATCATGACCTATGTTTTGGAAAAATAGAGCGTTCCTTAAAAAGAGTCGCCAGTATCTCCGGAAATCGGCATCGAAACTGAGCTGTTCATTGTCCATGACGACTGTTCAAAACATTTTAAAACGTCGCAAACATAGCACATTTCAATGTAACTGCAAAATTTTAGCGTTTCATTGGACGGTAATCGGACAGTACTCCCGAGACTGCGGTTTCGAAATTTATTGCAGAGTAAGCGATTTTTCGTATTTTTGCCTTCGTTTGTAAACTTTACTGAATATGGCATCGTACAAACTCATACCTTACGGCATTTCCGATTTCGCTCAGGTGCGGAGGGAGGACAAGTATTATGCGGACAAGACAATGTATCTTCCCAAGATGGAGGCCGCAGGGAACTTCCTGTTCCTCATCAGGCCTCGACGTTTCGGGAAGAGCCTCTTCCTGTCGATGATGCGGTGCTATTACGACATTCTGGAAAAGGACAATTTCCATAACCTGTTCTCCGGGCTCTGGATTGAGAATCATCCCACGACCCTGATGGGGACGTTTCAGGTGCTGTATATGGACTTCTCGCAGGTCGGAGGCGACATGAACAATCTCTTCGACCGCTTCAACAGCAGGATAGGGGCAGTGCTCGACGATTTCGCCTACAGGTATGAACGGTTCTATTACAATGGCTTCGCCGCGGATGTGGAAAAAAAGTCGGATTTCCGTTCAAAGCTTGACCATATCACCCTGCTGGCAAAAAGAAAAGGCATACGGCTCTATCTCATTGTCGATGAGTATGATAACTTCACCAACACCGTCCTGAACGTCGCCGGGGAGGAGGTCTATCACGCGATGACGCACGCCGAAGGATTCTACCGCGACGTGTTCAAGCTCTTCAAGCCGAACTTCGACCGCATCCTCATGATGGGAGTCAGCCCCGTGACCATGGACGACGTGACCAGCGGCTACAACATCGCCACCTCGCTCACACTCGACCCGGACTTCAACATGATGCTCGGGTTCAGCGAGACCGAGGTCAGGGAGATGATTCGGTACTATCAGGGCGTGGGGGCGCTGAAGGCCGACGAGGATGCGCTGATTGACGAGATGAAGCCTTGGTATGACGGGTACTGCTTCAGCAGGAAAGCGCTTAAAACAGACCCGAAGATGTATAACACGGATATGGTGAGCTACTACATCCGCAACTACATCAGCCATGGCGAGGCGCCTGAGGAAATGCTCGACCGAAACACGGCCACCGACTACAACAAGCTCGACAAACTGATTCGCCTCGACAAGCTCGACGGAGACCGCAAGAGCGTGCTGCTGGA
>CAKUPC010000032.1 GCA_934675095.1 uncultured Bacteroidales bacterium | reverse complement strand
GTGCTCTCGTACCCTTCGGCATTCTCGACCGGGTTGTCCATATACCTTTCGCCGTACATCACTTCATACCACTTCCAGTCAATCACAGGCCCGCCGGCGACGCCGACCTTGAAAATGTCGGGGTAGGTCGTCATCAGAGATATGGTCATGAATCCTCCGTAGCTCCAGCCGTGGACGCCTATTCTGTCCGAATCGACATACGGAAGGCTCTTGAGCATCTCGATTCCAGCCATCTGGTCCGCCATCTCGGACTTGCCGCAGTTCCTCCAGATGGCCTTCTCGAACTCCGCTCCACGGTAGAGCGTTCCGCGGTTGTCCTGAACATAGACGAGGTAGCCGCGCTGAGCCATGAGCATCTCCCAATAGCGGAGCTGGCCAAGCCATGAATTGTTCACGAGCTGCGAGTGCGGTCCTCCATAGACATAGAGGATGACCGGATATTTCTTCGTCGGGTCGAAATCCTTCGGCTTGACGAGACGGTAGTAATTATCGAACTTTCCGTCAGCGCTCTTCACCGTCCCGAGGTCAATCTCGCAGAATCCGAAGTTTTCGGTCGTGTCGCCGGAGCGGAAAAGAACCTCCTTGCTGACCTTGCAGAGGCCGTCCCTGCCTGCCTTACCTGAAGTTCCGAGCTTCTGCACTACCGGCGGCACGTTGAGGCTGCTGTACATTTCATAGACAGCGCTGCAGTCCGCTTCCATTTTCAGGACACTGTGCCAGCCCGGCTCCGCAGTGAGCCTCTGCGCCGAGAACTCGTCCGGCACGCTGAACTGCCCCTTGCAGTTTCTGTAAAGGGCCGTCTTGAAAATATGCCTTTCAATCGGACTGACCTCCGAGGAATAGTAATAGACCCATTTCCCGTCGTTCGCGATGTACTCGACGTCCGCATCGACTTTTGTAATTCGCTCAACCTTGCCGTCAATGCCGCAGAGATAGAGATTGCGGAATCCGTCGCGGTTGTCCGTGCGGTAGATGAACTGCGTTGCGGAATGCCCGTCCTTCGCCTTGCCGTGCGTGATGAACCAGACCGGGTCGCTTGGCTCGACATATCTTTCGTTAGTCTCTGTGAGCACGGTTCCGAGGAACTTCCCGGTGGCCGCGTCGTAGCGGTTCAGGTGCATTTCCTTCTGACTCCGTGCAAGCACCTGAATCAGGATCTCCTTCGAGTCCGGAGTCCAGCTGACATTGGTGAGGTAGCGTTCCTCAGTGAAATCCGTGATGTCCATATATCTTATGCTTCCGTCCCTGAGGTCATATACCCCGAGGCTTATCAGTTCCGAATCCATTCCGGCCATCGGATACTTTATTGTCTTCAGCGTCCCGGTGCGCGTCGTGATGTCAAGCAGCGGAAAGTCAGTCACGCGGGTCTCGTCCTTGCGGTAGAATGCCAGTTTGAGACTGTCCGGAGACCAGAAAAGCCCGCCGTCAATCCCGAACTCGTTGCGGCTCACCGTCTCTCCATAGACAATCCCCGGCGCCTCCGCCTTCACGATGACCTTCCCGTCAACCGTAATCCGTGACAGAGCGTCAATCCTCCCGCTCACGGCCCTTTCCGCGCCTTCCCGCGTCCGCATCCACTCGAACTTAGGAAATTTTGTCCTCAGCCCCTTCCCGAGCACCGCCTCTTCCATAGTCAGGCTCTTCCCCTCATGTGCCTCCCGCACCGCAAACACTCCCGGCTGCGCATATAAGCCGCAGCATATCAGCGAGATGAATAATATGCTTACTGCAAACTTTCTCATATTCTTATTTGGTTTTACTCAATGGAGACAATCTTATCGACGACATACTTCTGCTTGCCGCGCCACGGGAGCTCGCCGAGGTATTCCTTGTAGTGGAGCTGAACGCTGCGGCCGCTGCAGCGCATCAGGGTGTCCGCGATGGCCTTGTCCTCGATGGAAAAGTCGAAGACGTAGGACTGCACGGTGTTGGAGCTTCCTTTGGTGCCGTTCTTGAACCCGGCCTGAATGGCGCGGCCCTCGTAGGTCTTCCAGACGTATCCCTTATATACCACGAAATTCAGCTCGCCCTGCTGCACGCCCTCGCCGAAGACATAATAGAACTTGAAATAGAAGAACGCCGCCGCAATGACCAGAATCACGGCCGTTATCCAGAGAATAATCTTTTTCTTTGTCGTCATATCCTTGAAATATTGATATATCCCTCAAAGGTACAAAATTTTACGGAAGTATATGATTCTGAGGATACGGGAATATACGGAAATATGCCGAAGGATGAGGAGACATACGATATATACGGATATATACAAAAAAACAGGCTCCGGATATCTCCGAAGCCTGTCTCGAACTGTTCTGTTACCTTATTTAATCTCAATTGCCCTGTTGCTCGGAACTTCCTTGACAACCTCTTTCTTAGGCAACTCGATTTTCAGCACGCCGTGTTCCATCTTCGCTGCAATCTTCTCGGCGTTGACCGTCTCAGGAAGCGTAAAGCTCTGACGGAATGAAGTGTAGGAGAACTCGTGACGGAGGTATTGACCGTGCTTCCTGACGTTCTCTTTCTTCTCGCCTTCCTTGTTCTCGGTCTCGTTGCCTTTCTCAGTCTTCTTTTCGAGGCTGATAACCAGCTCGTTGTCCGGAGTAAGGTTAATCTTGAAGTCGTCCTTGGTCATGCCCGGAGCGGCGACCTCGACTTCATATTCATTGTCACGCTCAATCACGTTGATGGCAGGTGTTGAGGATGCGTGTCTGTACTGCGGTACAAAAACTCTGTCGTCAATGTCAAACAAGTCATTGAACAACTCAGGCAACCAGTTCTGTGATTTCATAATAGGCATCATAATTTATAAAATTTTAAATTTGTTCAACTTTATCCGTCTTCCGCCTCCACCCGCTTCCGGTCTTCAGTCTCGGACGAATCTCTTTTGTGTTCCTCAGTCCCCTGGGGACTTACCCGAACACGCAGAGAGTATTTTCAAATCGGATGCCGTTGTTATAAATACTTGATAATCAGACAATTTGTCAGTCCTTTGCGCCAAAATGACCGAAATCTATGTCAAAAAGTCAGCCGCGCCGGAGTCTTCGCCGCGGGACTGCTTCCTCCGTCATGCCTTACGGTCGATGTAGAACTCCCTGTACCACCGCGCGAACTTGCGCAGACCCTCGCGGAGACTTGTCGATGGGCGGAATCCGAAGTCGCGCTCAAGTGCGGAGGTGTCGGCGTAGGTCACCGGCACGTCTCCCGGCTGCATCGGCACGAGTTCCTTATGTGCGTCGAAGTCATAGTCCTCGGGGAGCACTCCGGCGCTGACAAGCTCCTGCTGGAGAATGTCCACAAAGTCGAGAAGGTTTTCCGGATGGCTGTTGCCGATGTTGTAAATCCTGTACGGCGGAACCGGAAGCCCGTCCTCTCCGGTGCTTCTCTGCGGTGCCCCGTGCATCACGCGCACCACTCCCTCCACGATGTCATCGACGAAAGTGAAGTCCCGGCGGCAGTTGCCGTAGTTGAAGATTCTGATTTTCTCGCCCTTGATCAGCTTGTTCGTGAAGCCGAAATATGCCATGTCCGGGCGACCTGCCGGGCCATAGACCGTGAAGAAGCGCAGGCCCGTGGAGGGGATGTCGTAGAGCTTGCTGTAGGCGTGCGCCATGAGCTCGTTGCTCTTCTTTGTGGCGGCGTAGAGGGACACGGGATTATCGACCTTGTCGTCCGTGGAGTACGGAACTTTCTTGTTCGAGCCATAGACCGACGAACTTGACGCATAGACGAGATGCCGCACGCCGGTTTTTCCGCCGTCGTAGCTGTGACGGCAGGCTTCGAGAATGTTGTAGAACCCGATGAGGTTGGACTCGATGTAGGCGTCGGGGTTCGTGATGGAGTAGCGCACCCCCGCCTGTGCCGCGAGGTTCACCACGATGTCCGGCTCAAACTCCGCGAACGTCCGCCGAATCAGCTCGGCGTCGGCGATGTTGCCGTGCACGAACTGCCAGGTGCAGTCGGGGTGTGCCGCCGACTCTGCCCCGATGAGCTTCAGACGGTATTCCTTGAGCGCGACGTCGTAGTAGTCGTTCATGCTGTCAATCCCGAGCACACTGACCTGCGGTTCGCTTTTCAGCAGTCTCAGAACGAGGTTCGCGCCGATGAATCCCGCCGCGCCCGTAACTATAACTTTCATCATTTCAATTGTTTTCCAAATGTTTTGAAATGTATTTTTGAGTCAGATTTTTCTGTCTTGTGAGGAGTTTGGTGGGGCCAAATGACGAACGGGAGAGGAAAATATGACCAAAAAGACATCCAAAACTAGTCTCTTTCAAAGATGTCGCGTGTATATACCTTGTCCTTCACGTCATCGAGGCACTCGTCATAGCGGTTCGCGATGATTGCCGACGAGAGTTCCTTGAACCTCGCAAGGTCGTTCACCACCTCGCTGCCGAAAAACAGCGTCCCGTCCTCAAGCGTCGGTTCATAGACGATGACCCTCGCGCCCTTGGCCTTGATGCGCTTCATCACGCCCTGGATGGCGCTCTGACGGAAATTGTCCGAGTTCGACTTCATGGTCAGTCGATAGACTCCCACCGTAACCTCATGCTCGCGCGTGCGGTTCCACTCGCTCGACGCCGTGTAGTAGCCGGCCTTCGCGAGCACCTGGTCGGCGATGAAGTCCTTCCTCGTGCGGTTGCTCTCCACTATGGCCTGAATGAGGTTCTCCGGCACGTCCTGATAGTTGGCGAGCAGCTGCTTGGTGTCCTTCGGAAGGCAGTAGCCGCCGTAGCCGAAGGAAGGGTTGTTGTAGTGGCTGCCGATGCGCGGGTCGAGGCAGACCCCGTTGATAATCGCCTTTGTGTCAAGCCCCTTCATCTCCGCGTAGGTGTCCAGCTCGTTGAAGTAGCTCACTCTGAGCGCGAGATAGGTGTTGGCGAAGAGCTTCACGGCCTCGGCCTCTGTGGTGCCCATGAAGAGCGTGTCGATGTTCTCCTTGACCGCGCCTTCCTGGAGAAGCTCGGCAAATACGTGTGCCGCCCTGTCCAGGCGCGCGTCGCCCTCCGGCCGTCCGACGATGATGCGGCTCGGGTAGAGGTTGTCGTAGAGCGCCTTGCTCTCGCGCAGGAACTCCGGCGAGAAGATGATGTTCTCCGTGTTGAACCTGCGGCGGACACTCTCCGTATAGCCCACCGGAATGGTCGATTTGATGACCATAATAGCGTGCGGGTTCACCTCCAGCACGAGGCGTATCACCGCCTCCACGGCCGAGGTGTCGAAGAAATTGCGCTGGCTGTCGTAGTTGGTCGGAGCCGCGATGACCACGAACTCCGCGTCGCTGTAGGCCGCCCGGCCGTCAGTCGTCGCCGTGAGGTCAAGCTTCTTCTCGGCCAGATATTTCTCGATGTACTCGTCCTGAATAGGAGATTTTCTTTCATTGATGAGCGCCACTTTTTCGGGGATTATATCGACCGCCGTGACATGATTGTGCTGGCTGAGGAGGGTTGCGATTGAAAGACCCACGTACCCCGTGCCCGCTACTGCAATTTTCATGGTATTCGGTTTATTTGTTTTACATCGCCGCACCGGACGGTTCTTCGCACATTCCGCCTGCGGCACAACTTCCCGGCAAATTTAGTCAGAATAAGGAATATATGCAAAAAAAGGACGGCCGAGCATCCGGTCGTCCCTGAAAATGTCCCTATATATAATAAGGTATATATGCGAATCCCCTACAGAAGGATATACTTCGCCACGAAGATTGCCGCGAGGATATATGCCGCAGGCGAAATCTTCTTGAAGTTGCAGCAGATGAGGTTGATGAGAACGTATGAAATCATACCGAGCATGATACCGTCTGAGATTGAGTAGCAGAGCGGCATTGCTATGAGGGTGATGAATGCCGGGATGGCCTCAGAGTAGTTCTCGAAGTCGATGTCGCGGATAGGGGACATCATGAACACGCCGACGATTACAAGGACAGGAGCTGTCGCAGCACTCGGGATGGCGAGGAAGATAGGGGAGAAGAAGAGTGCTACAGCGAAGCAGACTGCTGCCGTGAATGCGGTGAGACCGCTGCGGCCGCCCTGGGCGATTCCTGACGCGCTCTCGACATAAGTCGTGGTGGTTGAAGTTCCGAGGCAGGCGCCGGCAACGGTTGCGATGGCATCTGCCATGAGCGTCTTGTTGATGCCCGGGATGTTGCCCTTCTCGTCAATCATCTTTGCCTTCGTGCTCACGCCGACAACCGTTCCGATGGTGTCGAACATGTCGATGAACATGAACGTGAAGACAACCACGAACATATCGAGGGAGAATACCTGGCTCCACTCGAACTTGCAGAAGATAGGGCCTACTGAGTCAGGAACCGATGCGATGCCGCTGAACTTGGTGATGTGCTCGCCGCTTGTCGGGTCTTTCATCACGAGTCCGAGGGCTGCCGTGGCAATCATGCCGATGAGGAGCGCTCCCGGAACCTTCTTAACCACGAGTACGGAGGTGAGGATGAGGCCTATGATGGCGAGCAGTGCCGTTCCGTGGGTGATGTCGCCGAGCGCGACTGTGGTGGCGTCGTTTGACACGATTACGCCGGCGTTCTTAAGGCCGATGAAGGCGATGAAGAGGCCGATGCCGCAGCCGATGGCCTTCTTGATTGACACGGGGATGGAATCGACAATCCACTTGCGCACATTGGTGACCGTAAGCAGGATGAAGATAATGCCTTCGAGAAGGACCGCAGTGAGGGCAAACTGCCAGCTGTATCCCATTCCGAGGCAGACCGTGAACACGAAGAATGCGTTGAGGCCCATTCCCGGAGCGAGCGCGAAAGGCTTCTTTGCGTAGAACGCCATCACGAGAGTACCGATGATGGCAGCGAGTGCGGTTGCGGTGAACACTGAGCCGGTAGGCATGCCCGGAAGGGCCGAGAATATGCCCGGGTTTACGGCGAGGATGTAGGACATCGTGAGGAATGTCGTGATTCCCGCAAGAATTTCAGTCTTGATTGTTGTTACCTTCGGGTCCAAGCCGAAAGCCTTTTGTATGAACTTGTTCATTTTCTTGTTTAGATAATAATGTTTGTTTGCCCATTTTTTCGGAACACACCATTTCCGTGTATCTGGGTTTTTGCGGGTTTATATGGTCTCCGCCGACCGTTTTGAAAAAAGAAAAACACCTGTCATTTCGAGCGAATGCGAGAAATCTTCAATCACTGATTTCAATGTTTTCATCATTGATTTTCAGTATTTTTATTTCAGCGCAAAGATCTCTCACTTCGTTCGAGATGACAAATTATGAAAAGTTGTTTAAACAGCTGAGCGTGAAATTGAATTTAGGGATGTGGATGCAAGGCGCACGGTGCCGGAATAACCGAAGCAACCTTATCGGTTGTGAGGATTATGACAAGCCGTGCAACGCCGCAGACGCGTCCATATAATTCGATTTCACTTAGAAGCTCCACTTTGCAGCAAGGGTCGGAATGCAATAGAATCCGGTTCCCGCGAAGTTATAGGAAAGCTCCACCTCGCCGCCGAGGCTCAGGTTGAATTTTTCCATTCCCTTGATTTTGTTGAGGTTAACCCAGAACTGCGGCTCCGAGAGGGCTATGAACTGAGTGCCCTTTGGATTGCCTGACTCGTCAAGCTTGCCCTGCCATGGCCTGTGCTCCCTCCAGAAATCCACGAATCCTGAGAACGTGCACCATCCGTGGGCGAAGTTGATGCCCCATACGCCTGTGAGCTGGAAGTTGTGTACCTGCTTCTTGCCCGCGCCGTCAACTGTGCCCGGAATGAGCTTGTACATCGCGCTGAGGGACCATGTCTTGCTGAAGTCGGCCGAGTGTCCGCTGTAGGTGAGGCCGGCGAGCCATGCGTTGTTGAACGAGCCTGCCGCCTTGCTGAGACCGCCGTTGTACTCGACGTGAACGGAGAGCCAGTCCATCTTTGTGTTCTGCCAGAAGCAGAGCTCACGTGAAATCTCCCAGTAGGCGCCGAGAACGCCCGGAGTCTTGGTCGCGCCTTCAGCCTTGCTGTTGCTCATGTAGTCCATATCGACAAAGAAGTAGGTGCTACCCCATGAGTCCGGCCTGAACATCTCGACGGTTGTCGTGAGATAGCCGCGTGACTGGAGATCCTTCCCGTCCTTGCCTTTGTACATGTTGTGACCGAAGTCGTAGTGGAGCTGAACGTTCTGCGCGAATGCGCCGAGTGAGAGGAGGGCGAGAGCGCCCGTAAGAATTAATTTCTTCATACCTGAAATTGAATTTATAATGATTTTTTGTTGGTGTGTCAATGAATAATAACTATTGGCTTTTTTAAGAAAGTGCCGCTTTATTCGACAACCCTGTTTGTGTTGGCGTCAAAGTTCACCGCGGTATCGCCCTGCGGATCCTTGCCGAACTCATAGTCCTTGCCGGGGAGAATCGCGTTGAGGATGATGCCGACGAGAGCCGCTACCGCGAGGGCGGAGAGCTTCGTGAAGCCGAGGTCGATGCTGCCGCCCTCGATGCCGTAGTTGATTCCGATGCCGAGCACGAGGATTATCGCCGCGATGATGACATTTCGTGAAGAGGTGAAATCCACCTTGTTCTCGACGACGTTGCGCACGCCCACGGCCGAAATCATTCCGTAGAGTATGAGCGAAACGCCTCCGATTGTCGCCGCCGGCATTGCGCTGATGAGAGCTGAGAATTTCGGGCAGAATGAGAAGAAGATTGCGAAGACCGCCGCGATTCTGATGACGCGCGGGTCATACACCCTCGTCAGGTTGAGCACTCCGGTGTTCTCCCCGTAGGTCGTGTTTGCCGGCGCTCCGAAAAGCGAGGCGAGCATGGTCGCGAGGCCGTCGCCGATGAGCGTGCGGTGCAGGCCAGGATTCTCAAGGTAGTTCTTGCCGGTCGTGGATGAAATTGCGCACATGTCGCCGATGTGCTCAATCATGGTCGCGAGCGCGATAGGCATGATTGTGATTATGGCGCTGGTGAGCAGTTCCCAGTTCTTCGTGTCACCGATTGCGAGCACGGTGCTGTCCCTGTGAATCGGGAGACCTATCCAAGCCGCTTCCTTCACCGTCGTGAAGTCACACAGCCCGCAGCAGGCAGCCACGATGTAGGAGCCGAGCACGCCGAGGAGGATAGGCACAATTTTTATCATTCCGCGTCCCCAGATGTTGCAGACCACGATGATTGCAATGGCGAGCAGCGCAATCCACCAGTTCGTCTGGCAGTTGCCTATCGCCGAGCCAGAAAGAATAAGACCGATGCAGATGATGATCGGCCCCGTCACCACAGGCGGGAAGAACCTCATCACCTTCTTCGCCCCGAAGGCCGCGAAAAGGCCGGCGAGCACGAAATACAAAAAACCTGCACAGGCGACGCCGATGCAGGCATAAGGCAGTGATTGTTCAGCTGAAAGTCCGAAGCCGCTTCCCATTTCCACTACCGAGAGGTAGCCTCCGATGAATGCGAAAGACGAGCCTAAGAATGCGGGAACCTGTAACTTTGTGATGAGATGGAAGATGAGAGTACCGATTCCTGCGAAGAGGAGGGTGGTGGAGACTGGCAGGCCTGTGATTGCAGGCACTAAGACGGTAGCGCCGAACATTGCAAACATGTGCTGTAACCCGAGAGTAAGCATCTTCGGTTTGCCCAATGTCCTTGCATCATAAACCGGTTGTTGATGGGTCTGTGATTTTGACATAAGTTGATAAGATTACTAACCGGGCTGCAAAGCTAAACACAATTTTCGGTTCCGCAAAATAAAAATGCCCGTCCTGCCTTACAATTTATCAACATCGTCATGTTGAAAAAATGTGCCATACAGGCCAATCCGTTGAGGGATATGTGCAAAGCATGAGATATTCGGATGTCGGATGAAAAATAAATTTGTCAGAATGTGAAACTTTGCTTAACTTTGTAACCCTTTAAGAATATGAAAAAATAATGGCCTCCGATTTGAGGTTTATTTTTGAATAGTGTTTGAATGTTAGTTTGCAGTAAAAGAGGTGTGTCCGGCGCTTCTCGTTGTTGTGCGCCGCTCCCGGGTTCCAGGATGAATCCGGCTCTTTTTGTTTCTGATAGTCTTCTGACCTCAACGGGGGGGGGGACTCATCTTAAAGAACATACACAGAGTAAGTTAGCTTGCCTTTCTGCGCAGTCCCGTGGGGGGGGGATTCATTAGGATGCCTCTGATGGGACTCAGAAATCTGTTTCGGGCGACGCTTTCCACTGTTGCCCTGTTCTTCATTTCATCAATAGGCTGCGGGTCTCAGGACTTCGCGGTGAAATCCAATCTTCTGTACGACGCGACCACGACGTTCAACGCCGGGGTCGAGATGCGCGTTGCCCCGAGGTGGACCATCGACCTCTCCGGCAACCTCAATCCGTGGACATTCCGGGACTGCGCCCGTTTCAAGCACTGGATTGTGCAGCCCGAGGCGCGCCGCTGGTTCTGCGACGCATGGGCGGGCAGCTTCCTTGCGATGCATCTGGTCGGAGGGCAGTTCAATATAGGAGGCATAGACACGAATCTCAAGCTTCCCGGCACCGACTTTTCCTCCCTGCGCGACCGCCGCTATCAGGGCTGGCTTCTCGGGTTCGGGGCGGGCTACGGCTACGCCTTTGTCCTCGACGAGCACTGGAACTTCGAACTTGAGGGAGGCGTCGGCTGGGTCTATGCCGGCTACGACACCTTCCGGTGCGTGGGCTGCGGAAAGAAAATCGAAGAGAATCAGGGACATCACTACTTCGGTCCCACAAAGTTCGCCGTCAGTTTAGTCTATCTCTTTTAAGCATCTTCCGGCCATGAAAAACAGAATAATCATCAACATAGTTTCAGAAATACTGCTGATGACGCCGCTTCCCGCGGCGCTTTCAGCTCATGCCTTCATGTCTGTGCCGGCGCACAACGCGGCCCCCGTCGCCATGCATGACTCGGCTGCGACAGCGCCCATGCGTGCGGACAGTCTGAGCGTGGAGCGGGACGGCAGCCGTGTCCGCGTGAGCATGAATCTGGAACTTTCCGACCTTAATCTGAAGAGTTCCCGTGCCGTTCTCTTCACTCCTTGTCTTGCCGGCGATGCCGACACCCTTGCGCTGCCCTCCGTCGGAGTCTATGGGCGGCAGAGGTGGTTCTACTACCGCAGGATGGGCGACGGGATGATTTCCGGACATGACGAGAAGTCCCTCCGTGCCGGGCGTGGGCTTTCCGGGTCGCTGCCATACATCGCCTGGGTAAGATACGAGCCTTGGATGGACAGCTGCTCGCTGATGCTCAGGACAAGGGAATATGCCTGCTGCGGGGAGACCGTTTCCGAACGCATCGACAGTCTCGCCGGGCCGCTTCTCGACGCTCAGTCGCTCCACGATGTTCGGCAGCCTCTTCTCGACGCTCAACAGCCCGAACAGGTACCCGCCACAGACACTCCGGAGCCTAAGTCCCAGCCGCTTGCACAGCCGCAGGACACGCTCCTGACTGTTCCCGAGGAAACGGAGGCAATGCGCACCTATGCCATCAGCGGCCGTGCCGACATCGACTTCCGGCTCAACCGCACCGAGGTCGATTTGACCTACGGCAACAACTTCCGGGAAATGCAGAAGATACACTCTACCATAGACTCTCTCCGCGCGGGTGAGGGAATCACCGTGACGAAAATCCGGATTACGGGCTATGCCTCTCCCGAGGGCGGATACAGGCGCAATGCCGACCTTGCCGAAAGGCGCACAGCCACCGTCTGCGACTATGTACGGACACTCTACGACTTCGCTCCGGGTGTCGTCGTCTCATCTTCCGTTCCCGAGGACTGGGACGGCTTCGTGGCTTGGCTGGAGAACTGTGACCTGCCCCATGCGGCGGAAATCCTTGCCGTGGCGCGGGACGCGAATATGGCTCCGGACGCAAAGGAGAAGCTTATTCGCCGCAACTGGCCTGAGGACGCTCGCTTTATCATAGCGAAAGTCTTTCCAGAGCTGCGGAGAAGCGAGTATCGGATAGAATATGTCGTGGAACGGGTGGAAAAAGTCAGTACCGTTGAATCTGGTATAGAACAAAATAAACACAAACAATTATAAAACAAAAAATTATGAGAACAGACAGAATCATTCTGGCAGGGCTTGCGCTCACCGCGCTTGTCGCCTGCAACAAGGACGCGGCTCCGACTGACGGCGGCGTTTTCCAAGCCGACGAGGCGTACATGAACATACGCATCGCCTATGCAGACAAGGGACTGGCCACGAGGGGAACAGGTAGCGACACCAATCCGTTCTATTACGGCACGGCGGACGAGAACAGCGTCACTTCAGCGGACTTCTTCTTCTACAACGCGGATGGCTCATACGTCACTCATGTCAATCAGGCGGCAACCGGCGCTGCGAACGGTGTCGATAGCGCTACCGGAGACAACATCGAATGGAAAGGCGATGGGACTATCGTGCTCAAGGGCTTGAAATCCAAGAACTATCCTAAATATATGTCCGTCATTCTCAATGCAGACGCGACTTTTACGGCAACACTGGAGCGCCTGTCGCTGTCTGACGCGAGAAAGAAGACAATTGAGGCTATCGCGACGGTCGGAACGAAGACTCAGGCTGATTGGACAAAGTTCGTTATGGCGAGTTCGACCTACGACAACGCCGACGGGAACTCTGGCTATTTTTGTACGCAGCTCATAGCTGATAATTTTCAGGAAAACATTGATGATGCCACAGCCAATCCGGTCATTGCCTATGTGGAGCGTCTTGCCGCTAAGGTCAAAGTCGATTTGAACGGTGCTTTTGCAGGTACGGACATGACGAAGATTGGTTCATTTCATGTCAACGCAACAGCTACCACCACCGACCTTTATGCGAAGGTGACAGGGTGGGGGCTCAACGCCACGACAAAGGATGATTATGTCTATAAAATGATAAATACCGGTTTCGGTAATTTTACTTGGAATGATACGGAGAATCATCGAAGCTACTGGGGACTTTCTACCAACTATGGAGCAGGCGTATATCCGCTGAACTATCGCGCTTATGACGCAGTGACAGCTACTCTCAACTATGTCAGCTATAATTCTTTGGAAGTTGAACCTGAGAAGGCCGCCTATTGTCGGGAGAATACCCAAATTCAGTCCGTGCTTGAAAAAAACAACTTCAACAGCACCGTGACCTGTGTCCTCCTGAGAACTCTGATAACTGATGTTGATGGAAACCCAATCTCAATTGCTCTCTATGACGGTACACTCTACGAGGAGGAGGTCTATAAAGACAGGATTCTCGAAAAGTACAATCGGCTTGCCCCGACGACCGTTCCTTATGTGTCGTCAGACGGCGTGACCTTCACGCAGGTTGACAAAAGCTATTTCGAGTATGAAAACATCGGAGACGGCCTTGTCTATCTGAAGTTCAAGACCCTGACCGACCCTGAAAAGTACTACCGCCACACTGATAGCGGTACCACGGCCGCTGATTTCACGGCGATTACCGCCGATGGGGCAACAAACCTTCTCAATGGCTCCGACCCTACGTCAGTTAAGAACACCATGTGCTCTTTCTACAGGAACGGAATGATGTACTACAGCATCCCGATCGAGCACCTTGGCAATACAGGTTCTTTCAAGGATGACAGCTATAAGTTCCCGGAGGGTGACTACGGCGTTGTGCGCAACCATTTCTACAATCTCACAATCAATAAGATAGAGAACATAGGAAGTGCAGTGTTTGACCCGGATGAAATCATCATCCCGAACGACGAGGACAACACCAACTACAATGTCGGCGCCCAGATTAACATCCTTTCATGGAAGGTCGTTGACCAGACTGTTAACCTTTAAACTGATAATACGCCTCGGATTTAGGCTTATTATATAATAATGGTTAGGCTGTCGGAGGCTGATTACCTCCGGCGGCTACAAAGAAACAAAATTTACGGGATATGTCGTTGTTTCACAGGATTATGAGAATATTGGGAATATGCGTCTGCCGGGCCGTGGCCTGCGGACTGCTTGCCTCGTGCGGTCTCATATACGACTATGAGGGCGACTGCTCCGTGCACTACAGGGTAAGGTTCCGCTACGACATGAACCTAAGTCATGCTGATGCCTTCGCCCATGAGGTGCGCCGCGTGACGCTCCATGTACTCGACGCTGACGGGAAGGTGGTATGGTCGGGGAGCGAGAGCGGGGATGCGCTTGCGGGGAAGGACTGGACTATGGGCGTTGACGTGCCTCCGGGAAGATACAACCTTCTCGCATGGTGCGGCTCCGGGGAAGGCGGCTCGTGGAAGCTCGGGGACTCGGAAAGCCGGGACGGGCTTGGCTGCTCGCTGAACAGCAGCGGAACCGACGGCTCGGGAACGGCATTCACGGACGGCCGTCTCGACGCGCTTTTCCACGGCTATGCCTCCGACGTCGATTTCACTGCGGACGAGGGCACCGTCGTGGCGGAGGTCGCTCTGACCAAGAACACGAAGAGCGTGAAGCTTGTGGTGCAGCAGATTGCGGATATGCCCATAGACGGGAACGACTTTGACATATTCATAACCTGCGACAACGGCCGCATGAGCTGGGACAACAGCCTCGTCCCGTCCGGCGCGGTGGAGTACCGGGCATGGTCTGTCGAAAACGGAACTGTTTCTCTGGCAGGAACTTCCTCAGCTACCTCGGCATCATCGACTTCTTCGGCTTCGGAAGGCTTCGGACAGGCTTCGACGACCGGCTTGCCGGTAACGAGGGCTTCCGGGGAGAGGGGCATTGTGGTGGCGGAGCTCTGCACCGGACGGATGGTGCTCGGGAACAGCCCGAGGCTGCATCTGCGGAAGAAGTCCGGCGGGGCGGAGATTTTCTCCGTTCCTCTTATTGACTATGCGCTGCTCGTGCGCGGTGCCTCCGCGCGGGACATTCCCGAGCAGGAGTTCTTGGATCGGCAGGACGAGATGGAGCTGGTGCTCTTTCTGAACGGGGAAGACCGCTGGGAGAGCCTCCAGATAAACATCCTGTCGTGGAAAGTGGTGATTCAGAATACCAGCCTATGATGATAAGGAAGTGTATTTGTAATATGGCAGTTATTGCGGCTCTGATGCTTTTCGGAGCCTGCTCGCGTATTGCTGATACACCCGAATCTCCGCACGCTGTTCTTCCTCAGCTCAGCCTGCACATCGCCGCCACATTTGACGATTCCGTCACCACCCGCGCCATAGTCGAGACCGACGAGGACGGAGCCGGCGGAGAGAACTACATCAATGTCAGAAGCGGGCTTCACATTCTCTTCTTCGGACTTGACGACCGCTTCATGTTCGAGTTCGTGCCCGAGGAGGTTCTTCCGGTCTCCGGCAGCCTCTGCCCGCAGGAATGGACCCTGCGCGGCCCGATTGCGGCACCACCGACGACAGGCTTCAAGGTTGTGGTGCTTGCCAACTGGCCATCCGCTCCGTCCGGGCTTGAGGAGGGCGTGACGACCATCGACGACGTCTGCCGCGCGGCCTGGTCCATGTTCCGCTACTCTGCGCCGTTCACGCCGTCGGAAACCACGCCGATTCCGATGTACGGCATACGCACCTACAGTACGCCGCTCTTTTTCAGCACAAGCGTCGCCGCCTATCTTGGACGCATAGACCTGCTCCGCTCAATTTCAAAGGTCGTCGTCCGCGGCGGCGCCATGCTGGAAGAAAGCATATCCTCGGTTTCCCTCGTCCGCTACAACCGCTACGGGGCGGCTGCTCCGCTTGATATGCTCGACGACACCAGAAACTGGAACTATGCCCATTCGACGCATCTCTACAATAATTCCGAAGACAACGACTCTCCAGACGACGGCTCCCTTCCGTTCACGAGGGATGATTCCGGCACGGAGTGGACAATCTATGTTCCGGAATATAGGAATATGGACACTTACGGATATGCCCGCACCGACTGCGCCGCCCTCGCCGTGAAGTTCGACGGCATCGACAGGACATATACCATCAACTTCCGCGACTACTCAACCGCCGACACGGGTCTGCGCTTCAACCTTCTGCGCAATCACATCTATCGCTACACAATTGACAGCGTAAACGGGCACGAGCTGTCCCTGAATCTTGTCGCGCAGCCGTGGGCTCTCAATGAATTTGACTACGATTACACCAAGTCCGTCGGCATCAGCTCCAAGATTGTCTGGACGGACGACAACCATATACTTTCCGGCATGAGGGTGATTGCCCGCACCGCCGGTGACCTTGTGTGCAGCTTCACCATCGCGACTCCTCTCGGGGCGAAGTGGTATGCCGTGTTCGAGGAAAAGAGCGGAGACCTTGACCATTTCAAGTTCCGTCATGCGGACGGCACGTTGGCTGACTACGCGGAGGGCATTGTCGATGGCAACTCCGTCACGCTCAGCATCGCGCAGGCTCCGGGCACGGTTGGCACTGCGAAAGTTGTCGTCTATGCCTCCTACGGAAATGTGAACCTTGCGGCCACCGACGCTTTAGGCGGCCCGTATGTGCTTGTAAAGGATTAGAGAATGTAAGGAAAAATTGCTGGTATAACATGAATATTTATGTGAAGAACATATTTGTTTTGCTTACAGTTGCGGTGGCGCTCGCCTCCTGTGTGAAGGAGACGGGGAACGCTGTGAATGCTGGCTGCTACGAGTTTGTTCTTTCCATGGGCACGGGCGACTTCGGCAGGACGAAGGCGACGGAATACGGCGAGGACAGGTGGAACGAAAACAGCATCGACAACTTCCGCCTCTATTTCTACACGGCCGGTTCGGGCGACGACGCACCGGCATCTTATGTCTGGCCGGTCGATGGATATGCGAGTGCCGTAAACTCCGGAGCGGTGACGGGAGGCACGCAGGGGCTTGTTGCCGACCCTCTCACGGGCAAGGTCTCGGTGCGCTTTTCCATGAGCCAGCTATTAGTGCGGACGCTTTTCCCGACGATGAGCAGCTGCCGCGTCTATGCCGTGGCGAACATTGCCGATACGAATTCGCCGCTGCCATACACCCCGACAGTGAATGACCTGAGGCGGACGGTCATAAGCGCGGACTTCGGCCCGAGCGGTGATTCTGAGCCTTACGGGAGTGTTCCGGAGCGCTTCGCGATGTTCGGAGAGGGGAAGGTCGTGAGGAACGATGCCCTCGGGACTCTGGTCGGCGGGGATGTGCAGATGTTCCGCGCCGCCTCCAAGATTTCGTTCTATGTCAGCTCCGTGAACAACTCTGACATCGAGGACAAGAACTGGACTCCGGACACGGAGAATATGTACGCCGCCTTTGTGAACGGTGTCGGCAGGGGCTATCTTGCCGCTGATATGAGCTATGAGGACCGGCGAGACAGCGAGTTCAGCTATGTCGGCCGACCGCGTCGCCTGCTTCCTGCCACCGAGGGCGGAATAAGCGCGGGCTGGACGCACGAGATGCCGTGGTGGTCCCTTTTCAATGAGTGGGGCACTGAAGAAGAGGGCGACGCTCCGTACATCCTCCTGTCCGTCCCTTGGCGGCACACGGACGAAGGGGGAGTGCAGGACAGGATTTTCACCTGCTACTACGCCGTCCCGTTCAACTCCGTGGCGCGGCGGCTCGACCGCAACGCGTGGTACCGCATACGCCTTTCCGTCAGCATCCTCGGCAGCGGCGACCCGGAGCGTCCCACGGAGATAACCCCCTCATACACAATTCTTCCGTGGGGAAACGAGACCGTGCGCACCGAGGCCGAACTGCTGCGCTACCGCTACCTCATGGTCGATCGCAACGCCTACGAGATGCATAATACCAACTCCATCTCCATCCCGTATTTCACCTCCCATCCGGTGAAGATTGTCTCCGCGTCGCTGACCACCACCAACCTCAAGCCTGTCTCAGGCTATGTTCCGGAGGGCGATGTCGTGGTGTCCCCGACGAAGTACAGTCTTGCGAACGACGCGGACAACAGCTGCGTGGTTTTCACCCATGAACTTGTCAATGACTATAGCGCGGACTACGATGTCTCGGCATACGAACTGACCTTCACGATTCAGCACGAGGACGACCCCGACTTTGAGGAGACGCTGACGGTCATTCAGTACCCTGCGCTCTATGTCGCCGCGGACCTCAATTCGGGCTGTACGGGAGACCCTAACGGCGGGACGAGCGGGAACAGCCGTAACAGGGGATATTTGTATATCAATGGGGGACAGAACACCAACCATGACTGGAAATATGTCTATAATGGTGAATACACGGACACCAATCAGGACCCGTACATGTATGTCGTTACGGTCAGCTCCCTCCCTGCGGGTTCCAGTTATATAATAGGCGACCCGAGGACGGATGCTATTTCTGTCCCGACATTCACCGGCTGGGGATGGAACCGTGAGTCATGGACGACGGCAACGGCCACCGACGGCACGCGCAGACAGCTCCGCTACTACTATCCTGCGGACAACAACGGTACAATGGTGAACAACATAATTGCCCCGTCGTTCCGCATAGCGTCGTCCTATGGGGTAAGCTTCACCCTGTCCTACGACAATGCCCAGAAGCGCTGTGCGGGCTATCAGGAGGACGGCCACCCGGCGGGGCGATGGCGGATTCCGACCAAGGCCGAGATTGAATATATGGTGATGCTCGCGGACGGCGGCAAGATCCCTGTCCTGCTGACTTCCACGAGCTACTACTGGGCAAGCGACGGCCGCGCCTACAGTCCGGGAGGCAATTACACGACAGCCGCGAGTCCTGTCCGCTGCGTATATGACGAATGGTACTGGACGGACCGCTGCGGCAAGACGACATTCACATGGGGAGACAGAACGCGATGAGAAGATATATATTCATACCATATTATATAATAAGGGAACTCCGTCGGAGCATATTCTTCCTTTTCGTGGTTTTCGGCATCCTCGGATGTTCCGAAAGCCTCGATTTTCCTAAGCCTGAGCACACGGGCTGCGGACTCGTGTTTTCGGTCAGCGTTCCGGAAGCCGATGTCCTCAGGACCCGTTCATTTTCGTCCGAAGGCATATCCTCGCTTCATCTTCTTGTCTTTGACGAGCAGGGATTTTTCGTCGAATGCAGGAAGGCGGAACCTGTGGAACCGGATGTGTTCGGCACGGACATGAACACGGAGTACCGTTTCCGCGCGACGCTTCAGGCAACCCCGAACCCGAGGATAATCCATCTTGTCGCGAACTATGACTTCGGCTCCGCTCCCGTGTCCTACGGAACCGAGTACTATGTCCTGCGGCAGCTCACGGTCTCGAACGGGCAGGATGCCTATTGGCAGCGGATTGTGCTTGAGGACGGCATCCCTGAAAACCTTGACGAGATGTCAGAGGAGGGACTTTCGCGCATCACGAAGATTCCGCTTGTCCGCAATTTCGCGAGGGTCGATGTCTCTTCGAGGACGGACGACTTCGAGATTTCGGGATATGCCCTCTGGAATGTCCCGGACAGGGGCTGCGTGGCTCCGTGCGTGATGAGCGTAAATTCCTTCGCGACATACGAGACTTCCGACGCGGACGGGGACGGCTTCGGGAACAATCCGTGGGTCAGCCGCTCCTACGCCGAGCTTTCAGCCTCCTACGACGGGGTGTCGAATGTGGGATTCGAGGGCTTTCTTCCGGCCGGAACTCGGATTACCGGCACCGACGCCGCCTCGCTGACCTACGACAAGAGCGTGAAGCGTCTCTATGAACGTCCGTTCTCCAATGACGCGACCAACACTGCGATAATCGTCCGCGGAAGCTATGCAGGACACCCGGAGACATACTACAAGATTGACTTCGTGCGTGCCGGAACCGCAGGCGTGGCCGAGTATTACAACATCCTCCGCAATTTCATCTACAGCGCAAGCATCATCTCCTGCACTTCCGACGGCTACCCCACGGCAGCCGAGGCAGCGGCCGCACCGGCTTCGAACAACTTCATATCCTCGGTCGTGACCCAGGACATCATAAACATTTCCGACGGTTCGAGCCGTCTCTATGTCAGCTACACCGACACGACAGTCGTCTCATCGTCGGACTTCAGCTTCCGCTACAGATATATCCCCGACTGGCGCAACGCCCCGGCCGTCTCCGACAACAGCGCGATTCTCACTTTCGACCGCACTACGGAACGCCCGCTCGCGCCGGACGGCACGGTGATAAAGTCGTGGACATCAGCGGATTCCGCTGACGGATGGCGGCACGTCACCATAACCCCGCAGCTTCCGGAGGATGAGGAAAAGTCGCAGAGCGTAATTTTCTACGACCCGGGTTCCAATGCGAACGTGAAGATTGCCCGCAGCGTCATTTTCCGTGTCCGCAACCCCTACCACTTCCGCTTCCAGTGCCCTGCCACGGTTCAGACCGGTCTTTCGCGGCAGTTCACTCTGAACATCCTCCTGCCCACCGGTCTGCGCGAATCCCTCTTTCCGCTCGATTTCAGGATTGAGTCTGAGGACAACAGCATAGCCCCGGACGCATCTCTCTCGGCCGACGCATGGCGCAGCGGATATATGTCCACATGGTACGGCGAGTCGATGATAAACTCCGGAAAGCGTTCCTTCGGATTCACGAAATCCCTCTCCTACGAGGAATATATGGCCATGGCTTCCACCTCCGACAATTCCTACAAGATTGTCCCCTGCGCCTTCCGCACCACCAAATCCGCCTCCGCGACCACCGTCTGGGTCCAGAACAAATACTTCGAGTTCGGCTCCGGCCTCTCCACCGTCTCCTTCTCCAACTGAGGCTCTATCTGAGGCAGTCTTTGCCGCCTACAATGAAACCTTAGCCCCTTTTGTCGCCAGGTTGCTAAGACCTTCAGCACTTATCCCGGTGCATGAGATTATCGTTTCCATCGGAATGCCCGCTGCGAGCCGGCAGGCCTCAAGCCGATCCCTGACGAACGGCTTTCCCATTGTCAGGCGAGAGCATTAACCTCATCGATGCTCAGCCCGGTGCAAAACGCAATCGTTTCAATGGGGATTCCGACAGTACGCATTTTTACAGCATTGTCTCTGGCGTTTTGTGTTGCGCCTTTCTTGAAATTGGCCTTCATCTCGGCCTTGTAGTCCATTTCCGTAAACATAGTCTTCAAGTAATCTAGTTTTGTATCAGCGGGGAAGTTTTCCACCTCGCAGGCTTTTGTAAGCTCTCTTGCCACCTCGTCTTCAAGTATCTCTTCAGGAATATTTCCGACATTCCATTTTTCCGAATGTTTGAACACATAGCAGGCCTTGTCGAAACTTCCTGACAGTTCATCCAAACTCTTGATGAATCTTCCCAGTTCGACAAAAATACAAATAATTGTTTCAGGAGCAAACTCACCTGTCACTTTTTCTGTCATTTGGTAGTAGGAAATGAAATTGTCGGGATTTCGCTGCTCCTCATTCTCGTGCGGAAGTTCATCTTCGAGGAACGCGATTACATAGACCGGCTTCAGATCCTCGTACTCCGCTCCGACAGGAAGTTCATGCCCGTATGCATTTGAACCATACCACATACACCTCTGGAAGAAGCATTCGTGCATCTCTCGTTGCATCTCCACTATGAACTCCCTCCCGTATGTGTCCTTGACGCGTATGTCAACGCGAGAATACTTGCCGAATGGCGTGAAGCCGTTCACCTCGCGGTCACCATAGCTCTCAATCTCAGAAATCTGCCTGTTATGTGGCAGTACAAGATTGAGCAACTTTTTCAGAACGGCTCTGTTCCGTGGCTCAGCAAGTACAGCTTTGAATCCCGCGTCACTGAGCAGGCTTGCGAATTTAGGTAATTTCTCATTTGTCATCATTTTTTCTTCTTTTGTATTACTACGATTTTTTGCAAATCAACGAAAAAATTCAACACGAAAACAGCAAGCAAAACTTGCGAATCGCAAGAAAAGGTTGCGGTTTTGAGAAATATTTCGGAAAATTTCTCAAAATTTTATTGCTCACTCTGAAAATAGTGAGTAAATTTGCGGCCGTGTTTCCGGGGAAATGGAAGATAGTCCGGGACGGTTGTATGACATATATGGTTGTATGTTGAGATTGTTCTCAAATATATCGAGGCTCATGAAAGTTCCGGCAGCGCTGTTCGCGGCGCTTGCCCTGCTTTTCGTGTCCGGCCGTGAGGCGTCAGCGCAGATTCGCGAGAACTCCGTGGAGATATATTTCCGCGTGGGCTCGTCGCGCTACGAGCCGTCCTTCCGCGGCAACGCGCACCGCCTCGCCGAGTTCACGGAGCGCTTCAACAGCCTAATCGACACGAACTCCTGCATCCGCTACGAGGTGGAGATAGTGGGCGGC
>CAKUPC010000031.1 GCA_934675095.1 uncultured Bacteroidales bacterium | reverse complement strand
TCACCAGACCGTTCACATTCCTCGCGGCCCTGCCGGCGGTCTGGGTCAGCGCCCTGCCCGAGCGCAGGAACCCCTCCTTGTCCGCGTCAAGAATCGCCACGAGCGAAACCGTCGGGATGTCGAGCCCTTCCCTCAGGAGGTTCACGCCCACGAGCACGTCGAACAGGCCGTTCTTGAAATCCTCAATAATCTCGACTCGCTCCATCGTATCCACGTCAGAGTGGATGTAGCGGCAGCGCACGCCCATGTTCGTGAAATATTTCTCAAGTTCCTCGGCCATCCTCTTGGTGAGCGTCGTCACAAGCACCCTCTCGTCGGCCTCGGCGCGAACCCTTATCTCCTCAAGCAGGTCATCGACCTGATTCTCCGTCGGGCGCACCTCAATCGGCGGGTCAAGCAGCCCCGTCGGCCGCACAACCTGCTCCACCACAAGACCTTCCGACTTCTCAAGCTCATACTCGGCCGGGGTCGCGCTCACAAAGACCTTCTGGCCGGCCAGCGCCTCGAACTCATCGAACTTCAGCGGGCGGTTGTCTGCGGCGGCCGGGAGACGGAAGCCGTAGTCAATCAGCACCGACTTCCTCGAATGGTCGCCGCCGTACATGGCTCGAATCTGCGGAATCGTCACATGACTCTCGTCGATGAAGGTGATGAAATCCTTAGGGAAATAATCCATCAGGCAGAACGGGCGCATACCCTCCTTTCGGCCGTCGAAATAGCGCGAATAGTTCTCGATGCCCGGGCAATATCCCATCTCCTTAATCATCTCAAGGTCATATTCCACTCTCTGCTTCAGCCTCTTGGCCTCCATTCCCTTGCCGTATTCCATCAGCTGGTCATACCTCTGCTTCAGGTCGTCCTGAATCATGCTCACGGCCTTCGCCGAACGTTCCTTCGTCGTCACGAAATTATTTGCCGGATATATCGAAATCTCGTCGATGTCCTGAAGCGTCGCTCCCGAAACCGGGTCTATGACCGTGAGCCTGTCGACCTCGTCACCGAAAAACTCGATGCGCACCGCGTCCTCCCCGTAGCCGATGCAGACGTCCACCGTGTCCCCGCGCACCCTGAAAGTTCCTCTCTTGAAATCGGTCTCCGTCCTTGAATAGAGCGCATCCACGAGCTGATAGAGCAGCCTCGTGAGACTTCTCTGCTCGCCACGCCGCACCACAACCGTCTGAGAATGAAAGTCTTCCGGGTTGCCGATGCCGTAGAGACAGGAGACGCTGGAAATCACAATCACATCCCTCCTTCCGGACATCAGGGCGGACGCCGCGCTCAGGCGAAGCTTCTCGATTTCGTCGTTGATGCTCAGATCCTTTTCTATATAGGTGTCGGTCGTGGGGATATATGCCTCCGGCTGATAGTAGTCATAGTAGGAGACGAAATATTCGACGGCGTTGTTCGGAAAGAACGACTTGAACTCGCCGTAGAGCTGGGCCGCGAGGGTCTTGTTGTGGCTTAGAATCAGCGCCGGACGCTGGAGCCTTTCAATCACGTTCGCCATCGTGAAAGTCTTTCCCGAGCCTGTCACGCCGAGCAGCGTAACCGCATCCACGCCCTGATTCAGAGCCCTGCATATCCCGTCAATCGCTCCCGGCTGGTCGCCCGAAGGCTTATATTCCGAAACTATCCTGAACTTGTTCATCTCAATACTGTTCAAACATGAAAATTCTTCTTTGTTCACGCATGCATTCCCGGAACTTCGGAGGCATATCCCATGTTCCACAAATCAGCGAGAACGCGAAGTTAATTCTTTGTGTGCAAATTTTATGCATATTTCTGAATTTGAAAAATATTTTCTAACTTTGCCGTGTTAAGCGGACTTGTTCCGTAGTTGTTGATTTGGACTGTATGTAAAGTCTTAAAAGCTAAACAATTATAAGTAAGTTTATGATTTATTCACATGAAGTGCAGCAGATGTGCTGCGTTGCGAAGGGTCCGAACCACGGCCCCGCTCCAATCCCTGAAGAGGGAAAATGGGTAAAAGCTAAAGAAGTTACCGACATTTCCGGCCTTACTCACGGCGTCGGCTGGTGCGCTCCGCAGCAGGGTGCCTGCAAGCTTACGCTCAACGTGAAGGACGGCATCATTCAGGAGGCTCTCGTCGAGACCATCGGATGCTCGGGCATGACCCACTCCGCAGCCATGGCGGCTGAGATTCTTCCGGGCAAGACCATTCTTGAGGCGCTCAACACCGACCTCGTCTGCGACGCCATCAACACGGCTATGCGCGAACTTTTCCTCCAGATTGTCTATGGACGCACGCAGTCTGCCTTCTCTGAGGGCGGTCTCATGATCGGCGCCGGACTTGAGGACCTTGGAAAGGGCCTCCGCAGCCAGGTGGGCACGCTCTACGGCACGCTCGCCAAGGGGCCGCGCTACCTTGAGATGGCTGAGGGCTACATCAAGACCATCGCGCTCGACAAGGATGACCAGATTTGCGGCTATGAGTTTGTCCACATGGGCAAGTTCATGGATCTCGTGAAGAAGGGTGTCGATGCAAACGAGGCGCTCAAGCAGGTGACAGGGTCTTATGGACGCTTCACCAAGGAGGCAGGTGCAGTCAAATATGTTGATCCACGTAAAGAATAAGGAGATAAGACAATGATAAGAGAAGTTAAGTTCGAAAGCCAGGATCGTCGTATCAAACAGATACTCGCTGTCCTCAACGAAAACGGCATCAAGGATATTGAAGAGGCCAACGCCATTTGCGACAAGTACGGTCTCGATCCTTACAAGACCTGCGAAGACACGCAGCCAATCTGCTTCGAGAACGCGAAGTGGGCTTATGTTGTCGGCTCCGCAATCGCTCTCAAGAAGGGCTGCAGGAACGCCGCCGAGGCCGCTGAGGCAATCGGTCTGGGGCTCCAGTCTTTCTGCATCCCGGGTTCCGTCGCTGACGACCGCAAGGTAGGTCTCGGACACGGCAACCTCGCGGCGATGCTTCTCCGTGAGGAGACAAAGTGCTTCGCGTTCCTCGCGGGACACGAGTCATTCGCTGCAGCAGAGGGCGCCATCAAGATTGCCGCAAAGGCAGACAAGGTTCGTAAGGAGCCTCTCCGCTGCATCCTCAACGGTCTCGGAAAGGACGCCGCTCAGATTATTTCCCGCATCAACGGCTTCACATACGTGCAGACCAAGTTCGACTATTTCACCGGCAAGCTTGAGATTGTCCGTGAAATCGCCTACAGCGACGGTCCGCGTGCAAAGGTGAAGTGCTACGGCGCCGATGACGTGCGCGAGGGCGTGGCAATCATGTGGCATGAGGGAGTCGATGTTTCCATCACAGGAAACTCCACCAACCCTACACGTTTCCAGCATCCAGTTGCAGGTACATACAAGAAGGAGCGTATCCTCGCGGGCAAGCCGTATTTCTCAGTCGCATCAGGCGGCGGCACAGGCCGTACCCTTCATCCGGACAACATGGCCGCAGGTCCTGCATCTTACGGAATGACCGACACTATGGGCCGTATGCACTCTGACGCGCAGTTCGCGGGCTCTTCATCAGTTCCTGCACACGTCGAGATGATGGGCTTCCTCGGAATCGGCAACAACCCTATGGTGGGCTGCACGGTAGCCTGCGCAGTGGATGTTGCAACCGCATTGAACAAGTAATTTTAACAATTTATATCATGAAAAGATTTTGGGCTGTTTTGGCCGTTCTTTCTCTTTCTGTTGCGGCTTTCGCACAGGAGGACGGTAACAGGGATGCCAACGGCAAGATTGTCCGCGGTCCTTATGAAACCAACAGTTTCTGGGATAACTGGGGAATCGGCGTTGCCGGCGGCGTGAATTTCATCGGTGACGGTGTCGTGACGCCGGGTGTCGGAGGAAATGTTGAACTCAACATCTCCAAGTACTTCACTCCGTGCTACGGAGTAAGGCTCGGATTTCAGGGCATCACCGCACGCGGAACTGCGGACGGGGAGTACCAGCCGCTCTTCCATACTGAGAAGGACGGCAAGTATGTTAACCGTATGGCATTCGGCTACATTCACGGCGATTTCATGTGGAACATTTCCAACGAGTTCTGGGGCTACAGGGAGTCTCGCATTTATAACTGCGTTCCTTATCTTCATGCAGGTCTGCTTCTTACGGGCAACCGCAACAATGCTGACAGCAAGTTGAAGATGGGCAGGGAGATTGCTGCGGGCGCCGGCCTCTATAATTCCTTCAAGGTCTGCAAGAGGCTCGACATCACCCTCGATGTCCGCGGAATCCTCTACAACGGCCGTGCTCTTTCCCTCCCGGGAGGAGTCTCTGGTGAGATTTCTGTTGCCGCCGGCCTTAACGTGAACCTCGGCAAGACTGCCGCATGGAAGCGTTCGGCAGGCGTTACACCTAAGCAGTGGAAGGATGCCAACGATGCTCTCAATGACGCGAACAGCGCCCTCGACAAGGCGAAGGCTGACGCAGCCGCCAAGGACAAGGCTCTCGCCGCAAAGGATGAGGAACTTGCAAAGGCAAAGGCTGACGCCGAGGCTGCAAGAAAGGCCGCTGCCGAGAAGAAGGCTGTCCTTACTGATGTCTCACCGGCTGTCATGTACTTCAACATAGGCGAGTCCGAGCTTCCTGTCAAGGAGCGTCTCCACCTCGACTACTATGTGAAGACCGTCATCGCCAATGTGGATGACAACAGGACAATCGTCATCACCGGAACTGCGGACAAGAACACCGGTTCCGCTTCACGCAACCGCAAGCTTGCCGAGAAGCGCGTGCAGTATGTTCAGGAGCTGCTCGTGAACAAGTACAACATCGCTCCTTCACGCATCGTCGCGAAGTCCGAGGTTGTCAAGGCGAAGACCGCAGATGCACCATTGTCAAGGTCTATTGTGATTGCCCTCTAATACGGGGCGCCTAAAAGGCGGTTATAAAATTATCCCGGAATTTGATTCAGTTCAAATCCCGGGATTTTTGTATAGTTGAACAGCTGAGAGGCAAAAAGATGAAGAAAAGGATGGAAGTGCAATCCGCCTTTTATTCGCTTTTTGCCAAAATTTGCAGGTGATAGTCGGCGCGTATCTTGTCGATTATAGAGCAGACCAGCTCAAAGGTCCGGCTGTCAGGGGTGTATCGTGCCGGGGTGATGAAATTGACCCGTCCCTGCTTGAGCAGCTTGCGGGCCGTCTTTATCTTCTGCGGCATGGCCGGGTTATAGACTCCGATTGAGTGCCCTCCGAACATCTTGACAATCTTCATGCAGGGCACGTCCGTCTCTCCGTCGCCGAAATAAATCATGTGCGGGAACGGAATCCGCTTCTTGTCCTCCATCTGACTCTCGTTCACCTTCTTGTTGTCGCGGATGCTGAGTATTCCCTTGTTTATCTTGAACAGGAACTGTGTCTTTGCCGTGTAATCGACCGCGACGCCGGGCCAGATTGCCACGCCGTCCTTGTCGTAGATGTAGGAGCAGGCGAATATCCTCTTGAACTCACGGGCAATCGGCGTCCCCTCAATCATTTCGGCAAGCCCCGACGAGTTTATGTAGTGCTCGACGATGACCCCGTGCTCCTTCCCGTATTCATTCACCGCCGCGAACCATTCGCGTACCCCGTCGAAGAGTTCAATCTTTTTGCCGAACCGTCTGAAATCCTTTCGGGTCAGGCGTATGCCGAGTCTGCGCGCCTCGTCGAACATGAGCTTCATATAGCTGAGGATGTTGCTCGCGTCCTGCTCTATGGCGATGTCGTCGCTCTCCGTCCAGAACTCCTTTGGGTTCTTTCCTATGGCCTGAATGAATCCGAACTCCTGCATATTGCCGGGAGAAAGTGTCCCGTCAAAGTCATAGACGAGTGCGACTATAGGCTTTTTTCTCATCATATTCAAAATTTTACCACAATAAATGCATACTTTCGCCACAAATATAGGAAAAACTATGGTTCATAATCTCTTTTATTTCTAATTTTGCATCGTTTTCAGACATTTGGAAATTTCAGACGAAAAATTTGAAGTTATGATTAACAGACCGATGACGCATTATTTCACAAGGCTGACAGAGGCTATCCGTGCAAATTGGGAGTCTCCGGCTCTGTGTAATTATAAGGGTGACGAGTTCACCTTTCAGCAGGTTGCGACGCTAATCGCCAAGTTCCATATCTGTTTTGAAGAGGGCGGCGTGAAAAAGGGAGACAAGATTGCCCTCTGCGCGAAGAACTCCGCCAAATGGGGAATATCATTCCTCGCGATCAACACCTACGAGGCCGTGGCCGTCCCGATTCTTGCGGATTTCACCCCGGACAGCATCAACTCTCTCGTGGATCATTCCGAAAGTGTGATTCTCTTCACGAACACGGACATCTGGAAGAAGCTTGACAAGGACGCGATGCCGAGAATCAAGGCTGTCCTTTCAGTCGATGACTTCACTCTTCTTTATTGTACTGACGAAAAAATCAAGGCCGCGATGGATGACCTTCAGGCGGCTTTCGAGAAGAAATACCCGCTCGGGTTCACCCGCGAGAACGTGAACTACCCGACGGACAATGCCAAGGATCTCGCAATCATAAACTACACGTCAGGGACGACGAGCGCTCCAAAGGGTGTCATGCTCCGCTACGAGTGCCTGAGTGCCAATGTCGAGTTCGGTCAGGAGCATATTCCTTCTCATCCGGACGACAAGATTGTGTCGATGCTTCCGATGGCGCACATGTACGGAATGATGTTCGAGCTGATTTATCCGCTCTGCGGCGGCTCGACGATTTACTATCTCGGCAAGACCCCGACTCCGGCTCTTCTGCTCGGCGCGATGAAGGAGATTCATCCTTACCTGGTGATTACCGTTCCTCTCGTGATGGAGAAGATCTTCAAGTCGGCGCTGCTTCCGGTGCTTTCAAAGCCTGCGGTTAAGTTTGCGCTCAAGGTTCCGGGACTCAACAGCGTGATTTATAAAAAAATTCGAGAGAAATTGCTCGGTGCCTTCGGCGGGAAAGTCCGCATGATAATCATGGGCGGTGCCGCTCTGAATCCTGACATCGAACAGTGGTTCAGGAAGATAGGTCTGCCGTTCACCATCGGATACGGAATGACTGAAGCAGCTCCGCTCCTCGCTTACGAGGACTGCCGGCGCTTCGTTCTCCGTTCGTGTGGCAAGGTTGTTGATAGAGCAGAGGTGCGCATTGATTCCGAGGATCAGCAGAATGTCGTTGGACAGATTCAGGCCCGCGGAACAAGCATAATGAGCGGTTATTATAAGAATGAGGAGGCGACGAAGGCAGCATTCACCGAGGACGGATGGCTCAATACCGGTGACCTCGGAGTGATTGACGCTGACGGAAACATATTCATACGCGGACGCAGCAAGAATATGATTCTTTCCTCAAACGGGCAGAACATTTACCCGGAGGAGATTGAGGCGGCGGTGAACAACCAGCCTTATGTGGTGGAATCGGTGGTTGTCGATAGGGCGTCGAAGCTTGTGGCTTTGGTCTATCTCGACAGCAAGCAGATTGAGGCGGACGGACTTGACGGTGAGGCTCTTTCAGAGAAGATGCATGATATGCAGATTATTCTCAACAAGACGCTTCCGTCATACAGCCAGATTTCGAAGGTCGAGATTGTGGGGCAGCCGTTCGAGAAGACGCCGAAGATGAGCATAAAGCGATTCCTTTACAAGTAAGAGCATACATACTGCTTAACATACATACAACGTTTATTTTTAAGGAAGGTCAGTCCCCGTTGTGAAACGGGGCTGACTTATTTTTTGCTGTGTCCGTTTCCACGGGTCTGCAACATTTCTGGCTTGGACGGCATCTTTATCCCGGTTTTAATGAAGAATGCCATGAAACGAATATTTCTTCTTACGACGGCGTTGCTCTGCGTGTCGGCCGTCTTCTTCAGTGCCCGGGCCGGCAGCAGGAGTGACCGGGCGCCCCAGAAAAGGTGTCAGGTCAATGTCTCCTGGAGCGGAATCCCCGCGTCGGACATTGTGTGGAACAGCGACGGATTCGGTGAGTATCTCGGAATGCAGCCGAGCCTTGAACGCCTCTATTCAGACTATCACGACGGGATTTACACTACCGGCAGTTTCTCCGCTGACTTTGTCTATCATTTCAGAAAATGGTTCGCCATTGACGCTTCGGCCGGATTCTCGGCAAACTGGACGACGGAATATTCCGACGACAATGCTCCGCGCACGGTCTCGTGGGGCGCCGGTCATGTCGGTGTCATGGCTCGCTTCACATGGGTGAGCAGAAATTATTTCCGGGGCTATTCCGCTCTCGGTCTGCACGCCGTCTTCGGACGGGACTCGGATTTGAAGGCGCGTATGTTCGTGCTTCCTCAGTTCGACCTCATCGGCCTTGAGTTCGGCTCGTCCGTGTTCGGACTCCTTGAATTTGGTGTCGGAGGCGAGTATGCCGGGGCAAAGATAGGAGTCGGTTATCGTTTTTAATCGCATTTGATATGAAAAGGTCATTTTGTTTTCTGACGCTCGTTTCAGTCCTTCCGCTGCTCTTCTCCTGCGAAATCAGCGAAGGGGACCGGAATGAGCACATAAACCACGGTTATCTCAGCTCTTACGGAAAGAGCCTGATGGAGCATTCTGTCATCTATTCGTCGGAGACTGTCTCCGATGTTCTTGACATCCAGGCATTTCTGAGGCTTCCTGACAGCGAGCAAAACTCGGACGAGAATTATGAGATGCGCTCGCGGATTGTCTCAAAGGACAAGGCCGGGGAAATCAAGGTCCTCAACTATGGAGTCATACTGACTTCCGGAGGCGGCATTGATGTCCCGGGAGGAGAGTGGCGTTCCGAAAAATGGGCAATCAGGTGCGTCGGGGAGAATCACTGGACAATGACATTTCTTGACGGGGACAGTTCTTCATGCCTCAGGTGCATTGAATTTGCGGCGGGCATCAAAAGGGATGCATCCTCTCCTAAGACATACACGGTCGCGGTCTCCGATGGCGTGGCGTTTGACGATGAGGGCGCCGCCATGGCGATGAAATTCCGCACGGAAAAGGATTTTTTGATGGACAGGAGCGCGGACAATGCTGACGGCGTGTTCTTTGCGGAGGTTGTCAAGGATGGCAGCGTTCTAGATTGGGTGCGCATAACCGCGGCTTCCCGTATAGGACAGGGCTACAGAATAACCGTTGCATCAAGCAGGCAATAGGGGTATTGCGGCAGCGGTATGACAGGAGACTGACAAAATGTCGGTCTCCTTTTTATTGGTATTGAGTTTGAACATCGGCATATATAATAATATGTATAAATTAAAACCAAAAATATTATGGCAAACGGAAAAATAGGTGTGACGACGGAAAACATATTTCCGGTAATCAAGAAATTCCTTTATTCGGATCATGAGATATTTCTGCGTGAGCTTGTCGCCAATGCGGTTGATGCGACGCAGAAGATGAGGGCTCTTGCCGCATCCGGCGAGTATAAGGCCGAACTCGGGGATCTGAAGGTTCGCGTTGAGCTGGATGAGGCGGCAAAGACTCTGAAAATCATGGACAACGGCATCGGCATGACCTCGGAGGAGGTTGACAAGTACATCAACCAGATTGCGTTCTCTTCCGCAGGCGAGTTCCTTGAAAAGTATAAGGATCAGATCGGCAACATCATTGGCCATTTCGGACTCGGTTTCTACTCCGCCTTTATGGTCGCCGACAAGGTGACGATTGAGACGCTGAGCTGGAAGGAGGGCGCGAAGGCCGTGAAGTGGACTTGCGACGGCTCTCCGGAATACACTATGGAGGACTGCGACAAGACGGAGCGCGGAACGGTCATAACGCTTTATATATCAGAGGATGAGGCGGAGTTCGCCACTCGCGGCAGAATCCAGTCTCTGCTCGACAAATACTGCAAGTTCATGCCGGTTCCTGTCGTGTTCGGCAAGAAGCAGGAGTGGAAGGACGGCAAGTATGTCGATACCGACGAGGACAATGTCATCAACACGGTTGAGCCGCTCTGGACGCGCAAGCCTTCCGAACTGACTGACGAGGACTACAACAAGTTCTATCATGCCCTCTACCCGATGGCGGACGACCCTCTGTTCCACATTCATCTGAACGTTGATTTCCCGTTCAATCTCACGGGTATTCTCTATTTCCCTAAAATTAAGGATCAGATGGAGATTTCCCGCAACAAGATTCAGCTATACTGCAACCAGATGTTCGTGACGGACTCCGTCGAGGCGATTGTGCCTGACTTCCTCACGCTTCTGCACGGTGTGATTGACTCTCCGGACATTCCGCTGAATGTTTCAAGGAGCTATCTCCAGTCAGACGCCAACGTCAAGAAGATTTCCGGCTACATCACCAAGAAGGTTGCCGACCGTCTTGAGGAGATTTTCAAGAACGAGCGGCAGTCCTTTGAGGAGAAGTGGGACAATGTCAAGATTTTCATCGAGTATGGAATGATTTCCGACGAGAAGTTCTGCGAGCGGGCGCTCAAGTTCTGCCTGTTCAAGAATACGGACGGCAAGTATTTCAGCATCGAGGACTACCGCAAGGCAATCGAGGCTGAGCAGACCGACAAGGACAAGAAGCTTGTCATTCTCTACGCGACGGATCCGCAGGCGCAGTACTCCTACATCGAGGCGGCGAAGAACAAGGGCTACGATGTACTGCTGCTCGACTGCCATCTTGACTCCTATTTCGTGAATATGCTGGAGACCAAGCTTGAGAACGTGAAGTTCGCGCGTGTCGATTCCGACAGTGTTGACAGGCTCATCGTCAAGGAGGACAGGAAGAAACCTGAACTTTCCGAGGACGAGAAGAAGGCTCTGGACGAGATTTTCAAGGCCGGTCTCCCGACGGAGATGGAGTGGAACATCGAGGCTGACAATCTCGGCAAGGACGCCGCTCCGGTGCTCATCACCCAGTCTGAGTTCATGAGGCGTTACCGCGAGATGTCAAAGCTCGGGGGCGGGCTGAACTTCTACGGCTCGATGCCTGAGTCCTATAACCTGACCGTCAATCTTGAGAACCCTCTGGTTGAGGCTCTTCGCGGCGCGGACGCGTCTTCGGACGAGGCAAAGGCCGTGCGGGAGGAGAAGGCACGTCAGATTACCGACCTTGCGCTGCTTGCAAACGGCCTTCTCAAGGGCAAGGGGCTTGCGGACTTCATTTCACGGAGCTACAAGCTGTTGTAACGGGGGTCCCGCATGAATTGAGCCCGGACAGTTTCCTTCACGGGGAGCCTGCCCGGGCTTTTCTGTAAAATGTTGTATCTTTGCAGCGGCTTGGCATGGATTTTCCTTTAATCTTGCCGTCTGCATGGAAAATTTTATTTGAAAATGATGAAGTTATATAGGAAACTTACCGGATTCAGAGAGAAATATGTCGATACTTTGGCGAAGTTATATGATTATTCCACAACATTTTACGAGAACCGGCAGATGTCGGAGATGCTCGGGACTGATTTGAAATATACCTACGGCTCGTTCAAGCACCGCTGTGACGAACTGTCGAGGAAACTTTCTCAGTACGGCATCGGGGCGGGAGAGCGCGTTGCAATCCTGTCGCAGAACACTCCGAACTGGACTGTCGCGTTCTTCTCCGCTGTGGCATTCGGAAGGGTTGCGGTGCCTATTCTTCCCGACTCTTCGGAGAATGAGGTGACCAACATACTTGAGCATTCGGGATGCCGGGCGATATATGTGTCGAAGAAATATCTCTCCAAAATCCGGCCGGAACTTATTGAAAAACTGACACTTGTCATTGATATAGAGACTTTTGCTGCCATAAGCAGGGACGACGACGCCTTCACCTGCGACGGACGCACGATTGCCCCGCAGCCTGACGATTTGGCGACGATAATCTACACCTCGGGAACCACAGGCAGCGCCAAGGGCGTGATGCTGAGCCACAGGAATCTCTGCACCAACATCGTGATTTCCTATCACGCGCACAAGACGGACGAGAAGGACGTCTGGCTGTCTATACTGCCGATGCCGCACACCTATGAGATGAGCATCGGAATGCTCTATCCGATGTTCGTGGGCGCGAAGGTGTTCTATCTCCAGAAGCCGCCGACGGCCACCGTGCTTCTCGCGGCTATGAAGAAGGTGCGCCCGACAATCATGCTGTCCGTGCCTCTTATTATCGAGAAGATGTATAAGGCGAGCATCCTGCCGACCATCCAGAAGAGCCGGGTGCTGAAATGGATGCACAGGAAGATGGCCTGTGTGCTCTACTGGTTCGTGGGACTCCGGCTCAAGAATACTTTCGGCGGACGCATAAAATTCTTCGGAATCGGCGGCGCGAAGCTGAATCCTGCCGTTGAGAAGTTCCTCAAGAAAGCTCATTTCAACTATGCGATAGGCTACGGAATGACCGAGTGCGCTCCGCTCATCTGCACGGCCGGCGTGAAGCAGACACATGTCGGAACCACAGGCGGGGCTGCATACGGGGTGGATGTGAAGCTGATAAACGTGAATCCGGAGACCGGAGAGGGCGAAATCGTCGTGAAGGGTGACAATGTGATGCTCGGATACTACAGGGATCCGGAGAGGACGAAAGCCGCGTTTACGGAGGACGGATGGTTCCGGACAAACGACCTCGCGTCGGTCGATGAGAAGGGACGCTACAGCATAAAGGGGCGTCTGAACAACATGATTCTGGGACCTTCGGGCGAAAACATATATCCGGAGGAAATAGAGAAGGTCATCAACGACATCGACGGGGTGGATGAGTCCCTTGTGGTGGAGCGTGACGGCAAGCTTGTGGCTCTGGTGCAGCTCAGCAGCAATGTCCTTGACTGGAACCAGGAGAGCGAGGACCAGTTCTTCGAGAAGCTGGAGACCCGTAAGCAGGCAATCATGAACTATGTGAACAAGAAGGTGAACCGCTCGTCGAAGGTGGCCGGAGTTGAGGTGGTCAAGGAACCGTTTGAAAAGACCGCCACCCAGAAGATACGCCGCTTCAAGTATCGTGACGGCGCTCATTCTGCGGATTCTGCTGACGGCAATGCCTCCGCTGACGGCAGGGCTTCTGCTGCCGGTGGAGACAATGCCGGCGGTCAGGATGAGAAGAATGCCTGATTTCGGGCTGTTCGGCAAAGTTTGCTAACTTTGCGTGATTTTTACAAAACGCGATTATGACAATTCCATATCAATTGGTCAATCTGGGGCTTCGCATACTTTCCTTTTCTCCGAGAATGTCGTTGGAGATGGCCTCCCGCGACCCCAAGCACGCAAGTGCGGGAACACTAAGAAGAATCCTCTGGAAGGCGAGGAACACGGCATACGGACGGGAGCACCATTTCCGCTCAATCCTCAAGGCTAGGACTTCGGAGCAGCTGTTCAGAATGTTTGAAAAGTGTGTCCCGGCGGCGGAGTACGAGGCTTTCCGCCCGTATGTCGAGCGGCACAAGAAGGGCGAGAGGGACGTTCTGATTCCGGGAAAGCCGCTTATGTACGCCACCACTTCAGGCACTACGTCGCAGCCGAAATGGATTCCGATTTCCGAGACCTACATGGAGGAGGTCTATTCCAAGATGTCGCATGTCTGGCTCGACAATTTCGCGCGGCTGAGGCCAAAGTTCCTTTCCGGAGGGCTGGTCGTGTCGGTCGCGAAGGTCGTCGAGGGATATGCCGAGGACGGCACGGTGTTCGGCTCCGTTTCGGGCGTGACCGCCAAGGAGCTGCCGGGTTTCATACGCGAGCGGTTTGTCACTCCGTCGGAAGTCTATGACATAAAGGATTATACGGCGCGGTACTACACGATGATGAGGCTTGCGATCGCCCACAGCGTCACGTACATCGTTGCTCCGAATCCTTCGACCATACTCGAACTCGTTCACAATGCGGAGGAGTATTTTGACGATTACATCACTGACATAGAGAACGGAACCCTGTCCGCGAAGTTCGATGTCTCCGATGAAATCCGTGCGGCGCTCGCCCCGGTGATGGTTCCTGACCATGAGAGGGCGGAATTTCTGCGCCGAGTGAAGGCGGAGCATCCTGTTCCTCAGATTAAGGACTGGTGGCCCGAGCTACAGTTCCTCTCCTCATGGAAATGCGGCAACACGGCAATCGCCTCGGCAAAGGTCGCGGAGCAGCTCCCGTCATGCTGCTGCTACCAGGAACTCGGCTATTTCGCTTCCGAGTGCCGTTTCGGGCTCGTCCTTGACGAAGGCATCGACTCCACGCTCTTCCCGCACTACCACTACTACGAGTTTGTCGAGGAATGTGACCTTGACAAGCCGGATCCCCGTTTTTATCGCCTGCACGAGCTGAAGCAGGGACATCGCTACTGCGTCTATGTCACGACTTTTTCCGGTCTCTACCGCTACAACATGAACGACCTTGTGGAGGTCGGCGGCTGGTATCACAAGACCCCTAAGATTCACATGGTGCAGAAGGTCAACGGGATAGTGAGCATCACCGGCGAGAAGCTTTATGAGAAGCAGTTCATCGAGGCCGTGCGCATGACCGAGAAGGAGACCGGCTGGAAGGTCAATTTCTTCATCGGTTTCGCTGACCCGGAGGAGGCGCAGTACGATTTCTACTACGAGTTCGACGACCGCCGCATCCGTCAGGTCAAGGCCGACAGTTTTACGGAAATCGTTGACAGGCACTTGCAGGAGATGAACATAGAGTACGAGTCAAAGCGTGCCTCCCACCGCCTCAAGGCTCCGAAGGCCACTGTTCTCCGCAAGAACGCCTATGACCTCTTTAAGAAAATCAGCCTCAACGAAGGGGCCCGCGACGGCCAGTTCAAGCTCGTGATGCTCCTCCAGGATGCCCGCCGCCAGCGCTGGATTGACTCCCTGAGCGAGGAGTAGGGGACGGTTACCAGAGCGTTCTGAATGTGCGGAACTGGTCGGCGAGTTGCTGGAAGACTGTGGAGTCTTCCGGGAGGTTGAGGTTTTCCTTGAAAAATTCCGGATTGCCGTCCTTGGATGCCATGGACCAGTTGCCGACGATTTCTCCGTCAATGGCTATGACAGGGCGGAATATGCCCGAGTTGTTATGCGCGTGATGCGAATACTGCGGAGCGAGGGCGATGTCACGGCTCTTGTAGGCGATGAGGTATTCGTCGTAGGGCGGAATCAGATGAGCGCAGCCTTTGCGGAATCCCCTTGTGCGGCAGTTTTCGTGGAGCAGGAACTCCCGGCCGCGCCATTTTTCGACATGAAGCCTGTCTCCGAGCATCTGAACTGCGGTGCGGCAGTCGTTGATGTTGAGCCCCGACCACCAGACGAAGTCCTCGAATGTTGCCGGAGAATGGCTTTGGAAATATTTTGTCGCGAGTCTGCACAGTGCCTCTTCGCGATTTATTGGCTGTGTGACGGAGGGCGAGATGTCCGCCCATTCATTTTCCTGTGTGTTGTCGGGGCTGTCCTTGAACTTCTCGCTCACGAGACACCATGTATTGAGTTTCGGATGCATGTCTCCGCTGCAAAGCAGGCCGGAAAGCTCGGCAAGTCGGATGTGGTAGGACAGGCGGTGTTCGTCCATGCGTATGCCCTCGTCCGCGAGTGCCGAAACCAACTCGTCCTTTACGACGCTGCGTTTTCCGCTCATCGTGGCCTCGAATATTCCCGAAATCCTCTGTTCTTCCTCAGGAGAGATGGAGACCTTGTTCGACGTCATCCAGCCTTTCATCGCGGACAGCGCCTTCGGAGCGCACAGCGGGCGCATCCACGTGTAGTCTTCCCATGAAATCAGCTGCCATGTGCACCGCAGCAGGTGTGTCCGCACGATTCTCCCGGAATTGAAGTCCCTCTCAAAAGCCTCGAACGACGGCTTCCGTGTCCTCATCGCCACCGCCCAGCGCATTGCCCGGTAGTCCTGTGCCTGCATCGCTCCCATCCATGAGACGACTTTCGCAGGTGTGTTAAACTGCGGACACACAAGCTGTTGGCTCAGAAGTCTTGATGAAATGGGGTTCATGTTCGTTCGTAATTTTATGGTGCGAGGCAAATTTACGAAACTTCTTTCAATGAGATTCGTGTCTCCATGAGAAAATTCAACTGGAAAATCAACGGTTACGGCGATTGCGAAAATGTAAAAATGGTTGTTCTGTCCGTGATTTGTGTATATCTCCGTATCGTTGTAATTCATATCTTTGCATCGTAAAATACGGACTTTCAAATATGTCAATGTCATGAAAAAGTTTATTTTTGTTATTGTTTGCAGTATATTAACACTTAATGTTATGGCACAGAAAAAGATAGTACAGACGGCGGGGCATGACCAGTTGGGGGAGTTCGCGCCGGAGTTCGCTCATCTCAACGATGACATCCTGTTCGGTGAGGTCTGGAGCCGAAATGACCTGCTGAGCCTTCGGGACCGCAGCCTTGTGACGCTCACCTCGCTTATCAGTCAGGGGATTACGGACAATTCTCTGATTTTCCATCTCCAGAGCGCCAAAAACAACGGCATCACGAGAACGGAAATTGCCGAAATCATCACTCACATTGCGTTCTACGCCGGATGGCCTAAGGCATGGGCCGCATTCCGTCTTGCAAAGGACGTGTGGGCTGAGGATACGGCCGGTGAGGATGCGAAGGCGGCATTCCAGCGGGAGATGATATTCCCGATAGGGGAGCCGAACACGGCTTACGCTAAATATTTTATCGGAAACAGCTACCTTGCGCGTGTTTCGACGGAGCAGGTTCCGATTGCAAACGTCACTTTCGAGCCGCGCTGCCGCAACAACTGGCACATTCATCATGCGACGACCGGCGGCGGACAGATGCTCGTCGGAGTGGCCGGTCGAGGCTGGTATCAGGAAGAAGGCAAGCCCGCTCGGGAGATTCTTCCCGGCACGGTCATCCACATCCCTGCAAATGTAAAACATTGGCACGGAGCCGCTTCGGACAGCTGGTTCGCACACCTTGCCTTTGAGGTTCCGGGCGAAAACTGCTCCAACGAGTGGCTGGAGCCGGTGACTGATGAGGAATATGACAAACTGAAATAGTTAATCCTCGGTGACGCTGTCGTCGTTTGTTCGTTCATAGGCAAGAATGCGGGCATCCTCGTTTCTTGCCTGTTTTTCGTCATATTCGCGGTCCCAGCGGCGGTAGTATTCAATCTGAGGGTCTTCAAAGAGGCTCATCTGGACGGTGCTTTCGCGGGTGAGCTTCGAGACTCCGAGACCGACCTGCCGGACTGGGGTGTGGCCGTCCCAGATTTCAGAGAGCATCTTGCGGCCTGCATTGAGAATGAGTGCCGTCACGTCTGTCGGCTGGGGAAGTGTGCATTGTTTCTGTGCGACGCTGAAGTCGCTGTGTTTCACGAATATGGAGACTACCGAGCCGCGGAATTCATGACGCCGCATCCTGTGGGCGACGATGCAGGCGACCTTGAACAGTTCACGGTCAAGAGCCGTCGTCTCCATGATGTCCTTCGCGAAAGTCCTTTCCGCGCTGATGCTCTTGGCCTCCTGCTGCTCGGTCTCCACGGGCTCGCTGTCGTGTCCGTTGGCATTTTCGTGCAGTTGGGCCGCGTATTTCTTCCCGACAATCCTTGCAATGGCGGCTTCCGGCCTTTTCGCGAGGTCGCCTATGGTGTAAATCCCGTATGATGCAAGTCTCTCGCGGGTTTTTCTTCCGACCCAGAGCAGTTCTCCGACCGGCAGCGGCCACATCTTCTCCGGGACTTCCTCCTCCCAGAGCGTATGGACCTTGTCCGGTTTCTCGAAGTCGGAGGCCATCTTGGCGAGCAGTTTGTTTGAGCCGATGCCGACATTGACGGTGAACCCGAGCTTGGAGTGAATCTCGTCCTTGAGCCGTGTACCCACTTCCACGGGGTCTTTTCTGTAGAGCCTCAGGCTCATGTCAATGAAGCATTCATCAATGGAGAACTTCTGGAGCACAGGGGAGTAACTGCGACAGATGTTCATGAATCCATCTGAGCACTGCTTGTACCAAGTCCAATCTCCGCGAACTATGACAAGATTAGGGCAGGTACGCAGCGCCATGCTGACAGGCTGGGCGGTCTTGATTCCGAGTTTCTTTGCCGGCATCGAGGCCGCAGTGATTATGCTCCGGCGGTCGGAAGGGTCACCGGACACGACGGACGGGACGAGCCTGATGTCCGACCAGCCTTCCGACAGAAGCTTGACCGCGCTCCAGCTGAGGAACGCGGAGTTGACGTCTATATGAAATATTGCCCGTCGTTGCATGGCATTTGTGGTGTATCAGCAGCATCTCGTCTTCGGCCTATCTGCGCCCCACGAAATACTGCCAACCTCGTCAGATGCGCTCAAAAAACTGGAGGTTAGCCCTTTCGGCCTTGAGTTCACCGGCCTCGATGCGGTGGATGATTTCCACGACCTTGTCATTGCATGGGGTCGGCACTCCGACCTTGCGGCCCTGAGCGCAGACGGCTCCGTTGATGGAATCTACCTCGGTTTTCTTGCCGCGCTCTATGTCCTGGAGCATACTTGCCTTGAGGCGGGCGTGCTTGCGGATGGCAAGCGGAATGATGAAGAATGAGACGGCTTTCTTGACAGGATTGTGATAGTCGAGCAGTTTCACGATGTCCTTGCCCTGCACAGACTCAATTCTGATTCCGGACGCTGCGCAGACATCGATGCACTCCTTGATGAGTCTCTGGACGATGCGCCGTGACGGCTTCGGCCCGGCTGCCTCTCCGAATGTGCAGCCCAGCACCGCGCTCATCCCGGAAAAGGCCGCATTGATGAGCAGCTTGCTCCAGCGCGTTCCGAGGAAGTTCTCATCAACCTTGACCGGTCCCATCTTCTCAAGCAGGGCCTTCACCTCGGCAAAGTGGTTTCCCTTCCCTTTGAACGTGCTTCCGAGGGAGAATGTCAGGCTGTCAGGCGAGCTCGTGAGTTCGCAGACTCCAGGACCCAGCATCGTCGCACCCCAGGCGACCGTGCACCCGAGCACCCGGTCCTCACCGACGATTTCTGCAATCTGCGGCTCCGGAAGGCCGTTCTGAAGAGTCACGATGACTCCGTCTTCCGCCAGATAGTCTTTGAGGAAAGTCACCGTGGCGACATTGTTCTGCTGTTTGGTCATCAGGAAGATGATGTCATAGACTTCGGTCATCTCTTTGTCTGTCAGTGCCGTCACTTTCTGTGTGAAGTCCAGCGTCCCGACCACGCGCGCTCCTTTTTCGCGGAGTGCCGCCACGTGTTTCTCGTTATGGTTGATGAGGTCTATCTGTCCTCCGTTCTTGCTTATGAATGCTCCGAGTATGGTTCCGAGCGAACCTGCTCCATAAATTGCAGTTCTCATAATTCTCAAAGTCCGCGATTAGTGCGAACCGCCGCAAATTTAGTGATATTTTCTCACTTCTGCATTCACTACCACCATCCAGTGAGGGTCGGTTTCGAAGCCTATGCCTGTGGCGGAGCTGGCTCTGAGGGGCGTCGGACGGAAGGTCATGCCGGAGTCGGCGCAGAGGCGGTAGAGCTCGGACGCGCGGGAATGCGCCTGAACGGCGTCGAGAATGTAGCCGAGTCGTTGGATCGTCGCAGTCGGAAACTCTTGGAGAATGGCCGATTTGTCGGCTCCGAACTCAATCTTGGCGGCAAGGAACGTGAGAGCCTCTGCGACGCGGGCGAGGCCTCCTGCCTCACTTTCCTTCTGGACAAGGTCCAGTGCCGTGAGCAGAGGGGAGGATACATTGACCGGACCGAATGCGGTCTCGACGCGGCGGATTTCCGAGGACACATCGTTTTGTCTGGCATAGAACTTCACCGGTCGCTTCTTGCGCCTTCCGAGGGTCATCCGCTCCCCGATGACCATCACCGAAAAGTCCCCATCTCCTCTCTTATCTCCGCCCCCGCTTTCATCTCCGAAGCCTCTCTCACATCCTCCCTCACCGCCGGCTCCTCCCTCGCTGTCAGGCAGAATTTCGCTCCGGTATATGTTGGCTGCGGACATCAGCGCGACATAGTATTCGCGGCCGGCGAACTGCATCATTCTGTCAACATATAGCAGCGGAGGCACATTCCCGCGTTCGCGGTACTCCGTGGCGACCACCACATAAAAGAACTGGCATGGGGAAATCAGCACGCCTTCCTGTTCGAGCTCCATCAACTTTTCCGACAGATTATTCTGTCTGGAGTAAATCATAATCTCGTCATCCATTCGCCAACGCATATCGCATCATGTTAAAAGGTTCAACATCCCTATAATCCCAAATAATCCCCAATAGGACGGGCGGAATGCAAACAAAAAAGCGAGTCAGGCACGATATAACCTAACTCGCTTTGCGGACTCTACTGTTCCGCGGCATTCATTCTTGTCTGCTATGGCGTTTGCGGCTGTCTCGTTTCTTTGCCGCATAATGCTTTCGCGCAGCAAATGTATGAAAAATTCTTTCAGGAGCAACCTGTTTGAGCGTCTTTTTTTCCATATTTTTGCTTGCAACATCAGGTTGCCGGTGCTGCTTGCCGAACTGCCGATTTTACTTCTTCCTTTAAGGCATTATGGACGAGCGAATGTCTGTGCAACGCACGATGCTTCAAATTTTGCGTTCTTTGCTTCGATATTTTTGGCGCAATAGAGGGCGTTTTTCTAACTTTGCATCAAACCAAATTGCATGCACTGAGATGAAAAACCGTTTTTCGCGCCTTGTTGGCATTTCTTTTTCGATTTTCTGCCTTGCAGCGGTCTCTGCAAGGGCTTTTGACCCGAGTATGTCACCGAAGAAACCCTCGCTTGGAAAGATTCGTGTCGAGTGGGAGGATGCAAAACTTCTTGCAAAGGGCGGTTATGCCCGCGTGCATCGTCTGAACGACGGGAGATATATGGCCGTTTATTCGCGCGGCGGTGACGGATGCTTCAAGTTCAGCCCTGACGGGTGGACCGGATGGTCGGCGCAGCGCCCGGCGATGGATCACACGCAGTATGAGTCGGCGGTTCCGGTCATGGTTTCCAATGCCGAGTTCGCTCAGCTCAGCGGGAACAACCCTCATCATCCTGGCCGTATAATCTATGCCGGCAACATACGTCCGCTTGAAAACAGGAGTTCGCGTACTCCGTTCACGATTGCAATAGTCACCTCTGACGACGCCGGCAAGACATGGAGCGGAATCCGTGATGTCTATAAATCAAAAACTTGGGACAAGGACGTGCTGCGCGGGTGCTATGAGCCGTGCGTGCTCGAACTTCCGGACGGGACCGTGCAGATTTACTTCGCCGACGAGACGCCTTACTACGAGAGACGTCTGCCCTATCAGAACATCTCCGTCATCGAGTCCAAGGACGGCGGCGACACATGGGGACCTGCCCGCATCGTGTGCTACAATGAGAAATTCCGCGACGGGATGCCTGTGGCTATGATTCACGGCGACTGGATATATGTCGCAATCGAGGCGAACGGGCAGAACGTGAAGTTTCATCCGCAGATTGTGTGCACGAAAATCTCCGATAACTGGAAGACTCCGGTCTATGGCTCATCGGTGAACCGTTTCGACCCGTTCCGCACTTCGATGGAGAGCGCGTACATCTATGCCGGGGCACCTTATATAATAAAGACTGACAACTATTTCGTGATATGCTACCAGTCGTCCGAAGGGGCGCTGGAGCCGACGACGAAAAATTCCGTAATGGAGATGGCAGTGTGCAGGATTGACGAGATGAAGGGACATGAGTTCCTTACCATGAGGGAACGCATTCGTCCGTTTGACATCGACCAGACTCGCGACAACGGGTTGTGGAACTCGCTCTGCGACCTCGGGAACGACACCATACTTGCCGTCACGCAGCTGAGCGGAAACATATACCTAAGGAAGGGAAAGATTGTAACTGAATGATGTGTTGTCATTTCGACGGAACTAAGCGAACGGAGAAATCTTTTTGCGGAGTGGAATGCGCAAAGATTTCTCACTTCGTTCGAAATGACAATGAACATTCGAAATGACAAAATGGGAAATATAGATGTAAATGTAACCATAAAACACGAAGATATATTTAATATGAAAAACGAAATAACCTCAATATTTGCGATGATGACGGTCGTAATGGCTGCCGCAGCCTGCTCGGGAGAGCCGCAGCCGGGTCATCAGCCGGGAACAGAACCTGAACCGACGCCTGAAATCGTGACTGTATTTGCCGCATCGACCGCCGGGGCGGAGACGAAGACTGCCATCGGCGACAAGTCTGACGGAGAGTATCCGGTGCTCTGGTCCGAGGGAGACCGCATTTCGGTGAACGGAGTTGTTTCGGAGGTTCTGACTGCCGGGGAGGCTGGGCAGAACAAGGCAAACTTTACGGTAAAGGGCGAAATGCCGGCAGCGCCATACACTGCAATATATCCGTCTTCGGCGCGGGTGTCTGATAACTCAGTGAAGTTCGTGTCAGCCCAGACACCCGCCGAGGCCGGTTTTGACCCGAATGCGGCAATCATGACCGTGCAAAGTTCAGACGAACAGCTTAATTTTCACCATCTTGCCGCCTATCTGAGGATTACTGTGACCTATCCGGCGAACTGCACACGCCGTGCGACCAAGGCTGTGTTCTGCGGAAACGGCTCGGAGGATGTCGCCGGCGAGTTCGGTTTCAGCTTCGATGAGAGCGGCGTACCTGTGCTCGGGGCCGTCAATGGAACTGGTGAGAAGAGCATAACTGTCACTGCCTCAGAGGTGGCCGGCGCGACGGCAGGAATAGCCGGACTGACGAATTTCTGCATCGCGATGCCTGCGCGGACTTTTGCAACGGGTTTCAAACTTGAGTTCTCGGATGCTAAGGGCGTTTTCTTGAAGGCCGAGACCACTTCAAGCGTGGAGATTAAGCAGGGCGTGATTCTGAATGCTCCTGAACTGACTTTCACCGCGCTTGACAACACGACCTCCGACCTTGAAGAGGTGGAGGCGGGGCAGTTCAAGATTGTCTGGGACACTCCGGTTGCGATTGATGCA
>CAKUPC010000030.1 GCA_934675095.1 uncultured Bacteroidales bacterium | reverse complement strand
CAGAGGCGCTTCTGGGTGGCATAGTTGTCACCGGTGAAAATCCGTCCGTCCTCCGAGACAGGTGCGCAGGAACCGCCGCCGAGAGTCTTCCCGACCATGTAGCAGTCCATGCCCTCGCCGTGGTTGCGGTGGAAATCCCTGCCGGCAAGCCATCTGTCAAACACAAGTTCCGGAGTGTTCTTTATGAAAATGTCCGGACCGAATGTACGCGGTCCCTCAAGTGCAGGCCCGTATATACGCCCGAGGACAAGATTGTTCTCGTACTCATAATCATCCTTTCTTTCAGGAACATAACGGCTGTTCACGAGGGTGTCGAAGACCGTGCGCACGCCCTTTGAGACGACGAAATTTTCGCTTGCCCCGGCCTTCACGTCCGCCTGGAAAATAACCGAAAGCCGGGCGTCGGCGTCAGCGATGACCTGCGAGGGAATCTGCTTCCCGTCAGCGGCCTTGACAACGGCATTCTCCTCCGAAAGTCCGCGGATGCCGAGCGCGTCAAACGGCACGGAGACCGTCTCACAATGCCTGTCAACCGGTGAGTCATTAGTCACCGAAACAGTTCTGTCCTGCACTCCGCAGGCGCAGAGAAGGCAGGACAGAACCGGAATTACAAAAAAACGCTTCATATTCTAACAGAACGAAACTATTTAGGCTGCTTGCCGATGTAGGCGAGGATTCCGCCATCGACATAGAGGACATGACCGTTCACGAAGTCGGAAGCCGAAGATGCGAGGAAAACCGCAGGTCCCTGAAGGTCGGCGGTTGTGCCCCAGCGCGCGGCAGGAGTCTTTGCCACGATGAAGGCGTCGAACGGATGCCTTGAGCCGTCAGGCTGACGCTCGCGCAGAGGAGCCGTCTGAGGAGTCGCGATGTAGCCCGGGCCTATGCCGTTGCACTGGATGTTGTACTCGCCGTACTCAGAGGCGATGTTGCGGGTGAGCATCTTGAGTCCGCCCTTTGCAGCCGCGTATGCCGAAACAGTCTCGCGGCCGAGCTCGGACATCATCGAGCAGATGTTGATAATCTTTCCGCCGCCCTGCTTGATCATGGACGGGATGACAGCCTTCGACACGATGAACGGAGCGTTGAGATCGACGTCAATCACCTGACGGAACTCCTCGGCCTTCATCTCGCACATAGGGATGCGCTTGATGATGCCCGCGTTGTTCACGAGGATGTTGATAGGTCCGAGGTCGTTCTCGACTTTCTTGACGAGCTCCTGAACCTGCTCTTCCTTGGTGACGTCGCAGACATAGCCCTTCGCGTCGATGCCGAGTTCCTTGTAGGAAGCGATGCCCTTATCGACAAGCTCCTGCTTGATGTCGTTGAAAGCAATCTTTGCTCCGGCCTCAGCGAATGCAGTTGCAATCGCGAATCCGATTCCGTAAGATGCACCCGTTACGAGCGCAACCTTTCCTTCGAGTGAAAAATTTACCATAACACTATTCTGTTTAGTTGTTTTATTTTTCCGCAATATTACGAAATATTTCCGAATTTTCCGTGTGCGTTCACGGAAAAATTTGCAGAGATTGTCGGAATATGATATATTTGTATCATACATACACATATATATCAACGAAAATCAGACTAATCATGTCAATATCAAAATTTATTCTGACGACGATTCTTGTCGTCGCCGCAGTTGTCCCGGCATCCGCACAGACGGAAACGGAACGCAAGGAAAAGGAAGTCGTGTGGGTTGAAAGGGACGGAGTCACAATTCCGCTGCCGCCTGAGGAGCACCCGAGGCTCTATCTCCGCGAGGGCGACATTCCTGCACTCAGGGAAAAGATGAAGACTCCGGAGGGCAAGGCGATACTAAAGAAGCTGCGCAAGGCGGCCATTCCGAGAACTGAGGAAGAAGAAGCGAAGGTCAAGGATCACGGCTTCCGCTACTATGCGCAGATGAGAGGCGTCACTTCACAGTCCCAGCTCGATGCACTTGCCTACCTCACCGAAGGAGACGCTCCCTCTGCCGACAGGGCAATAACGGCGATGCTCGACACGCTGAAAAAGACGAATTTCGGAACTAAGAACGACCTTTCAAGGGCCAGCGGCTCTATGCTGATGGTCGGGGCGATGGTCTATGACTGGTGCTACGACAGGATGAGTGCAGAGCAGAAGCGGGAGTACATACGCGAGTTCGTGCGCATCGCCGGAACTATGGAGTGCCACTACCCGCCGAAAGAGAACGAGAGTGTGGCGGGGCATGGCTCGGAGTGGATGATTCTCAGGGATATGCTTTCCTGCGGAATCGCGATTTATGACGAATATCCGGAAATGTATGACATTGTGGCGAAGATGATTTTCCGGGATTATGTGCCCGTGCGCGACTATATCTATGCAGGGCACAACTATCATCAGGGAACCGGATATGTGACCGTCCGCTATCTCAACGACCTCAACTCGCTCTGGATTTTCGACAGGATGGGAGCCGGGGAAATCTATAGCCCGGAACAGCGCTATGTGCTATATGACCACATCTACCGCCGTCGTCCTGACGGGCAGGTGCTGCCGTCGGGGGACGTGAACCCGGGCAAGAGAGAAGTTCCGCAGACCTACGCGATGCCGGCGATGCTCGCGGCAAGCTACTGGAATGACCCGCTTCTGATGTACGAGTACGAGCGACGTCCGAATGTGGAGACACATATGCTCATGCTCGAACTTCTATGGAGAGACTTCGGACTCAAGGGAAAGTCGCCGGAGGGGCTTCCTCTTTCAAGGTACAGCGGCACGCCGTTCGGATGGATGATTGCAAGGACGGGCTGGGACGAGAACAGCGCCATAGCCGAAATGAAGATTACGGAGCATTATGTCGGGAACCATCAGCACCTCGACGCCGGTACATTCCAGATTTACTACCGAGGACCGCTCGCAATAGACTCCGGTTCATACCAAGGTTCTGCAGGCGGCTACAACAGCCCCCACAACAAGAACTATTTCAAGCGGACGATAGCCCACAATTCGCTGCTCGTCTATGACCCGTCGGAGAAGTTCGCCTGCTGGAACTACGGCGGCGCCGACAAGACTGAGTTCGCGGAAAATGACGGCGGTCAAAGAATGCCGGGAGACCGCTGGGAGACCTGCCGCAGCTTCGCGGACCTGCTCAGCGAGGAATACACTGTGGGTGAGGTGCTTGCACATGGATTCGGGCCGAACGCACAGACTCCGGACTGGACCCTGCTTCAGGGCGACATCACCAAGGCGTACAGCAGGAAAGTCGAGAGCGCGAGGCGCAGCTTCGTATTCCTCAACCTCACGGACGAAAGCGAGGATGTGCCGGCAGCGATGGTGATTTACGACCGTGTGAAATCTTCGGATGCCTCTTTCAGGAAGTTCTGGCTGCTCCACAGCATCGAGGAGCCGCAGCTCGGAAGCACGGATTTCACAATCTGCCGCACCAAGAACGGCGACACCGGAAGGCTGCACTGCGATGTGCTGCTCCCCTCTTCGGACAACCTGAATGTAGAGAAGGTAGGAGGTCCGGGCAAGGAGTTCTGGGTCTTCGGAAAGAATTTCCCGAATGCAGCCACGACGAGGCCAGACCCGTGCAACGAGCGCGGCGCGTGGAGAGTGGAGCTGAGCCCGAAGGCTGCGGCCCCGGAGGACTGTTTCCTCAATGTGATTCAGGTTTCGGACAAGAGCGTGAAGAAGAACCTTCCGGTGTCGGGAATAGACGGAAGCTGCACGGCCAATGCCGGGAGAGCAACCGGGACGCGAGCCGCGGGAGCCATCGTCGGCAACCGCGCCGTAATCTTCAGCACCGACTGCGGCAGGAGCGCCGAAGGCTACAGTTTCGAGATTCCGTCGTCAGCCGCGAAAAAGCACAAGACCAAGAAATTCAAGGTTCTCGCGACAGGTCTCGCCGCTGGAGAATGGACGGTGGAGCGCAACGGCAAGCCGCTCGGCAAGTTCACCGTGACAGAAGATGCCGGCACGCTCTATTTCGACGCCGCCCCGGGCAAGTTCGCCGTCAGGAAATAGGCTTAAGGCACTGCAACGCCACAGAACGCCCCGCATCGGGGTGTGCCGATGCGGGGCGTCTTTTTATCGTACAATTTTGAATTTTTAAAATAATCCGTAACTTTGCGGCCGACATTTATAACACAACCACATAAACACACGGAACGCGATGAAAACCCGATTATCGCGCAGAATAAAAGCATGCGCTTACATAATGGTATTGTCATCAGCCGTGCTTTTTGTCCTGGCATCTTGCCGCCGCGACGATAACCGCTATGGCACAATCATCATAGAAAAAGAAAGTATACAGCCAAAGGGACTGCCGCCGACAGAATCACATTCGAGCCGTCTGTTTTGCTTTTGTTCGGACAGTACAGGATTCGCCGTGTCGCCGTTGCCGAGAAGGAAAGAAACAGATTTTGAACAACGGTTCACCGTCTCCAGGACTACAGACAGGGGGCACACATGGCAGAAAGAATGCGCCGGTAAAGGAACTTGTCTGGAGATTGCAGAAAACGGGGACAAGCTTTTTCTCTTGACAAAAAGACGGAAGAAAGGCGCGCAGGAAGACTCGCTCCGCATTTGGAGAACGCCAGTTGCAAAATTTCGCCCGAAAGCCATTCTCCGAACAGTGTCGGACATCTATGGATTTCACGCATTCGACGAGAATACCTACATCTGCCTACAGCATCTTTCCGAATGCCGGATTTCGTATTTGCTGACAACTGACGGCGGCAAGAACTGGGAAACGCACAATATCCCGGGGATGGCTTTGGGCAAACAGGTTTCATACAGCGGGACCAATATGCTGATTCCATTGCTGGGCGGGCTATACGTAAAGGACATTGCTTCAAACAAGGCGAATTTCTTTAAATACAGAAATTTCATGGCTGCATTTATGGCTGGACAAATCATTGTGTCTCAAGACATGAAGTTCTGGAAATATGACGGAAAGTCGCTGAAGAACATTTCTGGAATTAAATTGGACAAACTTATTTTATACGCCCCGGAATCCCTCATGGAGAACGACGGCATGCTCATCGGGCATGGCCGTGATTGTCTGTTTTTCTCGACGGACGGAGGGTATAACTGGGACATCTCGAAGCAGAAAAGGAAAATCAACGAAATTGCCTCCATCAAATGCGATGAAGGCGCAGCGGTCATCTACACCCAAGATAATGACAGTATGCTTCACTTTATGAAAATAAGACAGGACACTGGAGAGAAACATAATCGCCGAAATGCCGGCAAGAGACTACGGCCCAGCAAGAACATACCGGACAGTCTCGATACGGACATTGTCTTCAATCTGATTTTCGGAAGATTGATTGACTTCTATGAAGACAACATTCCGGGCTTCAAGATGCCGGAAATGAACAACGGCGCACAACAAACTAAAAAGCAATGAAATACTTCTCGCGAAAGTCACTGCTGTGGACACTGCCTCTGTTGATTGTCTGCGTGTCAGGCACCATAGCCCTCATCTGGTGTCCAACGGCACACGCTTCAAGATTTGCTGTCTTTATCACTGTCTGCTATCTGGTTACCTTAATATTAGCCGCATCGTGCGGTAACTATCCGAGGCTCACTGACAAGGGACTGGAGATTCGCAACATCATATTCTGGTTTCAATGCAAGAGTTATCCCTATGAGGACATTGAAAACGTTGCGTTCTGCTACGCGCCCAAACACGCATGCGTCAGAATTTATTTGAAGTCAAGTACTACTCCGATTCAACACGGCATAGACGGAATGTCGGAACGGTTGAGGTCAGAGTTCATCGAAGAACTTCGTTCGCATGGCATCGGAATGGCTCAGTTCACCAAAGACCTCCCCATAAAGACCAGGACAAACAAACACAGGAAGAATTACTTGTCGTCAATAAGCCCAATCATCATCCATTTGGTGTTCGCCTGCGCACTTCTCGGATTCTTCATAGCCTTGGCTATTCTCGACACTCGACGGGTCATGATTCCATTGTGGATAATGTCCGCCAGCATGACATTCGCGTTTTTTCTCATTATGGTCGCGATATTCGGGGGATACCCAGTCCTGACAGAAAACGAGCTGGTCATAAGAAACGTTCTGTACAGATCATACAAGAAACGGTTTGCCTATGACGACATCAGGAAGGTGGAAATCTGCCATGGAGACCCCACACATTCCCCTTGTCTGAAAATATACTTGCACTCCACGCCGCTTTCAGTTCACTGCGACATCGATTGCATGTCACAGAGTGTCATTCCCGAATTTATAGCAGGATTGTCCTCGAAAGGAGTCGAGGCGGTACTCATGCTCGATTAGCATGGAATTTAGAAACTCATCACAAGTTGCTTGAATCGACTACTCGGGGATGGCCTTGAGGTGGCGGCGGCGCTCCGGACCGGGAGTGGTTTCGAGCCAGTGGCGGAGGGCGGCGCGCATTTCGTCAAGGATTGGGGCGTAGGCGGACTCTACGGCGAGATTGACCATTTCGAGACGGTCGGAGGTCATGTCGTAGAGCTGTTCGCGGTAGCGGCCCTTGTCGTAGAGGACATATTTGTAGCGGGCGGTGCGGACCATCCAGCCGAAAGTGCCGGAGGTCTGCTTGAAGTTGGTCTCCGTTATGATGAAATCCGGGCCGTCGTCCTTGAGGGCGGAGGCTGCGGCAAAACTGCGTCCGGGACGATGCCCGGGCAGTTCGGCCCCTGTCCACTCGCAGATGGTAGGCATCATGTCTATTCCGTTGTTTACGAGAGCGGCCGTCGTCCTGCCGGCATTCTTGCCGCCCGGGAGGCATACAATCAGAGGAACATTGGAAACTTCCTCATAGAGAGCGGTCTTCTGGTTCCAGCGGTGCGCCCCGGCGCCGTCTCCGTGGTCGGAAGTGAAGATTACCACGGTGTTGTCCCATAGGTTCCTGCGGTCAATTTCATCGACAATCTTTCCTATTTCGGCATCCACGGCCTCAATCAGGCGAAAATAGGCGTTGCGGTAGAGGCGCCAGTCATCGGGCGTGAAGTCAACGGAAGGATAGAGGGCGTAGTCGAGGCTCTGCTCATAACCCAGGATGCTCGCGTCGTATGGAGCCTTTTCAAAATTGGCCGGAAGATTCGGGCAGTCGGCAACCGCAGCCTTCGGAGTCGGAACATAAGGGGTCTTCTGACCGCGGGCGAACTCGCAGATGTTGTGAGGGTTCACGAAAGAGGCGACCATAAAGAATGGCTTGCCCGCACTTTTTTGCGGAACGTCACCATTGCGGCGGTTTCCCTTTCCGGATTTCGGTTCTGGACCGGCAAGAGCGGCACGGCTTTCAAGATACTCCACGCAGGCTTCTGCCACACCCGGGTCTCCGTTGTCGTGGATGTTGCGGAAGCCAAACTCGCCGTCAGGGATGCTGATTGTATTGACGTGCCATTTCCCGGCATAAACGCAGTCGTAACCGGCGTCGGCGACAAGTTGTCCAAGTGTATTATGCCTCAGCGAATCCACGATTGGCTTTTCGTTCACGTCCATTCCGCTCTGCGAGGGCATATACCCGGTGAACATCGCCGCCCTCGACGGACCGCTGAGCGGCATCGAACAATAGGCGTTCTCGAAGCGCACTCCCCTGCTCGCCAGATGGTCCATGTTCGGAGTCTTCAGGTCAGCATTCCCGGCACAGCTCATTGCCCCGGCCCACTGCTGATCCGTCATAATCCAAATCACATTAGGCCTTCCCTGCCCGCTCTGAGCCACGGCCTCGCCGTCCGCCTCAACATCTCCCGGCAAGGCAAACGCCGCAGCCGGCATCAAAGTCGCCCCAAGCGACACCATAAGCAATCTCTTATCCATATTTATTCAACCCAGATAGGTGAAGTCCACAGCCACTGCCCGTCTTTCTGCCGCACACGCACATAGTACCAGTCGGAGTCGGTCTCCTTCCCGTCGTCCTCCATATAGTGCTCGATGCTCCAGCAAGACTCAGGCATCGCCCGGTTGAAGAGCACAGCCTCGCTGAGCCAGCCGCGCATAAAGTGGCTGCGGCCGCCTTCGAGCAGTTCCGCGAGAGTGTGGCTGAACTGCCTTCCGTTGAAGTCCGAAGTTATCACTCCGTCAAGAGGCATCTCCACGTCGAGAATCACAGCCTGAGTCGAAGGCGTGGTCGTGTTCGGGTTCTTTGAAGTGTAAAGCTCAAGCTCGGCGGAATTGTCGGTGACTGCATGGATGCGGTTCACATGGGTGCGGAACTCGGTCTCGCCCTCCTGCGGGGATGTAAAGGCCGCGCCACGGAAGCACGGGGTCACAGAAAGGATACGTCCCTTGTCGATGCTGACCTTTCCGTCCCAGCTGACATATTTCTCTTCCCTGTTCCAGCCATATTCCATCTTTATCTTACAACGGATAAGGTCCGCCGGCTCATACACAGGAAGAAGCGGGCCGTTCATGCGGGCGATGAGGCGGCCGTTCTTCACGATGTCAACATAGTCGATGCAGCTCTCGGCTGTCACATTCACATATATCCTCCGGCAGTCTCCACTCGTGACATCCCCCATCAGAGCGTCGTTGATGCGGAAGTCAACAGCAATCTTGTCGCCGGTCGCGCAGCAGGTGTGGCGGCTGCGGAGACCGTTCCAGAGGGAGTCGCGGTCGAGGGACGGGGCGAGTATGCCCACGCGGCCGTCGCCGTAGCTGCCGGGGTAGCCGGAGTGCTGGTCGGTGGAGCCGATGAGACCGAACTTGTGACCCTGCTTCAGGCCGTAGAGAATCGAGCCTTCCCAGTTGCGCGGACCCATGTCATGAAGATAGGGATAGTCGCCCATATCGCCTTCGGCAAGTCCGTGGCGGGAATACATCTCGACGAAGGGGGTCTGGCCGCCCTCGGTGAAGTATTTCCAGTTGTAGCCTCGGAAGCCTTCCTGATAGCCCATGTGGTGCGGAGTCACGAATACGTCCTGCCCCTTGAACTTGTCCTTCCAGTTCTCGATGGATGTGCAGTTCACGAGCGGTGCGTCAAGGTCTTTGTGGAGCGCGACATGGTCTCCGTAAATCATGCTGTGCGCCTCGTAGCCGATGAAAGTGAGGAACTTGCCGGGACGGTTATATTCCCTGGTCATCGCGCTGTACTTTTCATAACCGCCATGGCGCAGCCGCTTGAAGGCATCGGTGTGGTAGCCGATGACCCACTTGAGGCGAGGCTCCCTGTTCAGAAGGTTGATGTCAGGCCACATCGCGTGCGGAGTCACGCTCACGAAGTCCAGCTGCTCTGTCGCGGCCTCGAATGCGTCGCGCATATCGCCGTGCCCGTAGGTGATGTTGCAGTGGTTGTGGAGGTCGCCCCAATAAAGCCTGAGTCCCGAAGCCGACGGCACCACCTTCTTCACGTCTTTCGGCGAACTGCACGACTCCAGCAAACTTCCCGATGCGGCAAGGCCGAGAACCGACCAGCCGGATATTTCCAAAAATTTTCGTCTGTCCATATTCTGTTGATTATCTTTTCATATACCGTCTGTCACCCTTAAATAATACTTTTTCTTTCTCGCACGGGTCAACATCGCCATACGACCTCTGCACGGAATCTATGAGCGAAAGCATATATTTTCGTGTCTCCGAATATTCCGGAGCATCATAGACATTGTGCATCTCCCGAGAGTCTTTCGTCTCGTCGTAGAGTTCCCAGCAGTCGATGTCGTTGTAGAAATGTATGAGCTTGAAGTCTTTCGTGCGTATGCCGTAGTGACGCTTCACCGAATGCTCGGCGGGGTACTCATAATAATGGTAATATACCGCCTCGCGCCAGTCCGCCGGAGCAGCGCCGTCGTTTTCGATGACAGGACGAAGGGAGGTGCCCTGAATATCGGACGGAACGGGGATGCCGGCGTAGTCGAGGAAAGTCGGGGCAAAGTCCACGTTCATGCAGAGCGCGTCCGAAACCGTTCCGGCCTTTATTGCCTTAGGATAGCGGACAAGAAGCGGCATCCTCTGGCACTCTTCGTACATGAAACGCTTGTCGAACCAGCCGTGCTCGCCGAGGAAAAAACCCTGATCGGAAGTATAGACGACAATCGTATTATCCAGTTCGCCGGTCTTCTCAAGATAGTCGAGAACCTTGCCTATGCTCTCGTCAACGGAAAGGACCGTAGCAAGGTAGTCTTGCATATACTGCTGATACTTCCATCTCACAAGTTCCTGCCCCTTGAGACGGCCGCTGCGGTACTCCGCGATGCGTCCGGCATAGACCGAATCCCACTTGTGCTGCGCCTCCTCCGGCATACGGAAATAAACTTTAGCCAGACGGTTGTCCGGAGCAGCAAGCATCTCCTCGCGGGTCATGAGCTTGAGGTCCCAGTCTTCGGTAAAGGTCTTGGCAAGGCTCATGTCCTGCTCGGCCGCCGCGGGACAACGGTCCGAGTAGTTGTCAAACAGATTGTCAGGCTCCGGAAACACGGTGTCGTTGAACTGCCCGAGATGCTCCGGAGCAGGCATCCAGTTGCGGTGAGGAGCCTTGTGGTGGAACATCAGACAGAACGGCTTTTTGTCGGACCGGCCGCCGGAAACGCGACTTTCATCGTTGCGACGCTCAAGCCAGGAAATGACCTTGGAGGTTATCGCATCAGTGACATAGCCCGTCTCGGTGATTTCCTTGCCCATTTCCCAGAAGCCCGGGTTGTAGTAGTCCCCCTGCTCCTCCTGCCCGGAGAGGACGCTCCAGAAGTCAAAGCCCTGAGGCTCTGAAATCAGGTGCCACTTGCCTATCATCGCTGTCTCGTAGCCGGCCTTCTGCAGGAGCTTCGGGAATGTCTGCTGGTCACCGTTGAAACGTGAAGCATTGTCCGTGAAGCCGTTCTCGTGGCTGAACTTGCCGGTGAGGATGCAGGCGCGGGAGGGACCGGAAAGCGCGTTCGTCGCATAGCAGTTGTCGAAGCGCATGCCCTCACGGGCGAGACGATCCATGTTCGGAGTCTCGATTAGACGGCCACCGTAGCAGGACATAGCCTGAGTGGTGTGGTCGTCAGTCATTATAAAAAGTATGTTCGGCTGCCTTGGCTGCTGCTTTTCCCCGCATGAGGCAAGAGCGGCGGCAGCAAACGGAACGGCGAGGAGCGGTGTCGCGCCCTTCGCCATTTCCGAAATCGTCTTTTTGGTATTCAAAGTCATAGTGTCATCCAAATCATGCAATTAGGACTGCGTCTCCACAAAATGGGCGGCTACAATTTATATCCAAGCTTGACTTTCTTTCCTTTCCCGACCTTCACTTCAAGGGACATTCCGCTATTGCTGAATCCCTTGTCGGTGAACTTCGCGGAAATGGTCTCATAACCGGAAGTTTCCTTAGGATGGATGACGGTGACATACCTCACCGGCTCATTCCCTGACTTCTTGACATTGAAGGACATATGCATTCTCTGAACCTTCTTTTTATAAGCGGAAGACTGCCATCCCGGCTCTTTCTTCATGCTCATCCCTTCCGGGCCGAAGCAGCGGAACATGAAGTTGCTGCTGCCGTCAAACTCAGTGTAGGCGGTCATGTCCTCGCGGCTGTTCGCCACCTTGCCCCTCGGCATCTGCCAGTTGAGGTTCACCCAGCCTTTCTTCTGTCCCACGGCCTCATCGACTATGACGAAATATTCATTGTTCACGAAAAATATCGAACGCCGGTGATTGAGACCAGGATAGCTCGGATGCTCGGTCACAAGAATCTGAATGTTGCCCTCCGGCTGCCAAAGAAGAGTCTCGGAAGCCACCCTGTCAACATCCTTTCCGTCCATAGTGAGAGTGTTATGGTGAGCGGAAGCCCTGAACCAGCGCCTCCATTCCATAACCTCCGGATCCTTACCCTCATAGACATAAGAACCGGAATCCTGGAAAAGGTTCTTGCCGTTGTACCAGAGTTCGAACGTGCCGTAGTCCGGCTGAGCGTGCCACTCCCCTGCAGGACCGGCCTTCACTACCATCTGGACGGCGTCCTCGCCCCATCCGCTGCGGAATACGAAGAATCCGGAATCCGTGAAACCTTTTGACAGATAGCCGGGGAGTGACCCTTCGGCGCCATCGGAAGCGAACCACTTAATCATCTTATTGTCAGGAAAAACATCCTCCCACTGTCTGAGGTCGCGGGCGAGTTCTTTCTTTCCGGTGACTTTCGCGTCGCTGAAGCAAGGGTTCGTCCCGTCCGGGAAGCAGATGTTGAGATACCATTCAATCATCCTCTCCACGGTGTCCTGATAGGACTGCGGGAAATCGTCTCTGTATCCGTTCAGGTCGGCTATGCGCAGGGACTTGAGGAATATCTGAATCACGGCGAGATGGTAGTGGGGGTCAAGCTCGTAGTCGCCGCCGTCTGGAAGTACCTGTATGCCGATTTCCCGGTTGAGAATGTCAACGCCGCTCTGCCTCCAGAGACCGGCTTCCTTGAACTCCGGGAAGAAAGATCCGGCATAGAGCATTCTCTGCGCCTCGAAAAGAAGGTGATTGCCCTGCTTCGACCAGTTGCCCATGATGTGGACGGCATGCCGGTGGTAGTTCACGAGAAATTCCGTCAGGAACTCCGGAGTGAAATAAGGGGAATCAACAAAAAGCTGGAACTGGAGGCACTGGTCCTGAAGACGGTGGCTCACCTCAAGCGGACGCCACGCATAGCGGGCGTTCTCGGCATCGGCCTTCAGCTGAGAGTCTTGCGTGATTTCATATTCCGACTTGCTGATTTTCACATAAGGATTCTTCCTGATCCAGTCCATATACTGATGCACCCATTCCTTCGCATACTTTTCGTCGCCGCTCACCCTGTAGGCATAGCCCATCGGCGTGAACCACTTGTGGCGGTGGAGCTGCCAGCGAAGCTCGTTGTCCTGAACCGGCCAGTATTTCCAGTCTATGTCCTCGCCGTAGTTGAACGAAGGCTGGTAGCCCTTGTGGACAAAGAACGTGTGCTGAAGCGCATCGTCGGCCCATTTCTGCTGTTCCTTGTTTATCTTGACCTTTTTCACGTCGCGGATTTCCGGCGTACAGATGCCCTGTCGTCCCCGGTAGTATTCAAGAAGATTCACCGCAGCCGTCGAATCGTCGCCGCTCCCGTGCGCCGCCTTGACCTTTTCAAGTCCCGGTCTGTCAAGGTCAAGCATGTCAAACACCTCATGCCGGAGTTCCTGTGCTCCGAGAGTGCCCGCCGAAAAGGCAAGTACCGCAAACGAAAGTATTATTCTATTGATTTCCATCGTGTTATCTGTCTTAATTATGTTATATGTTATGAGGATGAACAAAAGGATGGGGCGCAAGGCCGCATATCGCCTTTATTCGTCCCTTAAACGCTTCAGTGCCTCTAAAAAGTAATAGTCTGCATAGTTCAGCGGAACATCAATCTCTGAGCCGTGCGCAAGAGAACCCGTGGAATGCTTGAGAATGAATCCGCAGTTCGTGCCCGGCTCCGCGAGATACTCCGGCGAAGAGAGGCTACGGAGAATGGTCTCCGCGTAGTCATGATATTTCTTTCCGTCAACGACATAGCCGCAGAGTTCCAGAAAAGCGGAAGCGGTGACGGCGGCCGCAGAAGCGTCGCGCGGGGTGTCCGGAAGACCGGGCGCGTCATAGTCCCAATAAGGAATGCGGTCCTCGGTAGTGACTCGGGACATAATCATGTCTGCAATCTTCCTCGCCCAGTCGAGGTATTTCACATCACCGGTCTCACGGTAGCAGACAGTGTAGCCATAAACGCCCCACGCCTGCCCGCGCGCCCAGGCCGAGTTGTCGTCATGCCCCTGAAAAGTCTGTTTTGTTTCAACGGAGCCGTCACTGTTATAGCTCACCACATGCCAGCTCGTCATGTCCGGGCGGAAATGATTGGCCATGGTCTTGTCAGCGTGTTTTACTGCGATGTCCTTGTAGCGACTATCTCCAGTAAGTTTCGATGCGTTGAAGAGAAGTTCGAGGTTCATCATATTGTCTATGATGACAGGAAAATTCCATGGGCCGAAGTCCCATGAGCGGATTGCTCCGATCTCGGGATTGAAACGGGACGCGAGATTGTCCGCAGTGCGGATGAGAAGCGTCTTGAGAGAATCATTCGGGGCTATGCGGTAAGCGTTGCCGTAGCTGCATCCGACCATAAAGCCGAGGTCATGAGTACCTGTGTAGCAGGTCGCAGGCAGGATCTCATTGGTATATTCAGCGGCATCCTCACGGAGGCGTTCATCACCGGTCAGCTCGTATGCGAGCCAAAGAGAACCGGGGAAAAAGCCGCTGGTCCAGTCGTAGGCGTTGCACACGCGAAGTGTACCCACCTTATCAGGAGAAGGGTTCTTGCGGAGGGAGTCAACACGGTTCAGCACCGACGGGCCGAGCTGCTCCACAAGAAAATCTATGTTCCACGCAGACCAGATGGTGCGGGGAAAACGCTCCGTGCCGCGAAGAGTATCTGCCGTGGATTTTAGCTGAACGGAAGCCGTCTCTATGGCGTTGTCAATCCAAAGGTGACGGTCTGCCGAGCAGGAAACGGCAAAGGCGGCGAAAAAGACTGCCGCAGCTGCCGCCGTGATTTTTCTGAAAGTCATAAAATCTCGCTTTAGCGTTGTTAATGTTCTGTCGTCCGGACACCGATACTTCCTGACCGATGTCCGAATGCAAAATTACCTCACATTCTCCGCACCGGCGTTGAGTTTTGTTGCGAGTTTGAGTATAAGTGTCGCAAACCTTTAAATTTTGTTCAGAAAAACACAAGATTTTTGCAACAACACCGATTCTTTGAAAAAAATTAGCATATTTTTCAACAAAATTACAATTCTCTGCAACATTGTGACACAACCCGAAACAAAGGCGACATTCCATAAGGATGCAATAAAGTAATTTTGCATCGACAAAATCCACAAACACTGGACTGATGAAAAAGTATCTTACAATTATCATTTCACTGATAGCGGCCGTCGGCTGCAGCAAGGAAGTGCTCGCGGAGCAGCCTGTCGGAGACATCGATTTGAAACCGGCTTCGCCAACCGTGGTGATGGAGGGTCTCAACGAAAAAGTTTTCTCGATCATCAATCTCGACTATCCGGGGCTTGAAGAAGTCAAATCATTCTGCGAAGCCGAAGACTACACCCACGCGGCGTTTGAGCTTTGGAAATACTGGCGTTCACGCTCTGTCTATACCCCTGGAGCCAACGTGCTTTCGCCGTCTGTCAGCACAAGCGAGAAGAACATCGCCGACCAGGCCACACCCGAGGGAGGATGGCGGTTCAAGGTGGCTGTCTATACCGACGGGACGACAGCCGACGGACAGGAGCAGTACTACTCCTTTGCCGGCGAAGACGGTTCAATCAACTGGGCGATGGTTCCGGATGCGTACAAGAACGAAAAGGAATTCCTCAGCCAGAAACACCGTCTCCAGTGGATGCTTCCGCAGGCCAAGGCATTCGGCGTAACAAAGGACTCCAAATATCTGAACGCATGGTACAAGGCATGGATGTCATACAACACCACATATCCCGCCCCTTCCGGCAAGACTGACGCTGTTGAATGGTCAGGACTGCAGCCGGCATGCAGAATCATCGACCTGATGGATGCTCTTCCTTATTACATAAACTCTGAAGACTTCGTTCCGCAGATGCTCGCGGACGTCCTCGTTTCCGTGTTCAACCACATCGAATCCATACGCAATAACAGGTGGGAAGAGGTGACGGCAAACATCAGGCTCACTCAGGAGCAGGCCATTGTGACAGCCGGACTGCTCATGCCTGAAATCAAGAAGGCGGACGAATGGTTCAAGGAAGGCAGCGAAGCCATCACATCCCAGCTCACCGCCCAGTTTAACGAAGACGGTGTCCACAACGAGTTCGACATAAGCTACCACCTCGGGGCAGTGGCCGACTTCATATCCATATATAAGACGGCTCAACTCAATGGACGCGAGTCTGAACTTCCGGCCGACTACACAGAATGCCTCAGAAAGGCAACCGGATTCATAAAGGACGTGATTTACCCGAACTACTCGACTGACAACTTCAACGACACCCGCTCGGCAAGAATGACAAAGAGCGTGCTCGTGCGCAACCTCAAGCAGTACTCGGAGATGTTCCCTGAGGACAATGAGATGAAATGGCTCGCCACCGAGGGCGCCTATGGGGAAAAACCAGCCTCGACGCTCATAACCTACCCTGTCACAGGCTACTACATGATGCGCAACGGGTGGACTCCAAACTCGACGATGCTCATACACAAGAACAACTATGACACCGCTAACAAGTGGCATAACCAGAGCGACAACGGCACAGTGTCCCTCTATGTCAACGGCCGGCGATTTCTCCCGGACGCCGGATGCTACACCTACAACGACGGAAGCGACCGCCGCACATACGCATCTACAGAAATGCACAACGTGGTCACCAAGGCACGCAAGAACTATGAAAAGCGCGAAGGCAAGCTTCTTCTCGCAGAGAACACAACCGGATACGAAGTGCTCGTGACCGAGAATCCGGCCTACAGCGACCTCACGATACGCCGCGCAGTCTTCTTCGTGGACAACAGCTACTATGTGATTGTAGATGAGGCCTACGGCGACTGCGCCGACACACAGCTCAACCTCAACTTCAAGCTCTGGGGAGGAAAGACGGCGACCGAAAGCGGAAAGGGATACACTGTAATCGACGGGCCCGGCGGCAATTCGCTCTGCGCCCATTCCACTTTCGACGACAACAACAATCTCATAATCAAGTCATTCTCCGAGACCACAGACGACATCGGAGCCGAAAACGGCACAGGATACTTCTCCAACGAGATTGACACAAAGGTTCAGAGATGCTGGACAAGGCTCAATGTCGAGAAGAAGGCCGGCAAGGCAGTGCGTTTCATCAGCGTCCTCTACCCTTACAGCGGCGCATTCGAGTCGCAGAAGATTGACGCGCAGTTCACGGACAACACTGCGGAGACAGCCGGAACATTCCATGAGAACGGGGTTTCCGTAAAAGTGACGATAAACGGAGTTTCGCAGACACTCAGCTATAAGCTCAACAAATAGCACACGACTCCAACCATAATACTGAAACATAACAATTCAGATAATATGTCAAGAACAATAACCAGAAAAGCCGCTGATGCTCTCATTGCATTGCTGGCGACTGTCGCGACCCTGATCTCCTGCACGCCGCAGCTGACGGACACAACGGAGTTCTCGCTCTACTATCCGGGCATAACCGACATAGGTCCGTCCACCAACATGGACCTTCAGCCGAGCTGGCACGGCGCCACTCCGGAAAATTTTGAAATCTGCCGCGTAACGCTCGGCGACGAGACCGTTTCAGCGGAATGTTTCTCCGTGGAGCCGTCGTCCGGCGTGTTCCGGATAAGGAAAAGCGACAACATCGCCGTGGGAAAGTACAAAATCAGCATTGCCTGCAACTCAAACGGCAAGCGTTTCGAATTCCCTGACATCATCACAGTCAATATGATGCCTGCGATTCCGGAAGGAATCAGCGTCACACCCGACAAGATTACCATCCTGCTCTCGCAGGTGACATCCATAGGCTCCGACGAAGAACTCCCCACTGCACAGATTACGACAGAGGGCGAGCACATATCAATAAAGAACTATCTCATATCCGGAGTGCGCCGCGACGGGAAGGTTGTGGAAGAATGGAACGGGCTTTTCAGCATCGACAAGAGCGGAAAGTTCAGCATACTCAAGAACAGCTCCTTCAAGGCAGGAATCTATGTCATTGACTTCAGGCTAACCACAATGGTGGTCGGTGCAGATTCAGAGGAAGGACTATTTGCGAACGCGCTCACCGTAGAGATTGCCTCCCCTCCGGTCGCGCTCGCCTACAGCCCGTCATCCGCAAGGGTGGAGGCCGGCAAAGGCTATGTGTCTGCAGAGCCGGAGTTCACGGGTTCAGCAACGGGACTTGAGTTCAGCATCAAGAACACCGTTCCGGAGACGGACAAGATAAGCATCGATGCGTCAAACGGTGTCATCACGCTTGCGGAGGGGCACGACCTCTCCGTGGGAAGCGAGGTGATTGTGTCCGTGAGCGCGAGGAACGACTACGGCAGCCGCGACTTTGACCAGGTGCTCAAGCTCGGCATAGTTGAGTACATAGCGCCGATTACTCTGTTTGAGTACAACGACACCACTGTCTGGGAGGGCACGAAAGTCAACCTCAAGCCTAAGGCTGCAGACGGAGACGAAGTTACATATTCGTTCGAGGAACTTCCGGAGGCACTTTCAGTACTCTCCATCAATGAAGGCACCGGAGAAATATCCATCGCGAAGGGCAACGCCATCGCGCTCGGTGACTACAAGATAAAGGTCAAGGCGGAAAACCCGAAAGGCTCAATGACTGCCGAAATCAAGTGGAACACCATCGAGAACCCATATTCGTTCACCTACGTCCGTTGGGGCAACAACCTCGGGCTCACCCCTATCGAGAACTACGCGAGCCAGCATAGGGTTTCTACTACGGAAGTCGTTGAGATTCCGGTTGTTGCGACGGACATCAAGGAAGAGGCGATGGAGACTGTCCAATTTGCAATCAAGGGAGGCAGCAATAATAAATGTGCCACCATTGATGCAAAGACGGGAAAACTAACCACAGACCCGACAGTTCTGGAAGGCAAGATTGACAACATGCGCGCACATTTCGTGTTCGTAACCGTCACGACGGGAGAAGGAACATCGGGTCAGACCAGCATGAAGATTCCCGTATTCTTCGACTTCAACTCGCCGAGAACAGAAGGTGGCTACAGCATCGAATACAATCCGTTTGCAATTCAGTGCAATCCCAAGACCGGCATAACCTCAACTGCTCCGACAATCAAGAAGAACGGAGTCGCGCTGACACCGGACGAACTGAGCAAGATTACCATGGACTTCAGACGGTCTTTCAACTATTGGAATCTCTACGGACCGACGGAACACAAGAACGGAGCGCCTAACGCAAACAAGGACACTTTCCTTTCATCAGTCTGGGCGGCATACTACAGCGCAATCAATGTTGCCTACAACAGTGGTTCAAGAGATCCTATATCTTACTATGGAAGGTCTGCACACATCGCCAAGACAGCCTGCTACATCCGTCCGCAGGACCTTGCACTCTACATTGCACCTGAAAAGTTCGTTGACGACAAGGGCTACTACGCGAACGGAATCTTCACCGCCCAGATTACATTCAGCGACACAGGAAGCGACCCGGCAGCGGCAAAGAGTCCTTACCAGCTCTTCCCTCTCTTCGTCTGGTTCGACACCCAGTTCTGATAACCGAAAAAACCGGAAATGATGAAAAATATAAAGAACATATTGCTTGCCGCAGCGGCATCACTGCTCTGCCTCACGGCATTCTCTCAGGAAAGAATAAAGGTCAGGGGAACCGTACTTGACGAGAACGGGGATCCGCTCGTCGCCGCCGGAGTCTCACAGAGCGGCACAGACAACGGCACCGTCACCGACGCGGACGGAAAATATGTCATCAGCGTGCCTTCCGACGCGAAACTGACATTCACCTACATCAGCTACACGGCGCAGGAAGTTCCTGTCGGAGGACGCGCCGTCATCGACATAAAGCTCCGCCCGGACAACACCCAGCTTGAGGAAGTCGTGGTCATCGGCTACGGCACCGTAAAGAAGAGCGACCTCACCGGCTCCGTGTCTTCCATCAGCGACAAGGCGCTCAAGGACTTCAAGACAAGCTCCGTCGTGGAGGCTCTCGGAGGCCAGATTGCCGGAGTAAACATCACGGCGTCGGACGGAACGCCCGGTGCGGGATATGACATCAAAATCCGAGGCGTAGGAACGGTCAACGGCGACTCCTCGCCTCTGTTCATCGTCGATGGGTTCGAGGTTTCGAGCATCGACTTCCTCGCAAGCCAGGACATCCAGTCCATCGACGTTCTCAAGGATGCTTCGGCATCGGCAATCTACGGCGCCCGCGCCGCAAACGGAGTCGTGCTCGTGACCACGAAATCCGGCAAGGAAGGACGTCCGCAGATTTCCTACAACGGCTCGGCAAGCTACCGTCGGCTTTCAAAGAGGCTTCCGGTGCTCGACGCCTACGATTTCGTGGCGCTCCAGATGGAGACGAACCCGACGAAATATGCCGACACCTATTTCAAGGCCGGCGAAGACGAGACAGGCACTCCGTACAAGTACCAGAGTCTTGAAGACTACCGCGACTTCCCTGACGCAATCGACTGGCAGGCCGAGGCATTCCGCCCGACATGGTCGCAGAACCACGACATCAGCGTTCGCGGAGGCACAAAGGCGTCACAATATACCCTCTCCTATTCCTATTTCGACGAGGACGGAATATTCGTAAACAGCGGCTACAAGAAGAACAACGCCCGCGTGAAGATACGTCAGGAAGTCACAAAATGGCTCGTGCTCGACGGCTCGCTCAACTACACCAACTCCACCAAGACAGGAATAGGAACCGGAGGCAGCCAGCTCGCGAACCTGATCGCCTACAGACCTGTCGGAGGTCTCAAGGTCAGCCAGTATGACCTGCGTCACCTCATGTACGACCCGACGGCAGCCGAGGAGTCCAACTTCGACTCCAACAGGATAAACCCGATCATTCAGGCGGAATCCGTCGACAGTTCCACAAAACAGGAGCAGTGGATAGGCAACCTCGCCGCCACAGTCAAGTTCTCAAAGCAGCTCTCGTTCAAGAGCGCGGCAACCTATAACACGAACTACCAGAGACGGGACAACTTCTATCACGAGACCACCAGCAACGCCTACCGCGCCGGAGGCCCCTTCGGAGAAGTCACTATGGCAAGAAACAAGCGTTGGCAGGTCAGCAACACTCTCACATACCAGAACCGCTTCAAGAAAAAGCATAACGTGAACATTATGCTCGGTCAGGAGACCGCAGCGACAGGCTACGAGTCACTTCTCGGCCAGTCCAAGGACTTTCCCTTCGAGAACTTCGGCACCGACAACCTCGGTCTCGGAGCAACGCCGTCAAAGGTGAGCAGCAGCCGTACCGAAAGCATGCGCCTGTCATTCTTCGCGAGAGGATTCTACAGCTACGACGACCGCTACATGCTCACCGCCACGTTCCGCGCCGATGCCTCGACAGTCTTCTCCCCGAAGCACAAATGGGGATTCTTCCCGTCATTCGCCGCATCGTGGAACATGAAGAACGAGGCGTGGCTTAAGGATGTGGACCCGATTTCAACGATGAAGATCAGGGCCGGATGGGGAACCGTCGGAAACGACCGCATAACCAACTATCTCTCCATCGACCTCTACACCGACAGCAGGATAGGCATGGGCACGACAACATATACGGCTCTCATGCCCAAACAGATAGCCAACTACGACCTCCGCTGGGAAGGCTCCACGACCTCGAACCTCGGTCTCGATCTGGGATTCTTCAACAACCGCCTCAACATCACCGTTGACGGCTTCATCAAGGACACCAAAGACCTGCTCATCCAGCAGAAGCTCGCCTATGTCACCGGATTCAGCAGCCAGTGGCAGAATGTCGGAAAAATCCGCAACGCCGGAGTAGAGCTGAGCATCAGCAGCATAAACTTCAGCAAACGCGACTTCTCCTGGTCCACGGACTTCAATTTCTCGTTCATAAAGAACAAGCTCATCGCTCTTCAGGACGGAACTACCTACATCACGAGAAAGTCCGGATTCAACAGCAACTTCACACAGGACGACTACATATCCTGCGTAGGCTCTTCTCTCGGAGACATGTATGGCTACGTCTTCGACGGGATCTATCAGTACTCCGACTTCAATATGCTCCCTGACGGCACGCTCCAGCTCAAGGAAGGCGTTCCGGATCTGAGCCCGAGAGGCTACAGCGCCGTGCCGGGAATGACAAAGTACAGGGACATCAACGGCGACGGCAAGATTACGCCGGAGGACAGGACCAGCATCGGAAACGGCTACCCTGACTTCTATGGAGGTCTCACAAACCGCTTCCAGTTCTTCGGAGTCGATTTCAGCTTCCTCCTCCAGTTCAGCATAGGCAACGATGTATATAACGCGATGAGGGTCTATCTCACCCAGTCCCGCAACGAGCGCACCCAGATGCTTTCCGAGGTCGCCGACAGATGGACACCGTCCAACGCCTCCAACAAGGTTCCGTCAGCAACCGGATATATCCCCTACGACATTTCGTCCCGTTTCATCGAGGACGGTTCGTTCCTTCGTCTGAAGAACATCACGTTGGGATATACCCTCCCGGAAAAATGGACAAAAAGGATATGGGTCAGCAAACTGAGGGTATATGCCTCCGCACAGAATCTCTTCTGCCTCACGAAATACAGCGGCTACGACCCGGAAGTCAGCATGCTGAGCAGCCCGCTCACGCCGGGCTTCGACTGGGGCGCATATCCCAAGAGCCTCGTTCTCACAATGGGACTTGACATTCAGTTCTAAAAGAATCCGGAGAGTATGATTATGAAAAAGATTGGAATATATATGGCGGCGCTTGCCGCAGTCCTCTGTGCCGTTTCCTGCTCACTCGACGAGAAGAGCTACATGGAAATCGAAAAAGACGAATATATGAACAGCCCCGCCGAGGCGCAGAACGTGCTTCTGGGGGTCTATAGAAACCTCATGAATGATTCCATGTACGGGATGAACCTCTCTCTCTACTTCACCCTCGGCACAGACGAGGCAAAAGTGGAGGGCAGCACCCCGAATTCATGGAGGGACGTTCCCTGCAACACGTTCTCGACTTCAAACAGCTATGTCGAGAACACCTGGCAGGCGCTCTATAACGCCGTCTATGACGCGAACGACTTCATCGAGAACCTCTCGCGCAGAGCCCCGCAGTGGGAAGACAGCCAGAAGGACCTCGCGGCCATCTATATGGCAGAGGCACGCACACTCAGGGCGCTCTTCTACTTTGAGCTCGTGCGCTGGTACGGTCGTCCGGTGCTGATGAAGACTACGGCCGAGTCCAAGATGCACCCGTCAACCTTCACACAGCCGGAACCGGCGGAGATTTATGAATTCATCGAGCAGGATCTCAAATATGCGGCCGACGTTCTCCCATGGGCAGCGGACGACGTTTACCGCACGGACTCGCAGTACCGCGTGTCCAAGGGCACGGCTCTCGGACTTCTCGCCAAGGTTTATGCCACTTGGGCCGGCTACCCCCTGCACGACGAGAGCAAGTGGGAACTCGCCGCGAACACCGCGAAGATTGTCGTGGAGTCGGGCAAGCACAGCCTGCTCGACAACTTCGAGCAGCTCTGGCAGAACACCTGCAACAACACATGGAATCCGTCAGAGAGCCTTCTTGAGGTTTCGTTCTACACACCGACCATAACGGGAAGCGACCCAATCGGACGCATCGGGAAATGGAACGGCGTGACGGCGACCGACGGCGCCGGCGACTACATCCGCATCGCCGCAAACTGGAAGGCAATGCCGACATTCGCCTATTCATGGGGAAAAGCATTTCCGAGCGACAAGCGCCGGGCACTTTCATTCGCCGACTACAAATACACGGCAGCCGGCAAGACAGCCCTCGGCACCTACACCCCGGAAGGCTCGTCCTCAAAGCAGGACCTCACGCTCGAGATAGCCTGCGCTGACGATGCCAAGGCGGACTGGAGAAAGCCGTTCAACAACACGCTCACCCCCGCGAAATGGGATTTGGACAAATATGTGAAAGAACAGCTCAAAGACGCAAACTACTCCAATGTCAACTGGTACCTCCTCCGCTACTCCGACGTGCTCCTGCTCTATGCCGAGGCGCTCAACGAGTGGCACAAGGGTCCGACGACTGACGCC
>CAKUPC010000029.1 GCA_934675095.1 uncultured Bacteroidales bacterium | reverse complement strand
AGTAGTCGTCTTATGTAACTTACTCCCAATCGAAACACCTATACGAACCGATTTTCAACTAAATTGCGGAAGAACCAATTGGTTGGACAGGTGGAATCTCGCTCTCCATGCGGAAAAGCATCGTGTTGTTGTAGCGTTTCGGCTTTGTCACCCGATCGGGCATCCAGCCAAGCACCTCTCCAAGCCGGAACAAAATGGGCTTGATGGGTCCAGGATTGATCTGCACAAGGTCAATGTCCTCGCTATATCGTGGCTGTGGCTGCAGATGCAGCTTGTGAAGGGCGGTACCACCTCTGAAAGCCAATTGCGAAGCCAGGAACTCATCGCTGAAGATGCTTACCAACGATCTGCATATTATCAAGTTCTGCTCCACCATAGCTGAATCTTGCCACGGCGCGTTCTCGTACCATTCTTGTATGAAGTATTCCGGTATCATATCTCGTCTATTTCAAGTTCATAGTTTTCTATTATCTTCCAGCGCTCGTTAACCGGCATATCATTATTTACCGGCATCGACTGCTTCAATGGCACTTTGCGGATCGTCTTTCCTGTTTTTTGCAGTAATCCCGACAAGGCATCCGCTAACTCCGTCTCCCCAATGTAGTCCAGCAAGTACCCAAGACGTTGAACTACGGCGGCTGTGAAATATTCCAGAAGAGGCAACTTGCTGTCGTCCAGCGTCATCTTCTCTGCCAACTCGACCAGCACTTCGGCGGCGCGGCTTAATCCTCCCACTTTCTTCTCCCCGGCAATGATGTCCAAAGCTGTCAGTTCGGCGTCGGCCACGTTCATATAGCCGGATTGAGTCTTCACTTTATGTACAAACTGCATAGGCATATTCTTTCTGACAGTAAACTCCAGCCGTGTTTCATTCTTTACGCCTGAACGGATGCAGCCTCCATTCACCATCGTTTGAAACACCATAGCCCGCTGATGCCCCGCTCCCTCAAACGCAGCCGCTGTCAGCAGAGCGACATAGTAATCACGGCCAAGGAACTTCATCAGCCTGTCCATGTAGAACGAGGGTGGCACCACACCCTTCAGCTTATATTCGGTTGGGATGGCTACATAGAAATTCTGCCATGGTGACATGATCACACCTCGCTTCCTCATCCGCACAAGGCTATTGATCAGAGCCTCAGTTGATATGGGCAAACTGACAGCCAGCACATCCTCCTTTGTGAAGAGGTACTGTCCCCTGATCATTCTGGCAGTCACCCAATCTTGTAGAATTTCTATATCTTCCGTCATTTCATCGCTGTTCTACGTATGCAGAAACAATCAGTTTGTGATTGTTTCTGCATATCGACTGCAAATTACGTATTTTTCTCCATGTTTGCAAATTTTCATTCACGATTTCTTATAGTTATGCTTATCAAATAAACTAATCGAAAAAGGTGTCACTCAGTGACAGAGTTTTCGATTAATTCCGTGTGTTTGAAACGCGCATAATAAATTCTACCAGTTCGAAAAGTTGCCCCTCCAAATTCGCATTGGCGAATTTACGGCGTTCCCCTCACTTGAAAGACCTTGCCTGGGCAAGCCCTGGCCGGGTGCGGCCTCCGAAACGCCTCCGTCCTTTCAGAGCCGTTCTTTCCGTCCGGAACGCCATTATCATTGCCAAGCGAATCCGGATGGTCCGGAGGACAACTCAATCTTAAAGGGGCAATACTATGAGAAAAGAAAGTCTTAGAGTCCTTGGAATCGAAGTTTCCAGGGACTTTTCCGTTAAGGAACTGCTCAACCTGTCATGCGAGGAACTGATGGATCCCCATCTTGTGAGCAAGGTGTCTGTCATGAGGGAGTTCTGTGCAGCAACAGCGGATGAGGAGCCGTCAATCAGAGACTCGGCCGACGCCGTCGGAGTCCTCGCGCCTCACCTGAAATACCTTGACCATGAGGAGTGCTGGGTGCTCTTCCTGAACAGGGCAAACAAGATTCTGATGAAGCTCATGATGTCATCCGGAACCGTAAGTTCCTGCCAGATAGACGTGGCGAGGATAACAAAGATGGCGATAGTCTCCGGAGCATCAGGCATAATCCTTTCCCACAACCATCCGAGCGGCAATCCAAGACCCGGAATTGCTGACATAGAGATGACGAAGCGCCTGAGGGATGCGCTCAAGACCTTCGAAATCGCCCTGACAGACCACATAATCCTTGCTGACGGGGAGTACTTCTCCTTCGCTGAGGACAATGTGTATGCGATGAAGTAGGTAACTTGAATGTCGTTAATAATCGAAAGAATGTCTATGGTAGTATATTTGCTTGTTTATGTTCCCCAAATTCGCTTATAAATGGATTTTGGAGCCAAAATTCAAGCATCTTCGCGTACTTTTCTCAAAAAATCTTCGAGACATCCAAATAATTGAGTAATTTTGCAGGAAAATTATCATCAAATTCACAATATAAGAGAAGATGGCTACAAGAATACAGCGAATATTGGAGTCTAATCCACATGCAGGCTTCATGTTTGGCAATTGGCTTGCACGTCAGGGGCTGGATGCCAAAGGGCAGCATGCCTACATGAAAAGCGGTTGGCTCACGCGTATATCCAAAGGGGTGTATGTCTTGAGCGGTACTGCGCCCAAACTCTTTCATGCCATATCTGCCTACAACAACCAGTTGGCGAAACAATGTATCGTAGGCGCTTACACCGCACTCGAACTGCGTGGTTACTCCCATTATCTCTCAATGGGCAAGCCGCAAGCTTACCTGTTCACAGGAAGAACCAACAAACTGCCTTCATGGATGCTGTCTCGCGAATGGGACATGACTGTGAAATATATGACCACATCGTTCTTGGGTGATGACATGCTTGGCGTGGAAACTATGACCATTGAAGGAGACTCCCTTCTGGTGTCTTCGCCTGAGCGTGCCTTTATGGAATGTCTTCACCTGCCTGAGGCGGCATCATCGCTCTTAGATCTATACTATATAATGGAGAGCCTGACGACACTTCGACCCAAGCTGGTGCAGAGCTTGCTTGAGACGTGTTCATCACAAAAGGTGAAGCGACTCTTTGTATATATGGCAGAGAAAGCCGGCCATCCGTGGTTCAAGGCATTGAAACTTGATAACGTGCAATTGGGTACTGCCCGATACATGGTGGTGCCAACTGGCAAGTATATTGCAAGATACAATATGACCATCCCTAAAGACCTTGCAGAATATGAATGAGGCCAACAATATAACAGGCAGGGCATATGCCCAAAAGGTGGAGCTATTGCTTCGCCTTATGCCCATCGTGATGGAGGAAGGCGTGTTTGCAGTCCATGGTGGCACTGCCATCAACCTCTTCTTGAAAGACCTGCCCAGATACTCAGTTGATATAGACCTTACCTATATCCCTTTGGCTGACAGGAAGCAGAGCCTTGACAACATCAGCCTTCATCTGGCATCCATCTGTGAGAAAGCGGCGAAAGCGTTTAAGGGTATGCACATCAAGCCCAACTACGACACCAGTAAACTGTTGTGCGAGTGGCGAGGCAAGCAAGTCAAGGTAGAGGTGAACCAGACCAAACGTGGGCTTGTGGGCGGCGGAGCCATCACTGTGCCATTGAGCGACAAGGCACAGGATGAGTTTGGACTCTACTGTGAAGCCGACATCGTTCCGCTTACCCAACTTTATGGAGGCAAGATTGCAGCAGCCCTCTCTCGCCAGCATCCGCGCGACTTGTTTGACGTAAAGTATATGGACATTCCACTTGGCGACTGTCGTGAAGGCCTGCTCTTCTGTCTGCTCGGTAGTGATCGTCCCATCCATGAGTCTTTTGCTCCAAAGCTCATAGACCAGCGCGAAGCCATGGCCAACCAATTTGATGGTATGACCGATACACCTTTCACTTACGCCGAGTTTGAAGAAACACGCTCCAAACTGATAGCCGATGTCAATCGCATGATGACTGATGCAGACAAGAACTTCCTCATCAGCTTCGAGCAAGGCAAACCTGAATGGGAAGGCTATGAGTTTGCCTACATGCAGAATTACCCTTCGGTAAAGTGGAAACTCGTCAACCTTACGAAGTTAGCGAAGCAGAATCCTGGGAAACTTGCGGAAGAGGCATTCAAACTCGAAACGGTCTTCAATCTGGCCTAAGCGCCGCATCATTTCAGTGCATATTTTTCCGTCGCAGCACCTTGCTCATCGCAAGACGCTGAGGTGTAGCAGCGTTATCTAATTCACAAGAAGAAAAGACGATGATAGAATCAAATATGGTTAGATTTAGGACTCGTCTGCAAAATACTTTGATACCTCCATTCAAGAACAGAAATATTTTTGTACCTCTGCAAGGTCTATACGCTGCCGGAAGCTCTCAGGGAAAGAGGTGGGTTAGATGACATTTACATAAAAGGACCTTTGTTTAAGAATCCGCAGTCGCAATAATAGAAACAGCAGACTAATCGGCATTTGGATGAGCTTTGTATCGGTTTTGCATAGAATTGGCCTCCGAAGAGATTCGGGGGCGTTTTTGTTATTGCGCCCTTCCCTCCGTAGGTATCCGCGAAGTAAGGCGAAAAGACAAACGGCAAGGCAAATTCGCAGCCCTCTCGGGTGCGTTTTGCCTTGCCTTTGTTGTCTTGTGTGCTCGCCTGAACATAGCGTCACCTTCCGGAGGAAAGGAAGGCCGCCCGATTTACAGGGTGGTAAGAGAATGTTCAACTTAAAGCAAATCAATCATGCTACATCCAATCAACGAGACAGGAAAGGTCAAGAGAATCTACCTGCGCATCTCCCACGGTGCAATCATTTCCAAGAAGAACGACACCGTGACATCATTCGGGGCCATCTCAGGCGCCCTCAAGAGCATCGAACTCAAGGAACATGAGTTCGACAACAAGAAGTTCCGCAACTGGCACATCATCCTGACTGACACCGAAAGCGGAGAGGAATACGACATCGCCGTCAGCCGTGACGCCGGAGTGTTCAAGTCCATCGTGCGAAGCCTGGTCACCGAGCAGGGCCTTGGCAATCTCGATGACGTGAAGATAGAGGTCTATACCTCCAGGACAGGATATACCAACTCCGTTGTAAGCGCCGGCGGACAAAAGCTCCACTGGACAGACGAGCCGATGCCGCCCGTATGCTACGTTACCGTCGGTGAGAACGAGGTTGCCGATACATCGGCACAGATGAACTGGATCCAGACGCTCGTGGACCGCATCAATGCGAGAGCCGCGCAGCAGGATGGCTCCGCGCCCGCCGAAGAGGAGGACGACCTTCCCGAGGAGTTCTATGAATAGGACCAAATTGGGGCGCTTCATAGTTGCGCCCCGAAATTTCATTGTCATCCATTTCAGGACAACAACATGGCAACAGACTTAATACAAAATGGGATTCACCTCTCTGACGTTGCAAAGCACCTCGCTGGCATTATACGAGAAAACAGGCAGCTCAATTCGTCCTTTTAGAAAATCAATTCGGAAGTTATGACGAAATAGGTCGGCGACCATTTGGATGCCGACCTATTTCGTGTCAATGCTTTCTGCCCTTTGTCTGCGATACCGTATTACTGGTCACATTCTTATCCTGGACGGATTGCCGTCTGACAGCATTCTGGTTCCGCCGCCCTGGGTTGTCCTTCGCGAACTGCTCCTTTGCCACGTCCGTCGCCACCCGACGAACAGTAACCCCGGCAGGTACGGCGGCCCTGGTGTCCCCGGGCGTCAGTTTATCGCTAATCCAGACCCTCCCGACACCGATCACAGGCAGAAAGAGTCCCCACAGGAATCCTTTCACTGCACCTATTTCCCGACGGCCGCCCATTACCGCGCCCGTGATTGCGGATGCTCCTGTAACGGAGACCATCGCGACCAACGCGGCTATTGCCAAACCTAGTACTCCCATATCATCTCCTCCTGCCCTGATGTGAGGCATCCTTCGTGATGCGTATGCCCTTCTCGTCAGGATTGGGATGCTGAAGACGCTCACCGGCCCTTTTCATCACCGCCTTCAGCTCCGTGTCATTGTATTCGACGCCGGCGTCCCTGCACGCCTTGCGTTCCAGGACACTCTGGGCGATGGTGCACCCGTCGCGCTTGATATGCTGGACTTCGGTCGGGGCGTACCTGCGGCCGACAAGCGCCGGGTGGCTCAGGGCATATCCTATGCAGGCATATCGGTGGCAGTCCGACGGTGAAGTCTCGGCGCACATTATGGCCTGCCTGTCCCCTTTTCTGGCATCGGAGACAATCTCGTCATACACTTTCCGGAATCCTTCGGTGGACGCCATCTCCTCGTAAGACAGATCCTTCGCTGGCATTGTCACGAACCTCTCCTTGAAGGCGTATTCGCTGAAAATATCCTTTCCGTCCTCACCACGCATCAGCCATCCCTTCGGGGCGTGCACGTGGGCCGGGATACCCAGTTCCTTCGCCGCCAGGATACCCGCCTCGTCCGCGCCGCTCTGGCCTCCGCTCCTGATTGCGGCTATCCTTATCCCATACCGATTCACAAGCTCCCTCATCACAGTCGCGACTGTAGATGCGACCTGCTCTTTGGACAGTCCCCGCTGTGCGAAGGTCTGCATCCCGTTGCCGGCAATATTTACTTCCAGCTCGGATTTCCGCTCCTTGTCGGTCATGCAGGACAGGATGTCGGCCGCCATCGCCTTCGCGTCGCAGTTTTCCTTGTCCATCGGAATCTGGATGATCTTCCCGGCCGCCGCCTTCTCGGTCGCCTTCTCCCCGGCGGTGCTGAAATCCGCCGCAAAGGCGATGGTTAGGTCAGCAGCGGAGGCGTTCTCCCTTGTCCGCTGCGCATATCCGCCATCGGACATCGTGAAGCGCACGCCTTCCGATTCAGAGGGCAGGGACGTCCGTCTGACATGACCGCCCATCACGTCACCGTTGAAGACATAGCGGATACCCTCCCTCTCCAGCGCGGAGCGCAGATTCTCCTTATTGTACTGAGGATAGTTCCTTGACTGCGGCCAACTGCGGACGTCTCGGACGGTCGTTATCCCGTTGCGCCTCAGGTTGGCGATGAACTCGCTTATGGACAGGTTCGAATGGCCGATGGTGAACACCGCGCCGCCATGCATCCTGCTGTATATCGCCTCGTCGAATGTCCTTGCCTCAGAAGACCCTCCATAATCATTGCGGGCATGCGTGGTTGTGGTCCTCTCTTTCAGTTCCTCCTCCGATATGGGCGCTGCCTTGGGGATATCTCCCTTGACCCTGGACAGGTCTTCGAGCATAAGGTCGATGTTCGGCCTTCTCACTCCATCCTCATCCGGAATGAATCCGGCGTCGAGGCACTTTTCCTGAATCTTCGAGAGGACTTCCGCCGGGCCGTCATTCTTGAAGAACACCCTCTGGTTGTCAAGCGCGGACTGAAGGTACTCGCCGCCGAAACTGCCGCCGACCACATTGACGTCCACCCTCATACGGCCGTTCATATCAATCCCGAACTCGCCGTACGGCAGCCCTCCCTTCATCAGCCGCACCCTGGTTCTCTGGATGTCTAGGTACCAGGCGGTCTCAAAACGGAGGTGGCCGGCCGCCGGGTCATGGCCGACCTTGCGCTCCTGTTCGTCCCTGACGGCAGAAGCCCTCTCCACGAACTGAGCGAACTCCGACCTTGCCTTCATCCTCACGTCAAGAGGAGTGAAGCCGCGTCCCTCAGGCAGTGTCGACGGGGAATAGAGCTTCCTGTCACTTGTCCTGAAATACAGGATCCTGAACTCGGGACGCTCGGAATCGACGAATGTCCCGTCGAGCCTGTTCCCGGCCGCATCATGGCGCGTTTCCAGCCTTGCCATCATCCGCCGCATGCCCGAGTCCTGGACAAATACGCTGTCCGGGTTCACCTTGCGTATCGCGCGCTCGATGTCCGGGCGGTCCTCCGGTACGGAATAGACCTTCGCGCGGCCGGGCAGAGAGAGGACGGAGACAAGATGCACATCATCCTTCACCTCCTTTCTTAACTTCTCCTCTCCTCCGGAGACCATCCGTCTCATCCTTTCTTCCCCTTGCCTGAGCTGCGAGAGCTTCTCCACGTCCAGATGCTCCCTTGTAAGGAACTCTATCCCCTCAGGGATGCCGAAGGCTATCTCGGCAAGACCGCCGGCAAGAGCGGCGGTGAGGGCGCTGTCCCCGCCAAGGGCCACGGCCCTGCGCACCGCCTCCTCCCACGACTGGGAGTGAGCAACGGCGCAGCAGGCTCCCTCGAGAGCATTGCCGTCGCTGAACTTCCCGTCTCCTGGGACGAAAGACCCGTCATGGTCAGGGACAAGCTGGCCCTTGAGGATGGCGGACATAAGCACCGGCTCCTTCTGGTCAAGGTAGCCGAGCCGCTCGGCGATGCCGGTCCCAATCTTGCGCTCAAGGCGGTATGCCGCGTCCGAGGCCGCCGCTATCTGCCGGGACATGGACTCCGGATAAAGTTTGACAAGGTTCCCCGTAACCTCAGCGTGCGAGTCGAAGTCCATCTTCAGCTCGGCGTTCATCCGTCCGGTGACGATGGCCCTGCAAAGCGCCTCTCCGAGGCTCTCGCCCGACAGGTCGGCCATAACTTGCGCCCTGTCCATCGTCAGGACGGCATCGGTGCACCGTCACGGTGCCACCTTGTATGTCCTCTCCCTGAACGACTTAGGGTCCATAACCCTGTTGTCCTCAAAGAGCGGAAAGAAGATTCCGTTCACATCCGGGATGTTCTCTTTCCTGTACGGAGAGCCTATGAGCTCTCCCGCGATTATGCCTATCATTGCCTTCTCCTCCCTGACTGCCTTGTACTAATAAAAGGGAGCGCCGTCTGACGCTCCCATCCAGTGAATCCCTAACCTCTTCGCGCCCTCTTGGGAGCTGCCTGCTGAGCCTCTTCCGTCTTGGCCGGTGCCTTCTTCGTGGCCGCCGACTCCTGCTTCTTCTCAGGAGAGGCCGAGCGTGCCGCCTCGTTGCGCTTGCGCACGGTCTCCCTCCAGAACGGCGTGTCCACCTTCACGACTTGACGGAGGACGGCGCTGTACTGAACGACGGCGTCGAAGGTCCTGCCGTCCTTGGTCCGGAAGTCCTCGATGTACAGGTCCTTGCCCTCGGAGAGCGCCTCCTTCTGCTCCTGCGTGAACTCGTGCCCGTACATGGACGGAGCCACCTTGTCGAGGTAGCTGAGCACCTCTGAGCATGGGGTGAGGAAGAGTTTCTGCGTCCCGCGGACAATCTCGCCGTCCCTGTTGCGGACGAAGCCGTCGAACGACACGAGGCACCGAGTCCTGGTCTCAGTGCCGTCCGCGTTCTGGCGCGTGAGCGTTATCGGGCTGCCGCCGTTGGCGAAGGAGTGGCGGACTTCCTTTCGGACAGTCTTTCCATCCTCGTCCTTGACCGCGAACTCGTAGGTGTCCATGAGCCTCTCGGCCACCTTGTCGCTGCGGAGCGCGTCGCCATAGACGCTGAGGTCCGGATTCGGATTGACCGTGAAGTGCTTGACTTCCACTCGGTCGTTCCTGAAGTTGGCCTGGAGCGCCATCGGTCCGATGACCGTGAGGCTGCCGACCTTGGCGTAGCATTTCACGTAGTCGGTCACCTGTCCCGATGCCAGCTGCCTGGCAATCTGCTCGTTGCCCGTGATGTAGTCCTTCCTGATGCCGTAGGAGGATTCAAGCTCATCCCACGGGATACGGTCGAGCCTTTCCTGGATGAACTTTGGATAGCTGATCTCCTTCTTTTCGGGAGTCGTTTTTTCGTCTGTCTGTGCCATATCAATTTTGTTTTAAGATGAAACTCACTATGAACGATTCTCCTGGTGGAACTCATTGTAGTCCCCGTATCCGCCGTATTCTGCGCTGTGGTCATGGACGGATACGCCAGGCGAGGACTCCCGGATGTCCTCGAAGGCCTTATGGCCCGCATTGTCATTATCAAGATAGAGGTCCGCGCGGGTATGCTCCCTTATGAAAGGAATCGCCTTCCCGACATTGGTGACGCTGTTGAGCACGCATACGTCGCAGCCCGGCTCAAGGCCGCGTTCCGCCCTCCCGCGCTCGATGAATGATAGAAAGTCAAAGAGCCCCTCAAACACCACCAAGCAGCCGCTTGTTGCAGTCGCGGTCTGCTCGCCGGTCGAAGACAGGAAGGTGGGTGCGGAACAGGTGCACCGTTTCCCGTCACGGCCAGGCCGCTCATTGCGGAGGACATAACCGTCCCCGCTGTTGGGAAAGCCTATATAGGAGAGAGGGCGGTTGCCATTCCGTATCCTCACCGTGATCTCTGAGCAGTACTTCTGGAGGACATCCTCGCTTATCCCGCGGCCGGCGGCATACCCGATGAGAGACCGGCCGGTGAATGGAGTTGAAGAGACGACCTTGAAGGCTGGAGCCAATGGCTTGCATGGCCTGTTGGATGACCGGCTTCTGGATGGCGCATATACCATCCCGCCGTGCTTGATCTCCACTATCCTCTTCAGCGCGCCGCTCCTATCGCAGTTCTCCAGACGCATGACGAGATCTATGACCCCGCCTTTGGAGCCGTCGCCGAAGTCAACCCAGCCGTAGCCCTCAGGAAGGATATGAAATGACGGGGTGCGTTCATCCCTGAAGGGAGAACGAATCAGCCCGCTGCGCGAAAGGCTGACATCCTTGCCGTAATTGACAAGGATATCAGCAACCTTCAAACGGGTCGGAACGCTGTCCTCTGTTCCATAGAATCGCATATCTGTCTGTTTTGTGCCTCATCGGCGTTGCCTTGCTGCCGCCTCGCCCCATTTTGGGTCCGGCAATCTGAATCTGCGTGAGCTGCGTCACTGTCGGTAGGATGTATCTAAATAATGAGTATGAGATTTTTATTTTATGACCCGATGTATTGCAATTTTTATTTGTTACATTTGGTCTTTGAAGAGCAAATATTCTCTCGAAAGCATTGTTTAGATACACAAAGATAAGGAAAATAATACATAATGCAAATTTTCCCTACTAAAAAATAATTTTATGGAAAAGAGGCAAATTGCGGACGGCTGCGGGGTGTTCGTTAACGGTGAATGGCAGGTGAAGAACCTGAAGTTTCTTACCGAGTTCATGCGTCAGACCGGGCTGACGACAGGGGACATCGCGAAGGCCATCGGGTTGCTGAGAAACTCAGTGACCAGATGGTTCATGGTGGACGACACCAGTCTCGGCAAGGTCATCAAGGTCGCGGAGCATTTCGGCTATGACTTCATCATCTCATACACCGTTCCGATGAATGAGATTGCAGGCACGAACCTGACCATAGAGACTCCTGTCAGTCTTGTAAAGGAGCATGGCAAGAGAATAGATTTCGTTCGCGAGGCGATGAAGAAGGCAGGCATAACCAACGAGGCCCTTGCCAAGAAGCTTGGCGTGATCCGAAACACCATCCAGCTGTGGTTCAGGAAGGATGACATATCATTCCGTTACATCTACAAGATTGCAGAGGCTTACGGGTGGAAGGTGAACATCACGTTCAAGTTGAAGGCGGAGTAAGGCGTATTCCTTGTATATCTAATTAAAATCATTTTGCTATTTCGGCGACACCCCATGCATTTCGGCAATAACCGCCCACTTTGATTAGTAAATAGGACGAATTTGTCAATCCATTCCGTGGATTGGCCAGTGAACAGAGTTTTATCGCATCACATTAGTCTTGTTTTTCAAAGAAAAGTCTTATTTTTGTCAAAATTTAACATAAATAGCAGTTAAATATATGCTTTTGGAATTTTGCGTAGAAAATTTTCTTTCTCTGAAAGAGCGGGCTGAACTTTCGCTTGTAGCTTCAACTCTTAAAGAATCGCTTCCTGAAGATAATGACCTGATAAGTGAACCGGAGATCGGCCTGTCCATTCTTCGCAGTGCCGTAATCTTTGGTGCAAATGCTTCAGGCAAGTCAAACGTGTTGAAAGCGCTATCCTTCTACAAGCGCTTCATAACAGAGTCATTCATCAGTAGTCAGGCAGGCAAGCCAATTGATGTGGAGGGATTTCGCCTTAACGTGCACACCGAAAAGGCCCCGACTTCTATGGAGGCAACATTTCTTGTTGGCGGCTTTATCTATAGATTCGGATTCGAAGTCGATGAAAAGTCAGTCAAGGAAGAATGGCTATATCAAAGGGCGAACAGGAAACGCGCAAAGGAGGTGGAGTTGTTCTATCGTGAGAACGGAACCGTGTCGGTCCACTCAAAATGTCCTCTGATACAAGAAATTGTCGACAAAAAAATGATTCGGGACAATGCGCTTGTCCTGTCCACTGCGGCTCAGTTTAACGACACCAAGTCTGTTGAGATACTCAATTGGCTCTCCGACACCAAGGTGTTTTTCTGCAGCGAGGATGAATCTCTGTGGGAACAGGCGATAAGGCACCTGGATGATGATAGTGTGAGAAAGAGAATCACAGAGTTCGCACGTTATGCAGATCTTGGCATTGAGAGCATATCAAAGATTGACAATAGGATAGTCAGCAGCCACCGCCAATTTGACGAGAATGGTCGTGAGTCTGGAAATGTCTCGTTCCCTTTCACAAAGAATGAATCCGAAGGAACAATAAAGTATTTTTCATTGGCATACCCGATTATAGATGCTCTTGACAATGGGAAGAGGGTGATAATAGATGAGTTGGATTCAAAACTTCATCCTTTGCTCGTCCGGAAAATTGTAGCATTATTCAATTCTTCCAAGACAAATCCCAAAGGCGCGCAGTTATTGTTTACCTCACACGACACATATCTTCTTGGAGCTGGTCTGTTAAGACGGGACCAGGTATGGTTCACCCAAAAGGATGGATTGGGGGCTACAGCCTTGTATTCCCTCGCCGAATACAAGGTAAGGGGCAATGCAGCCTTCGACCGCGACTATATCAACGGAAGATATGGTGCCACACCTATTATAGGCGATATGGAAAAAGTCTTCGTAAGAAGCGGACAGCTATGAGAAAGGTGGCACAGAAGAAACATTCATCAAGCGGCTTGGTTCGTCGTCAGGGGATAAGGGCAATCAAACAATCTTTCTTGATTGTCTGCGAAGGAGAGTGCACCGAACCAGAGTACTTCAGTGCATTCCGTCTCACCACGGCATCTGTAAGAACTGTTGGTCAGGCCATGAATACCCTAAGTCTTGTTCATAAAGCAATAAGCATCAAGGAGGCGGACAAACTCAAAAGAAAAAGATATGATCAATGCTGGGTCGTTTTTGATAAGGATGATTTCCCAGCAAAAGACTTCAACCAGGCAATTCAGCTTGCGGAGAGCAGCGGCTTCAAGGTGGCATATAGCAACCAGTCTTTTGAGTTTTGGTTTCTGCTACATTTCAACCTTTATCGCGGGCGAATCCATAGAACTGCTTATGCGGACATGCTGAGCAGACTTCTTGGGGTAGAATATTGCAAAAAAGAAGGCTTTGCGTCGGATTTATATAACCGTCTGCTGTCACGTCAGTTTCAGGCGATAAAAAATGCCGAAGTTGTTCTCTCAGAAATTTCCGCTGGCAATCCGGCAGCAGAAGAATCCTCGACCACCGTCCATCGGTTGGTCTCCGAGTTGAACAAGTACCTGTGAAATGAGCGCATATCATCCAATCTGATGCGAAATCGAAAGAGAACGTGTGTCATCCCATGAACATCAGAAAGCGAAAAAATCGTAAGCCTCCGGGGACGCCCGTATTGCACAAATTGGGCACCTAGCACCGAGTCGGTCACGAAAAGGGCCTATTTGATAGTGTCCCAAAAAGTGTGTCCGAGAAGCTGAAATAAAAGAAGGTCAACAGCAGCCCGGAACCTGCATAGAGAGACGTATGCCTGTGCAGCCATTTCAGGATCCTTTATTATGCTGCACCCATTCGTCAAATATCTCTCGGCATCATCATTGGCCTTGGCGACATAGTCTGCCTTCAGCCATTCGTCCTCATCGTTAAGATGATACTGGGTAAGGGCCCAACAGTAGTTGAATGAGGACCTGAGGCCAGTACCGTACTTGACCATAGCCTTCCCCCTCACATCCGGGTCAGAAGACTTCATCTTATTCTCAAGAGCAGCCATCTCCTTCGCAAAGACCAACTTGTATGAACTGATGGTATTGGGTACCTCCCTGTTCTTATAACTGAACGGCTCCCTTCTGAAATACTGATAAACGTTCAGCCTCGTTTCGTATGAACTGGAAACTCCTGACAGGTATCTCACGGCCGCCGGATAGTTCCCTTCGCGGATATACCTGGTTCCTATCAGTTCACGGACATAGTCGTGGTCGATGAATCCACGTGAATCCAGATAGCGGTCCATCTCTGTTTCACCGGAGCCCATGCTCGTCTCGTATCGGGCCACAGACTTTAAATCAAGAGTGTCGAGTGCTTCAAAGAAGTAATTAGAGTAATCGAACATATTACCCCCGGTAACCCCTGACCTGTACTCCTTCATAGTGTACTCGCGTGGCTCACTATTCCACTTGCCGTCATACCAGTCCGTGGAGAACCTGTCCACCAGGCCAAGGAGCCTGTTGTCTGCCATGTTCCTTAATCGCAATGAGAGAACAGGATCGACCTTGTCCATTCTGGGAGCGACATAGCCGATGAGAATCTTGCGTAGCATGTCGTTCCAATAGTAATAGCTCATGCCGATATGCATCGTGTAGCCCTCTGCGGTCACCTTCTTCACGTTCGGGGTTATACATGACTGGTTCTTCCAGTCGAGCCACTTGATCTGAGAAAAGAGCTTATGCTTGTATGCCTGATCATAGACACATGTCTTGGCATCCATGTACATCCTCATGACCTTGACAGACTCGGAGATGAACGTGCTCTTCCTGTTGCCTTCAGCCTTGGCAAGGTACGTCAAGGCCTTGGATGTGTCACCGTTCAGATCGCAGAGAAATGCAGCTGTGTAGTACCACATTCCCGGCTTATTGGAATTCAGGACAGCCTTGTCGCATACGGCCAGAAGTGTTTTGATCTTGCCGTCCATTTCCCTATGCTGCTCTTCATCAGGATAATCGTAGTAATGTCCGGTATGCATTGTACTTTCAATATCCAACACCGCACTCTGCAACATTGAAGGAATCTCCGGAGAATCCGGGCACTTTCCAGCCGCAAAATTAAGTATGCTGACATCAGTCCGGAACTGTGGATAACAGGCTTGCAATGACTCCAGATCATTGTTCTCTACATAATACGCCAAGGCCTTCTCCTTCTCTCCAAGGTTATATGCCGCTCCGGCAACATATCCCCGGGTCATGCGCTTGACCACACCCTCCTTCATATGAGACTCCCTCGCATTCCAAAGAGAATCGATCTGGGAGAACCGCCTGAGAGTGAACATGGCCCTGACGGCCTGAAGGACGTAGCGGTCCTCCAGCCTCTTGCCGGAATATGCTAGTGAACGGACTATCACATCCTCAAGTGCCGCAATGGCGGGGTCGTCCTTAGAAGGATAGTACCAGGGATCGTTCATCTCGAATCGGACTGTTTCACAGGTCTTGGCAAGAATGAGGAAGTCAGCAATCTCGCTGTCATTCCCGGATGCGATGTATCTCACGAAACTGTTTTTGGACCTGCGCTCGGACATAATTCCATCAAGTTGTCCGAGGGAATACTTGTAGACAACCTGACGGATATCACCTTCGGTCGCGCTGCCTCCGGTGAGCGCACGCCATGCCGCACAGTTCTCGTCGGAATCCTGGTTCAGTGAACGCATGGCATCCTTGTCATATACCCTGAACATATAGTAATCCTCAGGATAATACCAGTACGGGCCACAAGCCATGGCCCTGGTGCATATCAGCAGCAATACTGCGCTAACGAAGAATATTCTCGATCTCATTGTCTGAATACTTTGAAAGGTTCCTATTGTCCAGATGGTATATGATATTGGAGCCCGTCCCGCCCACAGTCGATTCAACCAGGTTCTTCACCTTCATGACCTCCTTGTAGTCCGAGTACTCGGGGCGTATCGTCTGGCCCTTCCATATATAATTTTTCGTTTCCTTTACGAAGACAGATTCCGTCGCCCTGTAGCATCCTTCTCCTATGACCCATTCGAGAGGATAATCTGCATAGTTGATTTCGCTTATGATCTCATCAAATGTTCCATTAGGTCTGAAGGCGACATTCCAATAGAATGTCGGATATGCCACATCGATGACAGTGCAGTTGTTCTTGCGGGCAGCAAGGAACTTGTCCACCCTGCTCTTTACACCGAGGTACTTCTTCACATCATCGTATGCTATGATCGAGTTGCTCGTCTCGGGATCCTTTATCGCACCTGTGTTGTATACCATCAGCACGCCCTTGTCGAAAGGATACTCCGCCTGCTCTATCTGATGAAGACGAATCGTACCGCTCAGCAGGATGCCCTTTTCGTGAAGGGTCTTCTTGGCGGCTTCGCACAATTTGCAGAACATCCCCCTTGTGGTCTCCGTCCAATCACAGTCAAACTGAATCTCCGATATCGGCCCCAAGTCGTGGTACGAGCACATGTTGAGAACCCTCTTGGTTATGAGGCCCGCCAGTTCGCTTTCCCTGTCTTCATAGTGGCGAAGGGCATTCACTGTTATGAATACAGCAGGAACCACCTCAATGCTGTCCGGCTTCGGCGACTTGAACTGAGCGGTTGCGACAGGAATCACCATGGTAGTGTCTGCCGCATAGTTGTTCTTTACATCGACGTCGAACATTCGCAGATAAATTCTGTCAATGTCGTGCTTGGCAAGGAACACCTGTTCTTTCTTCCCCAGCTCAAAAGTGGTCTTCCAATAGTAAACAGATCTATGCTCCGACCTGCCAGCCTCCACCTGCGTGCCTCCAGTATTACATGAGGCAAAAGCAGCGAGGATAGTGAGGATTGTAAAAGCCTTTCTAATCAATCGTAAACCCATATCCCTTGAATGTATCCTTATAACATGTCCTGTCCGCCACCATCCGGATGGCCTCCTTGAAACCCTTCGGGAGCTTGTTCCAGACGGTGTTCCTGATATCTTCAGGAATCTCCTTGTAGTAGGCCTCGGCTATACCTCCTGTGATGCAGGCGAGGGTGTCGCTGTCACCTCCCATGGACACGGCCTTGCGCATGGCATCCTCGAAATCCGTAGACTCAAGGAAAGCGATGATAGCCTCAGGAACGGTACCCTGACAACTTGAGTCCCAGTAATAGGTCTTGTTCAGATACTCATAGGTTCTATCAAGATCATACCCGTACTTCGTTGAGATGTACTCCTTGATTTCCTCTTTAGACTTGCCGTTACGTGCCATCCAGATTGCTGCTGCAGTGGACTGGGCACCCTTGATGCCCTCAGGGTGATTATGGGTTATGGATGCTGAGATACCGGCCACCCGCTCCGTCTCCTCAAGGTTGTCGAAGAACCATCCGCAGGCTGAAGCCCTCATGGCGCTGCCGTTGCCCCAGCTGCCGTATGGATGCCTCTTGCCGTCAGCAGGATACCCTTCGTGGCCGCGCAATGCCCACGGACTGAAAAGCCAGTGGTAGAACATGCCTCCGTATCCACCCATAGGGCACGGGCATACCTCCGCGACCTTGACCATATACTTCTCCAGAATCTCATGTGTGTGGTCCTTGTCATTAAGAAGCCACAGCGCCACCGCTGCCGTCATCACCGAGTCATCGGTGAAGTTGCTGTCTCTGAGAAAAAGCATGAAATTGTAATCCTTAGTATTATGGAACTCGTAGGCGCTGCCTATCGTGTCCCCACAAATTGCTCCAAACATAATTTATCTTCTATAATTCTACTAATCTGCTAATAACCCTCCACAAATGTCTCCATTGCGGATCTCGTCACCGGATTGGACATCATCCCATTCATATACGAGTCAAAGCGGTCTGCCATTTCCAGCACATTGCCCGCAGAAACCGATTCCGCCACCGAAAGGGCAGCTCTGTAAAGTGTTCCGTCCTTGTGTAACGACCTGTTGTTGCAGACACTGTACTTGAGGCACTCCTTTAGTGTGCGCATTACCGATTCACATCTGCCAGCAGAAAGGTCGCGATCCCAGAGGTAGCGTGCCACCATCCTGCGGACTGACTGCGTCAAAGAGCGTAAGGCATGAACGGAGCTTCATGGCATCAGTACTCCCGAGGACATCATCTGCGGTCTTCGACCCGGCATGCGCCGTCATCGCAAGGACAGCCTCCCGCAGACGCGCACCAAAGACTGGATGTTCAAGATAAGCCTTGCTCAAGCAATGAGCTGATCCCGTACTTGTGCGAGAATCCGCTGTGGCCAAGTCCTCTCATCTGGGGAAAGATGTACCATATCCAGTGAGACACTTTGAATCCTGCCTTTATCTCCCTAATGGCTGTCTCGTAGCCAGAGATCCTGCTGTCCTGGGCTTCCAGGAATCTTTCCAGTCCCTCCATCGTACTAGCGTCTGAATTTATAGTCAAGCACCTTCCAGAAAGACTCCGGGAGTGATACGTTCGGCAGACTGTAGGCCGCTGCAAAGAGAGGGGCAATCTGCTCATCCCTGTAGCCGGCATGCCCGCATCCCACCCTTGTGACAAGGAATCTCTTCTCCGAGTGATTATCGGCAAAGCGGATGAAACGCTGCACTGACATTCTGATATCATCGAGGTCACGACCGAAGGTGTTGATGTAGTACCTGTCGCCCTCAAGGCCTTCGCTGTCGCTGCTCCCGAGAACAAGAATTACGTTGTCGGCAAGGTCCGTCACCATGTCAGGAGTAACTCTGGAATCGTCTCGGTTCATGGCGAAGAAATCCGACTCAAGGTCCTCATACGCACCGGTCATCCTTATGCGGGAAGCCTTCTTGTAGTACTCCCTGCGACTTGAGTTCATCTTATCCCACATCATCTGCGCACCTGTCGCATCCTGGGCGAAGTCCATCGCATTGCAGATGCCAAGGCCACCGGCAACCTCGACAGAGTCCTGATTCGCACCGATATAGGTGAACACCCATCCCTTGGCGCGGAGCGAGTCCACCATCTCCTTTACCATCGATGCACTATAGTGACGGGAGCTGTTCTCATAGCCATCCGTTATGACGGTAACAAGGACATTGTCGTCTTTGCCTACCACTTCGGAGAGTTTCTTGATGGAGATACCCATGGCATCGTAGAGCGGAGTGCATCCGCTAGGGCGATAGTCATCCTTTGTCAGATCCTTCACCTCGGTTATAGGCTTAAGGCTGATTATCTCCCTCACATCCGGACGGTTCGAGCCGGAATCAAAGGTGACGAAGGTGAGAATCTGTTTGAGGGACCCGTCTTCCTTCTGCGAAAGCCTGATGGTGTTCAGCGTCTCGTTGGCTCCGCTGAGCGCTTGGTTGTAGATTGAGCCCATAGAGCCCGACTCGTCAAGAATAACCAGATTGTATATCTTACCATCAGCTGCCGACTCCTGACTTCCTTTCGCAGAAGAAAGGGTCTCATTCTCAGGGGAGGCGATGCCCGCATTGACAATAGTTGTAGTAACTGTCTCCTTCTTTCTAAACAAATTCATTCTTTTCATCTCAGTGTATGCTCCCCCATCCATGGCCGTTGAACTGGTTGCACAAGTTATTGATATTAAGTATTTTTTTTGCTAAAACTCTAGTCTGAAACCCTTAGCTTTCATCTCCTCGTACTTCTCCTTATTGAAGCGGTAGTTCACCGGGATGCGGGGACCTGCATTCTTCGGGCGCTCGCCCACCTCGTCAAGAATCCCAAGTTTGAGCATCTTTGCTCCGAAGTTCCTTCGGTCGAAATGCACCTCGAGAATTGACTCGTAGAGCGCCTGCAACTGAGGGAGCGTGAACACCTCGGGCAGAAGGTCAAAGCCTATAGGCTTGAAGTGTATCCTCTCCTTGAGACGACTGAGTGCGGCCCTAAGAATCTTCTCATGGTCGAACGCAAGGCTGGGAACCGAATCTATCGGGAACCATGACGCCAGCCTGGCATCATCACCTCCCTCGACCTTACCTTTCTCGACAAGGGCATAGTATGCAATCGAGATTACTCTTCCGCGGGGATCCCTCTCAACATCAGAGAAGCAGCCTATCTGCTCGAAGAACGCACTCCTGCGGCTTGTCACCACCTTAGCATCCGAGATGCCCTTTGCCTCAAGCATGTACTCATCCACATTGTCGGCATCCGTCGTCTCCGCCGTGTAAATGGAAAGGCCCGTCTCCTCCTGAAGTTCCCTCATTGCACATTCGTCTGAGGTCTCATTCATCTGAAGGAATCCTCCCGGCAGCGCCCATTTGTCCTTGAACGGTTCTATGCCTCTCTTTACCAGCAGGATTGAGAGTCCCGCCTTCACATCATATCCGAAGATAACGCAATCAGTTGTGACAGACGGCCTCGGATACTCGTATGTGAATGTTCCTTTCTTTACTACCATATTATACTGTGTGAATTCTACGCAAATGTAGGCATAAAAATTCTTATCCCAAAGTTTTTGTGTAATTTTTACATAATAAAAGATGAAACATATAGGACTTCAGTTTCTGCGACTCCATCTGGTGATTGAGGACATCATTGACCATGACATTGTCACATTTCTCGTATTTATCCTCAGCATAATGCTCCTGTACTTGTCTCCAAACAGTCGCTCCGCATCGTTTAACAGACTTATGTAGAACCCGAAGTTTCTAGCGAAGTGGCCGATGGTCCTATCGAGAGACACTATGTAGCAATCATAGGAGTTTGATTTCCTATTGATGTTCGTCTTCACCAAGGAAGTCCGGCATGTCGCCCTCAATGGCAAGGCACCCATTCCGCTCAATAGGCGCATCCTCCCCCATCAACTCCCGAAGCACCGTCCGACATACATCATGAAGAGTGTCAGGACTATGTTCCGCCACCTTTACAGACAAGTCGAAAAGCTCTTTCAGCAGATCCACATATCCGAGCTTGCCAAGCGCCCGAACAATCTCACGGAAAGGGCAGATGTCGGACAGGGATTTACCGACGGCCGATAAACAATCATACCCAAGATAAAGCGTCAGCATGTCACGGCATCTCCCGCACAGATAAGTGCGAATAAGCTCACGGCACTGATCCTGCGGCACAATCCTTCCCAGCTTCACCATAGTCTGGATGTAGTGTTCAGGAGCAACCAGATCAGGCGTAACCTCATAAGGGAAACCTTCGAGATTGCCAAGATGAGAGCATATCTCATGCATCTCCACTCCTGCCTGCCGCAACTCATCAATCTGGGTTAGAATGTATTCCTTTGGAAGATACCTCATTGCCATCCAGGCCATAGGAAGTACGCGCATCGACTCCCACTCACGACGGAGGTCATCCTCAAATCCGGGTATCTGGTCCTTGGCTATCCTCCTGCAGGCCCACAGACGGTCCGCCTTGGATCCGCCAAGCATCAGGCTGACAATCTTCTTCTGGTCAGCATAGCCCTGATACGGGTACCTTTGCCGAAGTTCCTTCCTGGAGTCTTCCACGCGTCCGCTCTTCTTGTCAGTGTACAGCCGTATAAGCTTATAGAGTGGCTCGTTGCGACGAACCTCTGGTTTCCCGCTGCCTGATGGATTCTCCACCATCCATTGCAGTTTTATGAGACGACGCGAATCCAACGGGCAGCGATGCTCTGCACCACTTACGAGAGCCTTGACTTCCTCAATATTCAACGCACGGACTATGGCATTCTGTACGGCATGGATGTCACCGGTATAAGCTTCATCCAAGCCATCATCAGCCATCAGTATGTCGTAAAGTTCAGCGGGCTTCATAGCGGGATGCTACTTGAGAAGCTTAGTCACGACCTTTACAAACTCGCGTCCTATCTTTCTTTCAAGACCTGACTTTGTGAGAGGAATGCCTGTTGTTCTGGCGATGTTTCTCTTTACCACGTCGATACCGAGTGCCCGGCGCATGGAGAACGATGTCCCCGGAATTCCCATAATCTTCATATCCGTTACAGTTTTATTGTTTCTATGCTGCAAATGTACGCCCCTTGAGCGAACTGGTTGTTCGCATCAAGATTCGGCATTGGTGACCTTCAGCCGGCCACCCTCCTCCGTGACAAGTATAGGACGGTCCTTGGCGATCTCACGCGAAAGCATCTTCATGGTGATTACGTTAACGAGCGAATCGTTGATTGCCCTCTTCACAGGCCTTGCGCCGTACTCCGGCTCATAGCTCATGCCAGTAAGAAGGTAAAGTCCCCTTGCATCGATGGTGATGTCCATGCCGTTGCCCTTCATCCTACGCTGGAGCTGGCTGAACTGGATCGCAACTATCCTTGCTATCTCTTCCCGGCCCAGAGGCATGAACATCACGATGTCGTCTATCCTGTTGATGAACTCCGGAGCGACCTTCCGCCTCATCTGAGACAGCACCTGTTCCTTGGCGAGCGCAATGTTCCGCTCGTCACGCTCGCCTCCGATCAGGGTCTGTGTGATAGCGGATGCTCCCATATTGGATGTCATGATGATGATTGTGTTCTTGAAGTCCACGACACGGCCCTGACCGTCGGTCATACGCCCGTCGTCGAGCACCTGGAGAAGGGTCTCGAACACCTTCGGATTGGCCTTCTCTATCTCATCGAGGAGTATCACGCTGTACGGCTTCCTGCGCACAGCCTCGGTGAGCTGACCTCCCTGGTCATAGCCCACGTATCCAGGAGGCGCTCCGAAGAGCCTAGACACACTGTGCTCCTGCTGGTACTCGCTCATGTCGATGCGCACCATCATGTCACGGCTATGGAAGAGGTAGTCGGCGAGGGTCTTTGCCAGCTCGGTCTTCCCGACGCCGGTGGTACCCAGAAAGAGAAACGAGCCTATCGGACGCCCCGCGTCACCGAATCCCATCTTGTTGCGGCGTATGACCTTCGAGACGGCAGCAACCGCACGGTCCTGTCCTACGACACACGTTGAAAGGGCCTCCTCCAGACCGGCAAGCTGGCTGAGGTCGTCCTCACCAAGGCGGTTCACAGGGATGCCTGTCCACGAGGTGATGACCTGACGGATGTCGTCCTCGTCAAGGTTCACCTTGAGAAGACGGCCCTCCGTCTCCTCGGCAGCCTCCGACAGGACTGACTCAAGCTCCGCCTTCAAGGTTTCCATACGGGTGCGCAGGGCCACCGCCTCTTCGTAATGGCCGGCCAGTTCCTCCTGTTCGAACCGCGTCCTGAGGGACTCAAGCTCGTCCTTACGCCTCTGCATATCCTCCATCAGCTGACGCTCATTGAGCCACCTCGCATTGAGTTCGTTCTCTTTCTCACGAAGAGAAGCGATCTCAGCGTCCAGCGCACTCAGGTCGTGCTCCTGCTCATCCTGGCGCAGGGACTCCCTCTCCATCTCCTTGCATCGTATCTGCCTTGAGAGGTCATCAAGCTCCACAGGAACTGAAGACCTCTCTATCCTCATGCGGGAAGCAGCCTCGTCAATGAGGTCGATGGCCTTGTCCGGAAGGAAACGGTCAGTGATGTAACGCTGCGACAACTTCACGGACGACACCACGGCCTCGTCCAGGATCTTTATCCTATGGAAAGTCTCGAAGCGCTGCTTCACACCCCGGACAATCGCAATGGCGGCGTCGGTGTCAGGTTCATCCACGATGACCTTCTGGAAGCGTCTTGCAAACGCCTTGTCCTTCTCCACATACTGCACGAACTCGTCGGTGGTCGTGGCCCCGAGGACCTTGATCTCTCCGCGCGCCAGCTCAGGCTTGAGGATGTTGGCGGCGTCCATGCTTCCACCCGCACCTATGAGAAGATGCATCTCATCGATGAACAGAACGATGTTCGGATCGGACTTCGCGTCATCCACCACTGCCTTGAGGCGCTCCTCGAACTCGCCGTGCTGCGAGGTACCCGCCATCAGGGCTGTCATGTCCAGGGACCATACCCTGAGACCGGAGAGTTCCTGAGGGACATCGCCTCTGATGATCCTGTGGGCCAGTCCCTCGATGATTGCGGTCTTGCCGGTTCCCGGAGGGCCGACGAGGACGGGGTTGTTCTTGGTCTTGCGTGAGAGTATCTGAAGGATGCGGCGGATCTCCACGTCACGTCCGATGACGGGTTCTATCTTCCCCTCCTCGGCAAGGACAGTGAGATTGCGGGCGTACTTCTTGAGGTGTTTCACCGTGGGCTCCCCCCTGCCCTGGGAGTCCTGCCGCTGGCTTCCTGCCTGGGAGGAGGAGTCCCTTCTTATGTTTCCGTCACGGAAGGCCGCCACAGCATCCGCTATCCTGCGGTCGTCCACACCGAGGCCACGGGCGATGTCCCTCACCGGACCCGGGGTGACGCAAAACGCCCAGAAGACATGCTCAAGGGCCACTGCGCTGCTCCCATCGACGAGGGTCTGTGCCTTGCAGAGCACCTCGACGACATTGTCCGACATCTCGATGCTGCCGTCACCACTGTGCTCCACCCTGGCAAGGGAATCGGAGATTGTCTGGCAGAAGGCGACCCTATCTACCCCCATGCGCTGGAGAAGGAAGAACACCATCTCCTTCGCCTCCTGGATCACCGACACCATGAGCACCTCAGGCACAAGGCTCGGATACCTGCAGTCTGAGGCGAGCTCCGCCGACTTTGCAAACGTGCGGCGCGCACGCTCCGTAAATATATTGAAATCAAGTTCCATATCTTCTCTCTATCTGCCGCAAAGGTTGAACAACATGGCAATACCCACATACACGCACATTCGCAGTATCCACCAGCGGAAGTATTCCGGCTTCCTGCATCGGTACCTTGAGGTGCCTCCACGGACTGTGGACATCGCGGTCCGGGGATTATGGCGCTGACGTGTCGTCCTGGCGGCCGGCGGACGAGTAACACGCACAGCACGCACCTGAGGTGCAGGGGCTTCCGCAGTCCTTGCCTGACTGCGCTTGGATGTATCCACGAAATCTCCGGTCATGGGGTCGTACTTGTATGCCATGTGATTCCCTTTTTTATGATGCAAAAGTAATCCGACACAGCGAACTGGTTATTCGCAATGCCGGATGTCATTTGTTTCGATGAAGCTTACGAGAAGTCCACCTCCATGCCTTCCAT
>CAKUPC010000028.1 GCA_934675095.1 uncultured Bacteroidales bacterium | reverse complement strand
GATTGATGGCATCCCTGCAGCCGAGGCTGTAAAGCACCTTGGCGACCTCTTCAGTGGTAAGTCCGGTCACGCCATCGGTCATCTCGCGCCCCTCGCAGACGAAGAAAACAAGCTTCGAGTCAGCAGAGACTCCTATGGCAGTTCTCGGAGCATAGACATCCGGACCGATGCCCGAAGCGCCGTCGAAGAGTTCCTCGACATAGCTGTCTATGACCTTGGAGTTCTTTAGCAGGACCGGGCCGCCTCCGATGGCATTCTTCGCCTCAAACTCCACGGCAGTCTCCGGATAGGTTGCCGAAGGAACCTTTCCGGGCTTCTTCTTCCACGAGTTCGGAGCCGGGGTCTGATAGGTGTAGTGAGCTCCGGAAGAAGCGTAGTAGGTCCAGCAGGACTCGAACGAGCCGTCGGCGTGCTCGATGAACGCGGCGCGGGTCGGATAGTACATTGTCTTCCAGTCCTCGGATGCGTAGTTGATGTTCACGCCGAGGCGGGTGCCCTCGCTGACGGCGACGGACGCGCTGTAGTTCTTGCCTCCGGAAGAGTAGAAGAACCCGCCGTTCACGATGACTGATGCCGAGCAAGCCTCATAGACCTTGGACGGTGTCCTGAAAGCCTCGTCGCAGCCCTTGAGTTCAGGGTCGTTGATGCTCCAGACCCCGAATCCGGCCTTTGAAGCGTCGGCAACCGCGATGTAGGCGACTGCCGGGCGGGTGAAGAATTTGTCTGAGAAACGATAGACGCTGATGTCGGAGCGAAGTCCAGGATAGTCCGCCGTGATGTTCTCCCAACCGGCAGTGGTCGGATCGACAAATGCCGCGTGAGGAGTCTCCGGAATCACGGGATATTCAGATTCCGTCGGTTTTTCCGGAGTGACCGGGGTTTCCGGCGTCTCCGGGTCGGTCCACGGCCAGTCCGGAACCGTTCCCTCGCCCTTGCCGCATCCGAGTGCCAGGGCAAGCCCCGACACTGATGCGAGAATAAGATATAAGTGTTTTCTTGTCTTCATATCGTCCGTCATTCAGGAACAGCCATATCAGTTCCTCTTTATACAGTCGGCGGAGTAGCCTCCGATGGTGCCGGCATACTGATCGTAGTAGTAGATGAAAATCTTGAATCCGTCGGCGGAAGGAGCCATCACGACATCGCCGGAAGAAAGCGTAGCATCGGCGTTCGCGCCGTTGAAGGAGTCGATGTTCTGCGACGAGACGAACAGCGCGGGAGAGTCCGTGAACTCCCCGGTGAGCGACGCCTTGTTGGAGACATTATAGATGTAGAGTGAAGGATGTCCTCCCCAAGCCGGGAAATGCGCGAGGACGAGCATCGCAAGATACTGCACATTGTTATAGAACTTGCAGTCAAGACCGTTCGTGTTCCATGCCCAAGATGATTCTGAAGTCGTACCCATAGACTTTGAAACCATCCACGATGAAGCGTCCAGATAATCAAGCGTCATCCTTCCGTACGAAGCGAGGAAGACCCCGTCTGAAGCCGATGCCGAAGCAGGTGCGATGCCGGCGTAATTCGAAGCCGCATCTCCCCACTTAACACCGGCCGGAGCAAGATCCACGACCTTTGCCTCAGTCACAGTGCCGCCCGAGACGGTAATCCTGAGGAACTGCGAAGCCTCAGTGACCTTTGCCACACCGACATACGGCAGAGTGATGACTGCATCCCCGTCAATGTTTCCGCTGACCTTTATCTTCACGCCGGTCGGGAGAGGGACGTCACTGTCATACTCGTAGAACAGAGCAGGAGCGGCCGTCACGGAAGAAGTCCTGTAAATCTGAATTTTTCCCCTGCCGTCAAGACGGTTCACCATCAGGAGATTTCCGGCCTCATCGTTGGTGATTCCGGCGACTGAAGCTGAACCGATGGCGACCTCGCCCAGCTTTTTGCCGGTCGTCCCGTGAACATAGAACGGAGCGGAACCGTCGCCAAGGCAGACAACGAGATAGCCGGATATCGAAGCGATTGTCGGGTCAAGCCCTTCCGTCAGATAGTCCGGAGTTCCGAAGCGGGACTTAGGGTCAAGGTTGAAGAGCTGCTTGACGGACTCCTTATTGAAGCCGTTGCGAATCTTGGTCGGAATGGCCTTTTCTGTCACATATTCGTACTCTGTGCCATTGTGGGCCTTGATGACAATTGTCTGAGGCTCGTTATAATTCCTTGCCACGCTAAGATCCGTCACTATTTCGGAATGAGCGGAGACCTGCCCTTCCGCAGTGCAGGAAGAAAGGTCATCTGTCGTATAAAGATAAATCTTCCTCTCGTCATTATCGACAAATCCCTCGAACATATCGACCAGCTCGAATGATATGAAAGTCGCCTCGGAAGACTTTGTCCTCTTTCCTGTAATCACTATCGGATAGGTGTTGCCCTTGGCATCCGTGTAGGTAAACTCGTTCTCAAGGTTCAAGTCCAGCAGCGTGAGCGCAGGGGAAATGTAGCAGTTCTTGTCAAGTTCGGCCTTCATCCGGACACTGGACATATACTTTGTCGTCGGGTTGTCCGAAGTTTCCGGATAGTAGTACGGGACAGGAATGACAAGCCGCCCGTCCTTGACCATCTCGTCAGTCACATAGAGCTTCGCAAGCTCAAGGTTGTTGTACTCGCCGGAGGTGAAGAACGCGCTGATGCTGGTGAAGCCCTCACGTTCGGCAGTCGGCAGGACATAGTGCGGCTTCTGGCAGGCAGCAAGCGAAAGCGCCAATGCCGCAACGGCGACTATGTTAAAGCATATCTTTCTCATTTTCATTGTCTATTAAGATTGTCTTGGGGATTTTCTCCTATCTCCATTCAGGGAACTGCCCTTCCAGCGCACCGTTGTTGTTCAGTTCGTCAGCCGGAAGCGGGAACCTGTAGAGTTTCTCCGGGAAGTTGCGGTTCTTGTCATCGACGCTTATGTAGTCGTAGGTGAAGTTGCCTTCCTCATCCTTGGTAATCTTGAATCCGTGCACCTGATAGCCGGTAAGTCCCTCCGGGTAGGCCTTGTGGGCGATGCCCCAGCGGCGCAAATCCCAGTACCATAGTCCCTCGAATGCGAACTCGACCTTGCGCTCCTGACGGATTGCGGCCATGAGGTCAGCGCCGTCAGCAGTGACCGAAGGGAGGCCGACACGGCCTCTGATGTCGTTCACGATGTCGTTTGCCTGTCCCTCCTCACCGGTCGCATACAGAGCCTCGGCCTTGTTGAGAAGCACTTCGGCATAGCGGATGACGGTGAAAGGCTGAACGCCGGAACTATACTGGATGACATTGTGGGTTTCGTCAACCATCTTGCGGAGATAGTAGCCAGTCGTCGAGCGTCCGTTAGGTTCAGGCTCAACATTCCACTCGCAGAATCCGTCAGCGCCGCCGAGATACGGCTCCACCGTGCGCCCCTTCCATGCGGACCCGTTATAAAGAACGGTGGCATGGAAGCGCGGTTCAAGTTCCGCGTAAGGAGGAGTGTCCGTCACGCCGGTCGTGTGCCATGGATTCCAATCGGCCTTTCCTCCTGTAGCCTTCTCGTAAGACTCCACAAGTTCCTGAGTCGGGGTGCCGTACCCGCCGCCGGTCGCGCCGTTGAGGGAGAAGTCGCCGCCAGGAGTATAATAGTAGTCAAAACTCTGGGTGATGTTCTCGGCGCGGCTGAAATGGTACTGGAGAATGGCCTCAATGTTTCCGTCAACGGTTGACTTGGAGTAGGAATCAGAGTAATTCTTCTCAAGGTCGTAGCCGAGTTTCTTCACCTCGTCCGCTGCGGCAATCACGGCATCGTACCTCTTTGCGTACAGCATCGTGCGCGTGAGGAAGGCATAGGCCATGCCCTTGTCGAGCCGTCCGTTCGCATCAGCCTTTGCAGGAAGATTAGCGGCCGCGAAATCAAAGTCCTTCTGAATGAAGTCCCACGCCTCTTCCTCCGTGTTCAGTTTCCTGTCCTTTACAATAGCAGTCAAGTCCTCATCGTAGAGGATGATGTCCTTGTAGCGCTTTACAAGGTCGAAATAGACATAAGCCCTCATGAAGCGGATTTCAGCCTCAAGCCTTGTCTTGTCATCGTCCGACATCTGTCCGTATTTCTTCAGATTGCTCAGCGCCTCGTTGATGTCCGTAATCTGGGAATAGCGGGTAGCCCAATATCCCATATAGGCATCGACATAGGTGGCCTTAATCGTGTTGTCCTCGCCGTATGCGAACTCGCTCGGAATGAAGGCAAGGGAGTTGTAGTTGTACGAACCATATTTCATCATGTCCGTCAGAGACTCGGTGAGACCTACCACGCTCTGATTTGCCATGACGCTATAGACATAGGTATAAAGCGAGTTCACAGCCCATTCCGCCGACTCCGTCTTTTCCCAAATCGTCTTGTCCGAGACAAGATTGGTCGGAGTCATGTCAAGCATCTTCGTGCAGGAAACGCCGCCAATCAACGCCGCAGCGAGCACGCATCCCTTAAATATATTCTTCATAATCATTGTCCCTTTTTAGAATGTTAATGTCAGACCGCCCATCAGAAGCCGCTGTTGAGGATAGTAGCCGTTGTTGGTTCCCGGAGACTCAGGGTCGATTCCGTCCGGAAGCCCGTCTATGGTGAAGAGGTTCTGCCCCTCGACGAAGAGACGGAGCGTGTCTATCTTGAGCCTTTCCATCCATTTGCGCGGGAATGTATAGCCCAGCTGCGCGGTCTTGAGACGGACGTATTTGCCGTCGCGGAGCCAGAACGTCGAGCCGAGCCCGTTGTCTCCGCCGTGTCCCGTGTTTCCGAGGGTCAGGCGAGGGAATGTGCCGTCAGGGTTATAGATGCTGTAGGCATTCTCGACGAGGAACAGCGGAGAGTTCGCGTTCTCCTTGAATGTCTGAGTCCACACGGTGTTGTCATCCACGCCGTTGAAATATGTTCCCGTGAGGGAAACATCGAACAGGGCGCCGCCCGTGAACTGCGCGGAGAGGTCGAAACCATACCACGAGAAGTTGAGATTGAGGCCATAAGTCAGCTTCGGACGGTTGTTGCGCCCGACGCGGCAACGGTCGTCAGAATCAATCTTGCCGTCTCCGTTGATATCGACATACTTTATGTCTCCGATGCACGGACGGGTTCCGTACCATGCGGAATTGTCAATTTCCTCCTCGGACTTGTAGAGCCCGTCAGCCACCCATGTCATGATGGCTCCGACTTCCGTGCCGGTAACTTTCTGATACTCCGGAATGTTCGGCTGGTCCGGATATATAATCCAACGGGACTTGGCGTATGTCACGTTCCCTGATATTCCGTATGTGAACGGCTGACCGGCAAGCATGACGGTGTTCTTGTGCGAAAGCATGACGTCAATACCGCCCGTGTCAACGGCATTCCCGTTCACATAGGTCGGATAGTACCCACCCATCGAAGGCGGGAAGTTAGAGCCCTGAGCCGTCAGGATGTCGTAGGTGTAATTGTAGAACACATCGACTTCCGCGCCGAGTTTTTCGTTCCACATGCTCAGATCGACACCGGCATTGTAGGAAAGGGTCTTCTCCCATGAAAGGCTCGGATTGGCGATGACGTTAGTATAGTAGGACGGATTCGCCGAGTTTCCGAGAATGACCTTCTCCCCCTGCGCATATGTGCTCAGGAATGCATACGGAGAGACGGAGTCATTTCCGAGAAGACCGACCGAGGCGCGGAGCTTGAGTTCGTCGAGGCAGGCCGCGTTCTCCAGCCAGCGTTCCTTGGCCATGTTCCATCCCACTGATGCAGAAGGGAAGAATCCCCAGCGCGTCTTTGCCATTCCGGCGAACTTGTAGGACCCGTCATAACGGCCGGAAAACTCGGCAAGATACTTCTCGTCATAATTATAGCGCAGTCTGGCGACATAGCCGGCCGAGCGGGTCGCGTTGCTGCTGCCATACACGGAGCCTTCCACCTGGGTTCCGTAACTGAGTTCCGGAAGCGAAGGGAATGTCACATTCTTTGCCATCGCGCCAAGACCGTTGGCCGTATAGTCCCTGACCTCAGCAAGGGCAAGGATGTCAAGGTTGTGCTTGCCGAAGGAATGGACATAGCCGACGCTTGCCTGCCCGATAAGGTGGCGCGACCAGTTGGCGCTTTCCTGGACGGTGTTGCCGGAACCGTCACCGTTCGGGGAGGTAACTTCCTTCCACGCCCAGTCGTTTGCTGCAGTGTCGAACGACGCCGACATCAGGTAGTACGGAGTGTAGAGAGTCTTTGCACTCGCGGTATATCCCATATACGATCCGGAAACCTTGAGCTGAAGGCCTTCAAGGAAAGGCACGTCGTACGAGAGGGAGGTGTTCACCGAGACATCGGCAGTGTTGTTCTTCCTGTAGCCGGAATCATAGATGGCGGCAAGAGGAGACTGAGGAAGCCCGGTGTTCTTCTTTGTCGATGCGGTGTAGAGCCCGTTGTAGGTCTTGGGGAGATACGGGTGCATCTGAATGGTCTGGTTCGCTATTGAAAGCCAGTTGGTGGACTCATCTCCCCCATAGACGGAACTGTCGCCGGAACCAGCCGCGTAGTACGGGGCAGACTTGCGTCCCAGCACTCCGGAAACTCCGAGGGTGAAGTTGAAATTCTTGGCTATCCGCGACTCAAGGTTTGCTCGGACATTGTAGCGCCTGTAGCCGAAGTTGTCGATGTTTCCCTTCTGCCCGAGATAGCCGAAAGATGCGAAATAGCGCGTCTTTTCATTTCCGCCCTGCACGGTGACACTGTGCTTCTGGTTGAATCCGGTTCCGAAGACCTCGTCGATGTAGTTCACATTGTCCCAGCCGTCGGTCGGGTCGCCGTTGAGCATAAGCTCCACCTGATGCTTCGTGAAGTACGGATTGTATTCAGTGTCGGAAGTTATCACACCCCTTGCCATCTGATCCATCATCTCCGCCACATTGTAGTAGTAGGCGAACTGAGGGCCGTTCATGAACTTGGGGAAATTCGCGTTCATCGACGCTCCGATTGAGGCATTATAGGTAATCTTTGTCTGGCCCTGCTGTCCGCGCTTGGTCGTCACGATAATCACGCCGCCGGCGCCGCTGAGTCCATAGACAGCGGCGGCCGCTCCGTCCTTGAGCACGGATACGCTCTCGATGTCGGCAGGGTCAATGTCATTGATGTCAGAAACAGGGAAACCATCAACGACGTATGCCACGCCATAAATCGAGCCGCGAATGCGGAGACTCGCCTGGTCGGAGCCCGGCTGACCGGACTCCTGCACGGAGGAGATGCCGGGAAGCTTGCCGGCAAGAACCTGCGAGACGTTGGTGGCGGGCGCCTTGAGGAGCTCATCGCCCTTCATCGCCGAGACGGCGGAGGTCATGGAGGACTTCTTCTGGGTGCCGTAGCCCACGACTATGGTCTCCTCGATGAACTGGGAGTCCTCTTCCATGGTGACGTTGAGCGTTTCGGCCTTGCCGCTGCACCTGCGCGTCTGCGTGGCCATACCGAGGCATGAGAACTCGATGGTGTCGCCCGCCTTTGCTGTCAGGGCCCACTTTCCATCCATGTCGGTCATAGTTCCGACTGTTGTCCCCACGACCATAACGGTCACTCCCGCAACAGGCTGTCCGTTCACATCGGTGACTAGCCCCCTGACTTGCGACTGCGCATGAGCGGACATGGCTCCAGCAAAGAGGAGCACAGTCGCCACGAGCATAGTCCGGAACCGGAGGCTCGGGATTAGATTTGTTATCAGTGATTTCATTTGGATTGTGTTAGTGTTTTATAATCATGTAGAAGAGAGGGGGCATTCCCCCATTGATTCCGGCTACGGGTGCTCCGCAGTCGCCATCGCCGCCCCCAAGTCGTCCCAGAGGTGATGTTTGTTCAGATGCACGATGTCGAAAATCATCACTCCTCCGGTGCTCCGGAGCGCCTGCTCAACTGCCGGGCGGAACTTGCCGAAGTCTCCGAGGTACTGCTCGACATAGATTGAGCCCACGACCGGAACAACACCCATCGTGACCTCCTTCGAGAGCTCGGCGCCGCCCTCGACGCTGTAACAGTAGGTGAGGCTGTTGTCCATTCCGGCCTCGCTGCGCTGTCCTACCACTCCCGTGGCACGGTCAACATCGTCTTTGGTGATGCACGAATAGTAGAGCCCGGTCATATAGACGTCAAGCAGTTCGGCATAGCCCGTCTCATGGTATTTTTCAGTCGCCCATTCACGGTACTGCGGAACCTTGTACGGGTCGTACTCACGGCTCGCCCAGTTCACTCCGAGCTGCCAGTAGGTCGGATACCACGCGCCGGTGTAGTCCCCTATGATGAGGTCCGGATTGAGTTCCTTCAGCATCGTGTGTGCCTTGGCAACGAAATCGTGGATGACGCCGGCGCGCCACTCTATCCATTTCTTGCCATGGATGCCGGGCGTCCAGTTTTCCCGGAGCTTCCCGTCGGCGTCGTACCAGCTGAGTATGTCCTCCGGCCAGTTCTCCACACAGATTCCGGCATATTCCTCGAACTGCGCGCGTGAAAGGTCGCTGAAGTCAGCCGTGATGCCGTCGTAGCGCACGCGGTCGAAGATGAGCCCGTCGGTCTCGGGATATTTTGCGATGAATTCCTTGAGAATGTCGAGCTGATACTGCTGAACCTCGGGATTTGAAGGGTTCAGCATCCCGTTATAGTTGGTCTTTATGCTCGAAATAGGGACAAGTTTTCCGTGGTCGTAACAGATTGACTGCCAGGCTGCCTTGTCGCCGTAGATGATGCCGCGGTCGAAGTAGTTGTGACCTCCGGCGAAGATGTTGAGGGAGGCGAACACCCGCATTCCGAGCTCATGCCCGAAGCGGATGAAATGTCCCATCATGTCGTAGTCCCTCGACCTCGTCACGCCTTCCCAGTCGCCCATGTAAGGGGCTATGTCGCTGTCATAGAGGACCTCGCCCATTATCGACTTGACATCGACGACGACATTGTCGAAGCCGAGCGCCTGACATTTTTCAAGGTAGAAACGGATTGAATCGGGATGGGAGAGGGTGGCGTAGTTCGCTTCGCAGTCGAACCACATATAATTGTCATTTAGCGACTTGCCCCCCCCTATGCAGGAAACGAGGGTCAGAGCCGCCGCTGTGAACGACACAAAAAATATGCGGAATCTTCTCATCTCATTTAGACTTTAGATTCCGCAAATATAGCGAACTTTTAGAGAAATAAACATATTTTATAAAAAATTTTAATATTTATCTCTCAATTTTTAAGTTTTTGCTCAAGACCTCCAGAATTTACGCCACAAAGGCATTCTGAAACCCGACAGGATTCGAAAAACATTTCTGAAGACGCTCAAAGCAAAAGTTCTTCAACACCGTCCATGTCCCGCAGTATCTCCCGCGCCAGCACCGGCTCGTTGGTCGTTATGAAATCAATCCCCTCGCCGATGCACCTGCGGATGTCATCCTCGCCATCGACGGTCCAGACATTGATGCCGTAGCCGTTCGCGCGTGCGCCTTCCTTCCATTTCGGGTCACCGAGAAAGGTCGGGAAATACATGTCGATGCCGTTCACGCCGTTTTCGTTGAGGGCATCGAAGTCGCGGTCACTGCCCAGATACTGGATGGTGAAGCCCGGAGCCGCCTGCGCGAAAAGTCCGCACTCGCTGAGGGAGAAGGAGATGAACATCACGCGCTCCGGAGTGAAGAGACCGTGAGCCTTGAGTGAAGCCACCACGGCATCGACCGCCTGATGTTCAAGCGCCGCGTCGTGCCACTTGAGTTCGAGGACGAGCTTGGTCTTGGGGTAGTTCTCCGCCACGGCAAGATACTCGTCGAGGGTCGGGATTGGTTCGCCGTTCGGAAGACGGACATGCTCGAACTCGGCCTTAGGGGTGAAATTTATGCGCTTTCCCTCAATCTCCCCGTCGTGATAGACGAGAAGTTCGCCGTCGGAAGTCATGTTCACGTCAAACTCGGTGCCCCAGAAACCGTGCTCGCAGGCGGCCTTGAGGGCGGCGATTGAGTTGTGCGACATCCCTCCCTCCTCGCATTTCCAGTAGCCGCGGTGGGCGACGATTCCGACTCCATGCTGAGACGTGCAGGCGCAGAAGCCGCAGAGAGCGGCGAATGTAAGCAAAAGTGTCCTTTTCATATCCACGATGTTTTATATCCTTATTATATATTATGCGACGCGCAATATACCCACGCAAAAATACCCACGAAGACAAAATTAACGATTTATCACGAAAAAGCGAAAATTTCGGATCAGAATACGACGAAACGACACATATATTTAATATCTTTGTCTTTATTAACGATAATTTTTAGGAATATATGAAACTTACAGCACTGAAACTGACGGCAATCGCGGCGGCATTGGCGCTCTCCTCCTGCGGAAACGGGGGACAGGACATCGTGAACGTGATTCCGGAACCGAACTATGTGAAGCTTCTCGGGGGCAGCACCGAGGCGAACGACGAAATCGTCGAAAAAATCAATGACCCGAAGCTCAGGGAGGAGGAATATGTGATTGAAATCCGGAAGGGCAAGGCCACGGTCAAGGCCGGTTCACGCAGAGGATTTCTCTACGCGCAGCAGACGCTCGACCAGCTCCGGGACGGGAACGGGGAATGGCCTGACGTGATTATCAAGGACAAGCCGAGGTTTGCCTACAGGGGCATGCACCTCGACTGCGCGAGACATTTCTTCAGCATCGACGAGGTGAAGCGGTACATCGACATGATGGCGGTGCACAAGATGAACAAGTTCCACTGGCATCTGACAGAGGATCAGGGATGGAGAATCGAGATAAAGAAATATCCTCTCCTCACGGAAATCGGGGCATGGCGCAAGGGCGAGAAGCTTTACAGGCCGGACGGCTCGGGCGGAGACCCTACCGGAGCGCTCTATGGAGGCTACTACACGCAGGAACAGCTGCGCGAAGTCGTCGCATACGCCGGGAAGCGGGGAATTGACGTGATTCCGGAGATTGACCTTCCGGGGCATATGCAGGCTGCGCTCGCGGCCTATCCGGAACTCGGATGCGAGGGCTACGGGCCATACGAGGTGTGGAACTACGCCGGGATTTCACCTGACGTGCTCTGCGCCGGCAACGAGAAGACCTACGAGTTCATTGAAGGGGTGCTGGACGAGGTGCTGGAGATATTCCCGTCGGAATACATCCACATAGGCGGCGACGAATGCCCTAAGGATCACTGGGCTACCTGTCCGCGCTGCCAGGCGAAGATTGCGGAGCTGGGGCTCAAGGGCGACGGGCAGTTCTCGGCCGAGCACTATCTCCAGAGCAGCTATGTGACGGTGAGGGTGGAGAAGTACCTCAACGACCGCGGACGGCGCATAATCGGCTGGGACGAGATTCTCGAAGGGGAGCTTTCACCGAACGCCACGGTGATGTCGTGGAGAGGCAGTTCGGGAGGTCAGAAGGCTGCCGCGCTCGGGCATGACGCGATTATGACCCCGACGACCCATTTCTATTTCGACTACTGCCAGAGCCTCGACCGGGCCGCGGAGCCTGACGGAATCGGAGGCTATCTTCCTGTGTCAAAGGTGTATGAGTACGAGCCGTTCACTCCGGAGATGACGGATGCGGAGAAAAAGCATATACTCGGAATCCAGGCGAACCTCTGGACGGAATATATCGCCACACCGGAACATCTTGAATATATGCTTCTTCCGCGAATGAGCGCGCTTTCGGAGGTGCAGTGGTGCGAGCCGGGCAGACGCGACGCGGACAGGTTCTTCCACGACATTGACAGGATGTGCGGAATTTATGAGACAATGGGCTACAACTACCGGCACATCGACGAGGTCTCCGCGGAGTAGCGCGGAGACCGGCAGGAAGCCGCGACTCAACGATTCTCTTTAATATAGCTGTCTATTGCTGCCGCCGCCTTACGTCCCGCGCCCATGGCAAGGATCACGGTGGCGGCTCCTGTTACTGCATCGCCTCCGGCAAATACCCCCGGATGGGTTGTAACAACCTCGTCGGTGGTTTCGAAACCTCCGCGGCGGGTGGTTTTCAGACCCGGAGTCGTGCTGGCAATGAGCGGGTTGGGAGACGTGCCGAGGGACATGATTACAGTGTCGGCAGGAATCTCGAACTCGGAGCCGGGAACGGCAACGGGGCTGCGGCGGCCGCTGGCATCCGGTTCGCCGAGTTCCATACGGATGCACTTCACGGCGCGCACGTTGCCCTTTTCGTCGGAAAGAATCTCAACCGGATTGGTCAGGAATTCAAACACAATGCCCTCTTCCTTGGCATGATGCACCTCCTCGCGGCGGGCCGGAAGTTCGGTCTCCGTGCGGCGATAGACTACCGAGACTGTGTCGGTGCGGTCTGCCGATTCAGCCTGGGCGGCATCCTTCATCTCGCACGAGCCCTTTTCTGTCATCTCGAACGGAGTGAGAGAGCTTTGCGCCGCCCGGAGCCCCTGAAGCCTCAGCGCCGTGCGTGCCGCGTCCATGGCGACATTACCTCCGCCCACGACCACGACATTGTGACCGACATTGACCGGCGTGGCATAGTCGTCCCGATAGGCCTTCATGAGATTGTTTCTGGTAAGGAACTCGTTTGCGGAATAGACCCCGTTCAGGCTCTCGCCAGGAATGCCCATGAACTTAGGCAGCCCTGCGCCTGAGCCGATGAAGACGGCGTCGAAGCCCTCCTTGCCAAGCAGGGAGTCAACCGTCACGGTGCGACCGATGACGACATCAGTCTCAATGTGAACGCCAAGCGCACGGACAGCGGTGATTTCAGCGGCGAGAACCGTGTCCTTCGGAAGGCGGAACTCCGGAATGCCGTATTCAAGCACTCCCCCGGCCTTGTGCAGGGCCTCGAAGACGGTCACGTCGTAGCCGAGCTTGGCAAGGTCGGACGCGCAGGCAAGCCCCGCCGGGCCGCTGCCTACCACCGCCACGCGGTGTCCGTTCCTTTCCGCCACCGGAGTCTCCCCACCGGCATGAACGTCATTCGAGTCACCGGAATCCGAAAGCGGGACGGAAGCCATGCCCTCAGGAAGAGCCCCCTCCGGATGTTCCCTGCTCCAGTCGGCGACAAAGCGTTCCAGCTTGCCGATTGCCACGGGCTCGAACTTCACTCCGAGCACGCATGAGCCCTCGCACTGGGTTTCCTGCGGGCACACGCGGCCGCAGACTGCCGGCAGGGACGAATCCTGCGCAATGACCCGCGCGGCTCCGGCAAAGTCGCCCTCGACCACTTTCGCAATGAAGTCAGGAATCTTCACGTTCACCGGACAGGCCGCAACACAGCGAGGGTTCCTGCAGTGCAGGCAGCGCGTCGCCTCCAGCATCGCCTCTTCCTTATTGTATCCATAGCAAACCTCCTCGAAGTTTGCCGCCCGCTTCTTCGGGTCCTGTTCCCTGACAGGGACTCTTGGTATTCTGTTAGCCATATTACAACAATTTACACCGGTGTGCCTCAAACGCCTCGCGGGCGGCCTGCTCCTGAGGGCGGTACATTCCCTGACGGCGCATGGCCTCGTCAAAATCGACCTCGTAGCCGTCAAACTCGGGGCCCTCGACGCAGGCGAAGCGGGTGCGCCCGCCGACAGTCACGCGGCAGCCTCCGCACATTCCGGTGCCATCGACCATGAGGGTGTTCAGACTCACCGTAATCGGGATGCCGAGCTTCTTTGCAGTCAACGTCGCGAACTTCATCATAATCATCGGCCCGATGGCGACAGCCCGGTCATAGTTCTTATGATCCTCGTTCACAAGCCGTTCAAGCCGGGCAGTGACAAGTCCATGGAAACCGCGCGAACCGTCGTCCGTACAGATGTAGAGGTTGCCGCAGGCTGCTGCCATTTCCTTCTCATATATGATGAGGTCAGCGGTCTTCGCCCCCACAATCACATCCACGGACACTCCCCTCTCATACAGCCACTTCGCCTGCGGATAGACAGGCGCGGTGCCCACTCCTCCGGCGATGAAGACATATTTCCTCTTCCTAAGTTCATCCAAAGGCATTTCCGTGAAATCGGACGGAACGCCGAGAGGTCCGACGACATCCGCGAAGGCATCCCCGACGGACATGGCGCACATCTGCATGGTGGATGCCCCGATTGCCTGAATGACAATGGTCACGGTGCCGGCCGCGGCATCATAATCGCTGATTGTAAGCGGGATGCGCTCCCCCTGCTCGTCTGTCCTGACAATCAGAAACTGCCCCGGAAGAGCGGCCGACGCGACCCTCGGAGCAGCAACCTTCATCCGGCATATCGTCGGTGTCAGAAAGTCCTTTTCTACTATCTTATACATAGTTATAAGTTTTTCTTGACCTCCGCAGTGTAGCCAAGCTTTTTGATGGCCGCGGCCAGCTTCTCGACGGAAGTCTTTGACGCATCATATTTAATGGTGATGGTGTTAGACTTCATATCAACCCTCAAATCCTTGACCCCTTTCTCGAATGCAAGGTTGCCGTTGATTTTCTCGACACATTTCTGACAATGCAGGTCAGATGTGAACACCACCGTCTTAATCTCGCCCTTCGGAGCCTTTGCGACAGCAGCGACAGAAGCCGCACCCATAGAAGTCGCCCCAGCAGGGCAGCCCAGCGCAGCCGTCGCCACAGCAACCGCCGCAAAAATATAAATCATCTTTCTCATAATTCACAAAGATAGCCTAAAATAAACAACTTAGATGTAAAATTCTGATAAAAAGGCAGAATTTTACCTACTTCCAAAGGGTATAGCGCAGCCCCGCATAGACCTTAATTCCCATCAGCGGACCCCAGATGCAGCTGGCGTCGAAAGACTGCGAACGCGGGTCGATGTGCCCGTCAGCGAGTTTGTCTCCGGTGACCACGACCTTCTGCCGGTAGTTCGTCAGGTTCTCCGCCCCGAGGTATATGTCCAGTCCGCGAAAACGCTTCGTAACCTGCGCATACAGAAGCGGATAGACCGGCGTACGGCCGTCAGCGTAGAGCAGATTTCCGTCAGTGTCCTTCATGTTCGCCATAAAGTCATACACCCGACATGAGCCGTTCACCGACGCGGTGAAATCGAATATCCATTTGTTCATCGGAAGCGCATACTGAAGGTTCAGAACGCCCTTGCAGCGGCTCGTGAGCGGCCTTTCGACCAGCCCCTTGTCGGCAAGTTCCATCTTCGCGTTGGTGTAGCGGAAAGTCGCCGTGACGGTGAAACGCTCCACAGGCTCGACATTGAAGTCCAGCTGGATGTTGTCCGTGAACGAGCGCCGTCCGTCAAGGGCGTAAAAATCAATCTTGTTCGAAAAATGTTCGTAATCAACGACCATCTGCTGAACGAACTGGGTGCGGAAATAATCGACGCTGAGGTAGGTGTTGGACGACGCGCCGAAAGGCATATAATAGGTCACGTTGCCACCGAAGGTCCATGCGTCTTCGAGAATGTGGTCGTTGAACGCGCCGACGAAACGCTTGCCGGTGGAAAAGACCCCGATGTTGTCGATGAGCGGCGTCGAATGCCTGAGTCCCCTGCCGCCGTTCGCCCGGAGCACGATTTCCTCAATCGGAGAATATTTCAATGTCAGACGAGGGGATATATGCGGCTTCGACGAGAGCCCCGAGCCTTCGAGGGTTCCGTTCTTCGAAAAATACCAGTCGCCGCGAAGACCCGCAATCGTCGAGAACTTGTCTCCGAGATGGAAGGTATATTCACCGAATATCCCGACATTTCCGAGATTCGTCACGCCCGCGAAGGCCTCCGGAGAGGCGATGCCGCGGTACTGCCGCGAGAAGTCCTCGTCATAGCTGTCGAGAACGCCGTTCAAGCCGAGCGTAAACTTATGATTTTCATTCACTTCGTTCTGATAGAGAAGATTTATGAACCCGGAGTGCTGGCCGGCAAGATATTTCGTGGAGCCGAACCACGAGTCCATGTCCTGATAGCTGTAGTCGCCCACGAGCGCGATGTTCTGCGAGTTGTCCTCGTTCAGAGGTATGCCGACCTTGAGGTAGCCGTTTATGGAGCGGTTCAGGATGTCCGAGCCCCACGGGTTAATCTCATCCTCGGCGAGGCCGTCGAGCTTATAGTTCTCATGTTCGTAAAACCGCTTCTTCCCGTCCGCGTCCTTCAGCATCTGGCCTCCGAGCCTGCTGTCCCGCAGCGCACGCACTCCGAAGCGGACCTGAACACCGCTCGGGGCATAGTAGAGCCAGCGGTTGGCGAGGTTGAACTGAAGCATCCGCGGGTCGTCGAGGAGGGTGTCATGGTTGTGGTCCATCGTTGCGAAGTTCCCTGAGACATGACCGAGGAGGACCGTGCTCCAGCGCTCGCCCATCTGGAGGGAGGAGGCTATGTTGAAGTCCATCTTGGAATCGCTCATTGCCGCATAGTTGATGAACAGCGGCTTCTCGTCCGTAGGCTTGCGGTGCTCCATGTTAATCTGTCCGGTCATCGACTCCACGCCGTTGATGACCGAGGTGGAGCCTTTGGCAATCTGGATGCTCTCCAGCCACTGACCCGGGATGTACGAGAGTCCGAAAGGCGCTGAAAGTCCGCGCATTACCGGGCGGTTTTCGTCAAGCATCTGGGTATAGACTCCCGAGAGGCCGAGCAGGCGTATCTGCCGGGCGCCAGTGACGGCATCGGAATAGCCCACCGTCACGCTCGCCGAGTTCTCGAAGCTCTCCGCAAGGTTGCAGCAGGCCATCTTGCACAGCCCGGCCGCGGAGATGACCTCCGTCCTGATTTCCTTTCCGCGCGGAAGATAGTTCCCCGACTGATGTCCCGTAAAGACCGCCGCCGCAAGGCTGTCCTGTCTCTCCCCGTAAATCCCCGTCGTGTCCTGGGTCTGGGCACGAAGTGCCGCAGTGCCGCACAGCGTCAGCGCGGCAATAAAATATATCGTTCGTTTCATATCGGCGGCATATATGCACAAAATCCGTTCCCACAGAATGCAACCGGATTGCAAAGCGGTCACTGTCTTTCCGAACCAGACATATTACACCCGATTTCAGAAAGTCTGACGACTTTTGAGAATTTTTATTTAATAAAATTTGACGACTTTTCGGAAATATACCTACTTTTGCAGTTCTTACAACACGAAACTGACGGGGCAAAATATATGTTCATGGAACGGCAGCACGCATATAACTCATTGAATGACGAGGTATTGTGGGATTTCGCGAGGCACGGTGACGCGAAGGCTCTTTCCGTGCTCTACCGCCGGCACTATGACCTCATGTTCAATTTCGGGCTGAAATATGTGCGCGACGAGGAGGTCGTGAAGGACTGCATTCAGGACATATTCGTGAAATTTTCCGTCAGCCGACGGCTTTCCCACACGGACTATGTGCGATCCTACTTTCTGACGGCGCTGCGCAACTCGATTCTCGACAAGATGGCGGCCCGCAAACCTACCGATGAACTGGACGAGCGGGCGTTCCGGCTGGAGATTGAGGATGCGGCAATCGAAAGAATGTTCAGCCGCAGCGACGAGCAGATTCGGCTCGGGAAAAGACTGATGGCGGCCTATGGGGAGCTGACCGAGAACCAGCGCACCGCCATTTACCTGCGCTTTGTCAGCGGGCTGTCCTACAAGGAGATAGCCGCCGTCCTGGAAATCAACCCGCAGTCGTCCATGAATTTGGTGTCGCGTGCCATCGCCCGGCTCCGTGCGAAGCTTTCTCCCGAGGAGTTTCTGATGCTGACGGTGCTGTTCATGCAAAATTTTTCACAAACATTGAGTATATAATCGGACTTGTCCCGTTTTAAGGCAGATTGATAAAAAACGCCTTGAATGGAAAACAAGAGATCTGATATATACGCTGTCATGCGCAGGCTGATAGGCTTTGCGCGGAATCAGGAGCGTCACGTCGGGCAGGACGAAGTGGAGATGCTGTGGGAAGACGTCGAGCTGCGTGCCGCGGTCGAAAGAAAGAACCTGTCCCGCAGGCGTGTAAGGCGCATCGTACTCTCGGCAGCGGCAGCAGCGGCCTGCATCTGCGCGACGTTCTTTGGCATACGGACGCACAGGGGCGCGGAGACCGAGCCTATAGCCGAACTGGTGAAATATGCCGAGAAGGCGGACTGCCCTACCGACAGGATAATGCTCCTTACACCGGGGATGGACGGCATCGAGTTCGGCGATTCCGACGCGGACATTGTCTATGGGACAAACGGTTCCGTCACGGTCAATACAATCTCGCTCAACCGTCCCTCCGAGGGCATCAGCCGCCTCATAGTCCCTAAGGGAAAACGCGCGAGGCTGACTCTCGCCGACGGGACGCATCTCTGGGTCAATTCGGCTTCAAGGGTGATATTTCCGGGAAAGTTCGCGGGAAACCACAGGGAAATATATGTCGAGGGAGAGGTCTATATGGACGTGTTCCACAACGAAGCCGCTCCGTTTACAGTGCAGGCCGGGGATTTCCTGGTGAAGGTGCTCGGAACATCATTCAATGTCTGCGCCTATCCCGACGAGGGGCGCTCGTCCGTGATTCTTGTCAACGGTAAGGTGAACATCGCCGACGAGGAGGGGAACGAGGTGTCCATGGCTCCGGGACAGATTGTAAATATGAGCCCGGGCAAGCTCGGCGCTCCTGAAAAAGTCGATGTCGAGCCATACGTCTGCTGGGTAAGGAATGTGCTGATGTGCAGCAACGAAAGTCTTGAGAGCGTGTTCAGGAAGCTCAACCTCGCCTACGACAGGGAATTCGTGCTCGGTCCGGGGGTCGGCACTCTTGCAGTATCAGGAAAGCTGAACCTGAAGGACAGTCTCGAAGACGTGCTCCACACCATCTCCTTCTCCGCCCCGATATACTACGAGACAGTTGAAGAAAAAATCTATGTCTATAAAAACTGAAAATACGAGAAAAATGAATTCTCCCAACATCGAGAATCATTTGAATATATATCTGTAAATCATATAATTAAAACACACGCTGACAGATGAGAAAATACAGCATTTTTAGCACGGCGAAAGTCTCCTGTGCCCTGTTGTCCGCCTGTCTGTGCCTCCTGCCCCCCCCCCGGTTTACGCGACGCGGCAGGACCCGCCGCAGAAGACGTTCACCGTCGCGATGAAGGGCAGCACGGTCAAGGATGTGCTTGACTATGTGGAAAAGAACAGCGACTATGTCTTTTTCTACGGAAGCACCGACATCGACACGGGGAGAACAGTGAGCATCGCGGTGAAGAACGAGCCGGTGAAGGTCATTCTCGACCGGATTTTCAAGGGGACTGACGTTAGGTACGAAATCAACGGCAGCCAGATTTCGCTGAAGAAGGAGGCCGTCCGGAACGCCTCGGAAAAGTCCACGGGAAAGAGAAAGCTCGTCGGAACGGTCACGGACGCGGGCAACGGGGAGACGCTCCCCGGAGCGACGGTGCAGGTGAAGGGAAACACCGGAGTGTGGACCACCACCGACATCGACGGAAAGTACGAGATTGAGGTCACGGACAGGACTGAGCTCGTGTTCTCATGCATGGGATTCAAGACCCAGACGCTCGTGGTGGGCGACCTCGGTGTGCTCAACGTGAGGATGCCTTCGGACAACGAGGTGCTTGACGAGGTTGTCGTGGTCGGAGCGGGAACGCAGAAGAAGGTCTCCGTGACCGGTTCAATCACCTCTATCAAGGGTCTCGACATGAAGGCGCCGAGCGCGACTCTCACCAACAACCTCGCGGGAAAGCTCGCCGGACTCGTTTCATCGACCAAGAGCGGAAAGCCGGGCGAGGGCTCGGAGTTCTACATCCGTGGAATCGGAACATTCGGCGGCCGCGCCACTCCGCTCATTCTCCTCGACGGAATAGAAATCACCTCCGAAGCCCTCAACAGCATACCTCCGGAATCCATAGACCAGTTCTCGATTCTCAAGGACGCTTCGGCGACGGCGATTTACGGCTCACGCGGAGCGAACGGCGTGCTCATAATCACGACAAAGGAAGGTTCAGAGAACACTAAGGCAAAGGTTTCTGCGAACGCTGAGATTTCGTTCCTCACGCCGATGCAGAAGATGGAATATGTCGATGGAGCAAGGTGGATGGAGGTATATAATGAAGTCCTCACCTCACGCACTCCTACGGCGGCGCCGAAATACAGCGACGAGGCGATTGCCAACACCCGGAGCGGCGTGAACCCGCTCGTCTATCCCGACGTCGACTGGTACGGCATCCTGTTCAAGAACTTCACGATGAACCAGAGGATGAACCTGAACGTGCAGGGAGGCGGCTCGCACCTGACCTACTACATGAGCATGCAGGCCAACCACGACACGGGAATGATCAACTGTCCGAAGGACTATGTCTTCGACAACAACTACAACCGCTGGTCGTACATATTCCAGAACAACATCAACTACCAGCTCACGCCGACGACGCGGGTGAACCTGAAGATGCACGCGCAGTTCCAGAACAACAAGGGACTGGGAAACAACGACAACCTCTACTACAATGTCTATGACATCTCCCCGGTGATGTTCCCTCCGGTTCTTCCGGCACAGGAAGGCGACGAGTACATCCGCTTCGGCAACAGGGTATTCTCCGGAAAGAATGTCTATACGAACCCGTACGCCGAGCTTCTGCGCCAGTCGAAGCAGACAAATCTGAACGACATAAACGCCTCGCTGAGCTTCGACCAGGGTCTCGACTTCATAACCAAGGGGCTGAAACTCACGGCTCTCGTGGCGATGAACGCGAGGTCTTCGAGCACCTACACCAGCACTATGGCGCCGTACTATTTCCAGGTCGACACGGACGCGTGGAATCCTGAAGACCCGACAGGCTACAAGGCCGTCGCGGTCGGTGACGCAGGCTCGACCTATCAGGTGCAGTCCGGTATCTCAAGGTGGTCGTTCATGACATGGTATCTCGATGCGAGACTCAACTACAGTCGCAGCTTCGGTGACCACAATGTCTCCGCCCTGCTGATGTACATGATGCGCGAGTACCGCGAGGCACAGCTTCCTAACCGCAACCAGGGACTGTCCGGGCGCGTCACCTACGACTGGAAGAACCGCTACCTCGCCGAGGTGAACTTCGGCTACAACGGCACGGAACGCCTTCAGAGAAAGCGGCGCTTCGAGTTCTTCCCGGCAGTGTCGCTCGGCTGGGTGGCCAGCAACGAGGACTGGTGGACTCCGGTCAAGGACTGGTTCAACCACCTGAAGATCAGAGGTTCCTACGGGCTCGTGGGAAGTGACGACACGGGAAAGAACGCCGGTGCGCAGCATTTCCTCTATGTCTCCAATGTCTATACCTACAAGGCGAACTTCTACACCGGTCCTTCCGGTGAGTATTCCAAGAGCAACGCTCCTGTCATCAGTGCCTACCCCGTCGAGGATGCCTGCTGGGAAAAGGCACGCAAGCTCGACATAGGAATCGACGTCAACCTGTTCAACAGCCTCAGCATCTCCGCCGACTATTTCCATGACAGGCGCGAGAAGATTCTCATGCAAAGAGGCTCATGGCCGTCTATGCTCGGCTACGACACCGCGACGCCGTGGGGCAATGTCGGAAAGGCCGACAACCGGGGATTCGACGCCAGCCTCAACTGGACGAAGCAGCTCACGGACGACTTCTCGATGTCCGTGCGCGGAACCTTCACCTACATCAAGAACAAGCTTGTCTATGTCGATGAGCCGGACTACACCTACACATGGCAGTCAACCACCGGATGGCCTCTATCCTCCTACAGATGGGTCGGATATGTGGCCGACGGGCTCTTCCGGGATCAGGAGGACATCGACAACAGTCCGGAGCAGAACCTCGGAAGCCAGGTGATGCCGGGCGACATCAAGTACCGCGACCTCAACGGCGACGGCAAGATCACCAAGGAAGACCGCACGCTCATCTCCGACTGCGGAACCGCTCCGAGACTTCAGTACGGTCTCGGGGTCTATCTCAAGTGGAAAGGCTTCGACCTCGGAGTGTTCTTCAACGGCTCGGGCAAGCGCACGATATATCAGTCCCCGATGAACCCGTTCGGAGCCGACACCGGAACTGAATGGGGCGCGGGAGAAAGGCAGCTGGCGAAATACATCGACGCGCAGCGCTGGACGGAGGCGAACCCGGACCCGAACGCCAGGTATCCGCGCCTCGGAACTCTCTATACCGATGTGCGAAACAACCTTGAGACCAGTTCCTACTGGCTCCGCGACGGAAGCTTCATCCGTTTCAAGACACTTGAATTCGGCTACACATTCCCTTATTGCAGGGTCTATTTCTCGGCGGACAACCTCGCCGTCTGGAGCCCGTTCAAACTCTGGGACCCGGAACTCTCGTGGAACTCGTTCCCGCTTCAGAGAACTTTCAACATAGGACTGCAGTTCAAGTTCTGACGTCCGCGTTCAAATGATTCAACTTCAAATCGGATGATATGAAATCATATAAGAAAAAATTAGTCTATACAATATGCGCGATGCTGTCGCTCGCGGGCGCGGCGTCATCCTGCGACTTCCTTGAGGTCGTGCCGCCCAAGACCATGGACATCCCGGACACGGTCAAGGACAAGAACAGGACAATAGGATTCCTCTACAGCTGCTACGAGGGAGTAACTTCAATCTATATGCAGAAGCTCGTCCGCAGCTTCATGACATCCACGGACGAGTTCGGGCTGCCGAACTCCTGGGGCGTGGTGAGCCAGCAATATGCTTGGGGAATGGTCAATCCCGGACAGATTTACAATTCGGTGTGGGACCAGTGCTACAAGTGCATCGGGCGCACCAACAACCTTCTGCAGCTGCTCGACCAATACACCCCGGCCTACAGTTCGGAGGAGGACATCGCAAGGTGGAAGGCAGAGTGCCACTTCCTTCTCGGGTTCTACCACTTCATTCTTCTCGAAGCCTACGGGCCGGTGCCGGTCATCGACCATTTCTACCCTTCAAGCACCGAAAAGTCGGAGTTCCCGGGCCGCTCGCATTTCGACTACTGCGTTGACAGGGTCTGCCAGTGGTTCGACCAGGCCTGTGAGGAAGGGCTTCCGGACTATATGGAGGACACCGCGGAGATAGGACGCGCCACCACAGCGGCCGCCAAGGCTCTTAAGGCACGCGCGCTTCTCTACGCCGCTTCGCCTTTCTGGAACGGTGAGGCTCCCCTCGCGTTCAAGGAATGGAAGAACAAGAACTACGAGACTCCGGGCTACGGCAAGAATCTCATCAGCAGCAGCTACGACCCGCAGAAATGGGAAAAGGCCAAGGAGGCCTGCATCGAGGCCATCGAATGGGCCACCGTCAAGGGCAACCGCACGCTCTATCTCCTTGAAGACGCAGAGACGCGCCGCAAGGCCGAAGGTGTCTCGCTGCCGGACATCCCGGGAGCGTCGGAAGAGGTGAAAATGCACGCCAGCCTGATGCGCTACCTCGGATGCACGACTGAGACGGACGGAAACAAGGAAGTCATATTCGGCTCCGCCTACCCGACCTACACTACAAACGACAAATATCTGGACTGGGAGAACACCGCCCTGCCTCACGCCGTGACGGTCTATAACGGGGCTCCGACGGGCGGACGCTCGGGCATATCCCCGTTCCTCTACACAGTTGAGCATTTCTACACGGCGAACGGAAAGCTCCCGAAAGACGACAAGACCTTCGCGGCTGAGTCCGACTGGTTCGCCTCGGCGGGGCTCACACGCTCCGAAATCATCAACCTCAACGCCATGCGCGAACCTCGCTTCTATGCATGGATTGCCTTTGACGGGGCGGAATACGGCTCCAAACTCGCGAACGGAAAGCCACTCATCGTGAATATGAGGGACAAGGACAAGCAAGGCTACAACCCGTCCAAGGACAACGACCTCAACATCACGGGCTATCTCAGCACCAAATTTATACTCCCGAACCTCACATGGAACGCCAGCAGCAACGGCACCAACAGCAAGACAGTGCCTTTCCCTGTGGTCCGCCTCGGTGAGCTTTATCTCGACCTCGCTGAATGCTACGCGGCCCTCGGAGACACGGGCAAGGCGCTCGACAACCTGAACGTCATCCGTGAAAGAGCCGGAATCCCGGACCTTGAGACAAGCGACATCAGTTCATCCATGGCTCTCATGGACTGGGTGCGCAACGAGAGGTTCATCGAGCTCTGGGGCGAGGGACACCGCTACTTCGACCTTCGCCGCTGGTGCACCGCGCCACAGCATCTTAAGGCCGGAGCACGCGAGGGACTCAATTTCACGGTGGTGAACCCGTCTTTCGAAGAACTGAACCAGAGGACGAAAATTACTTCACAGACCTTTCAATGGAACGACAGAATGTATCTGATTCCTATCGCTACGAACGAAGTCGATAGCAATCCTCAGTTAGTTCAAGCACCTTTATACTAATTTCGTGTCATTTCGAACGAAGTGAGAAATCTTTAAACGAAGTGAGAAATCTTTAACACCCCAAAGAGAAATCTTTAAACATATATGAATCACATAAAAATAACAAAAGCCGCGCTCCTTCTCCCGGCGGTCGCACTTCTTGCGACGGCGGTCTCATGCGAGGAGAAGTTCTCCCCGGAAAACCTCGTGGGAGAGAGGTGGCACACGATTCTGAACATCAAGAACAACGGTGAGCAGACGGTCTCGGTGAAGGCACGCAACGAGGAGACCGTGTGGCAGCTGATTGTGATGAAGAACGGCAGCGAGAGGACTGCGGAAGGCGATGCGAGCCTTCGCGTGATGACCTCGGACGAGCTTGAACTGCTGTTCCCCGACAACAACTATGAAATCATCGACGGCTCAGCATACGAGTTCACTCCGTCCCTGCACTTCGGCTCGGACGAATTCGGCAAGGCAATCGACATCCGCCTCAAGTCTAAGGCCGTACTAAGCGCCCTGGACAGCGACCCTGAAAAGAATTTCGTGCTTCCGCTGGAACTTGTGAGCGGCAGCGACTCGGTGAACGCGAACCGCAACTACGCCCTTCTGAGCTTTATCGACGGCGCAAAGCCCCACGATGTCAGCGGCATCAGGGTTCTCAGTTCGGATCTTCCGGACAATGACTGGGGAACATTCGGGATAGAGCGGCTGTTCGACGGAAACAAGAGCACCGAATGGCGTTCCGGATTCGCCAATGTCAAGGCGAGCCGCTGCTCAAAGTTCCCTGATGACCCGACTGCCATATGGTGCAATCTGGAAGACCACAGCGTCGAGGACTATGAGTTTCAGTCTCAGTTCGTCGGCAAGACCGGAAGTTATGACATCCCGAATCTTCCATGGACTGTCGTAGCCGACCTTCAGTCGTCCTTCCAGATTGTGGAAATCCGGACGACGAGGTTCCTCAACACCGTCGAGGGCGGGGTTGATATGTCATGCTACCGCCAGAGGGTGAAGGACTATGAATATTGGGCCTCAGAAGACAGCGAAAACTGGGAAAAGGTCGGTGAGGGAACGATGCCGGTCTATGGAGGCGAGACATTCAGCATCACGCCGGAGCAGGACAAGGCTGTCCTCGGACGTTATCTGAAGCTCGTCATAAAGACGCTCCACTGGCGTGAGAACACAGAGGAGGAGATGAAGGCGATGCACGGCGGCAAGGCCTACAATGAGTACCACAGCGCAAACTGGCTCAGCGGAAACGGCAACTGGAACACGGCGAGGGAGAACGTCTTCAAGGACGTCGATTACGCGGCCCTGAAGAAAAGTTCCGCCATTGACCTCGGGCCGGTGATTCTCAACGAGAT
>CAKUPC010000027.1 GCA_934675095.1 uncultured Bacteroidales bacterium | reverse complement strand
GGGTTGGACGACGCTCATCGTCGGCGGCATCATCGTGATTGCCCTCGGCATGACGAAAGTCCTTCCGGAGGAGGCGTTCAAATGGACAATCATCGCGCTCGCCATTGTCAGCGGACTTGCGATATACGTGTTCAACACGCCTGGACGCAACCCGCTCAAGAACATCGGGTCGGGTCTCTGGGACACCTACAACATGGTCACCGGCCTGCTCGGCGACGTCCTGAGCTACATACGTCTCTACGCCCTCGGGCTTGCAGGCGGTATGCTCGGAAACGCGTTCAACATCATGGGAACCATGATTCTCGACATCCCTGTTCCGGGCGTGAACTGGGTGTTCTGCATCATAATCCTCATCTTCGGACATGTTCTGAATCTCGCGATGTCCTGTCTCGGAGCGTTCGTGCACCCGCTGCGTCTGACATTCGTGGAGTACTTCAAAAATTCCGGATATGAGGGAACCGGAGCGAAATACAACCCTCTTACGAAACAGAAATAATCCCAAAACAGAAATAACAAAACAATAAAATTTTACAATTATGAACGAAATTCTTGGTTATCTCGGTCTTGGCCTCATGCTTGGCCTCGCCGGCATCGGTTCCAGCTACGGAACCACCATCGCCGCAAACGCGGCTGAGGGCGCTCTCAAAAAGAACCCGGAGAAATCTTCTACCTACATGATTCTCTCCGCCCTCCCTGCAACCCAGGGTCTCTACGGCTTCGTGGGCTTCCTTCTCTGGCTCGTCGTGTTCAAGCCGGACTTCGCGACCAAGGGTCCGCTCCTCTTCGGAGTGGGTCTCGCGGTAGGTCTCGTCTGCCTTTTCTCTGCAATCCGTCAGGGTCAGGTCTGCGCAAACGGTATCGTCGGTGAGAGCCAGGGTCACAGCGTGATGACGAACACGCTCATCTATGCCGCCCTTCCGGAGTTCTATGCGATTCTGGCACTTGTAGGCTCCATCATGGCAGTACTTTAGTCGGGCGAATCTGAGAGCGAACTGCCGCGTTGCTCATCTTGATGAAATCCTCACAACCATCAGGTTGCTGCGGTTTCATCTTCACTGAGCGCCTTGCATTTCATCTCTCATATTCACCCTCCCTCTCAGCTGTTACATAAGCGGATAAAAAGCTGCTTATGAAATTGAGAGAAACAGAATTGAGAGAATTTTTATAAATTTGCAGAGCATTTCGCTGAGGCGGAATGCTCTGATTTTTTGTAAGAAAGGTGAAAAGAATTTGAATTGCCTCTGAAATATGGAAACAAAGGTTGTTCTTATAACGGGGATTTCTTCGGGATTCGGGCTGGAGTCGGCAAGGATGCTGGCGGAGGCGGGATATACGGTCTATGGAACCGTGCGGCGCGAGGTGGAGCGCATTCCCGGCGTCCATTATCTGAAAGCCGACGTCAGGGACGCTGAGGCAGTGAGGCGTGCCGTCGATACGGTGATTGCGGAGCAGGGACGGATTGATATGCTCGTGAACAATGCGGGGATGGGCATCGGAGGGCCGATAGAGTTCACGCCGGACGAGGACATAGAACTTCAGATGGGGACGAACTTCATGGGAATGGTGAGGTTCTCGAAGGCGGTGCTGCCGCAGATGAGGGCACAGGGCGGAGGCAAGATAGTTTTCGTAAGCTCGATAGGCGGACTTATGGGACTGCCTTTCCAAGGCTTCTACTCCGCGAGCAAGTTCGCTGTCGAGGGATATGCGGAGGCTCTGCGGATGGAGGTTCATTCATACGGGATTTCAGTCTCTCTCATAAACCCCGGGGACTTCTCAACCGGGTTCACGGGAAAGAGGCGGAAGGTCGCTCCTGAGGTGGCTGAGGCATATCCCGCATACGCGCTGTCAATGAGCAAGATAGAGAACGATGAAGGCCACGGACTGAAGCCTGTCAAGGTGGCGGAGACGGTGGCGAGGATTGCGAAGGCACGCCGTCCGCGAAACAGATACATCGTGGCAACGCTCGAACAGAGCCTTTCCGTGCTGCTCAAGGCCATACTCCCCTCTTCACTTTTCTCGCGCATTCTCCGCAGCTACTACAAGATGTAGGGAAGAAGATAGCCATAATACAATATTTTACTATCTTTGCTCTCGGTTTGGGCGAACAAGTTGTTCATTTTTGCCCTTTGGTACAAAAGATGCAGGCTCGTTTTGCCCTTCTGAACATACAGAAAGGTTGTTTTATTAAATTTTTGTTGCACACATAACAATGTAAGATTATGGGAAATGAAAAAGCGACACGAATCCAGACATCGCTCCTGAACGGAGTTGAGAAGAAAGCTTTGGTGTGGATTGCAAAGCGTCTGCCTGTCTGGGCAACTTCGAATATGCTGACGGCCGTGGGAACATTCGGTGCAGTGCTCTGCGCGGTTGGCTTCGGACTTGCAAACATCAATCTCAACTGGATGTGGCTGTCGGTCTTCGGCCTCTTCCTTAACTGGTTCGGAGACAGTCTTGACGGGTCGATGGCCCGCGTAAGGCACACGCAGAGACCGGTATATGGTTTCTTCATCGACCACAACATTGACATATTCACCATCATCGTGATGTGCGTCGGCGCGGGAATCTCCCCTATCGCGAGAATGGACGTGGCTCTCTTCGTACTCGTGGCCTATCTTGCGATTTCAGCCCACACCTACATCGGCACCATCCTGAAGAACGAGTTCAAGCTCACCTACGGCAAACTCGGGCCGACGGAATTCCGTGTAATTGCGGCTATTGCCGTCATTTTCCTGATTTACTTCCCTTGGGCGAAATACAATGTCAGCATCGACTGCTTCAAGGGCGGACTTGAGACGCTGAACGGAGTCTATACACCGTTTGACTGGGTGGCAATCGGACTCGGATGCATCATTTTCATTCTTCTGATTTCTTCTCAGATTCGTGACGAGAAGGCACTATCGAAGATTGACCCGCCTAAGAAATTTGACGGCACGTTCACTGAGTAACAATCATTTACATACACCGGCCCCGCACTCACCGAGAGACTGAGGGGCTGGTGCATTTTCTATTGCGCACAACAATAACAAATGTGCCGGTAACTTAATCGGAATGGAGCAGAAGAAGGAGAAGAAAGAGGAGAAGGACAAGGTTCTTTCACTGAAGAAATGGATTGACTTCGTAGTCAGCCGCGCACTGGGGACGGTCGTCGATACGGCTGTCCTATGGTTTGTGGGATGGGTGCTGCACAGGATGGTCGCGGCTCACCCTGCCGGCGGGTTCTGGAGCGGATTCGAGTATTGGGGCGAATATTGGATTGGGCCCGCTATCTCGTTCGAGGTGGCCACCTTCGCGAACTTCCTCATGTCCTACTACTGGATTTGGAAGAACCGCATAAGCAACCGCTCGTCCGCTAAAAGTTTCTGGAGGCATTTCGGAGGATTCAACGTATCGTGCATCTTCGGGTTCATCGTGAAGATGGTCTTTCTCGTGCTCTTCGAGAAAATCTTCGGCTGGGACGCATGGCTGTGCAACCTGCTTGCCGTCTGCATCTCGGGCATACTCAATTACTTTCTTGCGGAAGTGCTCGTATTCAGGAAAAAGACGGAACGCCCGGAGCATGAACTGCTCAGCATAGAGGAACTTGGAGAAATGGCTCCGGTGTTCAAGGGCGTATGGGGACAGTGGCTCGGCAAATTTCTTTTCTCAATCGTGGGCGTGAACAAGCTCAACGCGCTCTATAACAGCATCTACGGACTTGAACCGGCAAGGGACGCTGCGCGGGGACTGCTTGAGAACATGGGCTGCAACTACCTCATCGGCAATGCCGAGAGGCTGGAACATCTGCCTGAGGGCGCATTCATAACCATCAGCAACCATCCCTACGGAGGACTTGACGGAATCGTGCTTCTCGACCTCTTTCTCCCGCACAGGCCTGACTACAAGGTGATGGTGAACGAGATTCTCGGACGAATTGAGCCGCTGCGTCCGGCGTTCATAACAGTGAATCCCACAACCACGAAGAAGGGCAAGCCAACCAAGACAACGCTCAATGGCGTGAGAGAAACCATCGAGAACCTGAACGGAGGACACGCGGTAGGGTTCTTTCCTTCCGGTGCAGTCTCGGACCTGCATCCCGGAAAGCACGAGATTGCCGACCGCCAGTGGCAGGAAAGCATGATCAGGCTCATCCGCAAGGCCCGCGTGCCGATTGTGCCTGTTCATTTCATTGACCACAACTCGTGGTTCTACTATTTTCTCGGCCTGATTGACTGGAAAGTCCGCCTTCTGCGCCTGCCGCGCGAGCTGTTCAACAAGTCAAAGGGTCGGCACCGCGTCGTCATCGGGGAGACCATCAGCGTGGAGAAACAGGACCTGCTCACAGACATGGAGGCCTACACAGCATTCCTCCGCGCGTCGGTCTATCAGATGCCCGTTCCGGAAAACTTTACCCCAAGCAGACCGTCCGGGACTTCATCCAAATAGTTGAATTTCAGAAGCCTATGAATTTCAGAAACATAGCGTTCATGCTATTTGGCGCGGCGACCCTGCTGGCCTGTTCTGACCTGAGACGGAGCAGCCTGCCGGAAGCTTTTGTGAGAGCGGAAACTCTCGCGTCCTGCAAGCCGGACAGCGCCCTCCGCGTGCTTGAGAGCATCGACACGACCGGAATAGGCAAATATGAAAAGGAGACTTACCTGCTTCTCAGGACTTTCGCGGCCTACAACAGTTATGCGCCGGAGATTTCACGGACACAGCTCAAGGAATGTACCGACTACTTCCTCGCCGGGCGTGACCGGCAGCGGCGCGCGCTGTCCCGCTACCTGATTGCGGTCGTCGAGAATGACTACCTGAACGGGAGCAAGGCCAAGGTCTGCGACGAGCTGAAACGGGGATGCCGCGAAGTGGAGGGAACAGGAGACCACAATCTCGCGTCATTGCTCTTCCTCCGCTACGGTAGCGAGATGTACGGGCGGAAGTGGTATGACAACGCCATCGAGGCCTTCGAGAAATCGTATCAGGAGGCCGTGGCTGGCGACTACCGGGTGACACAGGTCACGGCGCTCATCGACATCGCCCAGTCGTGGATGTTCAAGGGGGACGCGGACAGGAATTATGACAAGGCAATCGACTACGCCCTTCTGGCCGTCGATACTGCGGAAAAATACGGTCTGCGCGACAGCTATTCCAAGGCGATGAACTCGCTTTCCTCCTGCTACAGCCGCGCCGGGGACTTTGAAAACGCCCTGGACTGCGCCCGGAAGGCAACAGCGATGTCGGAAGAGCTGTTCCGCAGCGGGGTCAGAAAGGAACCGGTCCGGCACACCGCCCTCGCGGATGCGTACAGGAAGGTGGGAAAGGCGGACTCAGCCATATTCTATGCGGCGATGGACACCGCCTCGACGATGAACCCAATAACCCGGGCGTCGGCAACCCAGCTGCTCTACATCGTCTATAACGAGCTTCTGCATGAGAGCGACAGCGCGATGAAATACATCACTTCCTACAATCGCCAGAAGGAGAGCCTGCTGAAGGCTCAGGAGAATGACAAGGTGGTGAGCAATGAAGTAGCCATGGAACAGGACGAGTCCAGGGAGCGCGTGAGGGGCATCCTTGCAGTCACGCTGTCCGTGATAATCGCGCTGCTGGTTGCCGCGCTGCTGATTTTTGTCCTGATGAAGAGAATCCTCCGCAGGAAAGACTCAAGTCTGGGCGAGCAGTCGCGCCGGATTGAGCGGCAGTCGGAGGAGATAAGGGAGAAGTCTGAAGAAATCGAGAGAAAATCCGAGGAAATAGAGAAGAAGTCGGCCGTAATTGAGGAAAAGACGGAAAGGCTCCATGAGGTGCTGCTTGAAAAGGACGAGCTGATTGCCGGACTGCGGGCAAGGCCGCGCTATCTGACCGACGCGGAGGGCGAGGCAATCGTGCGGGCGGTTGACAGGGCCTGCGACGGCTACTGCACGAATCTGACCAGGTCGCACCCGGAACTGACCGCGGCTAACCTGCGGATGCTGGCGCTCGTGAGGCTCGGATTCACTACGGGACAGATTGCCGTGATGGAAGGAATATCGCCTTCGTCTGTTACCAAAGCTAAGCAGCGGCTTAAATCAAAGGTCGGGGTCTGGGACAAATAAAGGCGATCTGCCGCGTTGCACGGCTTGATGAAATGCTCTCAACCATCAAGGTTGCTGCGCTTTCATCTTCGACGTGCGCCTTGCATCTCATCCTTTATTTGCCCCCTCCGTCTCAGCACTTTTTCTTTGATGTCCACTTTTATTTAACTCAACTAAATATTAATCAGCATATTATCCTTTTAAGATGTCCATATCGACTTCATTGCCGCATGGATATATCGACATAACTTTGCATCCGAAAATTAAAGGATGTATATGAAAATGAAAGGATTTTTGATGACGGCGGTCATTGCGATGGTCAGCGCCGTCAGCCTGTCGGCGAAAAGGCAGGACATTACGGAAATTCAGGGAACGGTCGTGGAAAGCGGAAGCGGAGAGGCGCTCGGATGGGCCACGGTCGCGCTGATGAATGCAGACGGAAGCCTTGCGGTAGGAACTTCATGCGACGAGCAGGGGCGCTTCACGCTTTCGGCGGCTCCGGGAACATATAGCCTCGGCGTGTCTTTCATAGGTTTCAAGGAACTCCGGAAGGAAATAGCGGTCAAGGGACAGCGTATGGAACTCGGGAAAATCGCCCTTGAGGCGGAGGACACGCGGCTGACCGGTGCGGTGGTCACGAGCCGCGAGAAGCTGATTGAGATGAAGATGGACCGCCTCGTGATGAATCTCGGACAGTCCGCGTTCGCTCAGGGTTCGGATGCTATGGAACTCATAAGGAAGGCTCCCGGCATCACGATTGACAAGGACGGAAACATCAAGCTGAATGGAAAGGATGTGGCAGTTTGGATTGACGGGCGTCCGTCCTATCTTGACGGAAAGGCTCTTGAGGCTCTTCTGCGAGGGACGAGCGGCGAGAGCATCGACAAGTTCGAGATTATGGCGCACCCTTCCGCAAAATACGATGCGGCCGGACAGGGCGGAATCATAAACATAAAGACGAAGAAAAACATTCTCGCGGGTCTCAACGGCTCTCTCGGAGCGAACGGAGGCGGGATGTATTTCAGCGAATTTGAAAAGTTCCTCGCTCAGGGCAGCGGCTGGGCGAATCTCAACTACAGGACAGCGAAGACCAACACCTTCCTCAACCTGTCCGGCGGCTACACCCGGACGGGGATGGACATGAAGCTGATAAACGAGATTGACCGTGAGGGAGGACACGTCTATAGGCAGGACTCGGATTCGAGGCTTCAGATGGGCTTCGGGAACTATGACGTCAAGCTCGGAAACGACTGGTTCATAGACAAGAAGAACACTCTCGGGTTCATAGTCACGGTGCCGGGGTCATATTCCTCGATGCTTTCGGGGCGAGGGGCGAACAAAACATTTCAGAGCATGGACGGAGTCCGGCTTGACGAGTCCGAGTCCATAATCAGCACCCCGGACAGAAGGAATCAGGCAAACGCCAATATCAACTACACCCACGTCTTCGACGAGTCGCGCAATGCCGAGCTCACCGCGAACATCGACTACTACCGCAACAACAGCCGCTCCTCCAACCTTCAGAGCAGCTGGAACCGTGCGGACGAAAGCGAGGAGTGGCAGGAGGCAAGGCGTGACATCATCTCCGACAACGTCATAGACATCTACTCCGCGAAGGCTGACTATCAGACCGCCCTGTGGAAGGTCGCGATGCTTGAAACCGGCGCGAAATGGGCGATGTCAAACACCGGCAACGAGATGAGCAGGACGGAGACGGGGCTGCCCGAGAGCGGGACAAGCTTCACCTACCGCGAGCACATCGGTGCCGCCTACGCATCCCTCGCCGCGCAGCTGGGAGCGAAATGGTCGGCAAAAATAGGACTCCGAGGCGAATACACCAATTCGTTCGGTGACTGGCAAAGCAAGGGCACACAGACCCGCAGGAGCTATTTCGACCTCTTCCCTACCGTTTTCGTGGGCTTCAACCCCACTGAGAAATGGAGACTGTCGGCATCATATACCCGAAGAATCACACGCCCGAACTACAACCAGCTGAATCCTGTGGAAACCTATGTCGATGCACACAACGGAATCGTGGGAAATCCGGAGATTCAGCCGGAATACAACGACGGAGTTTCCCTCCAGTTCGGATTCGGGCAGCATCTCTCATGGTTTGCGGGATATGACTACACTGACGGCATGATTGCCCAGACCCCGACATTCCGCGAGAACGGCGACGAGCTGCTCGTCTGGTCAAACTTCGGGAAAAGGCACATGGCCAGCGCCGGATTCAGCGTGGCGGAGCTGCCTCTTGCGAAATGGCTTACATGGACGCTCAACCTTGCAGGACTCTATGTCAGGAACATCGGAACGACGTACAACTATGTGAACGCCAAGCCGTTCTTCAACGCATATACCTGCCTCACCTTCATGCTCCCTAAGGACTGGAAACTTCAGTTAGACGCCTACTACGCCTCTCCTTTCAGCTGGGGAAACTTCATCTCCCGCAACCAGTATTTCATGAACTTCGCGGTGAAGAAGAATCTGCTCGACAACCGCCTGAACCTCAGCCTCAAGGTGAATGACCTGTTCAGAAGCCTTGCGACGAACCTTGACATGAAAGGGGTGCCGGGAGTGCGGGAGTCATACATCGGCCAGAAATATTACTCCCAGAGCGTTACGCTCGGACTGAGCTGGAACTTCGGAACGGCACAGAACGGACGCAGGCGCAATGTCGGGAACCTTGAGGAAATCGGCCGCGTGGGCAGCAACAGCCTCGGGAAATGACGGGATTATATATAAATTTGTATAAAATTTGAGATATGACATTGACTGGACAAAGAAAATTCATCGACAGGAGCCTGAAATTCTGGACCCTGTTCATAGGAGTCGGAGCGGTTTGGGGAGCGCTCATGATGTGGATTTCCCCGAGCGGAAAGATGTGGGGAATGGAACCGATACTGGAGTTTCTTCAGGTGCTTCCGTTCAATGAACTGCTGTTCCGCAACTTCATCTTTTCGGGCTTCGTGCTGCTCTGCGTGAACGGTGTGACACAGTTCTTCGCCGCATGGCTGTTGTTCAGAAAGGACCGCCATGCCTGTCTGGCGGCTCTGCTTTGCGGAATAATTCTGATGATGTGGATTGTGCTCGAATGGGTGCTCTGGGGATTCGCCTGGCTGAGCAATGTCTATTTCGTCTTCGGAGTCTGTGAGGCAGTTATCGCCACTTGGGGAATTTTTCTTGGAAAAAGACGCGGTGCGGCAGAAAAATAGTGGCGGCGCTGCCGGAAAATGACAGACAAAAAGACTACCTTTGCAAAATATGGAAGCGGAGGTAAAGAACGAAATCACTGAGCCGGAAAAACCGACAGCGCCCCGAAAGCGAAAGAGTGCCCCAAGAAAGCCATCGTCTGCCAAAGGGAAAGGAAGCGGAGGGAGAAAGAAGGGAGGACGGAAGAAAGGAAAAAGTGGAAAAGGGGGGAAGGTTATATCGGCATATTGGTTTGTGGCCGTGGCGGTGCTGACCGTCGCGGTTTTTGTCGTCGTCCCTCTCTTTGTCAGCCGCTGCTCCGGGGACACTGGCGTGCAGGTTCCGGAGGGTCACTACGGCTATGCCGTGGATATATCCAAGTACCAGAAGGACATTGTCTGGGACTCGCTGATGGTTCTCACCGACGCGCACGGGCACACGATGAGGTCGATAAAGTCGGCGAGCGGCATTCACAGGGTAAAATATGTGATGATTAAGGCTACCGAGGGCGAGAACCACCACGACGCGCTGTTCGTGGACCACTGGAAGCGCTCGGCCGAAGCGGGCTACAGCCGCGGAGCCTACCATTTCTTCCGAAGCTCGAAGTCGGCGGAGAAGCAGGCGCGAAACTTCATACGCACGGTCGGAAACATCCGCCACAAGGACCTGCCGCCGATTCTTGACGTGGAGACCATCCATGCCGGGTGCAGCAATGCGGAGCTGAACCGCAGGCTGCTCGTCTGGCTCGGGATTGTGGAGGAGCACTATGGCCGCCGCCCGATAGTCTATACGGGCGACGCCTTTCTCCGCGAGCGGCTTTCACCCGAGATCTATAAGCGCTACCCTATCTGGGTCGCTCGCTACGGCTCCGGCCGCGGACTTGAACCGCCCCGCTTCAGGAACTGGATGATGTGGCAGTTCACCGACCACGCCACCGTCTATGGCATCCCCACCCTCTGCGACCTCTCCGTCGTCGCCGAGTAAAATCTTCATCAACAAAAAAAGACTCCCGCCGAAGCGGAAGCCTTAAATAAAGTGCTGAGAAAGTTGAAGATGTATGAATGTTCAATTGCAAGGCTTGCGAAGGATTTGAACCGGAGTTACCTCATGGTAATGAGGATTCAAATCTCTGAGCGTAACGAAGCAAGTGGGCATTCAGACGCTTCAACTACTTGCTGATAACGCGGGCCATCTCACATACCTTGTTTGAGTAACCCCACTCGTTGTCGTACCAAGAAACAACCTTAACGAAGGTAGGATCGAGCTGGATGCCGGCCTTGACGTCGAAGATTGAAGTGCGTGAGTCGTTGCGGAAGTCGGTTGAAACGACAGCCTCATCAGTGTATCCGAGAACGCCCTTGAGCTCGCCCTCAGAAGCCTTCTTCATTGCAGCGCAGATTTCCTCGTAAGTTGCAGGCTTCTCAAGCTCTACAGTGAGGTCAACAACTGACACGTCAGAGGTAGGGACACGCATTGACATACCGGTGAGCTTGCCGTTGAGTTCAGGAAGAACCTTGCCGACAGCCTTTGCAGCACCTGTTGAAGAAGGGATGATGTTCTCAAGAATACCACGTCCGCCTCTCCAGTCCTTCTTTGAAGGTCCATCGACAGTCTTCTGAGTTGCAGTGGCAGCATGAACTGTTGTCATGAGGCCTCTCTTGATGCCGAATGTCTCGTGGAGAACCTTGGAGATAGGCGCGAGGCAGTTAGTTGTGCATGAAGCGTTGGAAATGATCTTCTGACCTGCGTAAGTCTTGTCGTTTACGCCATATACGAACATCGGAGTGGCGTCCTTTGAAGGTGCTGACATGATGACCTTCTTTGCACCTGCCTTGAGGTGTGCGGAAGCGAGCTCCTCAGTAAGGAAGAATCCGGTTGACTCAACGACAACGTCAACGCCAAGCTCGCCCCAAGTGATCTGTGAAGGATCCTTCTCGGCGAAAACCTGAATCTTGTTGCCATCGACGATCATGTAGTTGCCCTCAACCTTGATGTCGTGGTTGAAATGACCGTGAACTGAATCATACTTAAGCATGTAAGCGAGGTAGTCAGCGTCAAGAAGGTCGTTGATACCTACAACCTGAATGTCGTTTGAGAAGTTCTCAACGGCAGCACGGAACACCATACGGCCGATACGACCAAATCCGTTAATACCAAGTTTAATCATTTTTTATAAATATTAAAATGTTAGTAAAAATTTCCCAACTTTTCGTCGCCTTTCAGTTATGTTCCGCAAGGCAAAACCCGAATTGCAATTACAAATTCTGCGCCGAGAAGAACCCTCTCCGAAAATGCGCCGCAAAAATACAAAAAATAATGAAATAATAAAACTATCTTTGCAGTCGAAAACATTTCAAGGATATGAATATACTGATAACGAACGACGACGGATTCGAGTCCAAGGGCATCGCTGTGCTGGCGAAAATTATGAAAAAATATGGAAATGTGGCGGTTGTGGCACCGTTTTCAGCCCAGTCGGGAATGTCGATGGCCGTGTCTTTAGGAGCGTCGAAAATCGCGTTCAGGGAAATCGAGAGTTCGACGTTCACGGGCGAGGACGGGAATGAGCACACGGAGAGATGGGCCTATCTGGACGCGACTCCGGCAAGCTGCGTGAAGTTCGCGCTGAGCACGCCGTGGCTCGGGTGGAGACCGGATGTCATTGTGTCCGGCATCAACCACGGGGCGAACACGTCCGTCGCGTCATGCTACTCGGGAACGCTCGGAGCCACGGCCGAGGCTGCGGTGAATCATATTCTCGGCATAGGCGTATCGCTCTGCGACCACAATCCGGACGCGGACTTCTCGCAGATTGAGAAATATTTTCCGGGGATATTCGAGAAGCTTGTGGAACTTCCGCGCCACAGCTACATGACCTACTACAACGTGAATTTTCCTTCTGTTCCCGCGGACGAAATCAAGGGCGTGAGAGCAGGATATATGGGACGGGGACGCTGGGTCAAGGAGTTCAGGAGCCTCGACGACGCGGAGGCAATCGCGGCCTCGCTCAAGGGAGCCCCGACCGGAGACCCGTCAGAAGACCCGAAGGTGAAGATGTACAAGCTGGTAGGAGATTTCTGCAGTGACTCGGACAACAGCGCCGACGCCGACCACCTGCTCACCGAAAACGGCTATGTCTCCATCGTCCCGCACACCATCGACAGCACTGACTACGAACAGCTCCAGGTATTGAGTGACGTGGCATTCTAAATATCGCCGTCATTTTGAGCGAAGCGAAAAATCTTTGTGCAGAATAATATTATGAGGTACTACATCATTGCCGGAGAAGCATCCGGCGACCTCCACGGGTCGAATCTAATGCGCGGGATATATGAACATGACACTCAGGCAGTCATACGCTTCTGGGGCGGCGACCTGATGAACGGTGTCTTTGTGGAACATCAGAAGGGCGTTCCACAAGCCGCGGAACAGCCGCACGCAGGTTCCACGGGCGAACTTCCCGCAACCGTGCCGTTCGGAACGCGGGCAGGCGGACTTGTCCGGCACTACAGGGAAGGCGCTGTCATGGGATTCGCCGAGGTGCTTGCCAAGGCTGGCAAACTGCTCGGCAACCTCAGGCGCTGCAAGAAGGACATTTTGGCCTTCGCCCCCGACTGCGTGATTCTCATCGACTATCCTGGATTCAACTTCAAAATCGCCGAATTTGCCCACATGCATGGTCTGAAGGTGTTCTACTACATCGCTCCGAAGGTCTGGGCCTCACGGGAAGGACGCATACGCAAGCTGAAGAAATATGTTGACAGGCTCTACATCATATTCCCCTTTGAAATTCCGTATTTCGAGAAAAAAGGCGTTCCGTTCGTATATAAGGGCAATCCGCTGGTCGATGCGATTGACGGCTGCCGTGCGATGCGCGAGACACGCGGGGATTTCCTTTCCCGCTGCGGTCTCCCGGACAAGCCGATGATAGCCATGCTTGCAGGCTCGCGCAAGAGCGAAATCAGCACAATGATGCCGGTGCTCACGGAATTTGCCGACAGGATGCACGCCCTGCCGCAATACGCAGGATGGCAGTTCGTCGTGGCCGGAGCCCCGGGGCGTTCCCCCGAGGACTATCTCCCCTACCTTCACGGTCAAGAATACATCAGCCTGCTTTTCGGCGAGACCCGCTCGATTGTCCGGCAGTCGGAGGCGGCCGTGGTCAATTCCGGGACGGCGTCGCTTGAGACGGTGCTGCTCGGAACCCCTCAGGTCGTGGGCTTCATCATGGGCAGCAGGATTACCTACGCCATTGCCAAGATGATTGTCAAGGTCAAGTACATCAGCCTCGGCAACCTGTGCCTGAACCGCTTCGCATTCAAGGAGTTCGTCCAGAACGACTGCAATCCCGAAGCTCTCGTCGCCGAGGTCCGCGCACTCATAGAAGACAAAGCCTACAGAGAGAAAATGCTCTCCGACTACGCCGAAATCCGCGCACTCCTCGGGGGCTCCGGCGCCTCCGCCGCCGTCGCCGCCGACATGATTGAGCAAGTGTCATCGCGGATTAACCAACACAACTGAATATGTGTCATCTCGAACGAAGTGAGAGATCTTTGCGCGGAACAGTCTCTCAGCACAAAGATTCCTCGGCTCCACTTCGTTTCGCTCGGAATGACATATTATCTACAGCTTTTATTTTCCCTTGCACCTTCGTTTCGCTCGGAATGACATATTATCAGTAGCTCTTATATTCCCTTGCGCCGAAAATGGCGGTGCCGATGCGGACAATGGTCGCGCCCATGGACACTGCTATTTTGTAGTCGTCGGACATACCGAAAGAGAGTTCGCGGAAGGCGGGCGTGAGGTTCGGGCAGATGCCCATCATCGGCTGCAGGGCTGCATTCAGGGCAAGCAGTTTGTTGAAGTCCGAACGGATGACCAAAGCATCGTCCGTGTTCGTCGCCATCCCCATCAGTCCGCAGAAACGGATGTGAGGCCAGCGTGCGGGACCGGTCAGAACTTTCAACGCCTCGTCGGGAGTGAATCCCTGCTTGGTCTCCTCCCGCGCTATGTGGCACTCAAGAAGGACATTGACACAATCCTCTCCATGTGCCGCGCACCACTGCTCAATCGCGTCAAGCAGTTCCACGGAATCAACCGACTCCAGCATCGAGACATAAGGCAGCACGAGTTTCAGCTTATTCTTCTGGAGATGCCCGATGAAATGCCACCGCACATCCCCAGGCATCTGCCCCGCCTTGGCAAACATTTCCTGCGGGCGGCTCTCGCCGAACAGCCTCTGCCCCGCGTCGTATGCCTCACGCAGCGCCTCGACCGGGTGGAATTTGGAAACTGCCACCAGTTTCACTCCTGATGGCAGTTCCTTTCTTAAATCCTCTATATTATCACAGATACTCATAACGAAACATTTGTCAATCACCTGATTTCTATCTGAGAAACAGACCATTCAAAGGTCTTCTGAGAACCAGACCATTCAAAGACCCTCTAAGAACCAACTTTTTTTTTTTTGGGGGGGGGAATGAGTGCAGAAGAAGATGGAGTGCAAGGCGCAAGCGAAGCGGAAACACCGGAGCAACCTTATCTATCGGTTGTGAGGATTTTCCGCGAGCGGCAACGAAGCAATCCGCTTCTTATTTGCTCATTTCCTTTTCTTCTGCTGTTCCCGGAGCTGCGCCTGCTGCATCTTCTGCGCCTCCTCAAGCCTCTGCTGCCACTTCGACTTAGGGAGCGGCTTGCCCTTCGAGGCCTCCACCTGCGCGAGAATCTTCTCCGGCTTCACGACCCACTTCTTGATGATGAAAGTCTGGAGCATGGTGAGCAGGTTGGAGATGAAGTAGTAGTAGGAAAGACCGGAAGAGAGGTTGTTGCAGATGAAGAGCATCATGATAGGCATCAGCCAAACGCTCATAAACTTCATGCTCGCCATCTGCGGGTCGTTCGACATCTGGCTTGAGTTCATCTTCGAGTAGAGGAACATGGACACGGCCATCAGCAGCGCGAACAGCGACAGGTGGTCGCCGAAAAGCGGGATGTTGAAGCCGAAGTCCCAAATGGAGTCGTATGCGCTGAGGTCGTCCGCCCAGAGGAACGACTTCTGGCGAAGCTCGATGGACGCAGGGAAGAAACGGAACATCGCCCAGAGTATAGGGAACTGGAGCAGCATCGGGAGGCATCCTCCGAGAGGCTTCACGCCGGCTCTCTGATAGAGCTCCATCGTGGCCTGCTGCTTCTTCATCGCGTCCTCCTGCTTAGGATATTTCTCGTTAATCTTGTCCATCTCCGGCTTCAGCGCCGACATCTTCGCGGAGGACATATAGGACTTGATTGTAAGCGGAGAAATGACAATCTTCAGAAGAACGGTCATTATCAGGATGATGAGTCCGTAGTTGCTTATGAATCGTCCGAGGAAATCGAAGCAAGGGATGATGATGAACCGTGAGATCCAGCCGACGAGCCATCCTCCGAGAGGAATGATTTTTTCGTATCTCCTGTCGTATGCCTTCAGCGTGTGATAGTGATTCGGGCCGAAATAGAACTCGAAAGGAATCACCTTGTCGCCGGACTGCATCATATCAACGCCTGCTCTCGCGTGGGTCGAGCACTCCATCAGATTCCGATCCGCGTCATCCTCCGGGAAATACTCCACGGCGAACTCGCCTGACTCGAAGCCCTGCGGGGCCGTGAGTATCGAGGAGAAGAACTGCTGCTGGAAAGCCACCCACTCAAACTTCGCGTCGAGCCGCTTGCCGTCGTTCTTGCCCTTCCCTATCTCCTCCGGAGACTTTTCGTCCGGGACATAGTAGTCAATCTTGGAGTACTGCTTCTCATTCTTATAGCCCTTTTCAAGGCGAGGGACTATGGTCCTCCAGTTCACATCAACCGATGAGACCCGGTTCGGAATCACTTCGTCCATTCCCACGAACGAGAGTTCGTTGTGAACCATATAGCTGCCCTGCGAAAGGACATATTTCTGCTGGATATATCCCCCCTTCGCGAACGGAAGGCGCATCACCAAGGAAGAGTCGGTGACCTCCGCGACGTCGAAGACGAACTCCTTCGTGTCCACCGACTCGCCGGCGAACACGTTCACGTTGAACTCGCTTGCCTGCGGAGGAATGAGATAGAGTGAGGAGCTGTCATACTTCACGTAGTCATTGAGCTTCACCGAATATGGCTGCGCCCCCCTTGTCGTGAAGGCGATTTCCAGCTTGTCGTTCGCGAGGGTCACCAGGGAGGACTCCGCCTCGCGTGCCTTTGTAAGGTTTTCATCCTTGAACGGCTTGAGCGCCGGTTTCGTGCTAAGTTTCACCGTCGTCGCGGCATCGAGAGTGTCCCCCGAAGCGATGCGGTTCAAGGAGTCGAGCGCCATGGCCTCAAGCCTCTCGGCCCTTGCAATCGAATCCAGCTGCGCCTGATACTCCATCTGTTTCTTGTATTGGCGCGACTGGTACCATGTGAAGCCGAACATAATCACGCCAATCAGCACGAACCCAATGACTGTATTTTTAGTTTCCGATGTCATTACTATAAATATATCACTTAATAATTTACACTACATTACACAAAACTAATCCGAAGGCCTGACGGCCTCCGGACTGTCCCTGCGACTTATTCCTGTGTCGTATCCAGATTCCTGATTTTCTCGGCAAGCTTCGCAAGCTCGGCCTTTGAGTCGTCGATGCGTTTGCGCATCTGGTCTATCAGCCCGCCGGAGTTCTTGCCGGCCGTGAAGAAGCCGATGTTGTTCTCGTAGGTGGCTATGTCCTGCTGAAGCTTGGTGAACTTGTCAATCAGAATCTCCTTCTCCGAACGCTGAGGCCTTCCGCCGCGCGCACCGCGCTTCTCAGCCCCAGGCTCGACGCCGAACTTCGCCTTGACGGCCGCCTTGTATGCCTCGGCAACCTTTTCCTTCTCCTTGAACGGAACGAATCCGATTTCCTGCCATTTCTGCCGGAAGTCGGCGAGCGCCTTCGCGTCGGCGTCGGCGTCCACGTTCTGATATGCCTCAATCTCCTTTATTATAGCCTGCTTCAGGCGGAGGTTCCTGTGGTAGTCGTCAGGCCTTACGTTATTCTTGTCCCTCTCGGCGAAGAACTCGTCGCAGGCGGCACGGAAACGCTTCCAGACCTGCTCGGATTTCTTGTGAGGAACAGCCCCGATTTCCTTCCACTGCTTCTGAAGCTCGATGAACTGCTCGGAAGCCTTCTTCCACTCGGTGCTGGACTTCAGTGCCTCGGCAGCCTCGCAGAGAGAAATCTTCTTCTCAAGATTGGCGTTCAGGCCGTCCTTGAAATTGGAGTAATACTCCCTCTTCTTCGCATAGAACGCGTCGCAGGCGGCACGGAAGCGGTCATATATCTTCTGATTCTCCTTCTTTGAAGCGAAGCCTATCGTTCTCCACTCCTTCTGGATTTCCTCTATCTCCTTGGAAAAGGCATTCCACTCGTTAGAGCTGCCGGCTTCCCTCGCGGCAATCTCCTCAACCTTCTCGCAGAGAGCCGTCTTCGCGACAAGATTCTCCTCCTGCTTCTTCTTGATGTCCTCGTAGAATCCCTGATATTTCCTGTTTATCACAGCCGTGGCGACCTTGAAACGGTTCCAGATGTCGTCCCTGTACTCCTTGGCGACCGGACCGTACTCCTTCCACTGCTCGTGCAGCTTCTGAAGCTCCTTGAAGGCCTCAACGACATTCTCGTTCTCCGCCAGCTTCTCGGCGGCCTCGCAGAACTTCTCCTTCACCTCAAGGTTCTTCTTGAAGTCAAGGTCGCGAAGCTCGCGGTTAATCTGCACCATGTCATAGAACCGCTCCACATAGAGCTGGTAGGTCTCGTTAAGGTTGCGGAACGCCGTGGCCGGCACGGGACCGATTTCCCTCCAGCGGTTCTGGATTTCCCGGAATGCCGGGAAAGTGGCGTTCACGTCCTCCTGCTTCTCCAGCAGAGCCTTCAGGTCCTCGATGACCTGCTGCTTGAGCTCCAGATTGTGCTCGCGCTCCTTCTCCTGCTTCTCGTTGAACTCCGCGCGTTCCTTCTTATATTCATTATAGGCGGCCTTGAACCCTTCCTCGATTGCCGCGAACGGACTCTCTACAGCCTCGACGGCAGCGTCAGCAGCGTCGGAGAGCTTCTGCATCGCGTCGGCCTTTTCCTTGCCGAGCTTCTTGTAGAATGCCGTCTTTATAGTCTCAACATTTTTCGACAGCGTCATCTTCAGGTCGCTCGTGACCGTCTTCTGAAGTTCGGAAACAAGTTCCGCAAGCGTCATGTTCTGGTAGTCGGGAGTCTGCTCCTCCGCGGTCTCCTGTGTTTCAGGAGTTTCTTCCTCAACGGTCTCCCGCATTTCCGCAGCATCCTCTGCAACCGCCTCATTGACAGGTTGTTCCACAGCGGCATTTTCCTGAACCTCAGGCTCTACATCCGGGGCGATTGCCTCGGGAATGATCTCTTCACTCATAAATTTAGAGAATTAAGTTTATACCCATGGACACGGCGCATCTTCGCGTTCACGCGCGTCCATTCTGCAAATATATGAATATTTGAGTAAAATATGTTATTTTTGTGCCTTAGAAATATGAAAAAAGATAATCTGCCCCAACATTGAGGATTATTTCCGTAGAAAAACGCAAAAAACTGAAGATATATGAGAATCGACATACTCACAGTCGTCCCCGAACTTCTGGACAGTCCGCTGAGCCATTCCATCGTGGGACGGGCGAGAAAGAAGGCAATCGTTGAAATATATGTCCACGACATCAGGAAATACGGCCTCGGCTCCCACCGGAGGGTTGATGACTACAACTACGGGCCGGACGCGGGGATGGTGATGATGGTCGAGCCGATTTTCCGGATGATTGAGGAACTTCGCGCCGAAAGGGAGTATGACGAAGTGATATACATGTCCCCGGACGGCGAGGTGCTGACGCAGGGAATCGCCAACGAGCTGTCGCTCAAGGGCAACATAATACTGCTCTGCGGGCATTACAAGGGCATCGACCAGCGCGTCCGCGACCATCTCGTGACAAGGGAAATCTCCGTGGGGGACTATGTCCTCAGCGGAGGCGAGATTCCTGCCGCCATCCTCGCCGACGCGATTGTGCGCCTGATTCCGGGAGCTATCTCCGACGAGACGTCGGCCCTGAGCGACTGCTTTCAGGACGACCTGCTCTCCCCGCCGATTTACACCCGCCCCGCCGAGTTCAACGGCTGGAAGGTTCCGGACATCCTCCTCTGCGGCGACCCTAAGAAGATTCAGGCCTGGCAGGACGAGCAGGCGCTTGAAAGGACGCGGCGTCTGCGTCCCCATCTGCTTGAGAAATAAGCAAAAACCTCATTTTGAGAGGAGTTTAGTGGGTCTAAATGACGAACCTTTCGATTTAGTGAGAGCAAAGTGAATTAAAAAAAAATTCATTTTGCCGAACGTGAGAAAGTGGCACAAAGTGAACAAAATGAGGAAATATGACCAAAAAGACACCAAAATAGGCAATAAAATTTTGTTATTAGAAAATAAACCCTATATTTGCAATGTCTTAAACGAGACGTACGTTTAAGGCCACTCATCTCTTCATGATTTGCGGGATGTCACCACTGACAAATATTCATGTGTCCGAGCGGCACATCGTTGATGTCGCTTATGACTTCCGCCGTTATGAAGAGCTTGCTGACCACTAATAATTAAAACACTACACTACTAACCGAAACAGCTCGCAGTGATGCGGGCTGTTTTTTCGGGTCATTTTTCTGACATTCAGCCTTGCGGTGTCAGGGCGGGCATAACTTTTCCAATTTTTCTATGAGATTCTAAAGCAAAAGATGTAATTTTGTCACGGATAACGGTTCAGACAGTTTTATGGCGACGACGGATTTGAACGAATTTGCGGTGTTCAGCAGCAGCGACGAGTACAGGCGGTGCTGCAGGCAGTGCGTCGCCTTCGCTAAATCCTACACCTACGACACCGCGCAGGCGGAGTGCATGGCCGAGGAGGCTATGGTAATCCTGTGGAAAAGATGCAGGGAGGGCGAGCGGATTGAAAGGCTGATGCCGTTTCTCTTCACTACCGTCCGCAACCTCGCGCTCAACTATCTCAAGCACAAGCAGGCCGACATACGCGCACGGGAAGGGATGGGCTCGGACCGCGACCGCGAGATTCAGCTGCGGCTCAGCTCCCTTAACGAGTGCGACCCTTCAAGGCTCTATCAGGCTGACATCAGGGAAATCATCGACGAGACGCTGAAACTGCTCGGGGAACGCACCGAGACAATTTTCCGCCTCAGCCGCTTCGAGGGATTGACCAACAGGGAAATAGCCGCGGAGCTGGGAATTTCCGAGAAAACCGTCGAATACCACATCTCCAAGGCTCTGAAGGAACTCCGCGTGAGCCTCGGGGACTATCTACCTATGCTGCTGTTCTTCAACCTCTATCATCTTGTCGGATAGGAAAGGTGACGCCATATTCCAATCTTGTCGGGTAGGACAGCGAATACATTTCCCAAACAAATCAAAAAATTTTTCCCGCGTCATAGGGGAATCATGTTTTGCGTACACTATTATGATGAATGCGCAGAACTATGAATAAAGAATTATTGGAAAAATATCTGAACGGGGACGCTTCGGACGAGGAGCGTCTTGAAGTCCTGCATTGGGCGGAGGAAAACGAAGGGAACAGAAAGGAGTTGATAGCATACCGCAGTCTCTGCAATGCCCTGATTTTCAACGGAGATGCCGAGGGAGACAAGACTTCTCAAAACGAAAGGAGCAGGAAAAGGCGCGGCGTCATCTTCATGCGTGTCGCCGGAGCAGTGGCCGTGGCCGCCGCTGTCGCAGCCGGAGTTTTCTTCGGCTTCAGGCAGCATGAAGCGGACACTCCCCTCGCGGTTGAGACTCTCAGCGCACCGGCGGGTCTCATCACGGAATCCATACTCTCCGACGGCACGAGGGTCTGCCTCAATGCCGGTTCAAAACTGGAGATAATCAACTACAAGAAAAACGAAAGGCGCGTCAGGCTTGACGGGGAGGCATATTTCGATGTCACCCGGGACGAAAGGCGTCCGTTCATAGTCGAGACCGACAAAATCGCCGTGCGTGTCCTCGGAACCGAGTTCGACGTCAACAGCAAGGGAGATGAACACTCGGTCGTGCTTGTGCGCGGTTCGGTGCAGGTCGATTCGCAGACAGGCGAGGAACCTCTGAGCTACAGGCTCGTGCCGGGACAGCGGTTCTCAAGAAACCCGTCGGACGGCTCGGGAAACATCGCACAGGTCGCCACCGAGGACTACACCTCCTGGATAAACGGCTACCTTAAATTCGAAAAACTTCCTGTGGAACAGGTCATCCTGAAGATTCAGGACTACTACGGCATCAGCATCCGCCACGACGGACTGCCGGAGGATGCCTACCCGATCACGGGCAAGCTTGACCTGCGGACGAGGGTCGATACGGCTCTCGTGAACCTCGAATTCCTCGCTCCCGTGAACTTCGAGAAAATATCCGACAACGAGTATCGCGTCACGATGAAATGAGAAAATCGCAGACAGGGTTCAAACTTCTGAAACAAAGAATCACAGACAAATTATACTAATGACTAAAATCTCACTGATGAAAATTCCGCTCGTCGCGGCTGCGCTGACGGCGGTTCTGTTCCTGGGAGAGACAAGGGCGGCGGCAGAGGCCGTTCCCGAAACGCAGCTGCCCCAGCGCATCACTCTGACGGCGACTGACGTCCCGCTTGTGCAGATGCTTGAAAAGATTGAGGCGGTCTCCGACTACATCTTTGTCTATCAAGAAGATGTCGCATCCGACAGAACGAAGGTCAGCATCGACGTGAAGGACGCTGACATAAAGGATGTGCTCGGAAAGATTCTTCCGGAAGGCATCAATTACAGACTGTCAGGAAGGCAGATTCTGCTTCACAAGGACAATATTCCTGCCCCCAACGAGCCTGAAACGGCCTCACAGAAGCCCCAAAAGCCACTTTCCGTAAAGGGCAAGGTCACTGACAGCGCCGGTGAGCCGGTCGTCGGAGCATACGTGATGCTCAAGGGGACGCAGGACGGAGTCATCGCCGACATCGACGGAAACTGGAGCATGGACATCAAGGCTCAGGACGCGGTGCTCGTGTTCTCGGCGCTTAGCTATGCCACTCAGGAAGTGGCGGTGAACGGACGCGCCGTGCTCAACGTCACGATGCAGAACGAGACAAGCCGGCTCGACGAAGTCGTTGTCATCGGCTACGGCACGCAGACCAAGGCGACCATCACGGGAGCGCTTTCGGTGGTCGATACGAAGAAGCTCGTGGAAGCGCCGGTGTCAAGCATCTCGAACGTTCTCGCCGGTGCCGTTCCGGGAGTTTCGACAGTCCAGACATCCGGTCAGCCGGGAAAGGACGCGGCGGCAATCTACATCCGAGGAACAGGCTCGCTCTCAACGGAACTGTCAAAGCCTCTCGTGCTGGTTGATGGCGTGGAGAGGGAATTCTCGCAGATAGACCCTAACGAAATCGAGAATATGTCCGTCCTCAAGGACGCTGCCTCCACGGCGGTCTTCGGAGTGAGGGGCGCGAACGGCGTGATTCTCATCACCACAAGGCGCGGAAAGGAAGGCCGGATGAGCATCAGCGTCAGCTCCAACACCGGAGTTCAGCGGCCGATAAGTCTCGTCGAGCAGGTGGGCAGCTACGAATATGCGAACTTCTGGAACCGGAAGATGCACAACGACGGAGTCACCGACCCGTCAAGGCTCTTCTCCCGCGAGGCAATCGAGGCCTACAGGACAGGCTCCGACCCCATAATGTACCCGAACATGAACTGGACGAAGATGATGTGCAACGACGTCTTCCTCCAGTCCAAGAACAACGTGAACATATCCGGAGGCAACAAGGACGTGAACTATTTCGTGTCGATGGGCTATCTCTACCAGAACGGTATCCTCAAGCAGCTGGACGAGCTTCCGTATAACAACAACTACTCCTACAACCGCTACAACTACCGCGCGAACGTCGATGTGAAGCTCACCGGCACGACGAAGCTCAAGCTCAACATCGGAGGCTACATCGGACAGTCGCAGGAACCGTACTCCGTCGTCGAGTCCCTCGGAAACCCGTGGGTCTATGCGACGGTCTGGGCGAACCCTCTCAGCGGTCCGGGATTCATCGACGGAGTCCGCACCATAATCCCGAAAGGATTCATACCCACGGACATAGAGCTGCGTGACTCATATTCCTGCTTCTTCGGCTACGGCTACCACAAGGACTACAACGCGACGCTCAACGTCGATGCGGAGATTGTCCAGAACCTCGATATGGTGACGAAGGGACTTTCCTTCTCGATTAAGGGCTCATACGACAACAAGTTCAGTCTCGTCAAGAAGCGCCAGTCCTGGGGCGCGGAGCATCAGGTGGCCTACTACAGATCCTATCTTGAGGACAAGACCAAGAAGATGACCGACCCTGACTACGACAAGACCATAGTCTATGTCCAGGAGGGCAGCAGCTACCCTCTCAGCTACGGCGAGGACTACGGACGCGGAAGGAACTGGTACATAGAGGGGAAGCTCGACTGGAAGAGGAACTTCGGCCCGGCGGACGCTCACAAGGTGTCGGCGATGGTGCTCTACAACCAGTCCCGCAACTACTACCCTTCCACCTTCACCTACATCCCCCGCAGCTACATCGGCTACGTCGCGCGCGCGACCTACAGCTACGCCGACCGGTACTACCTCGACGTGAACCTCGGCTACAACGGCTCCGAGAACTTCGCTCCGGGCAAGACGCGCTACGGACTGTTCCCGTCAGCCTCTGTAGGCTGGGTGGTGACCGGGGAGAAGTTCATGAAGAAGGTCCGCTTTCTCGACTACCTGAAGATTCGCGCCTCATACGGCCGCGTCGGAAACGACATAAGCTCCACGCGATTCCTCTATATGCCGGAGACATGGGCCCAGAGCGGCTCCTACAGCTTCGGAGTCGATAACGCCAACGGTCAGGAGGCCTACGCCCGCAGCACCGCCGGAAACCCCGGAGTGACTTGGGAGACGGCCGACAAGCAGAACTACGGCTTCGACTCGGAGCTCTTCGGCACACGGCTCAGCCTCTCTTTCGACTGGTTCTTCGAGCACAGGACGGGCATACTCATCACGCCGAACACGGTGCCTTCCGTCATAGCGAAGACCCTTCCGGCGATGAACATCGGAATCGTGGATAACCACGGCTACGAGATTGCGCTCGGCTGGAAGGACACGCTGCGGAACGGATTCCGCTACAACCTGAACGGAACGGTTTCGTTCGCCAGGAACAAAATCATCTATCAGGACGAGGTGCGCAGCCAGTATGACTATCAGAACTTTACCGGCGGCCCGACCGGACGCTACCTCCTCTACCGCTTCGAGCGCATCTATCAGTACAGCGACTTTGTCAGCGACGCGGACGGCAACCTCATTCTGAACCCGGAACTTCCGCAGCCGAGCTTCAACGTGCGGCCGGGCGACGCGATGTACGCCGACATCAACGGAGACGGCATCGTGGATTCAAACGACAGGATTGTCACAGGCTGGTCCACCCGTCCGGAATATGTCTTCGGACTCAACTGCGGCCTCGGCTACCGTGGCTTCAACCTCTCGATGCAGTGGACCGGAGCGACGCACGTGAACCGTCTTCTCGCTGCGGGAACCTACAGAATCCCGTTCACGAACGCCGGAGGACGAGGCCTGCTCAAATACTTCTACGAAGACTGCTGGAGCGAGGAAAATCAGGGAGGAACGCTCCCCCGCGCATCCAAGACATCGGAGTCGTGGAACGCCGAGGACTCCACGCTCTGGCTCAAGGACGCATCCTACTTCCGGTTGAAGTCCCTCGCCCTCAGCTACACGTTCGCGGACACGAGACCGCTGAAGGCCGTGGGAATCAAGTCCCTCGCCCTCTCGCTCACGGGCTATAACCTGCTGACGTTCACTCCGCTCAAGTTCATGGATCCGGAGGCGGTGCCGAGCAACACCAGCGACTACCCGCTTGTGAAGATCTACAGCTTCGGACTCAACATAACGTTCTGACGAAACGGGATTCCTCCAATAAAAATCACTTAATGATGAGACATATACATTTATATATATCAGCCGCGGCGCTTCTCTGCCTCGTGTCCTGCTCCGAAATCAAGTTCGGGGACAAGTTCCTCGGCGACAGGCCGGAGAGTTCCGGAGCGGACATAGACACTATGTTCAACTCCGCCGTCAATGCGGAAAAGGTGCTGACGAAGGCATATACCTACCTCCCCTACGGGCTTCCGACGGACAATGCGCAGAGCCCCAGGCGCGCGGGAGACAAACTCGGAGTCAATGTGCTTGAGGCACTTACGGACCTGCACCATTCCTACCGCGCCAACGAGAGCGACGGTCCTAACAACCTCTACTACAACGGGGCGCTGAGTTCTTCTGTTTCGTCGCTCTACGCGGGGACGGAGGCCTACAGGTTCGGGCAGGAATACGAATACTACGCAATCAGCTACGCATGGACATTCATCGAGAATGTCGGCCGCATCCCCGACATGACGGACGGGATGAAGCGCCAGAGGGCGGCGGAGGCCAGGATGATAATCGCGCTCGCATATTCGGAACTGCTCAGATATGTGGGAGGCGTTCCTCTGCTCGACCACGCCGTCGATGTGAACGAGACTTTCAGCTACCCGAGGGCGACATTCGCCGAGACAGTGGATTACATAGTCAGCCTGCTCGACGAGGCGGCGACAGCCCTCCCGTGGAAGGCTTCCTACGGAGACGACGGAAGGATGAGCAAGAGCGGGGCCATGGGTCTGAAATGCCGCGTGC
>CAKUPC010000026.1 GCA_934675095.1 uncultured Bacteroidales bacterium | reverse complement strand
TGACAGAATGTTTTTAGTTGTGACAGAATGTTTTTTTCGATAGGATTTAATAATACAGAAAGATGAAAAAGATACTGATAATCGCGGTTTTCCTCCTCGCTGCGGTCGGGCTTGACGCCCAGACAATTACGGTGAGCGGAACGGTCGTCGATGAGTCGGCGCAGCCGGTGTTCGGGGCAAACGTCATGGTGAAGGGCTCGAAGACCGGAGTCGCGACGGACATGGACGGAAAATATGAGATTCAGGCGGGGGCCGACGCCGTGCTGGAGTTCTCCTTCCTCGGATTCGCCACGAAAGACGAGAAAGTGGGCGGACGGCAGGTCATCAATGTCGTGATGGCGGCCGACAACACCTGGCTTGAGTCTGTGGTCGTGGTCGGCTACGGCACGCAGAAGCGCGGCTCGCTCACCGGAGCCGTGTCCGGCGTGGACGGCGAGAACATGATTAAGACAAAGAACGAGAACCCTCAGAATATGCTCACCGGCCGTGTGCCGGGCGTGCGCGTGTGGCAGAAGTCGGCCGAGCCGGGAACATACAACAACAGCATGGACATCCGGGGACTCGGCGAACCGCTCATCGTCATCGACGGCGTTCCCCGTTCGACCGAGGATTTCCAGAGGCTGAACGCCAATGACATCGAGAACGTCTCAGTGCTCAAGGACGCTTCGGCGGCGATTTACGGAGTGCGCGGCGGAAACGGAGTCGTGCTCGTGACCACGAAGAAGGGCTCGGAAGGCAAGGCCGCCGTGCAGTATAACGGCTCGTTCACCTTCCAGATGCCCGCGACCATGCCGAGGCTCGCGGACGCGCAGGGGGCGATGACCCTCTACAACGAGATGGCTCTGAACAAGTCCGACGGAAGCGGCTCCATAACCTTCACGAAGGATTTCATGAACCAGTATGCGGACGGCACCCGCAAGGCCGCCGACTGGAACTCGCTCGTGTTTTCGGATATGTCCCCTCAGACACAGCACGACGTGAGCATTTCCGGAGGAAACGAGAAGTGGCAGTACTATGTGAGCATGGGCTACCTCTATCAGGAGGGATTCTTCCGCTCCCGCGACCTCAACTACTCCAAGTACAACATCCGCTCGAACATCGACGCGGAGCTTGCCCGGGGACTGAAGTTCAACCTCAACATCAGCGGGATAGCCGACAACCGCAGCACTCCCGACTCGGACGCGGTTTCCCTCATACGCAACCTCTGGAAGCAGGGCGTGCTCTTCCCGGCATACGCCGATGACGCGCAGACCATGCTCAACTACGAGGGGCTTGACCTCATGCAGAACACCGTGGCGATGATGACCCGTTCGGTCTCCGGCTACAAGGACTACCGCGAGAAGCAGTTCCAGTCGTCGGCGTCGCTCGAATATGATTTCGGAACCCTTACCGATGTCCTCAAGGGGCTGTCGCTCAAGGGAATGGCGAGCTACGACTTCCGCTACGACGACAACGAGTTCTTCCGCAAGTCCTACAACCTCTACGCGCAGGACGAGCTGACGGGCGAGTATGTCGCCAAGGAGTTCTCCGACCACTCCGACCGCCTTACCCGCGAGAACTACACCAAGTGGCAGGCTCTCGGGCAGATTCTTCTCAACTACAACCGCACCTTCGCGGACAGGCACGACGTGGGAGCGACCTTCGGCTATGAGGCTCAGAAGCGCCGCGGAGACAACTACTATCTCATAGGCGACCTCGCCTTCAGCTCCCCGTACCTCACCGCCCTCAAGGACAAGACACAATCGACCTTCGTCGATATAAACAGCAATATAGGCTCTTTCTATAACCTTGCCTATCAGGCGCTTATCGGCCGCGTTAACTACGCCTTCGACAACCGCTATCTCTTCGAGGCCCAGTTCCGCTACGACGGCTCGTCAAAGTTCGCCCCGGGACACCAATGGGGATTCTTCCCTTCCGCTTCCGTGGGCTGGCGCATCTCGGAGGAGCCTTTCTTCAAGAGCTGCGGCGCTTTGTCGTTCATCAACCAGTTCAAGATAAGGGCAAGCTACGGCTCGCTCGGAGATGACAGCGACCTGAACTACGAATGGATTTCCGGCTATGTCTATCCGGCTACCGGAAATGACGGAGAGAAGGGCTACTACAGCGGCTATGCCCCGGCCTACCTGATTGACGGGGAGATGGTCTATGGCGTGACCACTTCTCCGCTCCCGAACACAAACATAACCTGGCTCAAGTCCAGGACATTCAACATCGGCGTCGATTTCGAGGCATGGAACGGTATGCTCGGCATCAGTTTCGACTATTTCCAGCGCAGCCGCGACGGCGTGTTCGGGCAGAACACCTCCTCGCTGCCGACTGTCGTCGGCGCATCCGCTCCGGTGGAGAACCTCAACAGCGACAGGAACCTCGGCCTTGAGCTTGAACTTTCGCACCGCCACAAGGTCGGTGACTTCAGCTATGGTCTCACAGGAATCGTCACCATCACCCGCCGCCAGAACCTCAAGGCCTACGGGCAGGGGCCTTACGGCAACTCCTACGACCGCTGGCGCAACGACAACCTCACCAACCGCTATCAGGGCATCCAGTTCGGCTATGAGTCGGCGGGGCGCTACGAGTCCTGGGAGGACATCTGGAACTACGACATCTACAAGGAGAACGACACCCTTCCTGGCGACTACAAGTACCTCGACTGGAACGGCGACGGCGAGATAAACGGTCTGGACGCGCATCCGTACGCCTACGACCAGACTCCGTGGATGAACTACTCCCTCTCGTTCAACTGCGCGTGGAAAGGGCTGGATTTCAGCATGCTGCTTCAGGGTTCGGCGCTCGGCTCCTATATGTATGACGAGCCGCTCTACTCCATCTGGGGCTCGAACGGAGGCGGCGCGCTTGAGCAGTTCCTCGACCGCTGGCACCCTGTCGGCGACTACACCGACCCGTTCGACCAGACCCTCCAGTGGACTTCCGGACACTATGCCTTCACAGGCCACTCTCCGGAGAAGAACTCCTCGTTCAACCGCGTCAGCACTTCATATCTCCGTCTCAAGAGCATCGAACTCGGCTACACGATTCCTAAGCTCCGCAAGTCGTCCTTCGGCCTGAGAGTGTTCGTGAACGCATATAACCTTCTGACTCTCACGGGGATAAAGTATGTCGATCCTGAACATCCGGACTCCGACTACGGAAGGATGTACCCTCTGAACAAAACCGTTTCCCTCGGTATGAACCTGTCATTCTAAGATGTTATGAAAAAGATATTTACAGCGATAATGTCCGTTCTTCTCGTATGTTCCTGCAATATGGACATAACCCCGAAGAACATAGTTTCCGACGACGATATGATGGGTTCGCCTAAGGGAATGTCCATTTATATGGCGACGCTCTATTCACACATGCCTTTCGAGGATTTCAAGTATATGGCGGCGTGGGGCTTCAATTTCAACGGATGGCTCGGGACGCTCGGAATTGACGGAAGCGGAGAGGCCATGAACCGCGACGATGTCTTCCGTACCTTTCAGGGCGAGGAGAACCCGTGCTGGAGCAATGCGTTTGAACTCATACACGACGCGAACCACCTCATCGAGTCGCTTCCTTCCTACAGGTCGAACTTCACCGACGCGGAATATGACTTCTTCATGGGACAGGGATATTTCGTCCGCGCATACGTCTTCTATCAGATGGCACGCCGCTTCGGAGGCATTCCGCTTGTGACGCATACGATTGCATATCCAAATTCCTCCGACAAACTTGAGGCTCCCCGCGCTTCCGAGGAGGAGACTTGGGACTGGATTTGCAAGGATTTCGACACCGCGGTTTCATTGCTGCCGGCGACTTCGCTCATGAGCGGGCTACCGAACAAGTATGCCGCCCTCGCGTTCAAGGCCGAGGCCATGCTCTATGCCGGCTCGGTCGCTAAGTACAACGAGACGGTCACAGGGCGCCTTACCGGTTTCGGTGACAAGACGGAGGTTCGTGTGATTGGATTTTCGCAGGATACCTACCGCGACGCTTACATCCGCTATTTTTCCGAAGCCTACAAGGCTGCACGGGAGGTGATGGAGTCGGGGAGATATTCCCTCTATAAGAAAAAATGGGCGGCCGGAGACAAGGAGGCGATGTATCAGAATATGGTGGATATGTTCAGCGACCTTTCGAGTCCGGAGAACATTCTGGTGAAGGAATATCTCTATCCTTCTCTCACCCACGGACTTGACGCCTACAGCTCGCCTTTCATATTCCGCGACCCGCTCTGCTCCGGCAGCTGCCCTTCGCTCGATTTCGTCGAGCTTTTCGACGGGTTTGACAGGTATGCCGACGGCACAATCCGCGTCACCGACGGGGAGGACAACACGAAAGGGCACTACCTCATGTTCGACTCCACGATGGATTTCTTCAAGAACGCGGAGCCACGTCTGAGGGCATACGTGATTCTTCCGGGCGACGTGTTCCGCAATCAGGAAATCGAGATCAGGGCCGGAGTCTATACCGGAAGCACGCCTGTGTCACCGCTCTGGAGCGACTACTCGTGGAGCCGCGCGACCCTGAACTTCTACCAGAACCTGCCGCAATACACCGGCACTCCGAAGACCCTTTATCTGAGCCCGCGCGCCCAGTCGGGACAGGAAATCGTGACGCTTGACGACGACACGAAGATGACCGCCGCGGGTGCGAACGGCCCTTTCTATGACGTGAAGGACAACGAAGCGAACCTTTCCGGGTTCTATCTGAGGAAGTACCTCAATCCGGATCCGAACTACATCCGCGGCGAAGGCAAGTCCGCCCAGCCGTTCATCCTCATGCGCTATGCCGACGTGCTTCTCGCGGCGGCCGAGGCTGGCGTGGAGCTTTCAATCGAGGGAGTCGCCTCTCCTGTTGAGGGGGACAATATGCTTGACGTGGCGACCAAGGCAATCAATGACATCCGGGAGCGCGCCGGGGCGGACCTTCTGACCGGAGGACTTTCCGGCGACGAGGCAAGCCGCGACCAAGTGCGCCGCGAGCGCCGCAAGGAGCTGGCTTTCGAGCACAAGTCCAAGTGGGACATCCGCCGCTGGAGGGTGCAGCACGCGGAGGGGCGTGACGGCTTCTGGGGCGAGAAGCGCGACGCGAGCCGCTTCGGAAACGGCGACAGCTACCGTCTGCACGGCCTCTATCCGTTCTACAGCACGGTGGCGAAAAAGTACTTCTTCGACGCCAACTTCCAGATGGCACGCGAGATGGAGCTGAAATATACTCCTAAGGACTACTATTTCGAGATTCCTTCCGGGGAGGTGGCGAAGAGTGCATACATAGATCAACAACCTAATAGATAACGAATTATGTCTGATATGAGAAATATAATGCTTGCTGCGGCACTCGGGGGACTGCTGCTGAGTTCCTGCTCGCTTTTCAAGCTTGACAACTACGACGCTCCGGAGGAGACGCTCTACGGCAAGGTCACGGACGTGAAGACCGGAGACCCGGTGCTGACGGACCAGGGTTCGGAGGGCATCCGCGTGAGGCTTGTTGAGACCAGCTGGGAGGGTAATGTGACCCCGCAGGACTTCAACTGCCGTCCGGACGGGACTTTCCGCAACACAAAGCTCTTCGAGGCCGACTATAACATCCGCGTCGATGGACCGTTCGTTCCGATTGTCCTTGAGGACAGCGACGGGAATGTCGTCAGGAATGCCAGTGTGAACACCCGCATCAAGGGCAGCACGGAGGTCAATTTCGAGGTGCAGCCGTTCCTGAAGGTGGAATTTGTCGGCTCTCCGACAGTGAGCGCGGGGAAGGTCACGGCGAATGTCAAGGTGACACGCGCCACCACCCGCGAGGAACTTGCCGCTGCGATGGAGGCGACCAAGACCTGGAAGGACGCCTACGCGAATGTCACTGACATCCAGCTGTTTGTGAGCCGTTCCTCTTCGGTTGGCTACCGTGCGCGTGACACCCGCTGGTCTTCCGAACTGACCTACACTGGCTCCGCGTTCGAGACCGAGCTCGGCAAGCCGGTGCGGATTCGTTCCAATGGGACAATTCCTTCCGGCCAGAAGGTCTTCATCCGTGCGGCCGCGAGGATTAACTATGACACGCCTGCGGGAAGCGGGACCAGACGGTGGAACTATTCCGAACCCATCGAAATCGACATTCCTTGATGCCGGAAAAAGCGGATTGCGGCGTTGCTCGTCTTGTCAAAATCCTCACAACCATAAGGTTGCTGCGGTTTTGCCTCCACCGTGCGCCTTGCACTCCATCTTTTATTGTAAATAATCCCGTTTGAATCGTCTTATTATTGTAACTGCATATTTTTAACAGCTTCTCAGATGAAACTGAATTTTCTTAAAATATTCATTACTGCGGCGGCGCTGTCCTTTCTCGGGACGACGTGCTCCGTGTCTCAAGAGCCTGTGAACAGCCCGGCGGATTATGTGAGCACCCTGGTCGGAACGCAGTCCAAGCACAGCTTTTCCACCGGCAACACCTATCCTGCAATTGCGCGCCCGTGGGGGATGAACTTCTGGACTCCGATGACGGGGACTATGGGCGACGGCTGGACCTACAGCTACACCGACGACCGGATTCGCGGCTTCAAGCAGACTCACCAGCCGAGCCCGTGGATAAATGACTACGGCCAGTTTGCGCTGATGCCGGTGACCGGCGGTGAAGTCTTTGACCAGGATGCCCGTGCAAGCTGGTTCTCCCACAAGGCCGAGACCGCGAAGCCGTACTATTACAGCGTCTATCTCGCCGACCACGACGTCCTCACGGAGCTTACCGCGACGGAACGCGCCGCCGCCTTCCGCCTGACCTATCCTGAGCGCGAACGGTCCTACCTTGTCGTGGATGCGTTCGACAATGGTTCCTGGGTGAAGGTCATTCCGGAGAAGAACATGATTGTGGGCTATACGACCAAAAATTCCGGCGGTGTGCCGGAGAATTTCCGAAACTGGTTCGTCATCGTCTCGGACACTCCGTTCGAGAGCATCAGCACCGTCAGCGACGGCAGCCATATCTCCGGAAATCTTGAGACCGGCTCATCGCACTCCGGCGCAATCGTGGGATTCAGGACATCACGCGGACAGAAGGTGAATCTTCGCGTCGCGTCTTCGTTCATAAGCCTCGAACAGGCGGAACGCAACCTCTCCGAACTCGGCGACGGCGATTTCGACCGCCTCACGGCCGAGAGTAAGGCACGCTGGAACGAGGTGCTCGGGCGTATCCGCGTCGAGGACGACGACATCGACAATCTCCGTACATTCTATTCCTGCCTCTACCGCTCCGTGCTTTTCCCGCGCAACCTTTCGGAGACCGACGCCGATGGCAACATCGTTCATTACAGTCCCTACAACGGCGAGGTCCGTCCGGGCTATATGTTCACCGACACCGGCTTCTGGGACACCTTCCGCTGCCTTTTCCCGCTGCTGAACCTTGTCTATCCCGACGAGAATGTCAAGATGCAGGAGGGGCTTGTGAACGCATGGCTTGAGAGCGGGTTCCTTCCCGAGTGGGCGAGTCCGGGTCACCGGGGCTGCATGGTCGGCAACAATTCGGCTTCGGTCGTCGCCGACGCGTACATCAAAGGCCTGAGGGACTATGACATCGAGGCCCTGTGGGAGGCCGTGAAGCACGGGGCTAATTCCGTGCATCCTGAGGTCGGCTCGACCGGACGTCTGGGCTGGGAGGAATACAACCGTCTGGGATATGTCCCTTGCGACGTCGGAATCAACGAGAGCGCCGCGAGGACACTGGAATATGCCTACGACGATTGGTGCATCTGGACGCTCGGAAAGGCTCTTGGAAAATCAGACGACGAGATAGGGATATATAAGGAAAGGGCTCTGAACTATCGGAATCTCTATCTTTCCGACGCTTCGCTCATGTGCGGACGCCGTGCCGACGGCAGCTTCAGCCTTCCGCTTAACCCGTACAAATGGGGCGGCGACTTCACGGAGGGCAACGCGCTGCAATACACGTGGTCCGTTTTCCACGACCCTGCCGGGCTTATGGCGCTCATGGGAGGGGAGGATGCGTTCAATGCGAACCTCGACAATATATTCGATGTACCCCCGATTTTCGACGACAGCTACTACGGCTTCACCATCCACGAAATCCGCGAGATGCAGGTGATGAACATGGGAAACTACGCCCACGGAAACCAGCCGATTCAGCATATGCTCTACCTCTACGACTGGGGCGGGCAGCCGTGGAAGGCCCAGAAGCGCATACGCGAGGTGATGGACAAGTTCTACACGAGCGCTCCCGACGGCTACTGCGGCGACGAGGACAACGGCCAGACTTCCGCGTGGTATGTATTCTCCGCGCTCGGCTTCTATCCTGTCTGCCCGGGCACGGACCAGTACGCGATTGGCACTCCGCTCTTCAGCAAGGCTACGATTAGCCTGCCTTCGGGCAACAGGATTGTGATTGACGCGAAGAACAACGGCCGGGATAACTTCTATATCAAGTCTTTGAAACTCAACGGAAAGACATATACCAAGACATATTTCACCCACGGCGACCTCATCAGCGGAGCGAAGATTGATTTCACGATGTCCCCGAAGCCCGACACGCATCGTTCCACGGCACTCTCCGACCGTCCGTATTCATTCTCCCGCGAAGAGTAAGACCATATCGAACGTTTTATATAATAAACAATAAGTTAAGATGATGAAAAAGGAATTACTGACAACGGCGGCAATTGCCCTCGGCCTCTCACTCGCGGCATCGGCTCAGACATTCGAGTCGCGCCGCCCTGCGGAGGGAGACCGTCTCTTCACCTCGGAAAAGATTGAGCAGGTCATCGACGAGGTCACCTCGCAGCTGACAAACCCGAAGCTCGCGTGGATGTTCCGCAACTGCTTCCCGAACACGCTCGACACCACGGTTCATTACCGCGATGACAAGGACGGCAATCCGGACACCTTTGTCTATACGGGTGACATCCACGCCATGTGGATGCGCGATTCCGGCGCCCAGGTCTGGCCTTATGTCCAGTTCGCCGACCGGGACGAGCATCTGCGGAGGATGATTGCCGGCGTCATAAACCGTCAGTTTCTTTCCATTACCATAGACCCTTATGCCAACGCCTTCAACGACGGCCCGACAGGCACCGGCTGGACGACGGACAACACGGCTATGAATCCGAACGACCACGAGCGGAAGTGGGAGATTGACTCGCAGTGCTACCCGATTCGCCTTGCGCACGAGTACTGGAAAGTCACGGGCGATACATCGATCTTCGGCGACAAATGGATCGGGGGCATGAAGGCGATACTCGCAACTCTGCGTGAACAGCAGCGCAAGGAAGGGCACGGCTCATACGTGTTTACGCGCGTGACCGACCGTCCATACGACACCAAGTGCTGCGACGGAATGGGCAATCCGGTGAAGCCGTGCGGGCTCATAGCCTCGTCTTTCCGCCCTTCCGACGACGCGACTGTCTTTGAGTTCCTTGTCCCTTCGAACTTCTTTGCCGTGAGCTCGCTCAGAAAGGCCGCCGAAATCCTTGAGACCGTGAACCATGACGCGGCGATGGCGGGGGAGTGCCGTGCGCTTGCCGACGAGGTGGAGACCGCGCTGAAGAGGGAGGCGGTTGTCTGCCATCCGAAATTCGGAAATATATATGCCTTCGAGGTCGATGGGTTCGGCAACCACTATCTCATGGACGACGCGAATGTCCCGAGCCTTCTCGCGCTTGCCTATCTCGGTGACGTGGCGGGTGACGATCCGGTCTATCGCAACACGCGCCGTTTCGTCCTGAGCGACAGCAACCCCTATTTCTTCAAGGGCACCGCAGGCGAGGGAATCGGCGGGCCGCACATCGGATATGACATGATCTGGCCGATGAGCATAATGATGAGGGCGTTCACCTCGACGGACGACAATGAAATCAGGAACTGCATCGTGACGCTGCTCAACACCGACGCAGGAACCGGATTCATGCACGAGTCCTTCCACAAGGACAACCCTGAGCACTTCACCCGCGCGTGGTTCGCATGGCAGAACACGCTGTTCGGCGAGCTGATTCTGAAGCTCATCCATGACGGGAAGCTCGACCTGCTGAACTCCATCGGGCTTGACAGCGACGGAAAGGCTGTAGGGCTTTGCGGCAAGCCGGGCTGCTGGCAGTGCGCGGAGGTCCTTTCTCCGCAGGAACGCTGCGAAAAAGTCTCATTCAAGAATCAGGGCATCGTTCGCGATGCCTTTTTTTATCGCCCGGCGGGGCATTCCGGGGAGGCGGCTTCTGTTTCTGTGGCTTCCGGTGTGACCGGTTCTGCGGCAAAAGAATCCGAGCTGACTGACGGGATGCCGCTCGTCGTCGTCCTGCACGGCTACGGCGGCCATGCCCTTGGCGACGGTCTCCGCTTCATGGAACTTGCCGACCTCCATGGCTTTGCCGTCTGCTGGCCTCAGGGCGCGGAGGACGGCACGGGACACAGCTGCTGGAACGTGGGCTATCCTTTCCAGGCGGGCTACCGCATCGACGACACGGCCTATCTCCGCCGCCTCATAAAACATCTTCAGAAGCACTATGGCGTGAGCCGCCGCAATGTATTTCTCACCGGAATGTCCAACGGCGGGGAGATGTGCTACAAGATGGCCGCGGAGCATCCCGAGACTTTCTCCGCCATCGCCTCGATAGCCGGCCTGACGCTCACCTCGATGAGCACCGACTACCGCCGTCCCGTCCCGTTCATGGAGGTCCACGGCACCGACGACTCCGTTTCCAATTGGTGCGGCGACCCGGAGAACCGCGGAGGCTGGGGAGCCTATCTCTCCGTTCCCGCCGCGCTCTCGCACATCATCTCCGCCAACCGCTGCGTAGGCGAGACCGTCACGGAAATCCCCGCCGAGCACAAGAGAGTTCTCCTCCACCGCTTCTCCGGCGGCCTCCCGGCCTTCCGGAACGGACCCTCCGCCGATGTGCTCCTCTATGAAGTCATCGGCGGCGACCACAGCTGGTCCGACCGCTGCATTCCCACCTGCGACCTCGTCTGGGATTTCTTCAAGTCCTACTTGAGATAAAAAAAGCCGCCACCCGAAAAGGTGGCGGCTTTGCTTTTGAAAACAACTGTTTGAATCAGTTGTTAAGAGGGGATGCATAAAAGGATGGGATGCAAGGCGGACGGTGCGGATGAATACCGCAGCAACCTGATGGCTGTGAGGATTTCATCAATCCGTCCAACGCCGCAGGCCGTCTTTTAGGCGCCCCGCTATTCTCTCTCGGCGGTTTTATCCGGCGACATCACGATTTCAACGCAGTTGCCCTGTTCCAGCACGCTCTGGAGCACGGCCTTGATGTTCTCGGCGGAAATCTCGCCGACGGCAGCCTCATACTCCGCGTCGTAGTCCGTCCCGCGGTACTCGTTGGTGAGAAGGTTGCCGAGCCAGTAGCTGTTGTTGAGCCTCTTCTCAGGAATCTCCTTCTTGAAATTCTCAAGGGTGCGCGTCATCTGCTCCTCGGTAGGCCCCTCGTATGCCAGCTTGTGCAGTCCTTCCTTGGCCAGCTCGATGAGCCTCTCGCACTGCGTAGGGTTGGTCTCAAACACGACCTGAATGCGTGCCTGCGCCTCAGGCTGCGCCGCCATGCTCATGGATGCCTGTGCGCCGTAGGTTCCTCCCTCCTCCTCGCGGAGAGTGTCGATGTAAATCATGTCGAGGATGTAGCCGGCGGCCTTGAGCATCGTCGAGGTCTTGACTGAATAAGGAATAGATGCCGTGTAGAACAGAAGCACCGTGTTCTTAGGAGTCTGCATATCCGTGCTGAAGCGGTTGAACACCTCTCCCTTCACGACCTTAGGGCTGTTGTCCCTCCATGTCGTCGCCTTCTTTCCCTTAGGGATGGAACCTATGTACTTCTCGCATAGAGGCTTGAAGGCTTCGAGGTCGATGTTGCCGACAAACACCGCGGTGAGGCCGGCGGCGTCCTTGAACAGACCGCGATAGACCCTCTCTATTGTCGCGAGGTTAGCCTTTTCCAGAGTCTCGTCGTTGAGTTCTATGTTGCGCCTGCAGTCCGGCCCGTATATCGCCCTTCCTATTTCCGTCTGGAGCTTGAAGCTCGGCTGGTTGACAATATTAGGAAGCACGGCCTTTATCTGCTCTATGCCGACTTCGTACTCCTCGTTGTCGAAACGCGGGTCGCAGTAGGTCAGGTAGGCAATCTGGAGAGCCGTCTCAAGGTCCTTCGGAGTCGTGCTGCCGGTGATTCCGTGACGAATCTGGGATATGTACGAAGAGACGCTGAGGTTCTTGCCGGCGAGCATCTTGGAAGCCTCGTTGGAACTGAACTTAGAGATTCCGCTGTTGCGCTGGAAGAGACCGTAGATGTTGTCCTCGAAAGACGGGAGGTCGGCGTCGTCGATGAGCGTCCTGCCTCCGTTCTTGAACCATGTGAAGAGAATCTGGTCTTTCTTGTACTCAGTAGGGAGCACGACGACCTTCGCGCCGTTCTTGAGCGTCCACACGGTAGAGCCGTATATTCCTTTGGAGGTCTTCTTCACCTTTGAGCCCTTGAGCGTCGCGGGATCGACGAACTCGCTGGCAACCTCCTCCTCGACCGGAGCCTCGATTTCAGATGCGGCAACCTCGTCGAAGATGGCCTGAAGCTGTTCCGGAGTCGGGTGCACGAGGCCTTCCTTCGCCGGAGCCTTATATACTATGGATATGCTCTTGCCGTCCACCAGCGCGTTTGCCGCAAGGGCGAAAATCATGTCCGGAACCTGTCCGAGCAGCTGCTTTGCCGTCTCGTACCGGACTTCCGGGGTCATGTACGGGTCATTGTCGAAGAAATTGTTGATGAGAGGACGAACGAAATCCGCGTTCTTGCGGGTGTCCGCAGCCTCCACGGCCTTCTCGAGCGAGCTGAGTATATTGTCCTTCGCCCTCTGGAGCTCCGCTGACGAGAATCCGTAGCGCCTCATTCTCTCGACCTCCGTGAGGAATGCCCTGAACGCGGTCTCCCACTCTCCGTCCTTGAAGGACACGTCTCCGAAGGTCGCCTGGCAGGTCTCGCAGAGGTTGCCCGCGCCGAGGTCGGCTCCGAGGAACGGCGCGCCTGGCTTGCTGGTAATCGCGTCGAAACGCTCCGACATAATCAGCGCAATAAGGGTCTTGGTCATGTCGGTGAGGAAACCGATGTCGGTGCTGTTGTAGGCCTCGTCGTCGGCCTCGCTCCTCCACAGAACCTCAATCGAGCTTGAGCTGCACTCCGGATCCGTGAGCACTCCTATGAGCGGCTTCTCGTTCTCCGGAATCTTAATCACGTCCTTCGGCTTAGGGTTCTCGGCCGCCGGGATGTCCGCGAATGTCGTCTTAATCTTTGCCTCAATGGAATCCACGTCGATGTCTCCCACCACGATAAGCGCCTGAAGGTCAGGACGGTACCATGTGTGGTAGAAGTTCGTGAGGCTTTCCGGCTTGAACGTCTCAAGGTTTTCCTGGCTTCCGATGAGGGTGCAGCCGGCGTACTTGCTGTCCCCGTAGTAGTAGGGGAGCGACTGCTCGTGAAGCCTCCATGAGGCTGTCCTGCGGGCACGGCGCTCCTCGATGATTACGCCCCTCTCCTTGTCAATCTCGACAGGGTCGCAGGTAACGAAGTGCGAGTAGTCGTGCATCACGAGAAGGCAGGTGTCTATGATGCCCTCGCGCGTCACGGGGATGTTGTTCAGCATATAGGTCGTCTCCTCGACTCCCGTCGCCGCGTTGATGTTGCCCCCGAATTCGGCTCCGATGCTCTGAAGGTACTCCAGAAGCGCCTTGTCCGGGAAGTTCTTCGTGCCGTTGAAGCACATGTGCTCAAGGAAATGCGCGAGACCGTCCTGATCCGGGGTCTCCTGAATCGCTCCGACGTTGGTGGCGAGGTAGAACTCCGCCCTCTGCGCCGGCTTGTCGTTGTGCCTGATGTAGTAGGTCATCCCGTTGTCGAGCTTGCCCACGCGCACCTGGGGGTCGTTCGGAAGCTGCTGAAAGTCCTGTCCGAACGCGACCGTCGCGGCAAAAAGCACCGCGATGCTAAGTAAAAACCGTTTCATAAATGTATTGTTTATCAAATATATGCTCGTCAATGCCCTGCCATCTTAATGCCACGCCATCTCAATGTCTTGTCCGTCAATGTCTTGTGACATCGTGATTTTGTGCCTGCGGATATGTTCCCGAATGCGGCAGACAAAACCAAACACATTCAGCCAAAATCGCGCCAAAGTGTTTCTCAATACGCCGTCAGCAGCCTCTCTATGTCTTCGGCAAATCCCGGATTCATTCGGCGGAGCACCGGAAGCAAGGCACGCACCATGTCCACGGCAATATATTCCTGACTTTCGGACACATCCGCCCCCTTTTCGGCGAATGCCGCCGCGTCGTGGTAGGCTCCCTCGATTCTGAGCGCATATTCCCGGAACTCACGCCCCTCTCTCGTCAGCGACACCGCACCCCTCTCGCGGCTGAACAGTTTCAGTCCGTAAATCCGTTCAAGTTCGGAGATGTTCTGGCTGACCCCCGGCTGGGTGATGCCGAGCCGCGCCGCCGTCCTCGTGAAGCTGCCTTCCTCGGCGAGAGTGAGGAATATCCTGAGCCTGAAATCCTCGTTTGTCGTTCCCATATCAGTTCATTCATTCTTTTGAATCGGCGGAACATACGTTTCCCGACCCTCTTAAAAATAACCCGGCGACAAAGTTAGGTCAATTTTTGTCAAATCCTTCAATATATTTTTGATATTGCACATTTCTTCATAACTTTGTCGCCGTATGTTTGGTTTCTTCAGCAGGGACAACACAAGGGACAACGCAATTCGTTTCTGCTCGGGCGGTGGTATGTCCGCCGCTGAACATATCTCCCGAACTTTTCAGCGGGATGTTCGTAACTGCTTGACTGAAAGCGTAATGCTGAATCTTGCAGGACTAGAAGCCTACACTCTATAGCAACCTGACCTCGAAACTCACCATGATGAAGGACTATCCTCTATGCGATGACGTGTGCTGGTATGCGATGCGTGACCTGAAGCGGTCCAACGCCAAACTGCCGGCCTACAGACAGCTTTCCGAGCAGCACCTTGAGGTGTTCACTCCCATGGCGTGGAAACTCTGCATTTCCCGCGGAAGGAAGGAGCGCAGGCTTTTCCCCCTGATGCCGGACCTGCTGTTCGTCAATGCCTCCCGCTCCGTCATCGACCCCATCGTAAGACGCACCCCGACTCTCCAGTACCGCTACGCCTCCGGCGGCGACTACTGCGAGCCCATCATCGTGCCCGACGATGACATGAACCGCTTCATCCGTGCCGTCTCCACTTCCTCCAATCCGAAATTCTACCGTCCCGAGGAACTGACAGCGTCCCTGTGCGGCCGCCCCGTGCGCATAATCGGCGGCCCCCTCGACGGCTACGAAGGCCGTCTCCAGACAATCCGCGGCTCCAGGACCCGCCGCCTCCTCGTCGAACTCCCCAACGTCCTCGTCGCCGCCGTCGAGGTCGCCCCCGAGTTCGTGGAGTTCCTGTGATTTTTATTTGTAACTATAGAACAATTCCGTACCTTTGCACTATTGTAAAAAGGCGGGATAGTCTAGAAATTGTTTGCATTATGGCATCGTTACAGGTAAAGCAATTCGGACCGATTGCGGATTCGACAAAAATAGAACTCACATCCTTGGTGTTGCTGGTGGGACGGCAAAGTGCGGGAAAGAGCAGCTATATGAAAGTGCTGAGCTTTTGCTGCTGGTTGGAGAAAAGGATAATGGTTTCTTCTGAAGATGTCGTAAGTCAGTACACTCATAATAACCGCTTTGTCAGAGAACTGAAGCAGTTTCATCGCCTGAATGATGATTATTTCAGAACGGATACGTGCATAACATATGATGGGGACGCTGTCGTGATTGACTATTCCGGAATCAATGGCAATCCCAAAATAACGAGGAAAAAAGATTTCTCTAAACTCAGGCACAACCGTAAACAGTGTTATATCCCAAGCGAAAGGAATCTCGTCTCTGCGATACAGAATGTTGACAGGTCATACAAAGCTACCGACCGTGATGTCCTGTTCAATTTCATATATGAGTGGAATGAGGCAAAGGCTCCATATACTTCAGAACATCCGTTTCGACTTTCAGTTACAGGTGATTTCTGCTATGTCAATAAATCCGGGCTGGACGTCGTGAGGAGAGCCGACGGCACCGAGACTCCTTCGTTCTATGCGTCAAGCGGTGTTCAGTCGGTAATGCCTCTGGATGTTATGACCGACTACATTACAAGCCGTGTCGGCCAAAATGCTCCGCTCTCCATAACTGAACGCAGTCTTATGGAAGATATGCCGGCTGATTCTGTGAGACGTATGACAGAATATCAGTCTGCAAAGCTTTTCATAGAGGAACCGGAACAGAATCTTTTCCCGGAGTCTCAGCGTCTGGTATTGCTGCGCATTGTCGGCTCGTTGAATAAAGCCATTAAGTCCGGTACAGAAAGCAGTTCGGTGTTTGTAACATCGCATAGTCCTTACATCTTGTCCGTAATCAATGTTTTGATGTTGGCAGCAAGAATCAGTGAAACCGGGAAAAATTGTGGAGATATCATCAGTGAAGCCTACATCCTCCCGTCTTCTTCTATTTCGGGCTACTTCATCGGCGAAGACGGGGTGTTCCGCAGCATATTGGAGAAAGACATCCCTATGCTGAGCGGCAATGAACTCGATGGCGTGTCTGATTGGGTTGACGAAAAAATCAATGCATTGAATTCGTTGGAATATTGATGAAATGAAGATGGCTGAGATGGTGGCGCGTTCGACTTATGAAAATCTGTCCGCACAAGGTTATGCTCCGGAACAGGAACTGAAATCCCGTTCCGTGGTCGTTGTCTCTGAAAAGGGCAAGCGTTATGCGCTTAAAACAGAAGCCGGCGAACTTTCTGCCGTCTATTCCGTTGATGGAAACATCATTGCTGACGGACAAAAATGTGATAAGCTGATTCTTGTAAAATTAACCTCTGACAGCTTGCCGGTGGAGCCTTGGACAGAAGTCTTTGTTGAACTGAAAGGAGTGGATGTCCATCACGCTATATCTCAACTTAGGGAAACAATAAAACGGGGAATCTTCCGGCATGAGAGCAATGTGGATGTGAGAGCCCGCATCGTCGCCCAGTCTTTCCCGTCGAACAAGTCGAATCCTGCCATGGAACGTGCCAAGCGGGAATTCCGGAGAGATTTCAATTGCGACCTTCGTGGAATGAAAACCGGGCAGACAGAGGTACTGTAATTGCCTTGCCGAATTTAACCGCTGAAAGCTAACCTCTTCTGCCAAAAGGAGAATTTACTCAAGCGAAGTTTAACGACAACGGAAGAACCGCTGGAAACCAGATGGCTGGCGATAGCCTACGGGGAAGTGGATGCGTACTGCCGCGAAATAGTCCTGGAATACAACAAGTGATGTCGAATAAAGAGCACTATGTTTCATCGTCGGTAAGAGCCTTGGAAACAGATTTCAAGTGCCCGGAAGACTTGTCTTTCGATTATAAGGCAGAGCTTGCTGAAGCCAGAACAGAGAAATACCTGTAGGACTTAACCTTGCTGCCGGTCACATGACTGGGCTGAAGTAGGTACTATGCCTCCAATTTGACCTTTATTGAATGAAGGAGGGGCAGACAGAATCTCTATTGCCACTTCCTCCGATTTTAACCTCTGAAACATAACAGCTTCTGCTCAAAAGAAAATTTACTCATGCGAAGTTTAACGACAATGGGAAACCATTGTGAACCAGATGTTTGGCGATAACCTATGGGAAAGTTTGTGTGTACGATGGAAGATAACGCAAAACAGACGAGAATTAACTTTTATTCGAATATACTGGCTCTTGCTGCTAATGTGGTCGTTGGGATATACTATACACCATATTTGGTAAAAAATTTGGGGCTGGCTGCCTACGGAATATTGCCGTTGGCACTGATTATCAATCAGTATATCAGTGTGGCAACTCAAACATTAACCCATGCTTACACCCGCTTCTACAGTGTCGCTCTACAGAAAGGTGATTATGACGAGGCCTCCAAGGATATTTCAACATCAATGGTTGTTGTCCTGTTAATCAGCACCCTCGTTGTTCCTCTGGGAATTTGTATTGTGCTCAAAGTTGACGCCTTATTTCAGATGCCGAGTGAATTGCTAGTAAGCGCACAGATTCTGTTTGGTTTCACGATTCTGAGTTTTATCGTCTCGCTCTTTTCTAGTCTGCTCAATGTGACGTTATACGCAATCAACCGACTAGATCTCATGAATGTCATGAAGATTGTCCGAACGTCATTCAAACTTGTCTTGGTTGTGGCTCTATTTGAGACAATTCGTGTGGATGTGTCCCTTGTAGGACTTGCTAACTTCCTCACGGAGAGTGTTGTATTGGTGATGAGCGTATGCTTTTTTTATAGATATAAGCCTTCTCAGGTACGTATGTCTCCAGTTCTGTTCGACAAGGTAGTCTTGTTCGCGATAATGGGGATGTCAATTTGGGTGTTGATCCAGATATGCGGAGACACATTATTATACAGAACAGATAATCTCATAGTAAACCATTATTGGGGTGTGGAGGCATCCGGAGCATTGGGTGCTGTCAGTGAGATCGGAAGTTATGTGTCGGTAATTGTTAGCGTAATAGGCTCTCTCTTCGGTCCCTTGATTCTTATCGCATATGCCAAAGGGAATCATAGTGAAGTGAAGTCGCTGTTTGTTGAACAATCAACGATTGTCGGTTGTCTGTCAGCTGTTCTTGCCGGCACAATATCTGGCTGTGGCTCAGTTCTTTTGGATGTATGGTTAGGAAACGATATGGGGCAGTACTCCTGGTGGTTGTTTATGAAAATGCTGGTGCTTCCATACTATGCTGCCGGAGGAATCTTGGCCTTTGTCTATCGGTCATGGAACAAAGTGAAATTTCCCGCAATTGGAACCATACTTCTTGGTGTTATTGGTGTCGTGTCATTGGTTGTAATGTGTGAGTTTACAAATCATGGCAGTGTAATGACAGTGCTTATTGTCAGTGCCATATTCTCACTTCTTCAGTGTTTTGTTCTAAATGCGGTTGCCGTTGGAAATATCTATAAGGATTGCAGAGCGAGTTTCTTACGAATTTCGTTTAAGATTACGATTTCATTCTTTTTGTGCTTTATATGCGGAAGATTGTTTAGCTCGTGGGTTCCAATCAACAACCTCATACAACTTGGAGGACTATTAGTGGCTGTAGGAATCATAATGTTTTCTGTAGTACTTTTTCTGATACTCAATAAAGAGGAAAGACGCAAATTATTTAATATAGTGAAATAACTGAAGATGCCAAAGGTAAGTGTCTGTGTCCCTATTTATAATGTGGAGCAATATGTCGGGCGATGTATAGAGTCAATACAAAGCCAATCCTTGGAAGACATTGAGATAGTTGTCGTCAACGATTGTAGTCCCGACAAGTCAATGGATATAGTCAGAAAGTATGCGGAAGGTGATGAACGCATCAAAATCGTTGAGCATGATAAAAACCATGGACTGATGATAGCGAGACGTTCTGGCTATATGGCTGCTACTGGTGACTACATCACTTTTTGTGACAGTGATGATACATTGGCCGAGGGGGCTCTGGAGGCTTTATATCTCGAAGCCGTCAGAACTGATGCGGATATTGTTTCCGGTGTAATAGAATATATTCCCACCAAAGGGAAGTCATATCAATGGAAAAACAAGTTGTCTTATGGAATAGACAAAATATCTGTGCTTAGGTCCCTTCTGACAGACGAGTTCGGTCATAATTTGTGTAGCCGTCTTTTTGGTAAGGAATTATTGCAAAATTATGATTATGAAACCTATGAAAAGGCGACAAATGGCGAAGATGCTATGCTGTTTTATCAGGTAGTGGATAATGTATCAAAAGTGGTTGCCATCGACAGAGTGGTGTATGAATACCGTCAAAATTTAGAATCTTCGTCCCAGGTGAGGCTTAGTGACAATGCTCTGCGAAGTATAGCACTAGCCAATGCAATAATTGTGAATGTGGTAAATAAATACAGTTGTTTGCAAAAATTACTAGACAAAAGTGTGTCTAAATCATATTGGAAATTCAGATGTGAAAATTATGATATTGCAAAATATTTCATAGAAGTTGGACTTGCTGAATATTGTTCATTATCTCTTCTAATGAGGTACCTGTCTGTTAAGAATATTTTCCGCGTCTGTTGTTTGTTTTTGCTAAAAGAGGGACACAGCGGCATCTGCTGACCATGTAGATTCTATATGTTTGATTTGCGGAAATAACTTGCGAAATGAATTCACCAAAGTTTCTAAAACTCAATAGGTGCGATTGGTTCCTGATAACTTGGACTATTTACTATCTTCAGGGTATCGTTTATCCTGAAGGTGGTGTATTGTCTGTTAGTTTATTGACAATAAATTTATTGTTTTCCATGCTATATGCCATAAAGGTTATGCAGATGCCCGACAAACCAGTCTATTTCAAGGGACTTAATTTGTTGCTGGCACTTTTCACTGTATATGGCATAGTGTATATAATGTTTAGTCCGTCAACGGTTAAGTATCCAATTCCTGGCATCTCAGTGCAATCGTATAACTATCTGAAATCCATTTATTTGTCAATGTTGCCAATTTATCCTTTCTATTACTTATCTCGGAAAGGTTATTTGACTTCAGACCGTTTAAAAGTGTGGGGAGTAGTGTTTCTAGTTTCAATAGTATTGTCTTATTTTAGGATGCAGCGTGAAGCATTGGAACTGCTATTAGATAAGGGCTCATCCGCAGAGGAAGTGACGAACAATTCTGGCTATTTGTTTTTAGCTTACATTCCCATGCTGGTTGTTTATAGAGCCAAGCCACTGGTGCAGTTCGGGATTTTGGGATTTGTCATGGTATTCATCGTGATGGGAATGAAACGAGGTGCAATTGCTATCGGAGTCATCGCTTCAGCATATTTCATGTGGCAGGCTATAAAGAATTCAAAGGGGAAATACAGATTTCTTTTCGTTTTTCTTTCCGTTGCCTTATGTGTTGTCGTCGTATATTTCTTTCTCTACAAGATGTCAAGCAGCGACTATATGATGCAGCGTATAGAAGACACTATGGAAGGGAACTCCAGTGGTAGAGATGATTTATATTCGCATTTTTGGAATTATTTTGTGAACGACGCGACACCTATGCAATTTCTATTTGGTCGCGGGGCGAATGGGACATTGGAGATATACAAAAATTACGCACATAACGATTGGTTGGAACTTGCTGTAAATCAGGGAATACTTGGCATCTCTGTTTTTGTGGTTTATTGGAAAAATTTGTATTCTACTTTGAAACGAGCAATTAATACAGATGCAAAAACAATACTGGCAATGGTTATGCTGATATTCTTCGCAAAGACTTTGTTTTCTATGTCATATACGGATATGACATATGTTAGCACAAGTGTATTTGGGTATGCTTTAGCGAATGCAAATGTCTCAAATAGATTGTTATGAGCAAATTATCACGAGCAAAAAATTTGTTGTTCACCGATAGAGCCATGTTCTGTGACTCAATAGTGAAGAATTTATTGGGCTGGTTACCGGATAAATTGTATCTGTCTCTTAGATACCGTTGCCATTTGGGGCATTGGATAAATTGGAAAAATCCCAAAACCTTTACGGAAAAAATACAATGGCTGAAAGTTTATGGATATAAGCCGGAATACACGAAAATGGTGGACAAACTTGCTGTTAAAGATTATGTGACTGAGAGAATCGGCAAGGAATACATCATACCGACGTTAGGGGTATGGGATAATGTCGAGGATATAGAATGGGATTCGTTGCCAAAACAGTTCGTGCTTAAGACAACTCATGGTGGTGGCGGTTGTGGAGTGGTTGTCTGCAAGGACAAGGAAAAGTTTGATAAAGCCAAAGCAATTGAGAAACTGAGAATTTCTATGCATTCTAATGCAGGAAAGACCTACCGTGAGAAGCCCTACTTGAGTGTTCCGAGAAAGATAATTGCAGAGAAATATATGGTGGAGCATTCTTTCACGGGTTCTTCGGAACTGCTGGACTATAAATTCTATTGCTTTAATGGTGTTCCTGTCTTGATTATGGTTGCCAGTGGTCGGTCAACGGGTGACAAAAGATTTGCATACTATGATGTCAAATGGAATCCTGTCGCAATCAGATGGGGGGCGCCAAGACCGGATGATGAGTTCCCTAAGCCAGAAAATCTGGAAGAAATGCTGAAAGTGGCTTCGGTCTTGTCGGTGGGCTTAATTCATGCACGAATAGACTTGTATGATATAGACGCGCATATTTATTTCGGCGAAATCACTTTTTATGATGGCAGCGGCTTTGAGAAGATAGAGCCTCGGGATTATGATGAGTATTTGGGTGGTTTGATGACATTGGATGAAATATCGATGGGGGGGGGAAATTCCTAATTACTAGTGACGTTGTAGAGAAGATAGGGGACTGGGGTCGTGAATTGAAAGATTATAAATTCTTTTGTTTCAATGGCAGGGTCAGATTCTTTAAGGTTGATTTTGGGCGATTTGTAGAGCATCATGCCAATTACTATTCTCCAGATGGTAAACTGTTAGATTTCGGAGAAGCGGATTTTGCGCCTGTCCCAAGCGCTGGGATTGTTTTGCCGGCGAACTTGCGGGATATGGTGGTGTCGGCGGAGCAGCTCGCAAAAGGAGAGCCTTTCCTCCGAGTTGATTTTTATAATGTAGGTGGGAAGATTTATTTTGGTGAATTGACCTTCTATCCGGCAAGTGGAATGGGAAAGTGGACATCGGATGAAGTGGACAGAGAATTAGGTGATTATTTAAGACTATAATGAAACGAATACTTCTAATAACAGAAAACCTCGGCTCAGGCGGCGCAGAACGACAGATTTGTGGTTTGGCGGAGATGCTGACAAGGGCTGGCTATGAATGCCGGTTGATAACATATGTAAAGAATCAGTTCTATGAGCCTTTTCTGCGACAAAATGGAGTAGATTATCAGTTTGTACCTGAACTTCGGAACAAGTGGACTCGCGTGTTTAGGGCGGCAAAATACGTTCGGGAGTATAACGCGGATGTCGTGATTTCGTATCTGTCTTCAGTCAATCAGACGATGTGCCTTGCAAAAGTCTTCTTTAAGGCTAAACTGATTGTGTCGGAGCGCAATAATAATATAAAAATCACGAATGAAGATAAGATTAGGTTCAATCTGTACAGAATGGCTGACGCTGTCGTTCCAAACAGCAACAGCCAAGGCGAATTTATCAGAAAGAACTTCCGGTTTCTTCAAAAGAAGGTTCACCCTATAATCAATTTCGTGGATGTGAATCGTTTTGCACTGGCAGAGAAGCCCTTTGAGAACGAAATTCTGCGCATTGTTACCGTCGCCCGCTACACGCAGCAGAAGAATGTTTTGGCTTATCTGAAAGTTGTGCGTAAAGCAAAAGATTCAGGACTGCGCGTACATTTCGACTGGTATGGTGACAAAACACATAATGCCGACTATTATGCGGAAATAGCGAAAGAATATGACTCACTGAATATATCTGACTATCTGACACTTCATGACTCAAATCCGAAGATTGAGGAGGAATATCGCAAGGCGGATATTTTCTGCCTTCCAAGCCTATACGAAGGGTATCCAAATGTTGTTGTCGAGGCAATGTCGTGCGGGTTGCCCATACTATGCAGTGATGTGTATGAGAACCCGTATATCGTAAAAGACGGTGAAAGCGGTTTTTTGTTTGACCCCGAGAATGTAGATGACATTGTGAATTCGATAAAGAAGATGATTGCTCTGACTGCGGAAGAAAGACATAGAATGGGTATTCATAATCGCCAACTTTGTCTGGAACGCAATACCGAGACTGCATTTCTTAAAGCGTATGTTGATTTGATGGAAACACTGTAATAACATGAGCACATTCCGTGAACTATATAATGCTGACATGACACGCTACGGCGGGAATCCGGAGTTGTATTTACGGATATTCCATTTTTTATACCGTAAATCTGCGTGTGCTGCCTCTACTTTCGGGAGGTTTTTTTATAAAGTTCTATTCAGACTATGGGCAAATCGTAGGGGACTGGAAATCAGTTCCGTCGGACAAATCGGGGGGGGCTTGTATATAGGACATGCCTATAACATAACAATCAATAGTAAAGCATGTTTGGGCGATAATTGCAATATCCACAAAGGGGTTGTCATCGGTCAGACAAATCGTGGGGCTAATATGGGGACGCCAACAATTGGATGCCGAGTATGGATAGGAATAAATGCGGCTATCGTCGGCAACATTACCATTGGTGATGATGTCCTGATTGCGCCGAACAGCTTTGTCAATGTTGATGTCCCGTCTCATTCTGTTGTGTTTGGAAATCCTTGCATAATAAAACATAGGGAATGGGCCACGGAGGCATATATAAATAATGTTTAAACACAAGTTGTTGTCATCGGCCCCGGCTCGGTGGAGATGAAACCGGTAATGGCAGACGTAATAAAACATTGAGAATGAAAAAAATATTGGTGTTGGGATATTTCGGATATCAAACGAATCAATTGGATGGGCAGACCGTGAAGACAAGGGACATTTTTCGCCTGGTGAAAGAGCGGGTGGGGGAAAATGCCGTTGAGTATTTTGACACACAAGATTTTCAAAGGAATAAGTTTTCTGTCTTTAAGATGTTTTTGCAGGTAATCTGCTGTAAGAGCTTGTTTTATCTTCCTGCCCAGAATAATCTTAGGGTATTGTTTCCCATAATATATATATTCTCAAGGGTATTTGGATTCAAGATTCATTATTTCGTTGTTGGCGGATGGCTGCGTGAGTTTCTGACACATATGCCGATGCATCGTTTTATGCTTGAACGTATTGCTGGTATTCATGTTGAGACTCAAAGGTTGAAGAAAGAATTGGAAGATTACTATCATTTCAGGAATATCGACAGGTTTCCTAATTTTCGATTCTTTGATTTCAATCCACACAATTCAGAGTCAGACAAGCTCAGAATAGTCTTCATGGCTCGTATTATGAGGCAGAAGGGTCTTGATTGGGTTTTTGCTTTGGCTGAATATATAGTCAGGAAAGGACTACAGGCGAAGTTCTCTATTACTTTCTTCGGCCCAGAGGCTAATGAGGATAAACTCTACTTTAATGGAAATGTAGAAAAGTACGATTTTGTGGAATATAGAGGAGTGTTGCAGCCCTCAGAAATCTACGAAACTCTCAGTCAATATGATGTAATGCTTCTTCCGACCCATTATTATACAGAGGGGCTTCCAGGGTCAGTGGTTGATGCCTATATTTCGGGCATTCCCGTTATTGTGACAGAATGGAAGCATTCACATGAATTTGTGGACGATGGACAATGTGGCTATATAGTCCCTTTTGAAGATGGTTTGGAGTTGATGATTGACAGAGTATTACAACTTGAGAATGATAGGGCGCTTTTGATGCAATTGAAAGCCAATGCACTGGTTCGTCGTGTGGATTTTGCTCCACCAAGCTTGGATGGTCTGATTCAAGACTTTGCTGACTAATCGATTACTGGAGGTGATGTAGTGTCACTATGAGTCAAGTGAAAATTCGTGTAAGAAAGGAAATGCTGTTACTGAGGTACTTGCGAAACTGGCAATAGAATAATGACTGAATATTAATCATATGCAAGACTACGGGCTAGTGTCCATCATAACTCCAACTTGGGCGTGTGCTGGATTTATAAGTGAAACTATTCAGAGTGTATTGGCTCAGACCTACTGGAATTGGGAACTGCTTATCCAGGATGACTGCTCCAAGGATGATACGGCGGAGGTCGTTATGCCCTTTGTTGAGGCGGATTCTCGTATTAAATATGAGTGTAATCCTATGAACTTTGGAGCGGCTGTTACTCGTAATAATGCCCTGCGTCGTGCGAAGGGACGCTGGATTGCATTCTTGGATTCTGATGATTTGTGGCTGCCGGAGAAACTCGAGCACCAGTTGAGGTTTATGGCAGAGAATGGCTATAAGTTTTCTTATACTAGTTATCAGGAGATAAATGATGAATCGCAAGAGACGGGGATTGTAATAGGAGGACCAAAATATATCAGCAAGTTGGGAATGTTTGCATTTTGCTGGCCAGGATGCCTGACCGTTATGTACGACAAAGATGCAATAGGATTGATTCAGATTGCTGATATCAAGAAGAATAATGATTATGCCATGTGGTTAAAAGTTTGCAAAAAAGCTAATTGCTACTTATTGGATGAAGTATTAGCACAATATAGAAAAGGACGTGCAGGAAGTGTAAGTACACATAGTATT